>NZ_JQCR01000003.1:1308420-1962630 GCF_000757885.1 Paenibacillus wynnii | reverse complement strand
AGTGGTTCCGCTTCCGTTCCGGTTTGTATCTTCAGATTGAAGAAAAAACCGAAGAGAAGAAGGAATAATACGAAAGGATGACTGTCATGGAAGGACCCATAGCAAATACACAATATGGCAAGCTCAAAGGAACACAGACGAACGGAATTAACGTCTGGCGCGGGATTCCCTACGCAGCTCCGCCGATCGGAGCACTTCGCTTCCATGCACCTCAGCCACCAAAGCCTTGGAGCATTGTCAGAGAGGCTGTTGAGTTCGGGCCGGTCTGTTATCAACCGGCAGATAGCAGGGGCACAAGATTCGGGGGAACGCAGCCTGTTCATTCAGAAGACTGCCTATACCTGAATGTTTGGTCTCCCGTTGCCAAGGAAGAAGCATTGCCGGTAATGGTCTGGATTCATGGCGGTACTTTTGTAACCGGCTCGGGAAGCCAACCTATGTTCGAGGGAACCACTCTAGCCAGCCGGGGGAACGTGATTGTGGTCTCTATTAACTATCGACTCGGTCCCTTTGGGTTTCTTCATTTGACCCCTTGGGGGGACGGGTTTGCCTCAAATCAAGGGTTATTGGATCAGATTGCGGCTCTAGAGTGGGTTCAGCACAATATTGCTGCCTTTGGGGGCGATCCTGAGCGCGTGACAGTCTTCGGAGAGTCGGCAGGCAGCATGAGTATTGCTGCATTGCTGGCCATGCCTGCTGCAAAAGGCTTGTTCTCAGGTGCAATCATGCAAAGCGGGACTTCTCAGACCCTGCAGTCGAAGCAGGCAGAGGAAATCACTGCTGCATTGCTAATAGAGCTAGGAATTTCCGAGAAAGACGATGTCAGTCATTTAGCTACTCTGTCAGCAGAGAAAATTGTGGAGGCTGCTGATCGGATGACGATGAAGCTGTCTGGAGACTCGCTCAGCATGTTCTTTCAACCTGTTATTGATATAGACACGCTGCCGGAGGACCCTGCACAGGCGGTGGCTAATGGCTCAGCAAAAGGTATTCCACTGCTAATTGGAACCAATCGTGATGAGGGGAACCTCTTTTTCCGCGAAGGCTCTGGCTCTGCGGACTTTGAACAATCCCTGAGGGCGCTTGAAATGTTGATGGGTGTAGGTAACCTGTCAGAGATTGCCCGACATTACCCGGTCTCTTGGGAGGGGCAGGCTGACATTTTGACGGATCTGTACTTTTGGCGCAGTTCTGTTTCATTTGCTGAGGCACAGCGTACGCATGCCCCTGTATGGATGTACAGATTCGATTGGTCAGTACCGGGGCATCCGTTGTTATATAAAGCAGTGCACGGTGCTGAAATCGTGTTTGCTTTTAATAATTTATCCCTTCTGCGGCATCTAGGATTAGAGGTTACGGATTCCATGAAGCAATTGGCGGATATCATGCAGGGGGCATGGATAGCTTTTGCACATCGTAAGAACCCTGGAACTCCTGAGATCCCTTGGCCTCAATATCGTCCGGGGGATCGGGCTACCCTTATTTTTGATGAACATACACGCATTGTACATGATCCTGAACGTGAGAAGCGAAAACGGTTAATTCACAATATGGGGGGGAGCTTATGACACCTTCAGCCCAGGCTCAACATGATCATTTGATCCGCCTATTCGCCCATGCCCATTGGGCCAATGAGGAGATATTGAAGGCTTTACAGAATGCGGATGCTATTTCGGAGAAGCTGATTTCTCTGTTTGGACATTTGCTTTCAGCGGAAAAGGTCTGGCTGGAGCGACTTAATCAACGGAACAGTTCAAACTTAAGCATTTGGCCAGTAACCCGTCTGAAGGACTGTGAGCTTCTCGTTCAGGAGAATCATACAGGATACCAAAGCTACTTAAAGACGCTAGGGGATACTGATATGAACACGGTAATTGCTTACCGCAACAGCAAAGGCACGGAGTTCCACACTTCTATACTGGATATATTAAGTCATGTATCGCTGCACGGAAGCTACCACCGCGGTCAGATCTCCACCTATCTGCGGGTGGAGGGGCATGAGCCGGTAAATACGGATTTTATAACCTTTGTTAGAATTTAATGATACTCAACGTTAAAAAACTAGGCAGTCTCCGGATTATTGGAGACTGCCTAGTTTTTGTTTCCGATCGGTAGAGTTCTGCTTCAGCAGGTTAAGAACTAAAGCCCTAAATATTCCTTAATTCCGGAAACAACTGCCTCGGCAACCCTTTGCTGAAAGTCTTCATTAAACAGCAGGGCCTCATCATTCAGATTGCTTAGATAGCCGCATTCGAGCAGGATCGCCGGCATTTTGGTTTCTCTGGTTACATACAAGCTGCCTTGGCGAATACCACGGTCTGATAGGCCAGTAGCAGGAACGAGATACTTATGGACAACCTTGGCGAATTCCAGGCTTTCCTTGCGGGTGTAATACGTTTCATATCCGCTGGGATTATTCTTACTGCCGGCAGGAATACTGTTGGCATGTATAGATATGAATAAATCTGCTTTCATATCATTGGCAACCTTGGCTCTTTCCTGAAGAGTAGGGTAGCTGTCATTGCTTCGAGTGAGGATAAGTTTAAGGTTGGGTTCCTTCTCCAGCAGTTTCTTTATTCTCAGAACAGTTGATAGGGTGAAGTCCTTCTCATTGTACTTGCTAAGACTGATTCCTCCCGGATCTTTCCCTCCGTGTCCTGCGTCGATGACTACCAGCTTCGTGCCGACTGCAATTACAGGTGGCGGAGTTGCTGGTGGAACAGCAGGGATATTGGCTTGAGGGGGTGTAACGATGTCCGCCCCATTAAGGTCTACAATAATATGGCCGTCATTACCATTGATGACGCTGTAGGCTTTGGGGCTGTTGAGATCAATAACCAAACGAATCGTAGAAGGAGAATTGCTGAATAAAGAGTAACGGATTGCGGAAACATCGGGATTATCTGTGACTTCAATGGATCCATTTTGTTTGCTTCCAAGAGACGGACCTGGCATGAAGCTGGGAGAGTAGCTCGTGTTCGGTAAATCTATAACAATTCGATCCTTATTACTTATGGCAAAAACATTTGGGGTTACATTCCCGTTCAGGTCAATCAACAGTCTGTTATCCATAAAGTTGAGACTGGTAAGTGCAGCCCCTGAACCGTTTGCTTCATTTACCATAGGCGTGTCCAGAGGTGTAACTTGGGTCCCGTTGCTCTCTGGAGCTTTTACCGGAGAAGTTAGATACACAGTTTTGGTGGAGTTGTCCCAACGGACCGTAGTTCCCGTCTCTACCCCAACGAATTTCAAGGGTACCAGCGTTATATTTCCACTCAAAAAAGCAGGGGTATCTAGCTTAACTTGTTTCCCGGAAACCTCTGCAATAGGGTTGTTTAAAACCAACTTCAGTATTGTACCCGCCTGTTCGATGGTTGCCGTCTTCGTTACATTGTCCCACTTAACAACATATCCCAGCTGTTCGGCAACCAGTCGTAGGGGAACCATTACACTGCCGTTCACAATCTGTACCTGAGCATCTTTATAGATTACAAGCTCTTTACCATCCAGACTAATATGAGTGGCTGCAGAGTCGGCATGACCTATCCCCGGAACAAATAATGTTAAAAAGAAAAGCAGCAGTACAGCCCGAAAACCATGCTTTCTCATGTGTTATCCCTACCATTCTGTTTATTGGCATGATTAGATATATGATTAATATCGGGCTCGAATAAAGGAAAGTGTACAGTGTAGATTACTTTTTTGCTGGACGAGAGGAAAGATGTGGTTTATCCTGATATTGTGAAAATAATAACAGAATACAAGATTCTCGGAGTAAGGTGAAATTCCTAACCGGCGGTGATGTTCGTACACGAACTAAGCCCGCGACTCTCTTCTTTTTTTCATAGAGAAGGGACTGATCTGGTGCCATTCCAGAGCCGACGGTAAAGTCCGGATGGGAGAGGATCATAAGATAAAGGCCAGTGTTTTCTGGGCGTCTTTATTGATAATGTCCCCGATGGTTGCCTTTAAGGGCAAATCGGGGGATTTGGTCTCTTATCGAGAGTATGTATCGACAAGGAGAAACGGAATGTTGAGTAATGTATCGGCTTCATCATCAGGGGTTCGAAGGTTCCCTATCCGCAACGGTTTTTGGCTCGTTGCCTTGGGTGCAGCATTGTGGGGCGTGGATCCACTGTTCCGCATCATTCTTTTAAAGTCACTAACTTCTTCCCAAATCGTGTTGTTGGAGCATGTCGTGCTTTTTCTGGCAGCTGTGCCAGTCCTCTGGAAACAACGGTTTGAGCTGAAGGGGATTGGCTTTCGGCAGATCGGCGCACTCCTGATCGTGTCTTGGGGGGGTTCTGCTGTGGCAACCATCCTGTTTACCATGGCTTTATCGAGCGGCGATTTGAATGCGGTGCTTTTGCTGCAAAAGCTTCAACCGCTGTTCGCCATCGGGCTTGCTGCTGTATTGCTTAAAGAACGCCTGCCCCAAAATTTTGGACCCTTGATTATACTGGCACTAGCCGGTACTTATCTTTTAACCTTTGGCTGGAGTATTCCTTTTAGTGAAGTTAACAGCTTTATAGGTGTAGGCAGTCTGATGGCTCTGGGAGCTGCAGCACTGTGGGGGGGTTCAACCGTTATGGGCCGTTATTTACTCGGTTCTATGAAATACGAAACAGTTACTTCCCTTCGCTTCATAATGGCCTTACCCTTATTGTTCATTATTACAACGATGGAGGATGCACCTTGGCAAATTCATGGCGGTTATGGTGCTTCCGCTGCGATTGCAATTAATCTGTTGTTGCAAGCTTTGCTGCCTGGGTTACTCAGTATGCTGCTGTATTACAAGGGGCTCAGCACGACTAAAGCTTCCTTCGCTACTCTGGCAGAGTTAAGCTTTCCTATGACTGCCATAATCATTAATTGGATCGTCTTCAAACAGCATGTAACACTCCCGCAAATCATCGGATTTTCGTTGATCTGGACAGCGCTGTTCTTCATTTCAAGCCAGCAGTCTAAGACCGCAAATACTCCTGAAAAATCATAGAATTCGCTCAGCCTGAGGGGACGGACCCCAGGGCTGGTTCGGCAAAAAGCGCCTGTTCCCCGGAGGAAATCTCTGAGGCAACGGGCGCTTTTCTATAGTTATCTCCTACATTCGAAATTGACTGTAATAACTGCAGAAATGTTTCTTTAGTAACCTATAGAGAATCTTATAAAGCATTTACAATGGGGTTGTCTTTGGAAGTGATGCTTCCTCCCACTAATTAACATAAGGCAACTTGCCAATTAACCTAGGCGCCCGGAAAGATTATTTGTACAATTAGAATTACGACATTACACCGGGATGTGAACTATAGTGTATAAATATAATTTATTTACAAAAATTGTAAGTATAATGGTCATCATGCTAATTCCTATTACGATTCTCTATTTCTATTCCAACAAGACGACAACCGATGTACTCCGCAGTGAGTTGAATGTGTCAAATAGCAATCAGTTGAGCTTTTTCCAGAATCAGGTGGAGACGAATATGGAGCTGCTGTCTTCTTGGCCCATTCTGCTTATCCATGACCCGGATATTCTTAGTCTGAAGGATACCTATTTAAATAGTGAACATCTAAATCTGAACGCCATTAATTTGGTTAAACGAATTCAGACGAAAATCAGTATACAAGAAAGCTCATCCAACTGGAAAAGTAAATTGTATCTGTATTCCCCTTCCATCCATCGGGTGGTTAGCGAGAGCGACGCCAAGCCCTACCGGGATGAGGACTTAAGGCGTGAGGTCAAATCAGGCTGGCATGTGGATAAAATTGAGGAGCAGAGCGGTGACCGTTTTCTGTTCTCTTGGTTCTCATTCACACCCTATAAATCAGTGTTCTCCCCAGAGGAGGCCAACACGATCATGAAGGTTGAATTCGATAGCCGGAATATAGAGGATATGCTGGATAAGTTTAAGAGCGGGGGTAGAAGAGATCCATTCTATTATAAACAGGGAACGGGACTCATCTTCAATCACAGTGCCGATCAGAGACTGGCGAAAGAACTTGTAGGCAGGTTGGAACAAGAACAGTTAAAAGGAAGCGAGAGCCGTACACTGGACATCGACGGAGAATCCTACAGCGTGAACATTGTCTACTCGGACAAGATGGGCTGGTACTTGATTGATTACATTCCGCTTTCTGAAATTTTGAAGCCGATCCATACCTCTAACCGACTGTTCTATTTTTCTATTAGTGCCCTGCTGCTTATGAGCTGTCTTGTAGCGTATTTGTTATATGTACAGGTGCAAGTTCCCGTCCGTAATTTGGTAGGCGGCTTTCAAAGACTGAAGCAGGGGGATTACTCCACGCGAGTTGATATTAAGGGGAAAAATGAATTCAGTTTTCTTTCGGGGCGTTTCAACAGTATGGTTGAGCAGACGCAAGAGCTGATCGAGAATGTGCTGATGGAGAAAATTCATGTGCGGGAAGCCCGTTTGAAGCAGCTTCAGTCACAGATAAATCCTCATTTCTTTTACAATTGCTTCTCTTTTATTACAAGCATGGCCAAACTGAACAACATGCAGGCTGTTGTAGGCATGTCTCATAATCTTTCCCGCTATTACAGATACACGACTAGGCAAGAACGTGACCTGGTGGGCCTATCGGAAGAGACTGAATTTGTGACACATTATCTGGAGATTCAGGGAATGCGGATGAGCAGGTTGCAGTATTCTATGGACATTCCTCCACAGATGGGGAAGCTGGAGATCCCTCCGCTTATCCTTCAGCCGCTGGTGGAAAATGCTGTGCTTCATGGAATCGAACGGATGGCTGAAGCAGGAACTCTAAAAATCACTGGCAACTGCCGCGGAAGAATGATGACGTTAACCGTTGAGGATGATGGAAAGGGCATGACAGAAGAGGCCATTATTAACTTGGAGAGTAAGCTGGGCAAAGCGATGGATGAAGAGATGGGTTGCGGTGTATGGAACGTACACCAAAGAATGCGTCTGCGCTTTGGGGAAGAAGCAGGTCTAACCTTTGCTCCTTCTTCACTGGGAGGATTAAAGGTTACACTGCAGTGGCTGATACCCCCTACTGACATTAAATAATAGACATCCGGGAGGGACAATGATGATAGAGCTGTTATTGGTTGATGATGAATCTTATGTAACCGAAAGTCTGGCCCGCACCATTCCATGGGAGGAAATAGGAGTAATGGAGGTGCATCAGGCATCTTCCGCTACCCAGGCTCTAGTAATTTTAGAGCAGCATGCCATAGATATTGTAATCTCAGATATCTCTATGCCTGGGATGACCGGCCTGGAATTAATAGAAGCGGTAGGGGAGAAGTGGCCCCATATCCGGTCCATCCTGCTGACAGGCTATTCAGACTTTCATTATGCGAAGAAAGCGATTCAGCTGCAGGCTTTCGATTATATATTGAAGCCGGTAAGTGATGAAGAGTTTATTAAGAGTGTATCCGGCGCGATTGAATCCTTGAAGGACGAATGGGATGCCCATGATAAATACCATCAGCTGCTGTATAACCGCAAAGCTGATTACAGTGTTCTGCATGCCAGTCTAATGCACGATCTGCTGCTAGGCCGTGTGATCCCGGAACGGACACTAAGCACTAAGCTTAAGGAGTATGAGATTCAGTTTCATACGAATACCTCAGCCGCAATGCTGTTGATTCAACTGGGCAAGCATTTTTCGGCTATGGATCATCATTCGATATCTTTGATGGAATACGCAATCGGGAATATTGCCCAGGAGCTGTTCAAAGAGCAGTTCCATGTCTGGTTCTGTAAAGCACCACATGATTGCTTGATTCTACTAGTTGAATTGAAGCCGCAAATCGCGGAGGAACTGGAGATGCTGGATAGTTATACACTAGAACGACAGAACATCCTTAAGGCTGCAATCGCAAACTTCCGTACCAATGTATGCAATTATCTTAAGGGTGAACTTTCACTGATTGTTAGCGAGTGGTTCTCTTTCCCTGAGGGAATAACCGCTGCATATAGAAGCGGACTAAGCTCTATGTATCTCACCTCACACCATGAGACAGGATCGGTTATTTTTCTAGAAGATCATCATCTTCAGGAGGGTATCAGTACGAAGTCACTTGAAAGTCTCTACCGTCCGCCGACCCTGATTCATCTGCTGGAATCGAAGCAATGGGACACAGCCCGCCTAAAGATTGAGGATGTATTCCGGGATATGGAGACTGCACGTTGTACGAGGGAGCAATTATATGAGGTGTTTTTATCCATAACTAATGCATTCATGTACATTGCACATAAAGGCGGTCAGTTCATCTCGCAAATCGATCAGTATGCTTTTGACCCGCTGCTGGCCCAGAGTATCCTCGTTTCTTTGGATAAGCTTCGCAACTGGGCGTTGGAAATGCTGAGCAAGCTTCAAAAAGAGCTATCGGAAAGTGATCAGTATACGAAAAGCTATATCATCAAGCAGGTGCATGAGCTGGTTGGAAACCCTTCCGGTCACGACCTATCGGTAAAAACAATTGCAGATCATGTCTTTCTGCACCCCGTATACTTGTCCAAAATATATAAGGCCGAAACGGGTGAAGGACTCGGGGATTATATTATTCGCATGCGGATGGAACGTGCGCTTTATCTGCTTAAAAATACCAATAAGAAGATATATGAAATTACCTCGGAACTCGGATATCAGAATCCGCAATATTTTAGCAAAATGTTCAAAAAGCACTATGGTATGACACCTAATGAATTTCGTGACGGATAGAGGTTGGGAAAGGTGCAGAAACCTTGGTTAAATGACGTATTCGGTCATACGCTCATTCCCTATAATTAAACTATAACCAATACTTAAGGAATCCAAGGGGGAACAAAATGAGCGCGATGAAAAGAAAAAAATGGCTGCCGCTCCTATGTGCGAGTGTGCTTCTGGCCAGCAGTCTTGCAGGCTGCTCCGGCAATAATGAGGCTAAAGGAAATAATGCGGCAGGAGATAAGGCTGGCAATTCTGCGAGTACTACTGAAAACGCGTACAAGGACAAATATGATCCTGAGGTAACGATTACTACCGTTTGGGGCGTAGACCCGGAATTGAAATTCAAGAATGGTGAATCTATTGAGAATAACGTTGCTACCAAATGGGCCAAGGAGAAATTCGGTATTAACATTAAATCTTTGTGGTCTATCACCGATACGAATGGTGCATTCGGAACCAAGCTACGCTTATCCATGTCCTCTGGTCAGGAAATGCCTGAGGTCGTTACGATCGGTACGGCTGATAGTACAATTGCGCAAGATTTGATCGATTCCGGGATGTATGCTGAAGTCGGTACTCTGTTTGATAAATATGCGTCCGATTCCTGGAAACAGGCGATGGCACAGGATCCTAATGTATGGAATCAATACAGCCGTGACGGCAAAAAAATGGGTATCCCGGTTCTCGACTATGCGTATAACCACGACTACATTCTGTGGATCCGTCAGGATTGGCTGGATAAGCTGAATATTCAGGCACCTAAAACTATCGACGAACTGGAAAAAGTTATGGATGCTTTCAAAAACCAAAACCCGGATGGACTGAAACCGGATAAGGTGATTCCACTTAGTATCGGCTTCAAGACAACCATGAGCACATGGATGGGCGATCCTTCCTGGATCTTTGGTGCTTATGGCACACTTCCGCAGCAATGGAACCTCGACAAAGACGGGAAATTGGAATATGGCTCTGTGAATCCAGGAATGAAGCAAGGTCTTGGTAAGCTGAAGGAATGGCTCGACAAAGGATATATTCCGCAGGAAGCTGCACTTTGGGATGAGAATAAAACAGCCGAACCGGCAGTTGCCGGAACAGCGGGTATTATCCCTGGACCTTACTGGATGAGCGGCTGGCCATTGATTGATACTGCGAAGAACGTACCGGGTGCTGTATGGGCTCCGATCGAAGTTCCAGCTGGACCCGACGGATCGGTTATGCGCCACGGTACACAGTTTACTAACGGTGTGACATTGATCAGCACTAAAATGAAGAATCCTGAAGCCTTCTTTACGTATCAGAACTATTTGTTCGATAACTTCGCTAACCCGCAACCGGGCAGCGAGTTGGATAACGGTCTCTTTGCAGGCTATGATTATGAATTGGATGCAAGCGGCAAGATGGTAGCGAATGATAAAATCGCAGGCGGTTATGTAAACAGTGTCCGTTATCTGTTGGTACGTGACGGTGCCCGGATTCCTGATGCTCAAATGCAATCATTGCTCAATCTCGCAGGCGGCACTGAACCTAAGACACGTCTGGAGAAGGATGTAGCGGTTAACTATGGTAAGGATACTCCGGTGGCGGCTAAAGTCCTCTTAATTCAAGAGGATAAATCGTTCAAGAATATGTTTACCGGTCCGACAACGGAAACCATGAAGTCCAAGATGGACTACCTGAACAAAATTGAGAGTCAGACGTTTAATGAAATTATCTATGGCAAATCATCTATTGATTCGTTTGATACTTTTGTAGCTACTTGGAAATCAGGCGGCGGTGACCAAATCTTGAAGGAAGTTAATGAATGGTATGACAGTGTCAAATAAGTTGTATTAAACTTTAAACAACTATATTCACCAGCATAAGGGTCGTCTTTGGGTAGAGTATTCTATCCGAAAGACGGCCCTTTTTGGTGAGTTGCAAAGACATTGCTTTTGTACCATTTATGTTGGCTTTGCTCTCTACTGGGCCATTTCTAACGTTGCTATAATTTAAATATGGATACAGAAGATTTGAACGATATGGGGGATCAAGGATGAGAACACTTAAAAAAACTTGGCCATTTCACGTTATGCTGCTGCCAGCGATGATATTTCTGATTATTTTCAGTTTTATACCGATGCTGGGCGTTGTGATGGCCTTCCAGGATTACAAGCCTTGGCTGGGGATTACGGGTTCACAATGGGTGGGATTGGACAACTTCCGTTACCTTTTTGAGCGCGATGACAGCATGCAGGTAATCTGGAACACATTGATTATTGCGATTTTAAAAATGGTGTTTAATCTGCTTGTTCCGTTTATCTTTGCCATTCTATTGAACGAGATTCGCAAGGTGGGCGTACAGCGCACGATACAAACGCTGGTGTATCTGCCCCACTTTTTGTCCTGGGTCATCCTTGGCGGAATCCTGCTGGATCTGCTTGCTACAGACGGCTTTGTGAACCAGATTCTTGGTTCTTTGGGTGTAAAGCCTATTTTCTTCCTAGGGGATAATAACTGGTTCCGGTTTACCGTTATTCTTACTGATGTATGGAAGGAATTCGGATACAACACGATTATTTTCCTAGCGGCGTTGGCGGGTATAAATCCTTCGCTGTATGAGGCAGCTGAGGTAGATGGAGCGACCCGCTGGAAGCAAACCCTCTTCATCACGATGCCTTCCTTAATTCCAATGGCTGTCGTTGTGGGAACCCTGGCACTCGGTAATGTACTGAATGCAGGCTTTGACCAGATCTTCAACTTATATAACCCTCTGGTTTATCAAAAGGGCGATATCATTGATACCTTCGTGTACCGGACAGCTATTCTGAACGGTGAGATGGGCTTCGGTACAGCTATCGGGTTATTCAAATCCGCAATTAGCATGGTACTTATACTCGTATCCTATCGGCTGGCTAAAAAGTGGGCAGGTTATCGCATATTCTAAAAAACCTACGAAAGAGGGAGAATTATGTATTACAAAACGAGAGGCTATCGCATATTTAACGTATTTAACACCTGCTTTTTAATCCTTCTGGCTCTCATGTGCATTGTACCGCTGGTTCATGTATTGGCAGTTTCCTTCAGTGCTAAATCCGCTGCAGACGCCAATCTGGTTGGCTTGTGGCCGAAACAATTCTCATTGGAAGCCTATAAAAAAACTATAGATAATCCGGTGTTCTTGCATTCCATCTGGGTATCGGTGAAAAGAACGGTAATCGGCACCGCGTTGACGCTTATCATTACTTTTCTGGCAGCCTATCCGTTATCGAAAGAGAACTCAGTATTCAAGGGACGGAATGTCTACTCTTGGTTGTTCGTTTTCAGTATGGTGTTTAACGGCGGACTGATTCCTTTTTATATCGTAATTCAAAAGGTCGGCTTGATGGACTCTTTCTGGGTGCTAGTGCTCCCAGGTGCGGTTAATACGTTTCTGGTCATCCTGATGCTGAACTTCTTCCGCGGAATTCCAAAGGAGTTGGAGGAAGCATCGCTGATTGACGGAGCGGGACACTTTCGGACATTGTTCAGTATTTTCCTGCCGATCTCGCTGCCTTCGATTGCTACCATTGCGCTGTTCAGTATGGTGTTTCATTGGAACTCATGGTTTGACGGACTGTTATACATGAACAATTCCAAGCAATTCCCACTGGCAACCTTCTTGCAGACGGTTATCATTCAACGGGATATGAGCTCGATGAGTGTCAATCCGAAGGAAATGGAGCTGATCTCTCAGACTACGGTCCGTGCGGCGCAAATCTTTATTGGAGCAGCCCCGATTTTAATGGTATATCCCTTCCTGCAAAAATACTTTGTTAAAGGGATGACACTGGGTTCTGTAAAGGAGTAGAAAAGCCGGCCTGGATTCACTACAATTCTAAGAAAAGCATACTCCTAAATAGGGGATGTCCAAACGCCATTTGTATGGCTTCTGGAACATCCCCTTGTTTGTATCCCCTTTAATCTGAACCCATTCAGGAGTAACACCGTTGCTTTTAAGAGTGTTCAACACATCGTAAGTATGATCATACACAGCCGTCTTCAGATCTGTGAAGCTTTTGCTGCTCCATGCGGCAGGCTTTTTCTGATTGGCCGGATCTGCCCAGACATCACTGTAATGAAAATCAACCATGATTCTAAAGCCCAGTTTTTGAGCACGGACTGCCTGTTTGACTACATCAGCTTTATTGGAAAAATTAATGGATGGATTGACCCAGACCCGCAGCCGGATGGAGTTCATTCCATGGTCTTTCAGAATTTGCAGGACATCCTGTTTCACTCCACTGTCATTATAAAAGGCCCACTTATAGTACTCCATCTCGGACAACCAGCCCACATCTGCACCTTTTGCGAAGGTAGAGGCAGCCTCCGCCGGCCTGGAGATATTAAAGTTGAAGTACACACGTCGCTATACCGGATACCTATAAAAAATCAATATTTTAGCATTTTTGGAAATACAATGTTTCTCTGATCTCCTTAGAACAATGAATTCGACTTCACAAGAGTAATAATAAGCCTTTCCTCCCATACTATCGTTAATCTTGCAGCTGAGAACTTCTTACACAACCTTAGGAGGACTGCGGATGATACGCCATTCTGCTCCCACTATATATATACAACTCAAAAACAGAGTGATCATACCCAAAGGTAAAGGCGTTATGCTCCGTGATGTGGCTTTTCTGATTACAGAGCCGGAGTGTAAGGAGCTGCTGTATTCCATTTTGTTGATTCAGCCTGAGCAGAACGATGGCAATCTTATTCTGATTGATATGCTGCGGGTCATTCCGCGCATTCATGAGCTTGTACCGAACGCCACGATTGAACCGTTTGGTGAAGGTAGGACCATTGTACAGATCACAGAAACGGCAGCGAAGCAAAAACCTTCAGTGGCACTATTTATACTGGTCTGGCTGCTTCTGTTCTTCGGTTCGGCATTGACGATTATGAATTTCCATGCGGATGTCAGCATGCAGGAGGTTCAGATTCGAATTGTTGAGATGTTAACCGGCCATCGTGATGAGCATCCCTATGTGTTTCAAGTCGCGTATTCATTGGGAATTGGTTTTGGTATGGTTATTTTTTTCAATCATTTGTTCAAGAAAAAGTGGAATGAGGAGCCTACTCCTCTGGAAGTGGAGATGTTCCTGTATCAGAAGAATATTGATCAATATGTGGTCCACCAGGAATACAGTAAACTGAATCATCTGGAGGATAACGAATCTGAGAATCAGGGAGGTTCAGGATGACTGCACCGATCTCTCTGGGATTAACTTTGTTGCTCGGCATTGCGGGAGGAGTCGCCGTTGGGAGCGGGGTTATCGCTCTATTTATTGTGCTTGATATGATTCCGCGGCTGGCTCAGCTAACCTCCTCTTACAATAAAGTACACTGGTACGAAGGGGCAATGGTAGGGGGGTCGCTTATAGGTACCCTGAGCGATTTCTGGAACTGGAGAATATCGGCAGGCCCTATAGTTGAACTTGGAGTAGGGTTATTAGATGGGATTTTTGTAGGTCTGCTGGCTGCAGCTCTAACTGAGGTCCTGAATGTGCTGCCGATTCTGGCTAAGCGCTTGAATATGACCCGTTATCTTGTTGGAATGCTGATGGCAATGGTATGTGGCAAGGTTGCCGGTTCTTTGTTTGATTGGGTTGTGTACCGACATTAAACGGGGGGTAATAGTGTGACCAAATATTTTCACAGCGGGGATTCCTTGAACGAGGAGGAGAAGCCGAATCATAATAGTAGAGCTGAAGATACCCAACAAATTAATGTGGAGGTAATAACAGTTCGAGGCAGCACGGCAAACCAGAATATTGTAAACTCGGTGGAGCAGGATAGGAGTCCTAAACAAGAGGTTGGGGGCCATGAAAATCAGGATCTCGAAGCTTCGGATGAACTAGGTAAAGCTGAACCCAAGGAGCAGAAGAACCAGCATAACCAGAAGAACCAGCATAACCAGGATATTAAAGTCTATGGCCAACTTGGGGTAGTCAAACAAGGAAAGTCGGATGCTGAAGCTTCCGATGAAATCGTGAAATCTGACCCTAAAGAGAAGGACAATAAATTCTACGGTGCATTAGGTGTAGTACAACGAAAAAAAGAAGGCTCTGAACCCGAGAGTGAATCTAAACAAGAACCAAAACAAGAACCAAAACAAGAACCGGAACCGGAACCAATAGCAGTTGCTTTAGCAGTCCCATTAGCAGTCCCATTAGCAGTCCCATTAGCAGTTCCATTATCTGAAAAGAATAAAGAATTGAATCCTTTAGAAAATTCAGGGGACCCCAATGACGAAGATCAGGCAGAAAGCCCTAAACCGGAGGATGAGGAAAAAAACAAACATCAGGATGCAGAGGCTTCAGATGAACTGGGCAATGAAGAGCAGGAGCCCCGTCACAAAGGATTCTTCGCGAGACTGTTTGGGTTGGATTCAGACTGGGATGAAGACAATGATGAAGAAGATGATGAGGATGATGATGAGTCTGATGAACCAGAACGGGAACGGGAACGGGAACGGGAACGGGAATCCCAGGGCCTATCATCTAAAAAGTTGAAAAAAACCAAGGAATCCAAAAAGGCTGTAGAACCTTTGCAAATGAAATACAATAATGAGCAATCTGATTCACTCAAGGAATCGATTATGTATTGGCAGGGAAATAACGAAATTCCAACTACTTTAGAGGGAACTAAAAAGATTTTAACCGAAGTAATGGGTCTTGGATCATCCTTTGATATCGCCTTCCGAGAAATGTCATTTGGAGGCCGGGAAGCGGCACTAGTTTGTGTTACCGGATTTACAAATGATGCTATTCTTGATCAGATTCTGAAGCGTTTGACTTATCTGACTCCTCAAGATATAAACACAGACGTACTTGCAAGCTTTATTGGTGAATACATTCCTCACTTACAGGTTGAAAAGGGCAAGCTATTAAGTGACAGTGTTAATAAAATACTTAAGGGTATGAGTGCTATTTTCGTTGAGGGAGAGTCTCAAGTTATCCTGATGGATGTCCGTTCGTATCCTATGCGAAGTCCCTCTGAACCGACCATTGAGCGGGTTGTCCGCGGTGCCCGTGATGGGTTTACGGAGACATTGCTAAGTAACGTATCATTGGTTAGAAGACGGATACGTGACCCAGGACTTAAGTATGAGCTCCATGCCGTCGGACGTCGGACGCGAACCGATGTCTGCGTAGCCTATATTGATGATATAGCAGATATAGTACAGGTAAAGGCCGTAATTGATAAAATAAAAACGGTGAATATCGATGGCATTCCTCTGGCCGATAAACAATTGGAGGAGGCAATCATGGGAGGCGGTTGGAATCCCTATCCTCTGGTTCGTTATTCTGAGCGGCCAGATATAGTGGCTTCCCATTTGCTGGAGGGGCGTGTTGTTCTTTTTGTGGATACCTCACCGAGTGTTATGGTTCTTCCGACAACGTTTTTTGATCTGTGCCAGCATGCTGAAGAGAACCGCCAAACCCCTTTTATAGGTTCCTATTTGCGGTGGGTCCGTTTCATTGGTATTTTCTCATCGATGTTCCTGCTGCCGCTGTGGATGCTTCTTGTGCTTCATCCTGAGCTCAAACCGGCTGCACTTGAGTTTATAGGCCCGCAAAAAATGGCCAGAATTCCATTGCTCGCTCAGTTTCTTTTCGTTGAATTCGGAGTTGATTTATTACGGATGGCAGCCGTACACACGCCTACTCCGCTGGGCTCTGCCATGGGTCTGATTGCCGCCGTATTAATTGGTGATATTGCTGTCCAGACCGGATTGTTCGTCAATGAAGTAGTATTGTATATGGCCGTAGCTGCCATTGGGATGTTCGCAACACCGAGCTATGAACTGGGACTGGCAAACCGTATAGTCAGGCTTGTACTGCTTCTCGCTGTCTCTGCTTTTCAGGTGCCAGGATTCGTAATCGGTTCTACACTGTTGGTTATCTTGCTAACCCTGAACCGTTCCTACAATTCATCGTATCTATGGCCGTTTATACCCTTTAATGCAAAGGGCATGGGTGCCATCTTACTACGAAAACCAGTGTTGAGTTCTAAATTAAGGCCGTCTTTCAATAAAACTACTGACAATACGAGGGTCCCGCAATCTAAATCAAACCGGAGACAATCGTAAGAAAATACAAATCAACTGCAAATTAATCCATTCAATGGCGTTCCCTCCCTCTGCTATACTGAATACATTAGACAGATGGAATTGGATATTCCACAGAAATTGGAGGACTGCACAATGTTTTTACACGGGACGAGCCGGATCAATGATGCTGGACATCTGGAAATCGGCGGATGTGATGTAACGGAATTGAAGGCGGATTATGGAACTCCGCTATATATTATGGACGAGCAACTGGTCCGGCACCGGTGCCGGGAATATGTAGATGCTTTTACAGCCTCCGGACTTGGCTTCCAGGTGGCTTATGCGAGCAAGGCATTTTCAGTAATGGCAATGTGCCGATTGGCTGATGAAGAGGGCCTATCCTTGGATGTCGTATCGGATGGTGAATTATATACGGCACTGCAGGCAGGTTTCCCCGTTGAGCGTATTCATTTTCACGGGAACAACAAGACACCTGATGAGATTGAAATGGCTATTGATGCAGGGATCGGCTGCTTTGTTGTAGATAATTTGGTTGAACTCAGCTTATTGCAAGCCATTGCGGCTCAAAAAGGAGCAACCGTAAACATCCTTCTGCGTGTAACACCTGGTGTTGAGGCCCATACACACGAATATATTTCCACCGGGCAGACGGATTCCAAATTCGGTTTCGACATCGGAAACGGCTCGGCCTATGAAGCAGTAAAACAGGCTGCAGCGCAGAGCAACCTGACGCTGTTGGGTGTACATTCGCATATTGGCTCCCAAATTTTTGAGACAGAAGGATTTCAGCTTGCTGTAGAACGCGTAGCAGGATTTGCCCGTAGCGTCAAAGAAGGATTGGCTGTCGACTTCCGCGTAGTCAATCTGGGTGGCGGCTTTGGCATTCGCTATATCGAAGGAGACACTCCTCTTCAAGTTTCAGAATATGTAGCTGCCATCACCGGTGCTGTTAAGACTTATTTTGCCGGGATTAGCAGTTCGCTTCCTGAAATATGGGTGGAGCCGGGCCGCAGTATCGTAGGGGATGCAGGTACTACTCTTTACACCGTAGGTACCCATAAGAACATTCCAGGCGTACGCAAATACGTAGCAGTAGATGGTGGAATGACGGATAACCCTCGTCCCGCACTGTATGAATCGAAATACGAAGCGATACTTGCTAACCGTGCCAACGATGCAGCTACTGAGAAAGTATCCATTGCCGGCAAATGCTGTGAGAGTGGCGACATGCTCATTTGGGATCTAGACCTTCCCGAGGCTGAAAGCGGTGATTTACTAGCAGTTGCTTGCACAGGAGCTTATAACTATTCCATGGCGAGTAATTATAACCGTATTCGCCGCCCGGCGGTAGTGTTCGTTCAGAACGGTCGGAGTGATCTTGTAGTACGCCGGGAGAGTCACAGTGATATCATTGCTAATGATATTGTTCCTGAGCGTATTGCGAAGCAGGCAATTCTCAAGTAATCTCAGTTCAAATAGAGTGTATAGACCAAACGAACTACAGAAAGACTGCTTACCCATGGGGTGGCGGTCTTTCTTTCATTGGAGTTTAAGGATTTGTACAATATTTTTAATGTCTTTTTTTGCTTAGCGACGAAATTCATAGTAAACTAATAAAAGTGTCTAACATTTGTTAATTTCGAAAGGGGTCATTTACATATGGCTAAGCAAGCGAAGGTTACATTGGAAAATGGCGGCGTAGTGCTGCTGGATTTGTTCGAACAAGATGCTCCTAATACCGTAGCCAACTTTGAGAAGCTGGCAAACTCCGGTTTCTACAACGGTTTGGTATTCCACCGCGTAATTCCGGGCTTTGTTGCTCAAGGCGGTTGTCCTACTGGAACAGGTTCCGGTGGACCTGGTTATACGATTAACTGCGAGATCAACCCGAACAAACATGAGCGTGGATCCATTGCAATGGCACACGCAGGCAAGAACACAGGCGGAAGCCAGTTCTATATCGCCTATGCTCCACAACCGCATCTGGACGGAGTACACACAGTATTCGGTAAAGTTGTTAGCGGTATGGACCAAGTGGACACATTCAAAGGCCGCGACAAAATGACTTCTGTAGAAGTTTTTGAAGCCTAAGAATACTCCAAAGCCTTAAAAGCTAAAAAACGAGTCAGTCTCCGGGTTATTGGGGACTGGCTCGTTTTCGCTCAGTCATCCGTTGAATTGCAACCGCATATCCTTACTCACGCGGTTAAGAGTGCGGAAATCTGGATGCTGTTGACTGGTTAGACACGGTTTCTGCTGAAAGTAGCGGAGAGGACGGAACGATTGCGTAAAAGTGGTAGCGGTCGCCTTTGTGTCCGGATTTTCACTGCTAAAGGGAATAAATAAAATCTGGACACAACAGCGATTGGAGCAACGGTCTGTTCGCGGAGCGTCCGCTGACAACAACAACAACAACAACAACAACAACTTAAGTCTTCCTCAAAAGAGAGGGCCGTCCCAGTAGCCATTTACATGGTTTTTGGGACGGCCCTTTTTTTATAAATCAATAATGAAATTTCTGGCCTTTGTGATGCCTAGTTCTGAACCGATTCGGCAACCAAAAGAACAGTACATACATCATTAGAAATACCGCGAAAGCAAACAGTTCTTCAATCAGCAGGTAATAAGGGTAAGGGCCGAAATAATCAAGAAAAGAGTAAGTGTCGGGTTTATGTGACAGGAACATATAATTGGCTCCAAGAAGCTGATCGGCACCCCATACAGCTACAGCACCGGCATTAAGACAGACCATTGTGTACCCGAGTGATTTCCAAGTAGGTCTAAAGCCTTCCACCCAGGTCATATATAAAGACGCTAGTATGATGGCTCCATGGACTACAAAGAACAAGAGAAAACGGAAATGCGGAAAAGGATAGACCAGATTTGGCGTAACTAATGCAATGAACGCTCCGCCGATTCCGGCGAAATAGAGGAAGGAGTAGAGCCATCGGCTTCGTGTTATTAACATGACTACCGAGAGCATTAATGTGATTCCACACAGCTCCAAAGGCAGCGAATGGGTGGGTTTCCAGAGGTCCTGTGATAAATACCATAACTGGAGTCCGGCTTCACAGAAAATAAGTATCATCACTAGCAGCAGCCGAATTCCGTTTCGAAGTTCCCGTGTTGAACGGATTGTAAACCTTGAGAAGAACAGGAAGAGGGCAATTGTAGTTAGAAGTAAAAGTGCTATCCAATGAGACATTGAAAACATTATAAAATCATCGTTATGCTGGGGGTCAAAAAATGTCGAAAAGTTCACAGGGGACAGTCCTCCTTGTATGTATGCAATTCAAGCAAAGACATTCGGGAATATTGTCTGGAATCAAGGATTTAGCCCGATTATTTATTTACTAAAATATGATTCTAAAGGGCTAGTTAAAGGTGATATAAGTATATACGCTTTAAATTCATTGATCAATGTCATATGATTTTGCGAATGTTCATAAAATAAACAAATTATAACAAGTGACTACATATTTTTGCTGCCAATACGACTGCGTTCAAAAGCATATCAACCTCCTGAAAATTTAGGGGATTAATGTGTCGTGCAGGTAGAGCAAATATTGTGATTACATAACTAGCAAACCGACTGTTTATTTTATGAACGAAGCTGTAATCGCCAATTTCTGATGGTACGGTAGAAACACGGGGTTTGAAAATATAAAAAAGGGGTTGGGTCAATGTTTAAGAGGAGACTAAGCATACTGGTCATTATCGTAATGTTCATCGCACAATATACTTATGGCATGGGGGTTCCGTCTCAAGTAAAGGCAGAAGGAACCGGGGAGACAACCAGTGTCACTTCAGCAGTGTATGAAATTTCGCCTAACATCATTACAAGTGTTTCTCTTTCAGTGTATGGTCCTGACGGTCAGATCGATCCCGGTCCCGTATATGGGCAGGGCTCCAGTGTAACGTTGGATTATACTTGGGCATTGCCCAACGGACATGGTTATCATTCGGGTGATTATTTTACCTTTCAACTCCCGGCACAGTTTAAACTTTTTAATGATATTCAGGGATCACTTGAATCCGATGAAGGTACTGTAGGAACCTTTATAGTCAATCAGAGTACCCACAAAGTGATTATGACTTTTAATAGCTATATACAAGATCACGATAATGTTCATGGCACACTTAGGATCAATACTAAGTTTGATGAGCAGGTCATTAAGGAAAACGTTGAGCAGCAGATTCTATTCCCAATTACTGATGGGGTACAAACCTTTACATTAATTTTCAAACCGACAGGTGCGACGATCGATAAAAAGGGACTTCCTCAGGGGTTTAATGCTAAAAAAATCACTTGGACCGTCGATGTGAACAAGAGACTGGATACGGTTGAATCTGCTACGGTAACCGATCCTATCCCGACGGGTTTATCCTTGGTAGACGTTGCCGACGTTTCGGTGTACCGGTTAAATTTAGCTCTAAACGGCACTGGAACAAAAGGAGAACTCGTTCCACCTACCGATTATACGGCTGAAGTAACGAACGGAATTCTTAAGGTTTCCTTTAACTCAACTCTTACATCTGCTTATCGGATTGAGTACACCAGTTCTATAACGGATGAAACCAAAAAAAGTTTTGTTAATAAAGCCACTTTCAGCGGGAAGAATCTTGCGCCGGTGGACTCTACTGCAACTGTAACGGTGGCACGTGGTGAGAATTTAAATAAATATGTTACTGGTTACGACTGGGGTAAACAGATCATTTCCTGGGCAATCGACTATAACTATAGTGAGAGGGAAATTGCACAAGGGAATGCTATTTTAACGGATCTGTTCACGAATACTCAGGACTTGGTGGAAGGATCTCTTAAAGTTTATCCGGTAACCTTTAACTCTGCAGGAAATGCCACTAAAGGAACCGTGCTGACAGAAAATATAGACTATTCATTGGGAATCGCAGAAGGTGTAGATAAAACCGGCTTTAAGCTGATCTTTAAATCAGATATCTCTTCAGCTTATCACGTAGAATATCAAACCAAATCAGCAGTTCGCATTTTGAACAATACTACGATCACTAATTCGGTCTCTAATAGTACGTATAGTGATGATGCAACCCAAATCATTCGCCCAACCGTCATTTTCAAGAATTTGAACGGAGTCAATTATAATACCAAAACAGCAGACTGGAAGATAACGATTAATGGCGATAACTATCCTATGGGGAATGTAGAAGTAACGGATACTTTTCCTGAAGGAGGCCTTAAGTTTATTCCAGGTACTCTTGTAGTACGGGATGGATTGGGGAATTTGGTGAACGCCTCAGAATACGATTTGAGTTACATCAATCCGGTTCAACCTAACAATAGTTTCAAAATTAGCTTTCATTCCTTAATTACAGGAAGTTACACGATTAGTTATTCCGTTGAATTCAATAATGAATGGATTACAACGAAGACAGAGCAATTCCACAACAAAGCTCTAATTAACTGGGTGGATGATTCTTCAGTAACGCACTCTGCAACGGCCATGGGTCTATTTGATCCAAGAAATGAAGTGAAGAATAACGGTTTTAAATTCGGCTCGTACAATGCATCGACTAAGGAAGTCACTTGGACGGTAGGAGTAAACTATAATGGTAGAACTCTTGATGATGCCAGAGTTTCGGATCTGTTGAAGGCTCCGCAGACCCTGCTTCAGAATTCTGTAAAGGTCTATAAAATGAATATTGCGGTTAATGGTACCCCTACCCAAGGGGCGGAAGTTAATTCAACCGACTACACTGTTGAGGCAACTCCAGTAGGCAATGACACATTGTTAAATGTGAAATTGGATTCCATTGACTCAGCATACTATGTTGTCTTTAAAACAAGTCTTGAAGGTAAGCTGACTAGCTCTAAGGTGGAAAATAAAGCTAACCTATATGAGGGTCAAAGCTTAATGTCTAAGGATTTATTAGCTACAGTAAACATCCCGTACGGCGGTGAGGTTGTAGACAAAAACGGCCTTCAGGTCGGTGACAAGATTAACTGGACGCTGCCTATTAACAGAGGACAGTCGTATATTAAAAATGCAGTAATTACGGATACACCTAGTTCTAATCAAAAACTCATTCTGGATTCCTTCCATTTGTATCCAACTACAGTAGGCTCTAACGGGATCCCCGTTAAGTCCGCACCCGAACTGGTGAGAGGAACAGATAAAGATTATACCTTGGACTTTTTCACGGATGCTTCAGGTAAACAAACTTTTGTTCTAAAGTTTAATAAGGACATCAAAACTCCGTATCTGTTGCTGTACCAATCTTTAATTGCTGCTAACCATGGTGAAAGAGTAACTAATACCGCTAAATTAACAGGAGATAATGTTACAGTGGTCAGCAGAGAAATCACAAAAATAATGATTGTCGGGGTTTCCAGCGGTTCTGGAACAGGAAGCGGAGAAAGAAGTACATTGACGGTCAAGAAGGTTGATTCTGATAATAGTAATGTGATACTTAGCGGGGCGATATTTAACCTATACCGTATCTCTAACGCAGAACGCATTCTTATTGACACTCAAACTACGCAACCGAATGGTACCGCCGTATTTAGCAGTATCTTGTCAGGGAATTATATTTTAAAAGAAATAACAGCCCCTGATGGTTATGCACTTGATTCGCAAGAACGGGCTGTGACTCTTAATCCTGGAGCCAATGTTGTGTTGACGGTTACGAATAAGAAGCTGGTAGTTGTTCCGACACCTACGCCAACGACAGATACAGCTTCACCGACACCTACGCCAACGACAGATACAGCATCACCGACACCTACGCCAACGACAGATACAGCATCACCGACACCAACACCAACGACAGATACAGCTTCACCGACACCTACGACTTCCACCATTCCTGGTGAAATTGTAATTGTTGAATCGGCGGTGCCTGCGGGACCGGGTGTTGTTCCAACTACATCACCTACGGCTCAGCCTACATCATCACCTATAGTTCAGGAGGTGCCTGATGATAATGTTCCTATCGGTGGCATCGATATTGACGAAGACGATGTTCCGAAGGGAACGGTACCGGATCCAAGCAATACAAATCCTGATGTACAGAAGCTGCCTAAAACGGGCGAGGAGAGTTCAATGCCATTGTATTTGATGGGTATGGGCTTGATCCTTGCAGGTTATGTTCTGAACAGAGTCTTTAAAAGAGGAAAAAGTTCACAATAATACTCACAAGCGATAGAATTTATATTCTATCAGAGAGACACCTGGAGATAACTCCGGGTGTCTTTTAATATTTTTTTCTATCAGGGCTAAAACAACCGGATGCTGAATGATATAATATAAAAAAATCGGTGAGGAGATTTAACATGTGGAAGGAATTTAAGGCTTTTGCGCTCAAGGGTAATGTTCTGGACCTGGCGATTGCAGTAATTATCGGGGCTGCTTTCGGGAAGATAGTTACCTCTCTGGTTAATGACATCATTATGCCAATCTTCGGTATTTTATTTGGCAACATTAACTTGAAGGATATTAAGTATACCCGGGGCGAAGTAGTTTTAAGTTATGGTGTGTTTTTACAAACGGTGGTTGACTTTTTCATCATTGCATTCTGCATATTCATGGTAATCAAGCTGGCCAGCAGATTCAAGCGTAAAGAAGTAGAAGTGGTAAAAGTAGTCGAAGCTGCACCTGCACCTGAGGTTGCACTTCTTACTGAAATTCGTGACTTGCTGCATGCAAATCAAACGAGCGGGTCCAAGTGAGAATTGTTGGCGAGAGGGATTTCGACATTCCAGTTACCTTAATTAAGTAAGTGTAATATTTACACTTGCATTTTAAGAGTGTAAATGTTAATTTAATTTTATTAGTTCTTAAATTGAATATAGGTTTGATCCTTCAGGGCAGGGTGTAATTCCCTACCGGCGGTGATGATACTGCTTATAGACTACGAGTATAGTCTGCAGTACTTAGTCCGCTACCCGGCTGTTGTTATTTATAACGCAGACGGTGGACCCGGTGAAATTCCGGGACCGACAGTATAGTCTGGATGGAAGAAGGAGAGAATGACGCTTGTTTTTTTCTGACAAGTGATTGCAGTTTTTTTTATTGGTATGTGCGTTATTTCACAATACCGTCCTGGACGGCTATTCACGCACAACTTTATTTAATCTGCCACCACCTCTCATGCATCCATCTTTTGCTCTCCCCCTGGAGACTTAAGGTGGTTTTTTTATATGCTTTGTCTCACTAAAGATGGACAACTGCGGAACGGAGGTAGTTATGGACACGATGAATGACGAGTTTTATATGTCCCTGGCTCTTGATATGGCTGAACGTGCGCAAGGACAAACAGGTAT
Organism: Paenibacillus wynnii; assembly: GCF_000757885.1. NCBI lineage: Bacteria > Bacillati > Bacillota > Bacilli > Caryophanales > Paenibacillaceae > Paenibacillus > Paenibacillus wynnii. The sequence continues at coordinate 1,937,537 of NZ_JQCR01000003.1, read as the reverse complement.
AAACCCTGTTGTTGGCTGTGTAATTGTCAAGAATGGAGCTATGATTGGGCTTGGAACCCATCTTCAGAGGGGAAGCGGCCATGCTGAAGTTCATGCACTTAACATGGCGGCAGGACAGGCAGCTGGAAGCACGGCTTATGTAACTTTGGAACCTTGCAGTCACTACGGTAAGACACCTCCCTGCAGTGAACGGCTGATTGCCGAAGGGGTAATTAGAGTCGTTATTGCTTGCGAAGATCCTAATCCGCAGGTTGCTGGTAGAGGCGTGAGAATGCTGCGTGATCATGGCATTGAAGTGGAGGTTGGGCTGCTGCGTGAGCGTGCTCTGCGTCTGAATGAGAAATTTATAAAGTACATTTTGACCAAGCAGCCCTTTGTTACGCTCAAGAGTGCCAGTACCCTTGACGGCAAGCTAGCTACAAAAATGGGAGACAGCAAGTGGATATCCAACGGAGCAGCAAGGGAGATTGTACATACGTTGAGACACCGTCATCAGGGAATTATGGTCGGTGTCAATACGGTAATTGCCGACAATCCCTCACTGACTACTAGAATGGATGTACCGGGAATTCATCCTGTTAGGATCATTATTGATTCCTCCCTGAGGATTCCTCTGGATGCGGCAGTGATAACTGACGGCCTTGCACCCACTATAATAGTAACAACAGAGTCAGCCAATACAGTAAGTAAGGATGCCTTGGTCGCCGCAGGTGTTCAAGTGTTGATCTGTGGTGAAGGCCCACGCGTTAACTTGAAGGAAGCAATGGTGAAGCTGGGAGAGCTGGAGATCGGCTCGATTCTCCTTGAAGGCGGAGGCACCTTGAACGGTTCGATGTTAGAAAGCGGCCTGGTGGATCGTGTAATACTCTTCTTTGCTCCCAAGATTTCAGGAGGAGGGGCCGAAGCGCCAGGAACCTTTATATTCCCGGGTGTGGAGTTGATGAAAGATGCTATTACTTTGCAGGGAGTTGAAGTGGAAACCCTCGGGGATAATGTATGTATCAGTGGTACTCCCGTGCCTAGGGGGAATTTGGCTCAAGGGGTAACTACTCCTTAGAACTATAGGAGGTGTGAAATGTTCACAGGATTGATAGAAGAAGTTGGCGTCCTTCGCGGAGTTTCCACCGGAGGCGAGGTTATGGTTCTCAAAATTGCGGCTTCCGTCATCATGGGTGACCTGAAGATCGGTGATAGTGTATCGGTTAACGGTGTGTGTCTTACGGCTACAACCTTGGGGGATCATTATTTTACCGTTGATGTGATGCCTCAAACCTACCGTAATACGAACCTAAAGGAACTGCGAACCGGTAGCAAAATGAATTTAGAACGAGCTATGGCCTCCGGTGGGCGATTTGGGGGACATATTGTACAAGGGCATGCAGACGGTACAGGTGTCATTAAAAGTGTGAGACGTGATCAGAATGCTGTTGTGTTTGAAGTAAGTCCTGATCATAAGTCCCTTTTTAAATATATTATTCCTAAAGGATCCATTACGATTGATGGAATTAGTCTGACTGTTGTGAATACCTCAGCTTCTTCCTTTTCAGTATCGATCATCCCACATACGCTGGGGGAAACCGTTCTTGAGCATAAGCGTGGGGGAGATAGTGTTAATATCGAGTGTGATGTACTTGGAAAATATGTGGATCATCTGCTCCATTATCGTTCGACTGAGCCTAACGAAGAAGAGAAGGTATCCGGGATCAGCCGTGATTTTCTTGCGGCCAATGGATTTGTGTGATGTAGATGGGTTAGCAATAGCTGATATTACCTTTAGGAGGACAGAATGATGAGTGAGACCACAAAAGAAGAAAGTGTGCTGGATCCGATTGAAGAAGCAATCTATGATTTAATGCGGGGTAAAGTAATTATTGTCGTAGATGATGAGGACCGTGAGAATGAAGGAGATTTTATCGCTTTATCTGAAAAGGCGACACCTGAAGTGATTAACTTTATGATTACCGAGGGTCGTGGATTGGTCTGTCTCCCAATTACGGCGGAACGTGCCGAAGAGCTTGATTTGCAGCCTATGGTAAGTCAGAATACGGATAACCATGGTACAGCCTTTACCGTATCCATTGACCATAAAGATACGACCACTGGAATTTCTGCGGGTGAAAGATCATTAACCATTAAAGCGATTATGGATCCGAATGCCAAAGCTTCTGATTTTCGCAGACCTGGTCATATGTTCCCGCTAATTGCCAAAAAGGGAGGCGTTCTGCGCCGATCCGGTCATACGGAAGCCGCTGTTGATTTGGCTCGTATGTGTGGTGCTTATCCATCGAGTGTGATTTGTGAGATCATAAAGGAAGACGGAACGATGGCCCGTCTGCCGGATCTAGTAGAGATAGCTCGTAAGCATGACCTTAAGCTGATTAGTATCAAGGACCTGATCCACTACCGCAATGAGAAGGAAAAGCTCGTGCATCGGGAAGTTTCTGTACGTATTCCTACTGATTTTGGTGTTTTTCAGACGATTGCATACACCAATGAGGTAGATGATAAAGAGCATGTTGCCTTGGTAAAAGGGGATATCTCCGGTGATGATCCGGTTCTCGTACGGGTTCACTCTGAATGTCTGACAGGTGATGTATTCCACTCCCACCGCTGTGATTGCGGACCTCAATTCGAAGCTGCCCTGCGTCAGATTGATGAAGCTGGAAAAGGTATCCTGCTCTATATGCGCCAGGAAGGCAGAGGTATTGGTCTGATTAATAAACTTCGCGCTTATAAACTGCAGGAAGAAGGATTGGATACTGTAGATGCCAACCTTCAGCTTGGATTCCCGGCAGATTTGCGTGATTACGGAATCGGAGCCCAAATTCTTAAGGATCTTGGAGTACGCCAAATCAAGCTGATGACCAACAACCCGCGCAAGATTAAGGGCTTGGAAGGTTATGGATTAGAAGTTGTTGAACGTGTTCCGATTCAAATGCCTGAGAATGAAGACAACAGCAAGTACCTTCATACGAAGCAAGCCAAGCTAGGGCATTTACTTACTTTTGACAAGATTGAGCAGAATGAAGCCTAATTTATTAAAACTATAAAATTAATCCTGAAAGGTTGATGAATTATTATGCCGAATTATTTTGAAGGACATTTAGTATCCGAGGGACTTAGATATGGGGTTGTTGTAGGTCGTTTTAATGAGTTCATTACAAGTAAATTGCTGTCCGGTGCTTTAGATGCATTCAAACGCCATGGCGCTAAGGATGAAGAAGTGGATGTAGCTTGGGTTCCAGGCGTATTTGAGATCCCTCTGATTGCTCAAAAAATGGCTGAAAGCGGCAAGTATGATGCTGTTATAACACTCGGTACCGTTATTCGCGGATCCACTACGCATTATGATTATGTGTGCAACGAAGTAGCTAAGGGTGTAGCTGCCATTAACCTTAAAACCGGTGTTCCGACGATTTTCGGTGTGGTTACTACCGAGAATATTGAACAAGCTATTGAGCGCTCCGGGACCAAAGCGGGTAACAAAGGCTGGGACGCTGCTAATGCTGCGATCGAAATGGCTAACCTGAACAAAATGTTCAAGTAAGACTGCTATTGACGAATGTCCATAAATCGTGCTTATTTATATGTATAAGAAGAAAGCATGGATTATAAGATCCTTTCTACTTGTGTAGCGTCCTTTGCGGCGCTGCACTTTACTTTTTTTTGGCAGGAGGTTGACTCGTGACTGTATTGTACAAGCTGGAGACGTTTGAGGGTCCGCTGGATTTGCTTTTGCATTTAATCGATAAGGCGGAAATTGACATCCAGGACATTCCGGTCAGTGAGATCACCGAACAGTACATGGAATATTTGCGGGGTATGCAAGAGCTTGAACTGGATATTACAAGTGAGTTTCTGGTTATGGCTGCTACATTGCTTTCAATTAAGAGCAAGATCCTGCTTCCCAAGCCGCCGGTGATCGAGTTTGACGATTTCGAATATTACGAAGATGACGGCTTCGATCCACGTGCGGAATTGGTGCAGAGGCTGATTGAGTATCGTAAAATTAAAAGTATTGCTATCCAGCTATTGGATATGGAAAGTGAGCGGAGTCTGATTTTTACGAAAGAGCCTGAGGATCTGGCACCTTTTGTTCCGACCCAAATTGATAATACCCTTAAAGGTTTGCATACAGCTGATTTAATAGCCGCTTTCCGAAAAGCACTAAGTAAGGCCGCTAAACGAACCTCTTATCAACGGATAACCAGAGATGAGATCTCTGTTAAAGACCGGATTCGTGATGTTTCTGATGCCTTGCGGCGAAGTGGGAAAGGCGGTAAGATGCGCTTTTCGGCGCTTCTTCATGATGAAATGGCCCGACATGAGATTGTCGTGACTTTTCTAGCGATACTTGAACTTATGAAAATGAAAGCAATATGGTGCTATCAGGAGAAACTGTTTGACGATATCGTCATGGAGTGGAGAGGAGGAGAACACTTCAATGGATTACAAGAGTCTGAAGTCGATTATTGAAGGATTATTGTTTTTGTCGGGAGACGAAGGTCTTTCCGTCCGGCAAATCGCAGAAATTACAGAGCAGCGTAACGATCTGGTGTCTCGTGCGCTGGAAGAATTGAAAGAGGAATACGTAAACCAGAAGAGGGGACTTCAGGTCGTACAAATCGCTGGGAATTATCGTCTGGCCACTTTGCCGGATCATGCCCCCTACTTCGAGCGGCTTGCCTATTCCCCTTCCAGAGCTTCCTTGTCACAAGCTGCACTGGAGACTTTGGCTATTGTCGCCTATCGTCAGCCGATCACACGGGTGGAGATCGAGGAGATCCGCGGGGTCAAGTCTGAGCGAGCTATCCATACGTTGAACAATAAAGATCTGATTCATGAGGTTGGACGTGCAGAGGCTGTAGGGCGTCCTATTTTGTACGGTACGACCAAAACCTTTCTGGAGAGCTTTGGGCTTGCCACGCTTAATGAATTACCGGAACCGTCAAGCGCAGATCATTCTGACAGCCTGGAAGAAGAGACTCAACTTTTATTCAGTAAGCTGGACAGTCAGCAATTGACGATTGATGAAATTGAGCAAACCTAGGGCGACATAATCAGTAAGTTATAGACATTTCGCCATACAGGTATTATTTTAAAAGGCAGTTCAGGATAATTTTCCTGAACTGCCTTTTTTTATGACAAATGGGCATACTAGTTCTAAGTCTAATAAGCCTATTTAATAATTTAGATGTTTTTTACCCAATTTAAGGAATGATTTGCGGAAGATCTTGCCATACTAATCCAAAGGTTCCCAATACTGGTTACTTGGAGGTTAACACGTGACGTTATGGCTCGCAATACCCCTCGCATTGCTACTTGTGGCTATCGTTCTGCTGTTGTCTTCTTCTATTGTTTTTCATTTTCGGCTGCGAAAGCGTGGCAAGGATGACCGTGTGGAAATAGACATTTCTTTGCTATATGGATTAGTTAAGCTTCACTACGAGCTGCCCTACATTATATTTGAGGGTATAAAACGCGGAGTAAGTGTCAAGCTAGAACAGAGCGGAGTAATGCCTGCCGTGGAGAAGCAGATCGAAGAAGAGGGACGGATTGATAAGGAAGTCGTGGATAAATGGGTTGATAAGTTTAAAAAGGCATTAAGAGCGACTAAGGGACTAAAGAAATGGTTCAAGGATACGATGTCCCATGTGAAAATTACTCAGTTTGACTGGTCTACTGATTTCTCTTTAGGAGACGCTGCAGTCACGGCAACAACGGCTGGTGCAATATGGGGATTGAAGTGGAGTATGATCGGCTGGGGCTCTCAGTGGGTTCAATTAAAAAAACGTCCTCGAACGTTTGTTGTACCCGTTTTTGGGGAAGATAAGATGACCTTCTCCACAGAGTTAACTTGCGCTGGAAGACTTTCGTTGGCCTATGGAATGTATGCCGGTATTTTGCTCCTTGTCCGTGCCTACAGAGCCGAAAGAGGATTCCGTCAATGGAAAGAGTTAATTCTCGAAAAAAATAAGGATCAAACAGAATTATAAAACTTGAGGGCTCGTCCTTACATACTAAGATGCGTTTGTGGGGATGATATACGCTGTGGAAGAAGAGTATTCATTAAAGCTAAAGGAGGATAACAATATGAATGAACATCCCATTCAAGGTCTGATGCAGACCGCGATGGAAAACATCAAAGGTATGGTCGACGTGAACACTATCGTTGGCGATCCTGTTGAAACTCCGGACGGAAGCATCATCCTGCCAATCAGTAAGGTGGCATTTGGTTTCGCTGCCGGAGGTAGTGATTTTCGTATTGAAGAAGATGAAAAGACCAGTGGTACTGCTGCAGGAAGTACTACAGGAGCAGCTAGTGCTAAAATGCTTCCATTTGGTGGCGGTAGCGGTGGCGGGGTTTCCATTCGTCCAATTGCTTTTCTTGTAGTGGGTAAAGATGGCGTGCATATTGTACCGCTTGACAATCAAACCCATATATTCGAAAAAATTATTGATGCAACCCCAGGTTTGATCGATAAGATTCAATCCATGTTCCCAGGCTCTGGTCAAGGAGCGATGTCACAACAAATGCCACAATCACAAATGCCACAATCACAGATGCCACCAACGCCACCTAGTTCAACGCCGCCGACACAACCACTCAATCAAACCGTGGTTAAAGGTGAAACGATAACCATTAATGAAGCGCCTGATAATAAGAAACACTAGTAACAAACATACGGATGCTTGCATGTGTTTCTGCGCAAGTTGATGAAAGGGACATTGCCTCTACAGGGGCAGTGTCCCTTTTTTGTGAGCCTGTTGAAGAGAGGGACATACCGTCTGCTCGTATTGCATACACTTGTACAACAGAAAGCTGAAATTTGGAGCTAACCCAAGAACTGATAAAAAGCCGGAGGATGAACATGAAGATAAAAAAACGTAAACGGATATTTTCCTTAATGTTGTGTATGCTGCTGTTCCTTCTGTTGCCAATGCCGTCTCTTGGGGCAGAAAACAGCTCTATTAATACCCATGCAAGGGCGGCATCACTCATTGATGTGGAATCGGGTCGAATTTTGTATAGCAGTCGGGGGGATGAACCTATGCCCATGGCCAGCCTAACCAAAATTATGACGGCTATCGTTGCCATTGAGAACGGTGATCTAGATGGGATTGTAAAGGTAAGTAAAAACGCCTATGCAAAAGAGGGATCATCTCTTTATTTGAAGCTGGGCGAGGAAATGACTCTTGAAACGATGCTGTATGGTCTTATGCTTCGCTCTGGCAATGATGCAGCTTCCGCCATAGCCGAGCACGTAGGAGGATCTGAAGAAGGCTTTGTATTTATGATGAATGCCAAAGCGGAGCTGCTTCAACTTAAAAACACTCATTTTGCTAATCCTCATGGTCTGGATGCTAAGGGGCACTATTCAAGTGCGAATGACTTAGCCGTTCTGACTGCTTATGCATTACATAATCCTGTATTCAAAGAAATCGTAAAGACAGAAGTAAAAACGGCAGACAATCCTAATGAGAAATGGGACTACAAATGGAGAAATAAAAATAAAATGCTGCGCCTTTATGAAGGAGCAGATGGAGTCAAGACAGGGTATACGAAAATAGCATTACGCTGCCTGGTAAGTTCCGCAACCCGAAATGGACAGCAACTCGTCGCCGTAACACTTAACGATGGAAATGATTGGAATGATCATGCTTCGCTGCTGAATTTTGGATTTAATCATTATCCGCTCAAAACCTTAATCAAACGCGGGGATAAAGTAAGCGGTTATGATCTGTTTACATCTAAGGACTTCAATTATCCGCTGGGAAAAGGAGAACAAGAACGACTTATCACTACAATGATTCTTCATTCAGAGTCGAAATCAGGCAAAAGTAAACTTCGCCCGGTAGACTTTGGTTTGCAGGGATTTTTACAGCTGCAGCTTGGAGGGAAAGAGATTGGGAGGATCCCTTTATACGCTCCGGATACATTGCCACCTAAAACGCCTATATACAATAAGAAGATCAGTACCGAGCCAACGGTTGCCTACCCTTCGAATACTTGGTTACAGGCGGCTGTAAGTACGCTGAGAGCTTTATTTCAGGCCGGTGGGAGGGAGACCTACCATGATTAATTTAATTTGGTTGGCTATGATTGTGATTGGTTTCCTGTTTGCTGCAGTTAATGGACGAATGGATGAGCTAACCGCGGCCGTGTTTGACGGGGCTAAAAATGGCGTAACTGTAAGCTTTGGATTAATTAGCGTGTTGGTATTCTGGCTTGGAATCATGCGGATTGCGGAAGATGCGGGTTTACTTCAGAAAATAGCCAAACTTTTGGGTCCGGTTGTCGCCTTTCTTTTCCCGGATGTCCCGCGGGGGCATCCCGCCATTGGGTACATCCTTTCTAATATGAGTGCCAATTTGCTCGGACTTGGGAATGCAGCGACACCCATGGGGATAAAAGCCATGCAAGAATTGCAGACTCTCAATCCTAACAAGGATACGGCCACACCTGCCATGTGCACACTATTGGCTTTAAATACTGCAAGCATAACCCTCATCCCTGCAACACTTATAGCCATTAGGCTGACCTATGGTTCAACTGACCCTGCGGGTATCGTTGGCACCACGCTTGCAGCGACAGCTGTCGCTACGCTTGCGGCGATTGCTGCGGACAGGTTGTGCCGACGTTTGGCTCTGCTTCGCAGGCCGCCGGAGCCGCCTTCAGCGGACCTTAAGGACTCCACTCTAAGGACAGGGCCTTTATCCTATCCTTCTGCGAAAGGGTGAGCCACCTATGCTCCAACTAATCAGCCTCATATCGTCATGGGCTATACCCATCATGATAACGTTTATTCCCTTATATGCTTATACACGTAAAGTACCTGTCTATGAGTCTTTTGTAGAAGGAGCTAAGGATGGATTCGGTACGGCTATAGCCATCATTCCGCATCTGGTTGGTATGATGGTGGCGATAAGTGTCTTTCGCGCTTCTGGAGCTCTTGATTATTTCATGGGGTTTATAGCCCCCTTGCTCCAGGGCTTTGGTGTTCCTGCCGAAGTTCTTCCGCTTGGGTTGCTACGCCCTCTTACAGGTACAGGCTCCCTTGCCTATACTACCGAACTCATACGCACCCACGGCCCTGACTCCCTGATTGGTCTGATCGCTTCAACCATACAAGGCAGTACCGACACCACACTGTATGTCCTCACCGTTTATTTCGGGGCCGTAGGTATCCGTAATGGCCGCTACGCGCTCAAGGTCGGTTTATTCTCCGATATTGTCGGCTTTATAGCTGCTATCGTGATTTGTATGATTGTTTTTGGTTAAGCTGCACTTGATCTTGCACTTATACACTGCGTAGCAGTTAATCTTTTATGTTATATCCTTTTGTCTCTTTATCTTTTTGTCTTTTTATCTTTTTATCTTTTTGACCTTAATTATGTTTTTATTTTGAGTAAGTTTCATAAACAATTTCCACCAGATAATAACCGTATAAACATCTGTTCCTGTGGGTGGTTAGTGTAAAAACCAGATGATTTCTTAACATTATCCGTTGTTGATTACAATTTTAATTTTAATGTGGAATTATTCGCATTATGAAACTGACACCTTTACGCAGAATTTCGAGCGCAAAGGATGCCTAGGAGCCGTATTGTTGTACTTAGTGCAGGATTCCAGGTGCAGACGTTGCTTCAGGAGCGGAATTGTTGTACTTTATGCAGGATTTCGAGCGCAAAGGATGCCTAGGGAGCCGTATTGTTGTACTTAGTGCAGGATTCCAGGTGCAGACGTTGCTTCAGGAGCGGAATTATTGTACTTTATGCAGGATTTCGAGCGCAAAGGATGCCTAGGGAGCCGTATTGTTGTACTTAGTGCAGGATTTCAGGTGCAGACGTTGCTTCAGGAGCAAATTTTGATGTACTTAGTGCAGGTTGATAATTAATTTTGTATGTGGAATTATGCGAATTTTCGCATTATGAATTGATTATCTTTTATCTTTTATCTTCAGCCTCAGTTCGGTTTGAGGCTGCTCTTTTGAACTTATCTTTCCGGTTTGGTTTTGGGTTGGGGTTTAGGGGTTGGGTTTAGGGGTTTAGGGGTTGGGTTTGGGGTTGAGGTTGAGGTTGAGGTTTCCCTCGTTGACGGAGTGACGAAGAGGAGGTTTGGAACTGGAGAAGCGCCAGCGTTCGCCTTTATGGTTGGATTTCAACCGCATGGCGGTTCAAATCAGGAAATCCAACCATAACAGCGATCGGAAGTCCAAACATTCCTCGCAGTCACGCCCGGTCAACGGCCCGGCCATCCCTCACCAACTACCCGCCCATCCTACCAATACCAATTAAGATAATTCAACAAGCGGTGTCACCCCGAACCCTCCTACAACATATGCTATCGCACAATGGAGGTGAACACCCATGCCATACAAAGGTTTTGTTATGCATCATTCGCACTGCTCTTCCATTAACGGCAAAGGTTTCGACTTCTGGGTTGATCCGGATGGCCGAATCTATGCAGCACCGCTGCTGACAGACCCCGACAACATTCATATCTGCCTGGAGGGAAATTTTACATATCACCCAAGTGCCGAGTCGGCTTCCTCCAGGAAAGAACAGCTATTTACAGCAGGAAAGCTGATCTTGGAGCTGGCTGGGAGGTATCAAATTTCCCCTTTAATCATTGAACCGCACAACGATTCTTGTCCAGGAGCTTTTTTTCCTTGGAATGACCTTGTGATTTATCCCTCTGATGGTTATCATTAATCTGAGGTGACTAGTCGAAAATGGAAAGATTACAGAAAATTTTAGCGCAAGCTGGTGTAGCATCCAGACGTAAATGTGAAGAAATGATTTTGGCCGGCAAAGTTGAGGTCAATGGGGAGCTTGTAACTACACTCGGTACAAAAGTTGATCCTGATAAGGATACGATTACTGTTTCCGGCAGACCCATTAAAGGTGAGAAAAAAATCTATGTGATGTTCAATAAGCCAAAAGGCGTGATTACAAGCGCATCCGATAACAAAGGACGCAAGGTCGTAACGGATTATCTTAAAGGCATTGACGAACGCGTGTACCCGGTAGGCCGTCTTGACTATGATACGGAAGGTCTTCTAATCCTCACGAATGACGGGGAGTTCGCCAATCTTCTTACCCATCCCAAGCATCATGTACCTAAGACGTACCATGCTACGGTAAAGGGAATTCCGCATGGCAGCGCATTGGACAAGCTGAAGGGGGGTATTAACCTGGAGGACGGCATGACAGCACCTGCAGAGTTGGAGTATAAGGATATTGATGAAGTCAATAAGGAAGCGGTTATTAGTATCACGATCCATGAAGGGCGTAATCGTCAAGTTCGACGTATGTTTGAAGCGATATCTCACCCCGTTCTTCGTTTGAAGCGAATTTCGTTCGGGGATATTTCTCTGCAGAATTTAAAACGCGGCTCTTATCGCCATTTGACCAAGGATGAGATTAATCATTTGCAGCAAATAGCGATGTCAGGATTACTTAAATCAAAAACACCGCGTAAGGACACATAAAGTTCACAATATAACCCCCCGAAAGTCATGACAATATTCGTTATAATGTTCATAGGATGTTCACACCTAACAACGAAGTTATGAGTTACGTCATAGAAGGGGGATTATGTGTGGGCAAAGCGAGAAAGCCTGTTCAAATCGTTATTTTGCTACTGGTCGTTATTCTCGGCGGTTATGCAATCGGTACCTCTTTAGTAAGAGGGGACGGAAAGCCAAAAGAAGGTGCTAGAGCGCCTTCTTTTGAACTGCTGGGGCTTGACGGCCAAAATCATACGCTCGATGAATACAAAGGCAAGTCGGTTGTATTGAATTTTTGGGGATCTTGGTGTACGCCATGTGTAAAGGAAATGCCCGCTCTGCAAGCCCAATGGGAAAAATGGCAGGATAAAGGCGTTGTTGTCCTTGGGATCAATGTAGGCGAGGATCAAATGACTGTGGAGAACTTTGTAAAGCAGGTTGGAATTGATTTCCCGATTGTGATGGACCCGGGCCGGAACGCTGTGCGCAGCTATGGTATTTCACCTATGCCTACCACGTTTTTTATCAACCCTAAAGGCAGGATCGATAGTATTCATATCGGGCAGTTGGATCTCACCACACTGGATGATGTAATCGGGAAGCTGGTGAAACCATGAGTCAGCGTACTCCTTTTATCACGAATACCAAGTGCGAATGCGGCCATCAGAATCCTGTAGGGACTGTGCTGTGTGAAGCATGCGGCAAACCGCTTGAAGATGATGGAATTACCAACGAGAACCTCGAAATGCGATATGACGGAAGAGCTCGTCGTTCCCAGCGTGTGAATCCAGGTCTAGTTGATAAGGTCTGGAACTTTTTTTCTTCGGTCAAAATAGCCATCTACCTGATCGTGTTCACTCTGGTCGGCTCTATGCTGGGCACAATTTTCCCTCAGGAGAGTACTTTTCTTAACATCGATGCATCAACCCATTACAAGGAAGAATACGGAGTTGTAGGGGACATCTATTACAAGCTGGGCCTATCGCATACCTATGAATCATGGTGGTTCGTGACTCTCCTAGTAATGATCGGTGCTTCACTGGTTATATGCAGTTTAGATCGTGTACTACCATTATACAAAGCTCTTAGCAAACAGAAGATCCGCAAGCATCGTCAGTTTCTGACGCGGCAGAAGATTGTTCTGATTACCAAGGTTGAGGAAGATCCGAACCTCTGGGTTCAAAGAGCGATTCAGCCCTTGAAGAAGAAAGGGTACCGAGTCGTTACAGAAGACGGTGCACTGCTGGCCGAGAAACACCGTTTTAGCCGTTGGGGGCCTTATGTCATACATATCGGCCTTATTATATTTTTACTCGCTGTTTTGGTCAGAGGACTGCCGGGTCTTAATATGGATCAGCATCTTGCTTTTCCTCAAGGCGATACCGTCCCAATTCCGGATACTTCTTATTATCTGAAGAATGAGAAATTTACTGTAGAATTTTATACGGAAGCAGAAATGCCGGAAGAGTTCCGCGGCACCAAAGTTCTTCCGAAGCTATATGAAACCAAAGCAGTATTGTACGAATGTACGGCTCAATGTGGAGATCCTTCCAAGGAACCGAAGCTGAGAGAAGTTACATCCCATGATATACAGGTGAATAGTCCTTTGAATTACAAAGGTCTGAAAGCGTATCAATTTGATTATGACCTTACACCGGTATTACGTTCAGTACAGCCTAATTTGGTTAATTCAGTGACCGGAGAGACTTTTGGCAAATTCAAATTAGTAATGAAAAATCCGCAGCGTGTGTATCAAGCTGGGCCTTATGAGCTAACTCTGAAAGAGAAATATATGGACTTTGGTATGAATGAGGAGGGGCAGCCTGTCTCTAAATCACCGTATCCCAATGCACCTGCTTTTCTTTTCCTGATTCACGGTCCGGGACTTCCAACCGAGGGACAACAATACTTTTATTTTCCCAAACAGGTAGATCAGGTGAAGTTCCAGCAACAAGCTATTAATGACAAGCTAGGTGGAAGCGAACGGTTTCTGGAGTTTGAGGTCACCGCTATGAGTGACGTCGATTTCTCAGAATCTACGGCGTTTCTTAACATTCGAATAGATAAGGTTATGCCTTTTATCTGGATCGGGGCCGCTATTATTATGCTTGGACTTGTGCTCGGTTTTTATTGGCAGCATAGACGTATTTGGCTGATTCTTGAAAATGGTGAACTGACGCTGGGTGCTCACACCAATAAGAACTGGTTCGGATTCCGACGTGAGATCGTTTCTTTCTTAGGAAAGATGGATATGACAGTAGATGAAAAATCATTGGATAACGGGGGAGGTCTATCATGAGCTTGCTCGATTTCAGCAGTAACGTCTTTATAGCCGCATTTTTCTTATACAGCGGTGCGTTCATGTTATACACCATCGCTATTATGGGTCGCAAGTGGTCTGGCCGCAAGCCGGAGGAGCACACTGCCCGCTGGGGTAAGGTGGCTTTCCTCGCTTCTTCATTGGGCCTGTTATGTCATATGCTATATTTCTTTACACGCTGGTCCGGTTCGGGACATATTCCTGTCAGCAACATGTACGAATTCATGACTTTTTTGTCAATGATGGTAATGGTTGCTTTTACCGTGATATTCGCTATTTATCGCAAAATAATACTGGGTCTGTTCGCAGTCCCTATTTCAATTATTATTATGGCGTATGCGGCGGTGTTCCCGCAGGAGGTTCAACCTCTGATCCCGTCGCTGAAATCTATTTATCTGAATATTCACGTGACCCTGGCAGCTTTAGGTGAATCTTTCTTTGCCGTTGGTTTTGCCGCCGGACTTATGTATCTGCTGCGAACCGTTAACTTTGACAGTGTCGTCAAAAGTGACAAAAAACAGCAAAGACTCGTTGAGTTTACGCTGTTTTCAATCATTGTCATTATCGGTTTTCTGGGCTCCGTTTTTGCTTTCCGCGGGGCTGGATACGAGACTGTTTTCATAAGACAAAACGTTACGATTGACAGCCCGGGGCAGGAAGATAGTACAATAGAGAGAGTGAGTTATAAAATGCCGCCTATTGTGGCACCTTACCATAGCGAAATAGAGAGCTTTCAGTCGTTTCTTGGCCTAAAAGAACCTCTTTTTGAAGCTCCTTCGTGGATGAATGGTGTCAATGCTGGGCGCAAATTTAATACTGTGATCTGGTCACTACTATCGGGGTTAATTCTTTACGGCATTATTCGTATAATTGCACGCAAACCGCTGGGCAAGGCTCTACATCCCCTTATGGACGGAATAGACGCCGATGATCTCGATGAGATCACGTACCGGGCAATTGCGATTGGTTTCCCTATTTTTACACTTGGGGCATTAATATTTGCAATGATATGGGCTCAGGTTGCCTGGGGAAGATTCTGGGGATGGGACCCAAAGGAAGTTTGGGCACTCGTTACCTGGCTGTTTTACAGCGCTTATCTCCATTTACGGCTTGCCCGTGGATGGCAGGGACGCAAATCCGCTTGGCTTGCTGTACTTGGATTTCTGGTTGTTATGTTTACACTGGTTGGCGTTAACCTGGTTATTGCCGGACTTCATTCCTATGCCGGGACCGACTGAGTGTAGGGTATTACTGCTTAAGCAGCACTTGAATAGCGGGTATTGTTCTACTGTAATTGATGAAGGGATGTTGTGAAATGGCAGAGCATTTGAATAGAATCCTGGTGGTGGATGACGAAGAGCGAATCCGCCGCCTGCTTAAAATGTACTTGGAAAAAGAAGGATACGAAATCGATGAAGCAGAAGATGGTGAGATTGCCCTCCGCAAAGCAACGGCTAATGATTACGGTCTTATTTTGCTGGATGTAATGCTTCCCGGCATCGATGGAATTGAAGTGCTTACAAGACTTAGAGGTGTTAAATCAACACCTGTCCTGATGCTTACTGCCAAAGGTGAAGAGATTAACCGGGTGCAAGGATTTGAAATGGGTGCAGACGACTATGTGGTTAAACCCTTCAGTCCCCGCGAGGTAATCTACCGGGTGAAAGCTATCATGCGCAGATCGTCAGCTACAGCTTTTTTATCCAAAGAGAGCAATTCCAGCAATAACATTGTATTCCCGCATCTTATTATCGAACATGATGCACACCGTGTGACGGCTGGAGGACAGGAAGTAAGTCTGACTCCAAAGGAATACGAGTTGTTGCATTATTTAGCAATCTCACCGGACAAAGTGTTCTCCCGAGAAGAACTGCTTAAGGATGTTTGGAATTATGAATTTTTCGGGGATTTACGTACGGTAGACACGCATGTAAAACGACTTCGTGAAAAACTTAATAAAGTATCACCGGAATCGGCAGCGATGATCACGACGGTATGGGGAGTAGGCTACAAACTTGAGGTCCCGAAATAAGTGAACTTCTGGAGAAGTCTTGTAGGTAAGCTGTGGCTTACGATCATTTGTCTGGTAGCGGTCGTGCTAATCACGCTAGGCTTATTCTTACTTCCCTACATCGACAGTAACTTTGCCAATTCCGGGGCAATCAAACGCTTATTTATGTATACATGCATGATCGGATTCTCTTTGACCACTTTTTTTGCTTTGTTCCTGTTTACCAAAATTACGCAGCCGCTGCAGCAGGTCATTGAAGCTGCCAATAACATTCGCCGCGGAGAATATGGGACAAGACTAAAGCTGGTAACCAGTGATGAGATTGGTCAGTTAGCCACTTCATTTAATCATATGGCAGAGGACCTGGACAAAAATATCCGTAGTTTAAATCATGAAAAAGGCCATCTCTCCAGTGTATTGCGCAGTATGAGCGATGCTGTTATTACCTTTGATATTGATGGTCATATTATTCTTACCAATCCACATGGACGTACCTTACTGGAAGCCTGGAGCGATTTGAAATGGGATCAGGAGAGTGACTCTGAGCTATTTCTTGAACGAGAGGATCAGAGTGATGTACCGCTTCCACTCCAGCCGTTGTTCCAAAGTACCATCATCAAAGGCGGGGACCAGCGTTCGAATGTGCATGTTCGTCAGGGAGTATGGTCGGTGCATATGGCCCCGCTTTACGCCGACAATGATATCCGAGGAGCAGTAGCTGTTCTGCGTGATGTCACAGAAGAGGTGCGTTTGGAGAAAATGCGTCGTGATTTTGTAGCGAATGTCTCGCACGAAATTCGTACCCCATTATCCATGATGCAAGGGTATAGCGAGGCGCTTTTGGATGGAATGGCCTCCTCACCGGAGGAGAGCAGCGAACTTATACAAGTTATTCATGACGAATCGCTCCGAATGGGACGTCTGGTGAAGGATTTGCTTGACCTCGCCCGAATGGAAGCCGGCCATACAGATATGATGAAAGCCCGGATTAATATGGATGAATTTTTGGAGAGAATATACCGTAAGTTCGCAGTTCGTGCCAAGGAGCGGGAGATTCACTTGCAATACAGCAAAAACAGTCCCCAACTATTCCTGAAAGCAGCGGATGAGGATAAGCTGGAGCAGGTCTTAACCAATCTGCTGGACAATGCTTTTCGCCATACACCTGCGGGTAAGAGTATCTTAATTACCGGGGGAGAAATAGAGTTAGAAGGAAGACGCTATATAGAAATAACAATTGCCGACGAAGGGTATGGTATTCCACCTGAGGATCTACCTTTTATATTCGAACGATTCTACAAAGCAGACAAAGCTCGTTTGCGCGGAGATTCAAGCGGTACGGGACTTGGGCTCGCGATTGTTAAGAATATTGTAGAGTCTCATCATGGACATATTTCGGCATCCAGCAAGCTGGGTGAAGGATCCAGCTTCACACTTCGACTCCCTGTCGAAAAACTGTAATTATACAAACAACGCTTGACAGCGCCTCTGACAACAGAGGTGCTTTTTGTTGAAAGAGGTATAATAATCTTGTTCATCGTGGAACAAAGCCATAACTACCACTTATAATTTATCCAGTATTGCTCAGGAGGTCATGATGTAATGACAGGCTATATATTGGCGTTGGATCAGGGTACAACGAGTTCACGGGCTATTATATTTGATCAGGAGGCGCGGATCATTTCCCAGGGACAGTATGAGATTAAGCAATCTTTTCCCCGTCCTGGTTGGGTAGAGCATGATCCGGAACAAATATGGGAAACTCAACTGGCTGCGGCGAGGGATGCCATAGACAGGAGTGCTATTCTTCCTGCTCAGATTTCAGCAATTGGGATCACTAATCAACGCGAGACGGCGGTGGTATGGGACAAGTTCACAGGCAAGCCTATTTATCCGGCTATAGTATGGCAGGATCGCCGTACGGCGGGGATCTGCGAGGAGCTTAAGTTGAAAGGCTTGGAAGAGGAAATTGCCAGTAAAACAGGGCTTGTCATAGATGCCTATTTCTCAGCAACCAAAATCGCATGGATCTTGGATCATGTAGAGGGAGCGCGGGAACGGGCTGCGAAAGGCGAGCTGCTTGCCGGGACGATCGACAGCTGGTTGATCTGGAAGCTTACCGGAGGAGAAGTTCATGCCACGGATGTCACCAATGCTTCACGTACAATGCTTTTCAATTTACACTTTCGCGCTTGGGACGACTCTATGCTGAATGCATTAAATATTCCGCGCTCTATTTTGCCTGAGATCAAAATGTCCGGGGGACAATTCGGTATAGCAAAAGAGCATTGGTTCGGTGCCAGCATCCCTATTAACTCAGTTCTTGGAGACCAGCAGGCGGCTTTGTTCGGTCACACCTGTCTTGAAGCGGGCAGCGCTAAGAATACATATGGTACGGGCTGCTTTATACTTATGAATACGGGGACTGAGGCCGTGGTATCACGTCATGGTCTGCTGACGACGGTCGCATGGGGAATTGGGGACGAAATGTATTATGCACTTGAAGGCAGTGTATTCGTGGCAGGAGCAGCCATACAGTGGCTTCAGGAAGGTCTTGGCCTGATCCAAGAACCGGCTAGTTCTGAGGATAAGGCAAGGGAGGTCGAGGATAGCGAAGGGGTCGTCGTTGTTCCGGCTTTTACAGGGCTGGGAGCTCCATATTGGGATATGTATTCTAGAGGAGCTATCTTTGGATTAACCCGCGGGACAACAGCCGCACATTTAGTTCGGGCAACCTTGGAATCCCTTGCTTTTCAATCACGTGATGTAATAGGAGCTATGGAGAAAGACGCAGGAATGCCGCTTACAGAACTGCGTGTGGACGGGGGAGCCGTCCGGAATGATTTATTGATGCAATTTCAAGCCGACATTTTAGGCAGTAATGTTACACGGACAGATTATTCCGAGACCACTGCGCTGGGTGCTGCACTGCTTGCCGGTTTAACCTCAGGCATCTGGACAAAAGAGCAGTTGCTGACCTTCAACAAGTCAGAGCGGGTATTTACTCCACTTATGGAGTCGGAGGAACGTGAACGCCGTTACTTTGCTTGGCAGGATGCGGTCTCCCGAACCATGGGGTGGGAAAAGCATTAGATTAAGCAATATAAAAAGAGCGAGCCAACATCAACTTGGCTTGCTCTTTTTTGTCTTTATGTATTCGTTACTTAACTTCCTCAAGAGTTTTGAGTAGGACATTAAAGGCACTGATAACTCGTGGTAATCCTACACAAGGGGTTAAATGCAATAAGGTCCCTTTGAGTTGTTCTACGGTGATCCCGACACTGAGAGCCATGACATAATGAAGAGCCAGTTGGTCATACTGCCCCATGGTAATTAAGGAGGAAATAATTGCAATTTCCTTCCAGTCATCGCTGATAGTACTGTGTTTGAAAATATCCCCGTACACAGTGCCCATTATAAATTCAGCGAGTTCTGGAAAATGCTCTTGAACAGGAGCTAACATCTTAGCCCCGTAGTCTCCGGAAAGACTGGAAAAGTGATCTAGACCAATATTTATGTTGCTGCTCATAGGAGCCTCCTGCTATAGATTTAATGTTCGGTGTGCCGTTGGGGGGATCTCACTACGGTCCGTGATCAATTCAATTACTGCGACAGCATTTAAATCGATAGCCGCACGTACTGCAGAGGCGAATTGTTCCGCAGTATCACACTTAAAGCCAGGAGCCCCCAAGGATTCTGCAAACTTTACAACGTCCATAGGCACTTCGAATAATGTTCCATCTATTCGGCCTGTGGTTTTCTCCATTCCCTTAAGCGCCATATCCAGCTGCTTATTATTCACAACGATAAATATTACAGGAATACCTTTACATACGGCTGTATTAATTTCAGCACCTAACATCATGAAGCAACCATCACCCGTGAGGCAGAAGATAGTCTCCGCAGGTGAGGCTAACTTAGCTCCGATAGCCATCCCTATGGCATTGCCCATGCAAGCAAAGTAGGCATCTATGATAAAGCTGCCAGGTTTTTTTACCTTATACCATTTGACTGCTGTGTAGGCATGACTGCCAACGTCAACAAAAACGGTATTGTTGTAGGGGATTAGATCACTCATAGTACTTAATACGGAAGCTAAGGAGAGCTCCGGAGTGATAGGCATTTCATCTGCATAATTTACAAGTTCGACACTGCGTTTTGCAATATTGTCTATATTCAGATTATTCAGAAATAAGATCAAATTTTGGCGAAGATCTCCGCTCACATGAAGGGTCTTGGAGGTCAGTATTTTCCCGACAAAGGTAGGATCATTGTCAAACTGGATAAGAGTTTTTGGATGGTTGTCCCTTTTTAAATTGCAAATGGTCATATCGCTTAAACGTGATCCCAGAACGATATACAAATCACTTTGGTTCAGGAGTTGATCACCATGTGCACAGCCCCCTACACCAACCGGACCGTGATACAATGGATGATCCCACTGAATAGCGCCTTTTCCTCCTGGAGAGGTCACAATTGGAATATTAAATGTTTCTGCCAATTGAATCAGCTCATGATGGGCTGCAGACCGATTTACACCTTTACCGGCAATGATTAAGGGATTCTGAGCACTATTGATGGCTGATACAACACGATCATGAGTATTATAGCTAACTTGGGATTCAGGTTGAGGTATAACGATATTGCATTCTTCAAGCAGTTCCGTCTGAACATCAAAAGGAATACAGAGATGTACAGGTCCGCGTTTACCACTCAGTGCAAGGGATATGGCATGGTTGAAAATGGTGCTGAAATGATCACCGCGTTCGATGAGCTTACTAAATAAGGTAGCGGGTCTAAACATTTCAGCCAGATCGGCAAGATATGAAGATGAATCCTGACATTGCGGTATTCCCAGTTCTTTAATAGACTGGTGACCAGTGATAAATAGGACGGGGAGGTTATTTGCTTTAGCATGGGCTGCTGCTGAAAGAAGGTTAGTTCCTCCAGGGCCGGAAGTACCAATCGCTACGCCGAGAGTTCCCGTTTTTAGAGCGTAGCCTGAGGCTTCGAACCCGGAGCTTGATTCATGTCTACCCGGAATGAATTCAATACCGTGATCTACCAATTTGAGGACGAGAGGACAAATTGATTTACCTATGATGCCAAAGGCATAAGTTACTTCAAGGTTACGTAGTGCTAACGCCATATGTTCTGCTACAGTCTTCAAAATTCACACCTCTTATGGAGTTGATAGGATCATTTTACTGGTCATTACAATTACAAATTAGGGTATTTTTTCCTATAACATATATCCCATCTATTCCTTTGTCAATAAGCTTTTACAAGAAGTATTGAGAAATGACAAAATGCTGCGAAATGTCAGGATCAGGAATAAAAAAAGGCTGCCCTAGGTAGAATTACCTTGGATAGCCTTAACATGGATGCTATATATACTTTAGACCTTTAGCTTATAGACTAGAACTTGAAGACATGGATTGTTTTTTGCAGCTGGAACACGGCCTTGGTCATGATCTCAGTTTCATCTGCGACGGTTTGAAGCGCATGAATTTGTTCATTCATTGCTGCGGATACTTCCTCGGTTCCGGCTGCGGTTTCCTGAGTGATTGCAGAGATATTCTGAATGGCACCCGAGATTTTTAGCGCACTCTCAAGCATGATGTCACTTTCCGCAGAGAATGATGAAATTTGCTCAGTAATATACTGAACACTCTGTACGATCTCCGCAAAGATCTGCGCAGTTTCAATAATCATTGTATTCTGCACCTGTACAACTTCTTCATTAATTGTAATGTTCTCGATAGCCTGCTTGATATCACTCTCAATGCTTTGCACCAGAGCAAAAACCTCTTTGGTCGATGCTGTTGATTCTTCGGCCAGCTTTCGGACTTCCTGAGCTACAACAGCGAAGCCTCGTCCATGCTCTCCAGCCCGCGCAGCTTCAATGGATGCGTTTAGTGAAAGCAGGTTGGTTTGCTCAGCAATTTCAGTAATTGTTCTCGTAATCATCGTTATCCCTCTGGCATTTTGAGAAAGAGCTTCAATGGTTTCAGCTACTTTTTGTGTAGCTTCAATATTTTTTCGCATGCCGGAAGCTTGAGTATCTACGGACTGTCTACCTTTTTCAACCAGCTCCAGCGTATGTATAGAACGTTTATTCATTTCTTTGGTTGAACTGGTGTAATTGGAAACCTTGTTTTCTATGTCTCTTATGGATTCCGTCATATCGGCGATATCAACGGATATTTCATTTGCTCCCAGAGCCAATTCGTTGGAGGAAGAAGCAACTTGAGCCATTACAATTTTTAAGTTTTGGTTCTTATCTTCAATCCCGCGGCTTGCATCCATGACTTGGCGTGTAATTTGTGAGGCTTCGGTCAAGATCTTCTTCAGCTTATCAATCATGCTGTTGAACGAGCGGCTGATATCCCCCATTGAACCTGACTCATCAGCTCTCCCGGTGAAGTCCCCTTTTGCAATGGAGTGGGTAACGTTGGAAATGTCTTCAAAGGATGATGTAAGCGTTCTCTCGATTAGGCGGGCAAGAGGGTAGGTAAGGCCTGCAAGGAGGGCAATCAAAAAAATCCCTAATATTACTTTACCGAGAATAAAAAAAGTAATTAACACAGGAACAGCGAAGAGCGCGGCAATCAAGTAGCATCCGACGACAATTTTTTCTTTTAAAGCAAGTTTATTCATCCATGCCATGACAAATAAGTCCCCCTTATTTTGTTGTATCTTGTAATATTATAGGTGATTTGACCAGGGTAGGTCTATTGTAGGAACTGACATAATCTTATATAGAAATTAGGGTGTAAAGTTGTTTTCTAAAAAATACTACATATAATCTAAAAAATGACTCCTATATTTTCGCGGTTGCTGAAACTATGATTAATAAATGATAAAATGATTGCGCTTACAATAACGTGTTCCTGAGACTTACTGATCAAGGAGGTTGCTATTAAGACATTTATCCATGGAACGATTGTAATCGATTTCAATGAATACTAAATTTTGAAGGAGGCTATACGCAATGTTGAAACGCACCATTTCAGTGACCACCGCCTTTATACTCTTGTTGTCTACACTAGCAGGAGTACTGCCTGTAACTTCATATGCGGCAGCTTCATCTACAGAAGCTCTTGTTCCCTATTACAATGCCTCATTACCTGTTGATGCCCGTGTGGCAGATTTGCTGGGACGCATGTCTATGGATGAGAAAATTGGACAAATGGTACAGGCTGAGCGGGCCTCCGTTACACCGGAGGATGTCAAGAACTATAGCTTAGGTTCCGTTCTAAGCGGTGGCGGTTCTTTTCCGAATGGTAAGCAGTCTGATAGCACGCGTGAGAATTGGGAGCAGCTAGTAGATTCGTACCAGGCAGGAGCATTGTCTACTCCTCTAGGTATCCCTCTCTTGTACGGTGTTGATGCAGTCCATGGTCAGAACAATGTGATCGGAGCAACGTTATTCCCTCATAATATAGGTCTAGGAGCTACGAGAAATACAGAGCTTGTCCAACAAATCGGGATTGCAACCGCACTGGAGGTCAAAGCTTCCGGAACGAATTGGGTATTCGGTCCGACGATTGCCGATCCGCAGAATATAAATTGGGGCCGGACATATGAAGGCTTCAGTGATAACCAGTCTCTTGTAGCAGAAATGGCTTCGGCCTACATAAAGGGACTACAAGGAGACACGATTGGCGAGTTAAAAAACAGCGATCGAGTGATCGCAACAGCGAAGCATTTTCTCGGGGAAGGACTGACGGATAACGGTGTAAATCAAGGTAATGTATCCGGGATGACGGAGCAAGAAGTCCTCGATCTCGATCTGCCTATGTACAAAAAGGCTGTAGAAGCGGGAGCAAGAACGGTAATGGCTTCCTATAGCAGTATTCAAGGGTTGAAGATGCACGCCAACAAACGACTTCTCACCGATGTGCTGAAGGGTACAGGAGAGGGACAGCTTGGGTTCACGGGCTTTGTAATCACGGACTATAATGCCGTGCAGCAAATCACCAAGGATTGGGATGGAAATGCGGTCAGTGGATTGAAGAACCAGATTGGCGTGGCCGTCAATGCGGGTGTTGATATGTTGATGATGCCAGCGGATTGGAAAATCACCATAGCTAACCTGAAGGAGCTTGTTAAAGACGGTGATATTAAACAAGAGCGGATCAATGATGCAGTAACGCGTATTTTACGTGTTAAATTCGAGTCGGGCGTGTTTGAGCACCCGATGACCGATACGAGCCTCGAAGCAACCTTCGGGTCCGAATCTCATCGAGCGATCGCTCAGCAAGCCGTTCGTGAATCGCTCGTGCTTCTTAAGAACGATGAGGTCAACGGGAAACCGATCCTGTCCCAACTTAAGAACATGGATAAGATCTTCGTCGCAGGAAAAAGTGCTGATGATATCGGCATACAGTCGGGTGGATGGTCCATCACTTGGCAGGGTCAATCCGGAAAAACCACAGAAGGCACAACGATCCTGCAGGGGATCAAGAATACGATAGGAGGATCTAAAACCGTCAATTATAACAAGCATGGCCGCGGGGCTGCAGGCAGTGATGTGGCTATTGCCATTATCGGCGAGAAGCCTTATGCAGAGAGTAACGGCGATAGCTTGAATAGTCTGAAGCTGGATAAGGAAGACATTGCTACCTTAGATAATATACGTGAATCAGGCGTCCCAACAATTGTTGTCCTTGTATCAGGAAGACCGATGATCCTTAATGATCAATTAAGTGATATCCAAGGACTTGTAGCAGCGTGGTTACCTGGAACCGAGGGACAAGGCGTTGCAGATGTCCTATTTGGAGAGTACGACTTCAAAGGGGAACTTCCGGTACGTTGGCCGTTCTTCACAGAGGCGTATTCGACTCCGAAAGCGGGAACCTCTAATTTAGAGCAAAAGTATATTCTGTTTGATTATGGTTTTGGGTTGACCAAGAGCCAACAAACTCCTGCTTTACCTGCTCTTCCACAATTACCGGGTAAACCGCTTTACGTGAGAGTAGAGGCGGAGAGCTTCAAGCAACAACAAGGTATTCAATTAGAGAATACAGGTGATACAGGCGGAGGCCAGAATCTTGGCTACACCGATGCAGGAGACTGGATGGAATATCTGATTAATGTTCCAACAGACGGAACTTTCGACATTGATTTCCGTCATGCAGGTGAAGGCGATAATACTGGATTTAATATTCTGGATGAATCAGGAGTTAAACTCGGTGAATTATCTGTAAACCGTACTGGCGGCTGGCAGAATTGGCAGACGTCTACTGTTCATGACATCGCACTGAAAGCCGGTGTACAGAAGATTAAGCTCGTCCTCAAGAACGGAGGAATAAACTTCAACTGGTTTGGTTCCACAGGCTTCTCTCCAGCGTCACCAGAAGTCGATGGGGGTGGAACAGTAACACCTTCACCGGTCGTACAGGCGAATGCAGTAGAAAACTGGGTGACCACTGAACGGGACTCCGGGGACATGCGATGGTATTATGGACCCCGCTGGCAAGAGGGTGATAAGAAGCTTGAGCAGCAGCCAAACCTTGATTTGACAGAGGTCGGCACGGCTGCAGATGCAAAGGTTACAACCATTAATATCAATCCGGGCAAAGAATATCAATCGATGATGGGGATTGGAACATCGATGGAAGAATCGACTGTATACAATCTGGTCAAGATGTCACCAGATAAGCAGAACGACTTGCTGAAGCAACTGGTGAGTAAGACGGATGGTATTGGTATGAGCATGATGCGCGTAACCATTGGTACAGCTGACTTTACAGCTCAGCAATTTTATACCTACGATGATATGCCAAAGGGAGAAACAGACCCAAGCTTAAGTCACTTCTCCATTCAGAAGGATATTGATTACGGTATTATTCCGGCATTGCAGAAAATGGTAGCCATAAACCCTGAACTCAAGTTCTTTGCTTCACCATGGAGCCCTCCAGGCTGGATGAAGACAACGGACAGTATGATTAAGGGGCAAGTCAAAGATGAGTATCTACCTATATTGGCGGATTATTATGTGAAATTTATTCAAGAGTATAAGAAACAAGGGATTAATATCGAAGCGATGACTCTGCAGAACGAGCCGCTGCTTGAGATCGAATATCCCAGCACGAAAATGCCATGGCAGCAAGAAGCTGAGCTTGCCAAGCTGCTGAAGCAGAAGCTTGTTGACGCTGGGCTGGATGTGAAGCTATGGATATTCGACCACAACCCGGGAGACACGATGACTTACCCGGCTCCTATGCTGGCTGATTCTGAGAATTACGCAGCGATTGACGGAACGGCTTTCCATGATTACGGCGGCGACCTTGGACTTATGTCCCAGCTGCATGATCTGTATCCTGATAAAGATGTCTATCTGACGGAAAGAGCAGTATGGGGAACGCTCGGAACGGATCGAATCGCGCAGTATTTCCGGAACTGGGCAAGGAGCTACAATTCATGGGTTCTCATGCTGGATAGTGACGTCAGCACACACCAATGGATAGGAACACCGGACCCAACGATGTTAATTCAAGATTCGTCGAACCCTGAACATTATTGGCTGACGCCAGAGTATTATTTTATGGGCCATTTCACAAAGTTCATAAGCCCGGGATACACTCGAATTGACAGCAACTATGGTAATAAGGACAGTGTAACGAATGTGTCCTTCTTGAGCCCGGACAAGAAAACGGTTGTTACGGTAGTTATCAATCAAACCGCGTCCCCGCAAACGTTCAAGCTGGTTAGTGACGGCACGCAAATTGCGGCAACGCTCGCACCTAAATCCGTAGCTACTTATCGATGGAACCGTGAGGCTCAAACGGTCCCAGATCAAGAGAAAGTGCTAAGCGCAACTCCGAATGTTTTGGATTATGACGTAGATGGCCAAGAGATAACGCTTAACCTAACAGGAGGCACTTTTAATAGCTTAAATGTAGAGGATATCTCTTTATCCGGGGAAGCAATAGCAAAGGGAGTGACAGTAACCTCTGTTACCTATGCAACCTACAACCCTGATACGGTTAAAGTAAAACTTGCTTGGGATGGAACACCCTATTATAAAGATTTGAAACTGACGGTGAACGTTCCATCTACGGCCTATTCAGATTCTTCTGGGGGCAAGCTACTTTCAGCAGATGTGAAGCTTCATGGGACGGTAACAGAGTCACCGGCTACACTTATTCCCGGCACCGTCACCTCCGCTGTTTACTACCAGTACTCAGGAGTAAACTTTACGGACGGATGGAAATTTACGGACATTGGAACAGGGGACTGGGTAGATTTCAAGATTAACGTTCCCGTTGCAGGAAAATATACATTTACATTTAATGCAGCGGTTCCAAGCAGCGGAGGCAGTACATTCCTGATGAAATCTGCAACTACTACGCTTGCCACATTTAACATTCCGTCCGGACCTAACAACTGGAATCATATCCGGACTTCGGCAGACTTGGAAGCGGGAGAGCAGGTTATTAGGATACTCGGCAGCGTGGGTACCTTTGAAATGCAGCACATCATCATTGAAGAGGTCATCCCACATACAGTAAATGAGGACGGCATCTTGAAGGTGGAAGCAGAAACCTTCGAACAGGCGGGTCAGAATGTAATCCAAGTTGGAGATACGATTACTAACGTTGGATATACAGCTGCAGGAACGTATATGGATTACACAGTTACAATACCAAAGACTGGTTACTATAAAGTTAAATATAAGTATGCGACTGCCCAAGGTGGAGTTTCTGTATCCCTGCTCTCCAACGGTCAGGAGAAAGTTGTAACAAGCTTACCAAGCACCAGCGGTTGGGGTATTTACATGGAAGCGGCATCCGTTCTTAATTTGGAGGCTGGAACGCAAAAGGTTAGGCTTGTCATTAACGGAGACGGCTTTAATCTGGATGGGTTCCAACTGGAGCCAACGGATTCTATTCCTACACCTGTATTAGACAAAGCAACAGCTCCTCACATTACTTATAAAGATGGTCAACAAGGTGACGAGCAAATGGTAACACTGAGTACAAATATCGCAGACGCCAAGATTTATTACACAACAGACGGATCACTGCCGACAAAGGATAGCACGTTGTACAAAGGCTCCATCACCGTGGATCCTTCAAAGGTCATTCGGGCCATCGTTGTAAAAGAGGGAATGGATAACAGTTATGTATCCTTCTATGCAGCAGCTTCCTCGATCCCGAAAGCTAGCCCGGATGCAGGGAGTTACAATAATCAAATAAAAGTAAATCTTACGACTAAATCAGCAGGGGCAGCCATTTATTATACAATGGATGGTTCCGTGCCAACGACAACAAGCAGCTTGTATGCAGGTCCGATTACGGTGAATACCACCATGACGATCAAAGCGATATCGAGCAAAAACGGCTTGAATCATAGCGATGTCGGTGAGTATACCTACACGATCACCAGTCCTAACGGTAATCCGGGTACACCTCCTGACACCAAGCCTGGTAACAGTTCAGTTGATAATGGACATAAATCGATCATCAAAGCTCCTAAACCTGTGGTGAACCTTAACAGCGGTCGCGCAACCACAACGATAACAGTTGCTGATTTGAAAACAGCTCTAGAAGCATCGAAGCCAGCACCCAATAAAGTTAGGACGGTGTCTATAGAAGTTGAAGAACTGGCAGGACAAACGGGATATGAGGTATTTCTTCCTGTTTCGAATCTGACAACGGATACTTTAACATCTAATCTGGAACTGATTACGGGCATTGGAAAGGTTGTCTTGCCTAGTAACATGCTCAAAGGCATTGCCTTAGGCAATGTGGACAGCATTGGAATTACGATAGCGGTAGCGGACATTACAGATGCTGCAATCAAAGAGAAGATCGGACAACGACCGATCATTGAACTGACGTTAAGAGCAGGAAATCAAATCATAACATGGAATAATTCGTTAGCACTGGTTACCGTGTCCATTCCTTACACACCTTCGGCATCAGAATTGATGCAAAAGGAGAAAATCACAGTGTGGTATATCGATGGACAAGGAAATGTAACCTCCGTTCCAAGCGGGCATTACGATGAAAAGTCAGGAACGGTTACTTTCACCACGACACATTTCAGCCAATATGCTATAGCGTTCGTTAACAAAACATTTTCGGATATCGGTAAGTTCGGCTGGGCAAAGCAGGCCATTGAGGTCATGGCGTCCAAAGGTGTGATCAACGGTACGTCAGATACAACTTTCGCTCCGAATGAAAAGATTAAGAGAGCAGACTTCATCATACTATTGGTGAAAGCGCTTGGTTTGACAGAAGCTGCGGATGATCATTTTACCGATGTGAAATCAACAGCCTATTATGCGGAAGCTATTGGCATCGCGAAGAAGCTCGGAATTGTCCAAGGAAAAGGTGGAAATGTCTTCGAACCGGAAGCCAACATCACGAGACAGGAAATGATGGCATTAGCTACCAGAGCCTTGAGTGCTGCGAAGATCGATTTGATTCAGGGTTCAGCAGACACTCTAGCTGGATTTGATGACCTTAAGAAGATTGCCCCATACGCAGTGGAGAGCATATCTACGCTGGTCAAGAATGGAATCGTGTCCGGTAACGGAGCCAGTGTGAATCCTCTTGGGAATGCTACCCGTGCTGAAGCGGCTGTTATCATTTACAAGATGTATAATCTGCAATAAGTAAAAAAAAAGGCTGTCCATGAGTAGATTTCTTCTACGAATGTGACAGCCTTTCTTATTGTATTAACGCGGAGCGTCCGCTCATTTTTTCTGATATTGTGTCGGGGTCAGTCCGGTCCACTTTTTGAAGGTTGTTCTGAAATGCCGCTCCTCCTGATAACCTACCAATTTGGCGACAGCGAATATTTTGTAATTTTGTTTCAATAATTCTTTGGCTTTTTCCACACGGTACTGATGCAAATAATCTAAAAAGTTAATACCCAATTCCTGTTTGAACAGGGAACTTAAATAGGTATTAGATACGTAGGTTTCCTTAGCGACGGATTCCAACGAAATACTGGTATTGTAATTCATAATAATCCAATCTAGAGCAGCCTGAACCGTTCGATGGAGAGGTTTCTGTTGAGAGTCTATTTCAACAATATTTTGAATGATTTTTTGCATGATGGTAGCCAGCTCTTCCAACGTTTCGATCGAGGGTACCTGTTCCACCCAGTTGATGAGGTTGTCCTTCCATTCGAAGGCAGTAGGAATACGTTCTTGTGAGAATTTTTGAAGCTCAAGAATGAATATTGTGGCTCTGAGATTAACTTCAGCCTTCTCGTATTGGGAAGTGTTGCGTATGTAATTCAGCCATTGGTCCATATCATCGAGTGCTTCCTCGTATAGTTGATTCTCCAAATGTAATCGTATTTCTTTCTCCAGTTGATGTAATTCTTCATTCTCTAATATGGAGACGTGATTTAAGTTACGCTGATCATACTCAGAGAAGAGAAATACACCCCCTTTTCCTTGATAAAATCGTCCTGCCATTGCTTCCACGGCTTCCAAGTATGCAGTATGTACTTCATCCAGAGAAGGTTTTACAGAAGATAAGGATATACTGATGGAGATTTTCAGAAAGGTCTCCATATTTCTTTGCAGTTCTTCCATCTTATCCTTGAGTGAGGCATCGGTTTCGTTCTCCGGAATATTCGCGAGCCACAGGATCTCTTCTCCATAACGGATGGGTTCTATTAGACCATGGAACAGAGGCAGCAGTGTTTCAGTGAGAATATTAATCGCAGCATACCGAATCAATGCCATGTCCCGTTTATAAAGTTTGGAATCCTTACGTCGGTCAAGGGAATCAATCCGCAGGAGTCCAATATGAATCCTGGAGGTTGTAAGGGAAATTCCTACTTCGTCCAACACTTGACCCCTGTCTTCTAAGGGAAGAGGGGGGCTTGACAGCCACTCATTTAAAATCTGATTCTTAAGCAATGGAATATTCTTGTTCCAGTTCTGATTCAACTGCTCCAATGAGGATCCATTTCTATGATCCTTATCAATTTTTTCCTTCACAGTAAGTATGGCTTGGAGAATATCCTCCGGTAAGCATGGCTTTAACAAATATTCGCTTGCCCCATATCGGACGGCATCCCTTGCATAATTGAAATCACTATACCCCGTAAGAATGATGGAAAAGAAGGAGAGGCCCTCATCTTGAGCGGTCTGTATTAATTCGAGTCCATTCAAATAGGGCATGCGAATATCTGTTAATAATATATCCGGTTTTTTCTCCCTCATTAAGGCTATAGCCTCTCGACCATCCATGGCATCGCCCACGATCTCAATACCGTAAAAGGACCAATCGATCATCTGAATAATTCCCTGTCGGAAAGATAATTCATCTTCGGCAATCATTAACTTAAGCATCGTTTAGTGACTCCCTTTATAGATCCGAATTTGGATACGTGTACCAAGTCCTAAGGTGCTTTCAATATGAAACTCCGTACGCTCGAAAAACAGATTGAGCCTTTCCCGGACATTACTAATGGCAAGGCCTGAGTGTGCATTGGAGAGAGTTGGCGACATATGATTCAATAAAATTTGTTCTACCCGTTCTGGGGTCATTCCCTTTCCGTTATCGACTACCTCGAGTAAAATCCATGATTCCTCCGCATAACAGGCTATAGTGATCATTCCGCTCCCCTCCAAGGGTTCTATGGCATGAATGATGGCGTTTTCAACGAGAGGCTGCAGTATAAGCTTCGGTACCAGAATATGACTGATATCTTCATCTAGACGAATGGAGAAATGAAATCGGGTAGTAAAGCGTTTCTTTTGCAAGAATAAATAATTCTCAATCAACTCCACTTCCTGGAGAAGAGTAACATTGTCTTGTCCATTATTAAGGCTTAACCGAAATACCTGTGATAAAGAGTGCACCATTTCTGCTATGTCCCGCTCATTCTTCTGCACTGCCGTCCAACTAATCATATTTAACGTATTGTATAGAAAGTGAGGATTGATTTGGGATTGAAGTGTCTTAAGCTCTGCCTCCTTCTGTTTAAGATGGGAGGTGTACACATCATCGATCAGTGTTTTAACACGTTCGACCATGATATCATACCAATAACCCAGTTGGCCTATCTCATCTTTACCCGAGAAGTTAACCCGTTGTGTGAAGTCTCCGCGCTGCAGCTGCTTCATAGATATAATTAATGTTTTGACAGGGTTCGTAATAATTTTGGCGATTAACCAAGTGCAGAGAATCATGACTAAGGTGAACACTGCCATAATCAGAAATGTAATCGATTTAATATAATCCAGTTCTTTCAGCAACTCTTTTTTATTCTGTATGACCAAAGAGTGCCAGCCCGTTAGCGGAGAAGTAGTCTGTGAGACAACCAAATCATCTCTAGCCAGTAAGTTCTTTAATGCATCGTTTTTGGAAAGAACGGTATCCCCGGACTTGAAATAAGATAAATCCTCGATCGATTTGCCCAAATTATCCAGTTCAGTGGATGCGAGAATAACGCCGTCGTCGTTGATTACCAATTGATAAGCATTATTTTCCTTCCGAAAAAGATTTTTACTGAGCTGGTCTGCATCAATCCCAATCATTAAAACTCCAATGCGCTTATAGTTGTTGAAGTCTTTAAAAGGTTTGATCATTACCAGTTTGTAATGTCTGTCTCCATGTAGCAGATGGTCTGAAGGGGACAGCATATCCCAAATAGGTTCACCGGCAGACTTCATAATGTTCTTGTAAAATCGGGTTTCTTGAAACTCGGCGAAGGAGGCGGCACTTGCAATGCCAGTCTGAGTTATGGCGAACGGCTGATTATCATCTTGACCGGTAGATAAGCGATAAATAAGCAGAGACTGAAAAGACTCGCTTGATACCATCAAAGGGAGCAGTGATTTATAAATTTGCTCTCTAACTTCGAGGGTATCCCGAGTGGTTACCATATTTTGCAGGGATGGGTTGAGAAAAAGGAAGTTGCCTGTGCTTATGGTGCCGCTGGTGATAAAATCAAGTTGGTTGGTCGTTTTGGCAGCCATATGGCTTTGCGCTTGGCGGATTTTATCGACGATTTCATTCGCTGCAATATAATAAGAATACAGACCCGTTAGTCCGACCGTAAGGATTAATAGGGGGATGACCCATATCAGCAATTTATGCTGCAACGAAATGTCCCGGTATTTGGTTACAATAAATTTAATGGTTACTCACCCTGCCTCCTACTAGAATATCTAGAATATTATTAGTATAACTACAATGGAGGCGATAATAAATGTTCTTCTTCCTAATTTTTTGAAAAAAACGCTTCATAAAGAGAGGGTTAGATGAGATGAAACTGAAAGTTATTGCACTCATTTTTTCCATGATGCTCAGCTTGACAGACTGCACTTCGACTATTAATTCTACTAATCCTACCATTAGCGGGGATGGGGGGAACGAGGCTACAGTCCAAGATATAACAAAGAAACAGGAGAGTATTACACTGAAACTCTTTACTGCGCTTGCTGACCGTTCCAATGGGCAAGGCAAAATTGAACAGCAAATCATAGATGCCTATATGAAGGAGCATTCAAATGTAACCATTGAAGTGGAAGCACTGCAGGATGAACCCTATAAATCTAAGGTTAAAATATATGCTTCGTCCAACACTCTTCCAGACATTATTCAATCCTGGGGACAAACTTCTTTTATCCAACCCCTTATCGATGAGGGGATACTGGCAGAGTTAAATGAAGCGGACTTCACCTCTAATAGCTTTGTGTCCGGTTCATTAGACGGTTTTAAGCAGGCTGGTAAATTATACGGATTACCAAGGAATACTGACTTCTTTGTTATGTATTACAATCAAAAAATATTGGCTGACAACGGCATTAAGATTCCTAAAACAACGCAGGAATGGTTTGCAGCCACTAAGAAGCTAAGAGCACAGGGCATTAACCCTATTACAACGAATGCCGTAGAGGGATGGTCACTCCCGATCTGGTTCGAATACATAGCTCAGCGTCATACAGGTGATTTCACCAAAATGGATGATGTTCTTGCCGGCAAAGCAACCTTTACGGGAGATGAACAATTCCTTGCCGCGGCGAATGAGTTACAACAATTTCAGAAAGACAATGCCCTTGCCGAAGGCTTCTTGACAGCGGATTACGGAGCATCACGTAACCTTTTCGGACAAGGTAAAGCTGCATTTTTTCTGATGGGCAGCTGGGAATCTAGTCTTGCAACGGATGAGAATTTCTCCGAGGAGTTCCGAAATAATGTTGCAGCTGCACCGTATCCTGCTTCTGTAGCGGGCAAACTGACTGACGTAGCGGCTTGGTTCGGTGGTGGTTACTCTGTCTCTGCCAATTCCAAGAACAAAGAAGAGGCCATACAATTCTTGAAATATTTCTACGCTCCAGAGAATTGGGCAAAGCAGATTTGGCAAAGCGGGGCAGGAATACCGGCTCAGAAATTCGATCAATACCTGACGGGGACGGAGAATAACCTGCAAAAAGGACTGGTAGATATATTCAACTCCATTTCGACTTCCAGCGGGACGCCCCTTCAGGATCAAGGGAATAATGAGTTCAAAAACCTAGTCATGGAGGCGCATCAATCCCTTATGGATGGCAGATGCACTCCGGTAGAGTTCTTAAAGAAACTTGATGCAGCTGTCAAAATGAATCAGTGAAATCGGACTCCTCGTCCCAACAATACGGTTTCCAATGCGGTCTTATATGTGAACTCTGCTTCTACTACTCAAAAGAAAAGAGGGGTTAACATGAAAAACCTAAAGGGTAAAGTAGCGCTTGTAACGGGAGGCAGTAGAGGAGCGGGTAAAGGAATGCCATCGAATTGGCGAAAGCCGGTGCATTTGTCTACGTAACAGGAAGGACTACATCGGCTCCATCAACTAATCCATGGACCGGGGATATAGATAGTACGATCCGTGAGATCGAGCTAGAGGGAGGAGAGGGTTCCGCGATACGCTGTGATCATACGATTGACGCTGATACGGAGAGCGTTGTTCAGCAAATTGCCGAGGAGCAGGGGAAGCTGGATATACTGGTTAATAACGTCTGGGGCGGGAATGAGCTGGAGATT
This sequence comes from Paenibacillus wynnii, assembly GCF_000757885.1. Taxonomy (NCBI): domain Bacteria; kingdom Bacillati; phylum Bacillota; class Bacilli; order Caryophanales; family Paenibacillaceae; genus Paenibacillus; species Paenibacillus wynnii. The sequence continues at coordinate 1,902,683 of NZ_JQCR01000003.1, read as the reverse complement.
GTCAATAAACCCTTGTGGGAGCTGCCTCCGGCGCACTGGGATAACATGTTCACCTCAGGAGTCCGGGCGCAATTAATGACCAATTATTATGCCAATCCACTTATGCGGAACAATCAGAATGGCGTACGGTTTGTCAATCGAGCTAAAAGAAGATGGAATAGCTGTAATCCCTTTATCTCCAGGGTGGATGCGCACAGAGCTCGTATTGAAAAGTCTGAATACAGATGAGGAACATTGGCATGAAGTAGAGGCGCTGCAAACCAGTGAGTCCACGCGATATATTGGGCGGGCGGTATGTGCTTTGGCTTCTGATCCGGCAGTTATGACGAGAACGGGAATCCCGCAGCGGGTGGGACAACTGGCAGAGGAGTATAAGTTTACGGATATCGACGGACGAAGGGTTCCCGTTTTCACAATCCCGGAATAAGTATGACACACAACGAAAAAAGCCCTCTTCTCCTATTTAAAGGGAAGAGGGCTTTTGGAGCAGAAGCTTATTTCTTTTATAGATTAAAGGGTACTACAGCAGTATAACTTCTTCAGCTGTGTTGATTTCCGGCAAGCCGGCCAATTTCACAAGCACTTCTTCTGGAACCGCTCTGTCAACAGTTAGAAGCATGATTGCCGCACCACCGACAATTTTACGGCCCACCTGCATGGATCCGATGTTGACATCGTTCTGACCCAGAAGCGTACCTACCAAACCGATGATACCCGGTTTATCGTTATGGGAAACAACGATTTGGTGACCTTCTGGTGCGATATCCACAGGAAATTTATTTAATTGAACAATTCGTTCTCCATAACCTTGAAGAAGTGTTCCTGCAACTAGATGTTCCTCATCATTCTCAGCCTTCAATGTAACCGTTAAAAGGTTAGTAAAGCCCTTTGTTTTCGAGGCTTTGGTTACCACAACGTTGACATCGCGAGTCTTAGCCAAATGCATCGAGTTTACAATATTCACGTCTCCGGCAAAGTGACGGGAGAGTACACCCTTTACAATATATCGTGTCAGCGGTTGTGTATCCACATCTGCAAGGTCTCCGGCATATTCAACGTGAATTTCACGGATGGCAGTATTTGTAATTTGGGTTACAAAGCTTCCTAGCTTTTCTCCAAGGTTGAAGTATGGCTGCAGTCTGTTCATTACACTAGGAGCAACAGGAGGAATATTAACGGCATTGATAAATGGTTCGTTCCGCAGAATGTGCAGTACTTGTTCCGAGACATCAATCGCAACGTTCTCTTGTGCTTCCACAGTGGATGCACCCAGATGCGGAGTTACAATAATTTTTGGGTGAGAGAGGAATGGATGATCCGCTTGCGGCGGCTCCTTCTCAAATACATCAAATGCGGCTCCGGCTACAATACCGCTGTCGATGGCTTCAACCATAGCCAGTTCATCAATAACACCGCCGCGTGCACAGTTGATGATACGCATTCCCTTTTTCATAACCTCGAACTGTGGACGGGAAATCATATGGCGAGTTTCCGGAGTAAGCGGTGTGTGTACTGTAATGAAATCTGCTCCGCGTACAATGTCATCAACAGAAGCAAGCTTTACTTCCATCTTTTCTGCGCGATCTGCTGTCAGGAAGGGGTCGTAAGCAAGAATGTCCATTTCGAAGGCTTTAGCCCGTTTAGCGACCTCGCTACCGATCCGACCCATGCCCAGTACGCCCAATGTTTTGCCGCGAAGCTCGACACCCAGGAAGGTTTTTTTGTCCCAGGTTCCGCTGATCGTTTTGGCATAAGCTTGCGGGATGTGACGGGCCAAAGCCATCATCATTGCGAAAGCATGCTCACAAGTTGTGATTGTGTTACCATCTGGTGCATTAATAACTACAATACCCCGTTTAGTTGCTGCTTCAAGATTAATATTGTCTACACCAACACCAGCACGGCCAATAACCTTCAGGTTAGTGCCGGCATCAATAATTCTTTCCGTAACCGTGGTTTGACTGCGTACGAGAAGACCGTCATATTCACCAATAATGGCAATGAGTTCATCTTCACTAAGTCCTGTTTTCTTCTCTACTGTTACATCCTGTGCGTCCATCAATTTCTGAATACCCAAATCACTGATTGGATCCGATACTAATACTTTAAACATGGTTTATATTCCTCCTTAAAGTTAAAAAGCATAATATGTTGAGGATGCCCGGAATAGGCGGTCCACAGTACCTGTAGTAATCATACGCAGTAGCAGAATACATAAAGAATTGAAAACAGCGGGGCAACGCGGTGGCGCATAAAAGAACGAAGGTGTGCCCGGGCCCAAAAGTTGGACTTTAGCCTATAAAAACACGTTTTTATAGTTTTAGGGTACAAAAAAGACCCTCACCCCATACTAATGCCATAGTAAGGGACGAGAGTCGTCGTGGTACCACCCTAATTCACTGTGAGATTAAATCACAGCCTCATTGGCCTGTAAAGGCCACACTGGTAACGGAGATGATCCGATTGTACCTACTTTAAGTTCGATACAATATCTCAAGAGTGCTAAAGATATCTGTCCGCCACCGGTTTACACCAACCACCGGCTCTCTGAAGACCTTCAGAATCTTTGTTCTATCATCGGTTTTGCGTGATTAATTTTTCATAATGTAACATGGTGATGCCAGAGGTGTCAATAGGTTATTCAAAGGCTCCCCCAATAAGGGAGTAATCTTGAAGTGGACTTGATTTTTCGTTATGATGCAATAACTGACCTTACTCTGAGAAAAAAGGAAGCTGGGGCAGGGTTTCCTTTCCGTAATACTGTTCCCGCCATTTAATGAAATCGTTCTGCTGTACAGCACCTGTAGAAATAAGCAGTGTAACAGAAGTCTGAACGTCCTTAAGTTTAAGGCTGCTGGCGGTACCGGAATAGATTAGGTCATCCATTTTTGCAGTTATGTCCTGCGGATCATATCCGGCATAAATATTGTGATTCAGCATCATATTGGCGATGGTTGCATTTTTAGTGAGTAAGGGCATTTTCTTCCACTCAATAAAGTTCAGAATTTTCAATTCACGGAGTTCACCCGAAATTTTATTGTTGCTTTTGGCACCCCACTTGAGCATGGAATCATAGAAATTTTTTTGGGCAAGGAGTCCATATTTGATTGCACTGGATGTGAAGCTGTTGCTCTTCAGCACCTTAGCGGTCTCTAAACCTCCAGATCCTGCTACCACTTTATCAGAGGCTTGGGAGAAGAGAGTGAGGCTTTTTAGAATATTAAGTTGGGATTGATGCAGCAAAGGGGAATTGCTGAAAATGGAGTCCTGATTAACTTTTTTATACTGCTGGTCCGCTAGAATGCCAAGGTCTTTGAGAATAGCATTGTTCTCACGAGGATCGTTGCTTCGTGCCAGCTTCTCAACCTTGCTGTTCCAATCCCGCTTGAATTCCCGGTAAGGCAAAAATACGTTATGATAGAAAGTAACCAGATCCTGTTGTTGATAGGAACCTGAAAATTCCTCAGTTTCTTTAGAACTGATCAAGCGGTTATACTTGTCTTCCGTTTTATCTGCTCCTACCTTCACACCTGTAAAAAAGGCGGCAAATGCGGATATCAGGAAAAATAACAAACCAAGTGTGTATAGCATTTGAGTGCGGGAGGTACGGCTGTTCATAAGTAAGTGCTCCTTTTTCTATAGGTAATATGGTTATGTACTAACTGGAGAATAATCAAATATAGAACAGGCAGGTTATGATGAAAAAATTCAAATTGGGTGATATTAAACTGAAAAGGGCAAACCCGCAGCAATTAACAGAACGATTACTATTGCTGAATCTTTATATTACACAGGGGCTTACTTTAATTATCGGTTTGATCTGGATTTTATTTCAGAAAAGAAATCCTTTTCAGGTATTAAATTTTCCGGACAGTGGACATTTTGTGGCATGGGGGCTCGGTCTTGCGGCAATTATGCTGGTAGTAGACTTTTTATTGTCTTTCATTGTACCTGAAGATACCATGGATGACGGAGGAATAAATGATCTTCTGTTCCGACGACGGCCCGTTTGGCATATCTTTTTAATTGCGGCTGTGGTTTCCGTTTGTGAGGAGCTTTTATTTCGCGGTGCGGTGCAATATGCATTCGGACCGTATTGGACTAGTATCCTATTTGCTGTTATTCATATTCGATATTTGCGTCACTGGATACCCACCGGTTGGGTTTTCCTAAGCAGTTATGGTCTGGGATACATTTATATCCTTTCCGGTAGTCTTTGGGCTCCGATTGTATGTCATTTCTTCATAGACCTGATCTCAGGCCTGGTGATTCGCTATAGGAGGGAGTCATGAGTGACGAACTTAGTCGGGTGAAATCCCGTAAGAAGCAGTATAAGAGTGAGGTAGTTCCCGCTGTCAAGGTGAAAAAAGAACGACATTCACCAGAAGAAACTCCAAAAGTGCTGGAGTCCTCCTCTGGTGAATTGACGAGAGCAAGCCGACTTAACTCTAGAGCGCAAGCGGGTACGGCTGTAAAAGATGGGGAGAAAACAGCCCAGAATGGTGAAGCTACGCCATCACGATCACAGACGTACACTTCGGAGCGGGTAAGGCTTAGCAAAATGTTTGTTAATTCTTTAATTGTACTGTTTGTAATCCTGCTCATATCTCTTCTATGGTGGGGTATTGAGGGCGCGCCGGAGCTGAGGACTCTGCTTTGGTAGGGGGCTTGTACGTTCTTTTAGCAGGCTTGATTGTATTGTTTACGGGGATACTGGGCTATATGATTGCCCAAGCCTTTGGGAAAAGCATTATTGCCGAGGAAATAGTATTGGATTCACTTCCATTGTCCTTTGACGGGTTTCGAATCTTGTTCATTACGGATATTCATCGACGCCGACTTCCCTCGGCGCAGTTGTCACGGTTAAAGAACCGGGTTGATGCTGTGTTTTTGGGCGGTGATCTAACGGAGAAAAATAGTCCCTTGGTACGGCTTGCCCACAACATGAAGCTTCTTGTTTCTATTGCACCTGTATACGCTGTACATGGGAATCATGATTATAGAGCAAATACCCCGATTGTGGATAATATTCTTCGGGGTAATGGAGTCCGATTGCTTATAAATGAGAATGTAGCTATTGAGAGACCGGATGCTACGCTATGGTTGACAGGGGTGGATTATCCAAAAAACGGCGGCAAGATCGCTTACGCTCCTTTGCCGCCGCTCCCCTATAGTGATACCAATCAGCCTTGCCGAATTATCCTTGTCCATGATCCTATGTGGCTCTCACAGCGCAGTTCTGTGCCGGCAGACCTAGTCTTGGCCGGACACACACACGGTGGACAAATCATTCTACCCTTTATCGGCCGCAGCAAACGAATTGAAACCTTTTATCATACCTATCATTCTGGAAGGTTCCGGTGGCCAAAGGGAGATGGCGGGAATTCTTTTGCCCAGTTGCTGATTAGCCGGGGATTTGGGACCTCCCACCTGCCGCTGCGCTGGGGGAGTCCGGCACAAATGCATATTTTGACCTTGCGCCGGGACACCTCCGCTTGAACCCGGATCAGCGCATTTTCAATTCAATGGAGCGGGGGTCTATGAAGCCATACCCTTTGCCCTCTAAGGTGCTAAGCAATGCATCCAAACCTTCAACAGTCCAAGGAAGCTCATGCATAAGAATATTGCTTCCGGAGTGCAACTGATCTGTGACATTTTTGATCAATTTTTCGGTTTTACCCGATTCACTTTCTTTCATCTCCCAATCAAGGGAACCCACAGACCAAGTCATATAGAGCATTTCGTTCTCTGCTGCTACCTTCCGTCCTACATCGCCGCCTGCACCATGTGGCGGGCGAAAGAAATGGGGCACGTCACCTGTTATTTCTTTAACAATATTCTGTACATCCTCCAACTGCTTCTTGACAGTGGCATAGGGTTTATCTTTCAGGATGATGTGATCCCAACTATGGTTCCCAATAATTCCGCCACGGTCATGAATGAGCTTAAGCAGCTCCGGATGCTCTTTGATACGATAACCATTTACAAAGAATATGGCTTTAGCCTTGTGATTGTCCAAAATATCCATCATTGGATTGATTAATTTGGCATCTTTCGGCCCATCATCAAAGGTAAGCAGTACTACCTTTTTAGGGGTACCCGCTTCGTTGGGGATGAGGTCATAATTTTTGTTCATGTGGTACAGAAGAGGGATTCCAGCTGGGTTTCCGGTGTTGGTATCCTCATTCCCGGCGGTATCAGGGCTTGGGGATACTGCTGGAGTTGCCTCAGTAGGACTAGGCTCTGGTGAAGGACTGAGCTCAGGCTCTGTGTTTTGTGATATAGCGGGTGTTGTTACCCCCTCTGTTGCAGCCGCCGTGGGCTGTAGGTTGGTCTCCTGAGCTGTATTCCTGCTGTTTCCGTCAGAATTACTGCACGAAACCAGCAGGAAAGCAGCTAGAAGAAGCACTGCTGTCTGTTTACCCACCTTTTTCATCTCACTTTCCTTTTATTAGACTGTATGAGTCGGAATCTTTCAGCAAACACTAGTCATGATTTTACCATACAAGGAGGTTAGAGATATGAAATCTTCGACATTTCTGTGCGGAGTGGTAGTTGGTGTAGCTGCCAGCATGTATATGCGCAAGAAGCGGTCTTCAATGATGTCCTCTTCTGGTCAATCGAAGGGTTCCATGAGCGGAGCCGCTGAAAAGGCCAAGGACAAAATCATGGGAATGGCTATGACTGGCTTTGGAAGCACTTCAGCAAGCGATACAGCAGGTAATACATCTAACAACACATCAAGCAGTTCACAAGGAAGCACATCACAAACCAGCGGCAGTACTGAACAGTATTCTCCAATTAAGTCAAAGGAAGCCAATCTAGACATGCTTAAGGATTTTATCCGCAGCAACCCTGATGTTAAGCATGAAGTGGAAAAGATTCTTAAAGAAACCCATACAACCATATCGGGTTTGTAACCCCAAAAAGCGCCTGCAGAATCATTTTGGGGATGCATATATCTCCAAAATGATTCTTTTTTTGTATATTTATTTTCGTGCATTTATGGCGTTGAAATGATAACATACATACATAGTAACCATTTTTGGCTCATTACTCAGGACTCATCATACATTATAATAAATTGAGCTTGCAAAAGGAGGATCCTGTCATGAGAATAGAGCGATTAAGTCAAGATAAGATACGGATTTTCCTCACTTTTGACGACCTGAGCGAGCGGGGCATCCAGAAGGAAGACATGTGGCAAGAAGTTCCGAAGGTACACGACCTGTTTACGGAAATGATGGACCAGGCTTACAGTGAACTTGGATTTGATGCCACTGGTCCTCTTGCCGTGGAAGTGTTCGCTTTGCCCGCGCAAGGTATGGTCGTTATAGTGACCCGGGGAAAATATGATCACCATCATTACGGTCTGTCCGGGGAAGAGGAATTGCCAGAAGAGATTTACGAAATGGAAGTTACCCTTGAACAAAGCGACTCCATTATGTACGCATTCCGCGATTTTGAAGTACTGATTGAAGCGGCTCATGTGCTCATCGGCAATATTACTTCCGAAGGAAAACTGTATTCTTATAATGATAAATGGTTCCTGTACTTCGATCCGAAGGAATTTGAGGAACCTGTTCTGCTAGGACTTATTGCCGTACTGTCAGAGTTTGCGGAATCATCTCCAGTTACTGAAGCAGTGCTGGACGAATACGGTAAGACAGTTATGGCGAAGAATGCGGTACAACAGCTATGCACTCATTTTAAACGTAAGGAATAAGTCATTTGTATCTGGATTGGAGGACTCTCCAATCCGGGTTAGGTCTCAGATATTAGTTGCTCATGCTGTTTTTAAGCTGCGTGGGTGCAGGGAGGTTATTCGGTGCTTGTGTTATCGGTTATTACGTCAGCAGTAGCACCGGGACTGGCTCTGCTGACCTATTTTTATTTAAAAGACAAGTATGATCAAGAGCCGCTCCACATGGTAATCAAGGTTTTTTTACTTGGACTTTTGATAGTTTTTCCAGTAATGATTATACAGAGAGGCCTTATGTTGGGTCTTAATGGCGGTCCATATGTGAATTCTTTCCTCATTTCCGCTGGCGTGGAAGAATGTTTGAAGTGGTTTGTGCTATATCACATGATATACAATCATACTGAATTTGACGAGCCATATGATGGGATACTATATGCTGTTGCGATTTCGCTCGGCTTCGCAACTATAGAGAATGTGATGTACGCTTGGTATAGCCAAGCTTCGATCGGCGCCATGTTCCTAAGGGCACTGTTGCCAGTTTCAGGACATGCTATGTTTGGGATTATAATGGGTTATCACATGGGTAGGGCGAAGTTCTCACAAGGAATCAGAACCCGGAGTATTTTGCTAATATCGCTGCTGCTGCCTTGGTTGTGGCATGGAATATATGATTTTATTCTCACTACAACAGCAAACTATTGGATTTGGTTTATTATCCCTCTAATGGCCGTATTGTGGTATGGAGGTATGGGAAAGGTAACCAGAGCGAATAACCGCTCCCCTTTTCGCTTTTTGAATCGGGAAGAAGAGGTTAACCTATAATTGAGATGGACACACTTACATCTGAAGGGCAGTTCCGAAAGTTAGGAATACCAGTCAGGAGGAAGGTGTCTTTTTTTGCGTGTAAAAGTTCGTATTGTTTGCAAACAGTGCGGGGAAACCTATATTTTAAGAGGAATCAAAGAAGAGGGTATCATTCAAACTGGGTTTAAGCAGTGTCTGTGCAGTAATAGCAGCGGTTTTCAGATTGAAGAGCGGGCCTAACGCCTCTTAATCGAATCTTCGTGGGGATATTTGTGAATAAGACTCCTTCGTTATTGTCAAACTAACGGCAATAAGCAATAGAAAGGAGATTTTCAGCCCTATGTATAAAAGACTGAGTGCCATAATGTTCCCGCTGACCACGCTGCTGTTGATAGGAGCGCTAGTATGGGGATACCAAGAGAATCAGGAGAAGAATTCGATTCTGATTAAGGCAGAGAACCAATATCAGCGGGCATTCCATGATTTATCCTATCATGTGGAACGGTTGCATGGTGAACTCGGCAATACCCTGGCCGTAAACTCGGCGTCTACCGGAATGCATCGCAAAGGATTGGTTAATGTATGGAGACTGACTAGTGAGGCGCAGAACGAGATTAATCAACTGCCTCTTACTCTGCTGCCTTTCAGTCAGACGGAGGAGTTTCTCTCCAAGATCTCCAATTTTTCTTATAAAGCCGCGATTCGGGACTTTACTAAAAAACCTCTAACGGACGGGGAACTGAATAATCTAAAAGCTCTCTATAAAAGCTCGGGTGAAATTTCCAAGGATCTTCAGGAAGTTCAGGACAAAGTCATTCAAAACCGGCTACGCTGGATGGATGTTGAAACCGCTCTGGCATCTGAAGAAGAGGTAAGAGATAACACGATTATCGATGGATTTAAGACCGTAGATAAAAGAGTATCTGCTTATCCGGAATTGGATTATGGGCCGTCTGTAGCCAGTATTTATGATAAAAGATCCGTTAAGAAACATGGAGGTTCCCTTGTTACAGCTGAACAAATCCGAGCTAAAGCCGCTAAATTCGCAGATGCGGGCAACGGAGCTAAGATTGATGTGAAGGGAAATGGAATAGGTACTGAATGGGCTTCCTATACAGCAACTGTAATGGGGTCAAATGCAGCAGTGCCAATAACTATGGACTTTACCACAAGGGGAGGGCATCTGATTTCCTATAGTGATAACCGTGAGGTTGGCCCTGCTAAGGTATCTATGACAAATGCGGTTTCCAAAGCGGAGCAGTTTTTGAATCAAAAGGGATACCCCAATATGACAGCTGTCCGCGCAGACCGTTTTGATAATTTAGGTAATTTAACGTTTATAACTTCACAGGATGGTGTGCTGATCTACCCAGAGAAGATAACTATTCGTGTAGGTCTTGATACAGGGGAAGTTACCGGATTCCAAGCCAGTGACTACGAGAATGAGCATCAAGAGAAACGTGTAATTCCCAAACCTGCAATAAGTGTTGCTGAGGCGAGAAAGTTCCTGAATAGTGAATTTAAGGAACTCTATAATCGTCTTGCTTGGATTGAGAATGAAGATAGTGAAGAAGTTCTGACCTATGAATTCGGCGGTAAAATCAACGGATCACAATATCGAATATATTTGAATGCTGCCGATGGGCATGAAGAAACGGTAGAGGAAATCAGAACCTCTTCAGGAGCACAGGATATGTAAATACCCGGAGAACGGGTTTAATATACGAAAGGCTGTCCCAAAGTATTACGGGGCAGCTTTTTTTTACACCAAGATCCTTGAATTTGGTAAAATAGAAGCATCAAAAACATTAGCAGGGGGATTAAAATGAAGTTTAGCAAATGTACATATGTGGAAATCAAGCAAAAAGCAGAAGAAGGATACATGGCGATTATCCCTACCGGATGCACAGAACAACAGGGTCCACATGCCACCGTGGATTTCGATACTTGGTTTGCAGAAGAATTAATGGATGAAGTGTCAGAACTATTAGCTGTAAATTTCGGAGTGAATTCACTGGTTTTGCCTGCAGTGCCTTTTGGACCTACACCCGAACATATAAACTTTGGGAGCGGGTATATTCATATTCCTCAAGCTTTGTATGAAGAATTCATATATTCAATTCTGAAATCGCTGTCCGACCAAGGGTTTAAAAAATTGATCCTTTGGCGTGGATGCGGAGGTCATCAATTGGATAAAGTTGTTACTAAGTTTAATGAAGAGTATGAAAATAGATCAGAAGTATTGAATATATCTCATCCCTTTCATGAGGTCTGGTGCCGTTGCAGCGATCCTGCAATAGAAGGCGGCCATGCCGATAGCTTCACAACTTCCATCACTTTATATAAACATCCAGAAGACATACGGGTTGATAAAATAAAGAATCCACACAGCTCAGAACCGGAGTGGGACGACCCGAATTTAGATTTTAGTAAATATTCAACAACAGGTGTAATTGGAGATCCTACATATGCAAGTTCTGAACTTGGAGAAAAGCTGTGGAAAGAGGTCGTCAAGACGTTAGTAAATACGTTTAAGGAGTTATAAGCAGTATTTTCTCCCCCGAATTATAAAACAGCATGTTATAATATTTTTTATCAATATCTTATTACATAAGTGGCGGTGACAGATTTGTATCCTAAAATCAATGATTATCTATATATTCAAATCGCTTCCAGTGATACTGAAGAAGCAGAAATTGAATACAAATCTAGAATTGCTGAGACAGAGGATCAATCTTTTTTGATTGAAATTCCCATTCAGGAAAAAGGCGGAAAGCTTAAAAAGTTATTTATGGGAGACGAGCTGTCCGTTTATTTTGTTAGCGAGGGTGGAATTAAGAATTATTTCTACACTCATGTAATCGGTTTTAAAGAAGATGTGATTCGTATGATACGGATCAATAAACCTGCAGAAGAGTCTATTTTCAAAGTACAAAGACGCAGTTTTTTACGCGTAAATGCTGAACTGGAGCTTGCGGCAAAGTCGGAGAGCGGTACACGGTTTTTGGTTCGGACCGATGATGTCGGCGGTGGAGGAACCTCCTTCCTGACAGATAACAACATAAAGCTCGAAGTGGGAAATAAGCTAATCTGCTGGCTGCTAATTCCGTACCGTAATGGTTCAACTGAGCATGTCTATTTCGAAGGTGAGGTTGTAAGAATTAAGCCTTTGGAGAGTGGAAAAAACCTGGCTATGTTGAAATTCGCTTCGATTTCTGATGGTGAAAGGCAAAAAATTATCCGCTACTGTTTTGAACGGCAGTTTGATTTTCGCAACCGATAAAGCTTTATTTATATCCTTTTTTTACTGTGTGCGCTTTTGCACTGAAATACAAACTGTGGTATAATTTTATAAGTCGCAGGCAATGCCTGCTTTTTTCTTGATAATATCAATAAGTATGCACGATGTTTGAGGAGGAATGCCCCGTTGGATAGGCAGGGTACACACATTTACGACAGAATAAACGTCGCTATCGACGGACCTGCCGGGGCAGGCAAGAGTACTGTTGCCCGATTGGTAGCACAGAAGCTGTCTTATATTTATGTCGACACGGGAGCAATGTACCGGGCAATTACCTGGTATATGATTCGGGAAGGCATATCTTCGGAAGATTACGATAATGTGTGTCAAAGGGTACACAATATGGTGATTGAATTAATACCGGAGAAAGACGTGCAGAAGGTGTTGATTAATGGGGAGGATGTAACGCCGCATATTCGCAGCCTTCAGGTCAACGGCTTGGTGTCGCAGTATTCGAAAATCGAAGGTGTCAGATCCAGACTCAGTCATCTGCAGCGTCAGATGGCGCTCCGTAAGGGAGTCGTAATGGACGGCCGCGACATTGGAACAACTGTATTGCCTGATGCCGAAGTGAAAATATTCATGACGGCAAGTGTAGAAGAACGGGCGCTCCGCCGTTATAAGGAATTGAGAGATGCGGAAGCAGTGAGTCTACAACAGTTAGAGAAGGATATCGCAGAGCGGGATCGGCTTGATGAGAGCCGGGAAATTTCACCGTTGCGCCGTGCAGAAGATGCAATTCTTCTTGATACGACGTCTATGGATATCCATCAAGTTGTTGAAGCCATTGTGTCACATTGCAGATCTCATGTTGACGGGGAGAGAAATCATCTATGATTTATGTTATTTGTCGAGGATTATTGCGCTTCATTTACGCCATTTGCTTCCCCTTAAAAGTGGTGGGGAAAGAAAATGTGCCCAAAGAGGGTGGAGTATTGCTCTGTGCGAACCACATCAGTCTGCTAGATCCTTTTACTATGGGGATTAAGCTGGAACGTCATGTGAAGTACATGGCCAAGGCGGAAATCTTCAAGGTTCCTGTGATTGGCTGGATCGCTAGACAAGTTGGCGCGTTTCCTGTTAAACGGGAAGGCGTTAGCAAAGAATCCATTAAAACGGCTCTTAATACGCTGCGTGGCGGTAACGTCATGGGAATCTTCCCCGAAGGTACGCGTAACTCCGATGCAGGATCTGCCAAAAAGGGTGCAGCAAGTTTTGCTCTTCGCAGTGGTGCTGCTGTTGTCCCTGCAGCCATTATCGGGCGTTATAAGCTATTTCGGCGGATGACTATCATCTACGGAGCTCCAATAGACCTCAGTGAATTTGCAGGTGCCGGCAGTGACTCGCTGGAAGCTGTAACTGATGTAATTATGGGCAGGATCCGTGTGATGCTTGAAACAGGTAAGCCAAGCCAAAGGTAACTGAACTGGCACATATACCGTCTATAAGAGGTAAAACGGCATAGCCGTTATATTGTTAGAACATACTATTCATAGAGATAGCCGTTTTTATGCTTTCTCTCAAGTAATGATGATTGTTTTGAACTCTGCTCTACGCGGGTTTAAATAAATGGGGTTTTGAATCGAGGAGGGTAATCACATGTCTGAGGAAATTAGAAATCAGGAATCTGCGGATAACGTTGAGAACAACGAGAACGCAGAAGCGACAGAAACTGTTGAATCCGCTGTGGTAGAAGAGAACAACGGAACTACAGAAGCTGTTGCCGGTAATGAAGAAGCGAGCCAAGAGGATTTGGAAGTTATCATTTCCGTGAAAAAGGGCGACACCGTGAAAGGAACGATCGTCAAAATCGAAGATAACCAAGCTTATGTAAGCATTGGATATAAATACGACGGCGTAATTCCGATTCGCGAATTGTCATCCGTACAATTGGACAACGCTGCTGAAGCGGTAGAAGTTGGACAAGAAGTAGAATGCAAAGTTGTCAGCATCAACGATAACAAGGAAAGCTTAGTGCTCTCCAAACGTGCGATTGACAGCGAAAAATCATGGGAAGATCTTGAGAAGTATTTTGCTTCCCAAGAAACTTTCGAAGTTACTGTGGCTGACGTAGTTAAGGGCGGTCTAGTAGCTGATGTTGGCGCTCGTGGATTTATTCCAGCATCCATGGTTGAACGTCACTTCGTTGAAGATTTCAGTGATTACAAAGGACGTACTTTGCGCGTTAAAGTGAAAGAATTGGATCGTGAAAACAGCAAAGTTATCTTGTCTGCTAAAGAAGTTCTTGAAGAGGAATTTGAAGCTAATAAGATCAAAATTATGGCTGAGCTTTCCGAAGGTCAAATTATTGAAGGAACTGTACAGCGTTTGACTCAATTCGGCGCATTCGTTGATGTAGGCGGTGTTGATGGCCTCGTTCACGTATCCGAGATTGCTTGGAACCATGTAGAGAAACCTTCTGATGTTGTATCTGAAGGAGATAAAGTCCGCGTTAAAGTACTTAAAGTTGATCCTGAGAAGGGCAAAATCAGCCTGAGTATCAAAGCTGCTGCTCCAGGTCCTTGGGATTCTGCCGGCGAATCAATCAAGATTGGTGATATTGTTACAGGTGAAGTTAAACGCCTTGTTAACTTCGGAGCATTCGTTGAATTGCTTCCGGGTGTTGAAGGTCTTGTGCATATCTCCCAAATTTCCCACAAACATATCGGCACTCCGCATGAAGTGTTGAAAGAAGGACAAGAAGTACAAGTGAAAGTACTTGACTTCAATCCTTCGGAAAAACGCGTGAGCCTTAGCATCAAAGAAACTGAAGAAGCTCCAGCTCCTTCAGCTAGACCAGAAAGAAGCAGCAACAGCAACAGAGATAGAGGTCCTAAAGAAGTGCTTAACAACCCTAACGTTTCGTTAAGCAACGAAGGCCTTAGCTTTACTCTTGCTGAGCGTTTTGGCGATAAGCTGGACAAATTTAAGGGTAACAACTAATCCGTTAACCCAAGAAGAGCAAAATATAAGGATACTATATAGGGTTAAACTTATGTGTTCTTATATTTGGAGTCATACCGGGTAAAGTAATCGGCGAACCCTCGATACGGGGGTTCGCCGATTGTGTTTTTTTGGACTCTTATTGGGGGAATAATAAATAAACGGTGAGATTGGTGTTTGGATGAGCGTTAGCCAATTTTGTTGATTTTTGCTATGATGAGTAACGTATAGGAAGACAGGAGGAATGGAATATGGCAAGACCCGTTGTGGCAATCGTTGGGAGGCCTAACGTCGGTAAATCGACGATTTTTAATCGGCTGATCGGTGAAAGAGTAGCCATTGTAGAGGATAAACCGGGCATTACACGTGACCGGATATACGGTATTACAGACTGGAACGGTAAATCATTCAGTGTAATTGATACCGGAGGTATTGAAATTGACGGTGATGATACGATTCTGAAATCGATTCGTGCTCAAGCAGAGCTGGCGATTGAGGAAGCTGATGTCATCGTATTTATGTGCGACGCTAAGAGTGGACTTACGAATTCGGATGAAGAGGTAGCACAACTCTTGTTCCGTTCAGGAAAGCCTATAGTGCTTGCCATTAATAAAGTGGACAATATGAAGCGTACTGACGATATTTATGAGTTCTACAGTCTGGGGTTTGGCGATCCTATTGGTATTTCAGGAAGCCATGGCACCGGGCTCGGTGATTTGCTTGACGCAGTAACTGAGCGCCTTCCGGAGCTTACAGAAGATGCATATGATGAAGATGTTATTCGCGTTGCCTTAATCGGGCGTCCGAATGTAGGCAAATCTTCTCTAGTTAACGCAATTCTGGGGGAAGAACGCGTTATCGTTAGTGAAGTTGCAGGAACGACACGTGATGCAATTGATACTCCCTTCGAAAAAGACGGACAGCGTTATGTACTCATCGATACTGCCGGGATGCGTAAGCGCGGCAAAGTGTATGAGTCTGTAGAGAAATATAGTGTAATGAGGGCTATGCGTGCTATTGAACGTGCTGATGTTGTACTCGTTGTCATTAACGGCGAAGAAGGCATTATTGATCAGGACAAACATATTGCCGGGTATTCACATGAGGCCGGTAAAGCAGCAATATTTGTTGTGAACAAATGGGATGTCATCGAAAAAGATGATAAAACCATGCAGAATTTTGAGAAGAATGTCCGTGACCATTTCTTGTTTATGAGCTATGCCCCAGTTGTCTTCTTATCGGCTTTGACCAAGCAGCGTCTGCAAAAACTGCTTCCGGTCGTACAGCATGTAGCTCAGCAGCATTCACTGCGCATCACGACGCATTTGGTTAATGATGTTGTATCCGATGCTGTGGCTATTAATCCTCCGCCTACGGACAAAGGCCGACGCTTGCGCATTAACTATGTAACGCAAGTTGCGGTTAAACCGCCTACTATAGTGGTGTTCGTTAACGATCCTTCGCTGATGCACTTCTCCTATGAGCGCTATTTGGAGAATAAAATCCGCGCGGCATTTAATTTTGAAGGAACGCCAATCCGTATCTTTACACGGCGTAAATCCGACGAAAGTTAGGGGAGAATCAGTGTGGCACTTGAATTTCTGGTCATTGTTGTAAGCTATTTGCTTGGCTCCGTAAGCTTTAGTGTATTGCTCGCCAAGCTTCTGAAAGGAATTGACATCCGTCAGTACGGAAGCGGCAATGCCGGGGCTACGAATACGCTGCGGGTTCTGGGGAAAGGACCTGCGATAACAGTGCTCCTTCTGGATGTTCTGAAGGGGATTGCTGCTGTCTGGCTCGGAACCTGGATTGGTGGTTGGGGAACGTGGGTAGCAGTTATCTGCGGGGTCGCCGCTATTATCGGCCATAATTGGCCTATATACTTCCATTTTCGTGGCGGCAAAGGTATTGCTACTACGATCGGTGTAATGGCTACGCTTTGTTTCTGGCCTGCCCTGATCGCGGGAGCCATCGCCATCGCGTGCATATGTATAACGCGCTATGTATCGCTTGGCTCACTGATTTTTGTTGTTCTCACACCGGTTATACTTTTGCTGACCGATTTTACGCAGCCTGTGCTCTGGACTAGTATTACCATAGCACTCTTCGCGTTTTGGAGGCACCGTACCAATATTGTGAAGATATTTGAGGGTCGTGAGAACAAAATTGGCTCCAAAGCAAAAGGGGGGGACCGCGTTGTCTGATAAAGTCACCGTACTGGTTGCGGGCAGCTGGGGAACTGCGCTGGCAAGCGTGCTGGCGGCTAATCATTCGGAGGTTTATCTGTGGACGCGAAATTCTGATCAAGCGGCCGAGATCAATAAATCTCACACCAATGATCAATATCTGCCGGGGATTATTCTGCCATCCAACATTGTTGCAACTACGGATATGGAATCTGCTGTAGCCGGTTCTAAGGCTGTTGTGATTGTAGCGCCTTCATCGGGAATGCGTCAGGTAGCCCATAGTCTGAAACAATATTGGAAGGAAGATATGCTCTGTGTACATGCGACCAAGGGGTTCGAGACGGAAACCATGAAGCGGATGTCGACAGTAATATCCGAGGAACTTGGCATTGCTGAGGGGAACGTTGTGGTGCTCTCTGGTCCTAGTCACGCAGAGGAGGTTGTCCGACACTGTCCAACAACCGTGGTCGTCGCCTCACCGGACGATAAAGCAGCTGCAGCAGCCCAAGAATTGTTCATCAACAATGATTTCCGAGTCTATACGAATCGCGACCTCATTGGTGTAGAACTTGCCGGAGCCCTTAAAAATATAATTGCCCTCGGAGCGGGTCTTTCGGATGGGCTTGGTTTTGGTGATAACGCCAAAGCTGCGTTGCTTACACGCGGTCTGGCAGAGATATCCCGTGTCGGAGTTGAGATGGGAGCGAACCCATTGACCTTTTCCGGCTTGGCGGGGATAGGTGACCTTGTAGTAACGGCTACTAGTCAGCACAGTCGTAATTGGCGTGCCGGGTCAATGCTTGGCAAGGGAATACCGCTGTCGGAGGTACTGGAATCCATGGGAATGGTTGTTGAAGGAATTCGTACAACGCAGGCAGCTTATGCGATTTCGGCCAAATTAGGCGTGCAGATGCCGATTACCGATCAAATCTATCATGTCCTTTTCAAGGACAGAAGTCCGCGAAGTGCCGTGGAGTCATTAATGGGACGTGATCGGAAAACGGAGATGGAAGCTATTTCTCAGGAAACCTGGGAGCAATGGCATTCCTAAGCTCTTTCACCTTTTACCGGAGATTCTCATATGTTGTTAGTGGGGATTGACGGAGGAGGGATGAAAAGTGAGCAAAAATTTTTCCAAAGATGCGTTGAACGCCATTAACAAAAAAGCGGGTAAGAATATTACGGAAGGCGCCGTCAAAAAGCTGGCCAGTACGGTCAAGCCGGGGACGATGCAAAATGAAGCCCAGCTCCGCCAGTTAATCAAACAAGTATCTGCAATGGCTAAAGTACCTGTCAGTGAGGATACCATTCAGGATATTATCAACACGGTTAAAAAGGGCGGAGCCGGGGCAGGTACCATGGAAACGTTAATGAAAATGATGCTAAAAAAATAGCTTGATGTAGTGTAAGACAAGAGGAAAAGGAATCGGACAGAATTTTACCGGTTCTCTTTCCTCTTTTTTTATAGGTTGTGGAAAATATTAACAGCAAGAGAACAAAAGGCCATTGATTACAGTAAAGAATATATTAAAATGATTAAAAACGGTGATGTCAATAAAATTAAAGTATGAGACCAATCAGGCGCTACGCATTCCATTTTAATATACTTTGGGGATGGGATGACTGTAGTTCTAGATGAATTCGCAAAGCAGACCCTAAATTAAGCTGTCATATGATCTAATGCTAAGCCTGCAGCCGATGTGGGTTCTTTTTTTTTTGTGAAAAATATTATATCTTTGAACGTTCTGTAAAGAAAATGAAATGGGGTTTATGATATGATGTTCACTATATAAAACAGCTTAGGGGGGATTTGACCATGGATCCAATGGCAAAAATGTGGTTGTCCCTAGTCGCAATTTTGATTATGGGAGTGTCTGTTTTTCTAATTACTTTTGCCCGCAGTAAAACAAAAGGCGTGATCAGAGTAGTATTGTCCGTAGTTGCTTTTGTAACGATGATCATTGGCTTTTTAGGCGGAGTGGCTTCTATTATGTGAGCCCTTACAAGAGACTACAGGCTATGCTGAAAGGGGGCGGAAATGGACGGATTATTAATATTAAAAGGTAAAACGGTAACCAAAGAAGTTCAGCCTCAGCAGGGCAGTACCCTTTTGGAACATGCCTTGAAGCACGGTGTGGATTGGCAAAACCTGTGTACACGCGGGACATGCGCACGCTGTCGTTGTTATATGGAGGCCGGAGCAGAGCTTCTGGAAGCTCCAACTAAAGCTGAAGAGAGACGCCTTGATCCTGAGGAATTGGAAGAAGGCTATCGCTTGGCTTGCCAGGCAATTATAAAGACACCAGGAATCCTTATAGCGCTGAACAAAACGTATTTCTAACAAGAGGTAACTCATAACAATTGAGCTGTTATTTTGTAGAAATGGAGTGTGAGGGTATGGCTGCTGCAGAGATGCCACCTGAGCTACGTGAAACGTTGAAGAGTGTATGCAATTTATTGAGCATGGATAGGATGGGGAACTCATCCTTGTGGTTGCTGGGAGGAAGCTGCGGGCTGCTGCTTCATAATGTACCTCTGGCAAGACCGCCTCGTGATATAGATTTGTATGCCGATCTGGGAGAGACCGATTCTCTGCATAATGCTTTAAGTCATTGGTCTCTTGATCACCCAGAGGAAAACTACAGCAAGGATTGTTTCTCCGTTATGAGTCATTACAGGTTTGGAACTTATCCTATTGAACTGGTATGCGGCTTCAAGATTTGTTCCGGTTATTCACAATATATAGTTGAGACAAGCCTATTGCTAAAAGATGCCCCCCTTACTTATTTTGAAGGTATAGGATATCTGCGGTTAATGCCCTTGGCTCATGAATTTGTGTTCAATATTCTACGAGGCAGAAGTGACCGCTATGAAAGCATAGCTGCGGTAATGAGAATGGATTTGGCAAGCCATTTACCGCTGCTGCAGTCTTTGTCCCAACGCAATACATTGGAGGAGTCCCACTTGCGTTTACTTGAACAGCATCTGTCTGTATCTTTGTCTCTCGTCTAGGAAAGGAAAATGACATCATGAAATCTCAACAGGGTTTGACCGTAATATTTCAGCCGGATAACCGAAAAGCTGTTGTGCCCCGGGGTGTGACGCTTTTAGAGGCTGCCCGTAAGGCCGGTGTAGCCATTACCACACGCTGCGGAGGTAAGGCAGGCTGTCTTATGTGTAAGGTAAGGATAGAAGGACAGGATGCGGCAGCAGTTCGTCCTGCGGGCGATGCAGAACGCCGCAAGCTCGGCAGCTTACTGCATGAGGGAGTACGTTTGGCCTGCCAGGCAGCCGTGTGGGATAATGTTACCGTTATTGTTCCTGAAGATCCCTTAAAGGCCGCAGTTCGCCGTAAGTTGGAGGCTGCACGGCGTGGAGAGGAAGAAGATTTGTGGTAGGACACTATGTCAATTGAAGGATAACAGAAGAGGGGGGCTTGACACGATGAGATACATACGAGCGAAGAGGAAATTCCCGACCCGCAGCCTACTTATGATGAGTGCACTGCTCTTTCTGACCTTTTCACTCTCTGGATGTCTGTACCCGAATAAAGAAGAAGGTCGGTCTACGGTTAATTACCGCGAAAGTGTGAAAAGGATTCAATCGGCTGTGGATGATTACAAACAAGAAGAAGGCGTTCTGCCTATAATCAATGCGGAGATAACCACTCCAAGATATGAAAAATTTCGAATTGATCTTGACATGTTGAATAAAAAGGGATATGTGGATGACATTCCAGCCACAGCATTTGAGAAGGGTGGAAGTGCATATTTTCTTATTTTAAATGAAGAGAGCAACCCGACCGTAAAAGTAATGGATCTTGAGACGGTTCAGAAGGTAAACGACGTACAGCTTCAAGTAACTCGGTTTAAGTCTGCTCATGGGGGCGGTCTTCCCGTTGGGGAAGAGATTTATCCAGGGCTTTATTCGATTGACTCGAAAAAAGCGGGAACCGCAACGATTAAGCTGTCCAGTGTATATTCAGGTCAGGAAATTCCGTTTATTATGGATAAAAACGGAAATGTTTACGTTGATTATGTTTTTGACATTATGACCGTTATTAATAAAAATGGAGGCCCACAGAAGCAAACAGCAGATTTAAGGCTAGATTTGGAGCTGGCTTCCTATTATGTTCCTGTTAAATCCTTGCCTTATCTGTGGATCAATGAACAGCCAGTCCCTCAGGCGCCTAATTAAGGACGGATATGAGTAGACGTGATTTGCTAAAAAGCTGGTCCTATAAACTAGGGTCAGCTTATTTTTTTGCCCAATTAACTGTTCTCCCACCGTATTGTCCAACACTAACCAATCAGTGTTATATAACTGGGGTGACAGCACGGGTTAAATTGAAAAGGGCCTTCAGAGATTACTATTTATTTTTAGGAACTATATTGATTGAAATTGAAAAACTGACAAAGGAATGTAGTAACGGAGGGGGATTTTGGAACTGGAAAAGCGGTAGCGTCCGGCCGAAAGATTTCCGTAGGAAAGCTCGCTTCGAAAGCATAAGCTGTCTCCGGATTTCATCCGCTAATAGCGGTATAAATCCAGAAAGTCTTACGACAACAGCGGTTGGAAGTCCAACATTCACCGCAGTTACGGCCCAAACCTAAAATAGATAAATGTTAAGTTCATCTCATAATGCGACTTCTTTAGGTCGCGCCATAAATAGTAGTTCTTTTCAAGATCCCGTCCTCATATGATTGATGAGAAAGGTTCCGGGCGCTCTACGACTGCATGCGTACACTACTACCTCATTGGAAATTCATAATTCAAATTGCGCAATTGCAGGTCATAATTTCGTACTGGATACATATGATGATACTAGTCCAAATGCATGTCCGAGCATTCGGAGTTTAGCGCGGGGCAGTACGTTCCGTCATCGTAAGCGGCTAAGCTTCGGGCGGACATACGCAAAGCCCGGTTAATGTCCCTAACAGGTCATGAAAGCCGGCGGAACGCGAAGTCGATGCTCTTCAGGCATTTTTTCTTCGGAGTAATATGAGGAGGGGATCTCTTTTGGAAAAAGTGGATATTTTCAAGGACATTGCCGAGCGAACCGGCGGAGACATTTATCTTGGAGTCGTCGGCGCGGTCCGCACGGGAAAATCAACATTCATTAAACGTTTTATGGAGACGATTGTATTGCCTAACATTACGAATGAAGCAGATCGTGTACGGGCAATAGATGAGCTTCCACAAAGTGCGGCAGGCAAAACCATTATGACAACGGAACCGAAATTCGTCCCTAACAACGCTGTTCAAATCAAGGTGGCGGAAGGGCTTGAGGTGAATGTACGGCTGGTAGATTGTGTAGGCTACGCTGTAGATGGCGCCAAAGGCTATGAGGATGAAAATGGACCGCGGATGATCTCAACCCCATGGTTCGAAGAACCCATCCCGTTCCAGGAAGCAGCAGAAATCGGCACACGTAAGGTTATTCAGGAACATTCAACACTGGGAGTAGTAGTTACTACTGACGGTACGATTGCTGAGATTCCCCGTAGTTCTTATGTGGATTCTGAAGAGCGTGTGATCGCGGAGCTTAAAGAGGTCGGCAAGCCTTTCGTACTTGTCATTAACTCCACTCGACCACGCAGCGAAGAAGCACAGCAGCTTCGCGGAGAACTTGCTGCGAAGTATGATATTCCGGTTATGACGCTTAGTGCTGCGAATATGACTGAGGATGATGTTACCGGGGTACTTCGCGAGGTGCTCTATGAGTTCCCGGTACACGAGGTTAATGTTAACCTGCCTAGTTGGGTCATGGTGCTGGATGAGAATCATTGGCTGCGCAGCAGCTACGAAAACTCTGTTCGTGATACCGTTAAGGATATCCGCCGCCTGCGGGATGTAGACCGTCTTGTAGCGCAATTTTCAGAGTATGAATTCATTGACAGAGCCGGCCTAAGCGGAATGAATATGGGTCAGGGAGTAGCGGAAATTGATCTATACGCTCCAGAAGAGCTCTATGATCAAGTATTGATGGAAGTCGTAGGCGTAGAGATCCGCGGCAAGGATCACCTGCTGCAATTAATGCAGGAATTCTCGCACGCCAAACGCGAATATGACCGGTTTGCGGAAGCGCTTGAGATGGTCAAGACCACCGGCTATGGAATTGCAGCCCCTTCGCTGGCGGAAATGGCACTGGATGAACCGGAACTGATTCGCCAAGGCTCACGCTTCGGGGTACGTTTGAAAGCGACAGCCCCATCCATTCATATGATCCGTGTTGATGTAGAATCGGAGTTCTCACCGATTATCGGAACCGAGAAGCAAAGTGAAGAGCTGGTACGGTACCTGATGCAGGATTTCGAGAACGACCCGATCAAGATTTGGGAATCCGATATTTTTGGAAGATCCCTGCATTCCATAGTCCGTGAAGGCATTCAAGGTAAGATTGCCATGATGCCAGATAATGCCCGCTACAAGCTTCAGGAAACTCTTGGACGTATTATTAATGAGGGCTCAGGCGGTTTGATCGCTATTATCCTGTAAGAATGAGATAGCTTCACGCACGATAAAGATGTGATGTGAAAACTATAGAACAAGCCAGTCTCTGGGGTATTGGGGGCTGGCTTGTTCTTGTTGCGGTTTGCGCAGCGATTTGCGTTTTTTGGAAGTATAGGTCTAAGAAATCAGTGATATATTACCGGAAAGTTGATACTTTCTACTCCTTTTTTAAGTAACGCCTTGAAATTATGATTGCGCTGTATTACTATAAGTTTGTTGCGCTTCAGGGTCACTGGGCGCCAGAGTCTTGCTTGTAGCGGGATTATCACGTATATTTTACGCTGAAACGGAAACAGTGAGTGATATTGCAACATATTGGTCGGGGAGGTGAGAAGACATGAACAAATCAGATTTGATCAACGCAGTAACGGAAGCAACTGAACTTCCCAAGAAAGATGTTACCAAAGCAGTAGATGCAGTATTCGAAGCCATTACGGGAGCTCTACAAGGCGGCGACAAAGTACAACTGGTTGGATTTGGTAACTTTGAAGTGCGCGAGCGTTCTGCACGTAAAGGCCGTAATCCACAAACTGGTGAAGAAATCGAAATTCCTTCGAGCAAAGTTCCGGCATTCAAACCGGGTAAAGCGCTTAAAGACGGAATCAAATAAAGATTTCTACATATCCTATTCCTTATTTGGTTACAACAACAATGCCGCCCTCCAAGGCGGCATTTGTTTTTTGGAAGCATAAATGGAATTAATAGGTTCAGAGGAGGATTAGAGATGAATGAGAACAATAATACCGGCAGCCCCGTTCCTACTGGCAGCGATTATATCGTAGTCAAAGCGAAAGAAAACGGTGTTCAAGTAATCGGGCTGACCCGAGGTCTGGATACAAGGTTCCACCATACGGAAAAGCTGGATAAAGGCGAGGTACTCATCGCTCAATTTACCGATCATACCTCGGCAATGAAAATTCGCGGCAAAGCTGAAATTTGGACGAAACATGGACAATTGGAGAGTGAAAGCTGAAAAGCAGGCATAGCCTGCTTTTTTTCGAAATATAAGTAAGTATGATAATCGTATAAAGGACGAAAGACACGGAAACGATGGATAGAGGGGGAAGGTCCATGAACCGGGGATGGTGGATCGGTGCTGTTCTGCTGCTAAGTGCAGCATCTACTATAATGCTACCTAAGCTGGCAGATATGGATTCTGTCCTTCAGAGGGAGCATGGGGTGCTGGAGACCTTCATTGGCGGGAGGGATAAGGTTCTTGATGAGTCCAATCTCGTGGATCAGTTGGGTTCTCTGCCTTTGATGTTATCCATCGACAGCGCGGGCTGGGAGAATAATATTCTGTCACTGGATTTGAAGATTACAAGTAATGATCCCGATCCGGAGGCAATATATAAAGATATGTCAAAGGTTATTTCCTTCGCTTTTCAAGATACACCTAATGTGAACGAGCTTTTGTTGCGTGTGATAGTTGAGGATAAATGGCTAGGAAGTCGTAGGCTCTTGCTGGCAGGGGATATCAGACGCACCGAATGGTCACACGAGCTGCAGCGAGAGCTTGATTCTACTGGTAATACGCCCCTTTCGGATCGGATTAAAATGGGTTTTCGGATTAGCGAAAGTGATCTATGGAATAAACAGTTCATATCTCCCTAAACAGGGTAAAAGAAACTAGGATCACCCACGATGCGTGACAAAAAAACATGTGATATAATAGACAAGATTGTGAACAAAGAAATTGTCATAATGTCATTGGCTCGGAGGCTGAAATGAAACCGTACCGCATACCACAGCTAGCTAAACCCTATACAGACTACGATATGATTCAGCGGCATGCGGAATTGCCGCCATTTCCTGATGTCCGTGGACATTTATTATATATATTTCTCAATCATGGCGCCTCGGGCCCGCAAAACAATGGAGAATTATATACATTAGTAACCACACTTGTACAACTGGGTCTGGATACCCATGAAGTCATTGACCGTTCTAATGGCGATCCTGATAAAGATACGATGCGTTCCCGTCAGCTTAAGGTGCTTGCTGGAGATTACTTCAGCAGCTGGTTTTACCAATTACTCGCAAAAAGTGAACAGATAGAGATGGTGGGTATCCTCAGTACGGCCATTGCTGAATTAAATGTAATGAAGGCACATCTTTACAGTAAAATGCGTGGAATGCTGCTTACAGCGGAACAATATCTGCGACACACGGTACAGCTGAATATGCAGCTGTTCCTTTCTTTTACCCCAATGATTGAAGAATCCCTTGCGGATCTGTGGCAAAGTCTGCTGCATGAGTTCTCCCACTGTGAGACGGTAGTTATGGAGCTGCGCCGTAGTGGCGATCCTGCCGAAGCCATTGATGGTTACTGTTATTTGCATTTGCTGGATGCAGTGACAGAGGACGAGAAGCCCCTGTTGCAGAATCGGAATATGGACCATAAGGACTGGAAGAAACTAAAAATGAAATATAAATGTGACTCACTATTGAAGGACAAATTGCATCAATCAGTGGAGACCATTCAAGGCATACTGCAAGGTGTTAAAGATGAAAGCCTAATTAAAGAATTAAGTGCTGCGCTGGATCGATTCCTGCTCCAGATGAAAATTACGGGACAAGCTGCCGGGGAGGGTTAATTATGTCTATAGAGAAAACAACAGCCGCCTCAGAAAATGCTGTGAAGCCCAAAGAGCAGTACGTACACTCCGTTTTTGAGAGTATTGCGGGCAATTATGATATTATGAACGATATTTTAAGTTTTCGACGCCATAAGGCATGGCGTAAGTTCGCAATGAAGAAGATGGCTATGAAGTCAGGAGACAATGCGGTTGATTTATGCTGCGGGACTTGTGACTGGAGTATTACAATGGCGGAAACCACCAAGACCGGGTCGGTCATTGGGTTGGATTTTAGCGCTGGTATGCTCGAGGTTGGCCGTCGTAAAGTAAAAGAACACCGGCTTGAAGACCGAATTTCCCTCGTACAGGGCAACGCAATGAATCTTCCATTCGGGGATCACTCCTTTGATTATGCAACGATTGGCTTCGGACTGCGGAACGTGCCTGATCTTGTTCAGGTGCTTAACGAAATGAAGCGGGTGGTGAAACCCGGAGGCATGGTCGTATGTCTAGAGCTTTCCAAACCTACAGTTCAGCCGTTCAAAGGCGTGTACTATTTTTATTTCCAGCGCGTGCTTCCCTTACTGGGCAAGTTGTTCGCTAAGAGCTATGAACAATACAAATGGCTTCCTGAATCACTGGCTCTTTTCCCTGATCGGGAAAAGCTGGCTGAGATTTTTCGTGAAACCGGACTTCATAAGGTTGAGTCATATCCTTTAACCGGTGGCATCGCTGCATTACATATTGGACGCAAGGAGAAGTTG
Source organism: Paenibacillus wynnii (assembly GCF_000757885.1). Taxonomy (NCBI): domain Bacteria; kingdom Bacillati; phylum Bacillota; class Bacilli; order Caryophanales; family Paenibacillaceae; genus Paenibacillus; species Paenibacillus wynnii. The sequence continues at coordinate 1,875,891 of NZ_JQCR01000003.1, read as the reverse complement.
GATGTTTAAGAAAATGGGCATCTTTTTACAAATGATCAAGTTTGAACACACTGTGTTTGCCTTGCCCTTTGCTTTTATGGGGGCATTACTTGGTTCTGTTGTTATGTATGGATCATTGCCATCATGGAGCAAGATTGGTTGGATTGTAATTGCAATGTTCGGCGCTCGCAGTGCAGCCATGGGCCTGAATCGTCTGATCGACCGTATTAGTGACGCTAGAAACCCCCGGACAGCCGGGAGAGCTATTCCAGCAGGCCTTCTGAAGGCAGGAGAAGTGGTTTTGTTTATCGCGATTTCTTTCTTTTTACTATTTTGGGCTGCCTTTAAGTTAAACCCTTTATCCACTAAATTATTGCCGATTGCCGTTTTTTTACTGGTCTTCTACTCTTTTACCAAACGCTTTACTTGGGCATGTCACATTATTCTTGGCTTGACGATCGCATTGGCACCGCTTGGAGGTTGGGTGGCGGTAACAGGAACTGTCGACTGGACGGCAATGGTATTTTACTTCACGATTGTGTTCTGGACGGCGGGGTTTGATATTATCTATTCCTGCCAGGACGTTGAATTTGATACAAAGGAAGGTCTTTATTCGATTCCTGTTCGATTTGGTGTTGCTAACGCACTTTTAATCGCTCGAGTATTCCATATTCTTACCGGTATTGGATTCGTATCTCTGTTGTTTATTACCGATTTGAGCTGGTGGTATGTTGCAGGGATGCTGATTGCCTATATTATCCTTTTTTACGAGCACCATATTGTATCCCCAAGCGACTTGAGCCGTTTGCAAACCGCATTTTTTACGATGAACGGCGTGCTCAGTATTGTCGTGTTCTCTTTTACTTTGATTGACTTGGTGGTGCAGTTCTACAAATGACCCACTCTAAACCAAAGAGCTTTGTAGTAGGAATTACAGGTGCAAGCGGTGCGGTCTATGGAGTTCGCTTAACTGAAACCCTGCTGTCTCTGGGATTTACTGTGCATTTGGTGGTTAGTAATGCGGGCTGGCGTGTACTTAAGGAAGAGCTCAGCGTTAATATCTCAGACCGGGACGGTTATTTGAGCGAAAAGTTCAGAGACTATCCCGGTTCTCTGCTGTATCACCCCATTGGTGATATTGGTGCGTCGATTGCAAGTGGCTCTTTTCGTGTGGAGGGTATGATCGTGATGCCTTGCTCAATGGGTACACTCTCCGCTATCGCTGCCGGAACCTCGGACAATTTAATGACTCGTGCGGCAGATGTGATGCTTAAGGAAGGACGGCCACTGGTGATCGTTCCCCGTGAGACACCTTTGCATGCCATACATCTTGAAAATATGCTGAAGCTTTCTCGACTAGGAGTGCGAATCATTCCGGCTATGCCAGCCTTTTATTACGGACCTGAGACTTTAGATGATATCGTCAATTTTATGGTAGGTAAGGTGCTGGACAGCTTTAATATTGAGCATGCTTTATTCCGTAGATGGGAGGGTTGACTTATGGGTAGTGACGGCTACACCGTTATCGGTAAGATCAGCTATACAAACTCATGGCCGGTATTTTATAATTTTCATCCTTCGACTTTGAGATACCCTGCAGAAATGGTGTCTGAGGTACCTTCGGTTCTCAATAGGGGAATGAGCCAAGGCAGTATACATGTAGGGGCGTTATCTTCTTTTGCCTATGCTGAAGCCAGCGACAGGTTGCTGCTTCTGCCGGATTTATCCGTCAGCTCGGATGGACCGGTCAAATCTATTATGCTATTTTCTAGAGCTCCTTTAACGGAGGTGGCCAATGGGATTATCGCCGTAACCAATACTTCTGCAACTTCAGTTAACTTGCTGAAGATATTACTCGAGAAGGCTTTCGGCGGAAAACCTCAGTACATAAGTGCTGATCCCGATCTGGAGGATATGATGGAGATTGCCGATGCCTGCCTGCTTATAGGAGATCAGGCCATTAGAGCTTCTTGGCAGGATCTAGGCTATATTGTTACCGATATTGGGGAACTATGGAAAGAATGGACTGGTTTGGGAATGACTTTTGCAGTGTGGGCTGTGAACAGGGATGCAGCAGAAGAGAAGCAGGAAGTCATAGCGGAAATTGTTAATGCCTTTGCAGCAAGTAAGAGACTTGGTCTTCAGGATCTGACGCCCATTGTCAAGGATGCCTGCATTGCCATCGGAGGGACCGAAGCCTACTGGTACGGGTATTTCCGTAATTTATGTTATGATTTTGGAGAAAGGCAGCAAAAAGGTCTGAATCTCTATTTTCGTTATGCCTATGAAATGGGTCTGCTGCTGCAGGAAGTGAAAATGGAGCTTTGGAGTCACAATCTGCTGACTAGGGTGAAAGAATGAAACGACTGCAAATGTTCGGTTTGCTAAATAAAGATATGGATCATATCGAAAAAGAGTTATATCGCAGCGTCCAGGGCGATGACGACTTGTTGTCTGAGACATCTCTGCACCTGTTGAGGGCAGGGGGGAAACGTCTCCGGCCTGTGTTTGTTCTCATGGGGGGCAAATTTGGTAATTATGATCTGGAGAAGCTGAAGCGTATTGCTGTTCCATTGGAGCTGATTCACAGTGCATCGCTTGTACACGATGATGTTATTGATGATGCAGATCTTCGGCGTGGCGAGCCAACGGTAAAGTCTAAATGGGGCGATAAAATTGCCATGTACACCGGGGACTATATCTATGCTAAGGCCTTGATTATGACCAGCGAGTTAAAGAATCCGAGAATTCACCAGATCTTGTCTAAAGCTATGGTGGAAATGTCCATTGGCGAGATGGAGCAAATCCGTGATTTTTTCAATAGTGAGCAAAGTATACGCCATTACCTGCGACGGATTCGCCGCAAAACGGCGTTGCTTATCGCTATCAGCTGTCAGCTTGGTGCTCTTGCTGCAGATGCCAATCCGGAAGATGCACGACTGCTATATAACTACGGTTACAATGTGGGGATGGCCTTTCAGATCCGTGATGATCTGTTGGATCTTTCCGGAACAGAGAAGCAAATCGGTAAGCCGCCGGGCAGTGATATGCGGCAGGGCAACATCACCCTTCCGGTTATCTACAGTTTAGAGGATGATAGGCTTCGAGACCGTTTACTCGAGGAATTGGATTTAATCCGCGGAGGACGGATGGAGGTGGGGCGCGCTATTGACCTTATTCTTTCCGGGGATGGCATTATCCGGGCAGAGGAATTAGCTTCTCGATATATCTCCAAAGCACTTACAGCGTTAGATGGCCTTCCGAATAATAAGACGAAGCGTAACTTGCGTGATATTGCATTCTTCGTTACAGGGAGAGCTTATTAAAATTCGTTAGCGGATGAACATTGGTACAATATTAAGCGTTCACAGAAGTAGAAGTTTCTGTTAAAATATCGAAAAACACATTATTCGTATGGAAATGGAGAGTGGACCCTATGGAACAAACGTACCTGATGATCAAACCAGATGGTGTACAGCGTGGATTAATTGGCCGCATCGTTGCCCGTCTGGAGGATAAAGGATTCAAATTGGTAGCAGCAAAGCTGTTAACGGTTACAGAACAACAGGCAAAGAGACATTACGCCGAGCATGAAAGTAAAGACTTTTTCCAAGAGTTGGTTTCGTTTATTACATCAGGTCCTGTTTTTGCAATGGTTTGGGAAGGTGATGACGTTGTAACCTTGTCGCGGATGCTCATCGGCAAGACCAAGGTAGGCGAGGCTTTACCGGGTACTATTCGCGGTGATTTTGCCAGTCATACTCCCCTTAACCTGATCCATGGCTCCGATTCTCCCGAAAGCGCGAAGCGAGAAATTAGCAACTTTTTTGCTCCAGAAGAATTAGCTCAGTATCAAAAAGACATCGCAGCTTGGATTTAGAATCCAGGCGGGAGGCAGGGGAAGAAGATTATGTCCGAACGTGAAGTGTCAGCCGTGGATCCTGATTACACCGGGTTTATCCATAACATTAACAAGAGTACAGGAATCGATCTGTCTCAATACAAGGAAGCCCAGATGAAACGGCGTCTGACTACTCTTCGTGTAAAGAATGGATATCATAGTTTCGCCGACTTTTTTGCCGCAATGATGAAAGATAAGGCCTTATTTTATGAGTTTTTGGATCGTATGACAATTAATGTATCGGAATTCTGGCGTAATCCCAATCGCTGGGAAGTATTGCGTGATGTTATACTGCCTGAGCTGCAGCAGGGGAACCGCAGGCTGAAGGTATGGAGTGCCGCTTGTTCCACAGGAGAAGAGCCTTATACACTGGCAATGATCCTGTCCGACAAAGGCATTCTTGGGCAGACGGGAATTCTGGCTACGGATATTGATGATGGTGCATTAGCCAAAGCTAAACAAGGCATTTACCTGGAACGTTCGCTTAAAGATGTACCGAAGGATGTAGCTCAGCGTTACTTTACACCTGAAGGGCCAATTTTTAAGGTGAGCGATTCCCTGAAGAAGCATATCGATTTCCGCAAACAGAATTTGTTGCTAGACAAGTTTGATGAAGGTTTTGACCTTATAATATGCCGTAATGTAATGATCTATTTTACTGAAGAAGCCAAGAACAAGCTCTACCAAAAATTCTCCAGCAGCCTTCGTCCCGGCGGATATTTATTCGTTGGAAGCACAGAGCAGATCTTCACGCCTTCTCAATACAACTTCGAATCCACGGAGACGTTCTTCTATCGTAAAAAATAAAGCCTAGTACATATCCATAAATGTTTCTGCGTATACTTTCACCTGTAAATACTGATACTGCATAGTAGGCTCAGTATGATAAGTGAAAGGTCGTTAGCAAACCATGGACAAAAGCAAGGTTATTGCCGCTTATAGACGCGGATTTATTACGATTCACGAATGCGGGCAAATCCTTGGTGTGGAGGAAATGCAGCTGAAGCGTCTTCTGCAACAAGAAGAGAGTAAGCGGGCTTTTCCACAGCAAAGGCAGCCCATCGGAAGCTGATCTGATATCCAGTATAAGTCTGAAGGCGTCGTCTCTACCCGTAAGGGCAGGGGCGACGTTTTTGTTTAAATATAAGAAAGTATAAGTTTTCAGTTTACTTTGCTTATATTTCTACGAGAAACGGATACCTGAAAGCGATATGGGTATCGCTGCTACGAAAGCATAGGCTTCATTAAGGATGGCAAAGGCTTTTCTTCTTATAATCCTAACATCAGTTTCTTGTCAAAGAGGATTCCCTATACTATAATGAGCAAAGATCATAAGGATTTTAGCGGTTTACAGTTTAAAAGTGTGAAGGGGGAACGCAGCATGAGTTTACGCTATTTGACGGCGGGGGAAACGCACGGGCCCCAGCTTACAGCCATTATTGAGGGTTTGCCAAGTAATCTTACACTGAATTTTGAGGAGCTTAATTTCCAGTTGCAGCGGCGTCAAAAAGGTTATGGACGAGGTCGTCGGATGCAAATTGAGAAGGATACGGCTCAAATTGTCGGCGGAGTTCGTCACGGCTTCACGACAGGTGCTCCAGTTGCCTTGGTAGTAGAGAACAAGGACTGGACCCATTGGAAGAACATTATGAATATTGAACCCATTCCAGGCAGCGATGAAGAGAAGCGCCGGGTGAATCGGCCACGTCCCGGGCATGCGGATCTGAATGGCGGATTGAAATATAATCTGACGGATCTCCGGAATGTTCTGGAACGCTCCAGCGCAAGGGAGACGGCGGCAAGAGTGGCCTGCGGCGCTATTGCAAGACAACTGTTGGCAGTCTTTGGTGTCAAGATAGCAGGTCAGGTTATTCGTATCGGTGAAATTGAAGCACCGGCTAACCAATTGCCTATTGATGAATTAATCGAATTAACGGAACAGTCCTCGGTACGAGTGGTAGATAAAGAAACAGAACTTAAGATGGAGTCGTACATAGACAAAATCAAAGAGGAAGGCGATTCTATCGGAGGAATTGTCGAGTGTATTGTGGAAGGTCTTCCGGTAGGATTAGGCAGCTATGTTCAGTCGGACCGTAAGCTGGATGGAGCGATTGCTGGAGCTGTAATGTCAATAAACGCATTTAAAGGTGTAGAAATCGGAATAGGCTTTGAAGCCGGCCGACTGCGCGGATCACAAGTGCATGACGAGATTATGTACAATGCAGAGCAAGGGTACTACAGAGCAAGCAACCGTTTGGGAGGATTTGAAGGTGGTATGACGAATGGGATGCCTGTGGTGGTACGTGGTGTGATGAAGCCGATCCCGACACTGTACAAGCCTTTACAGAGCGTAGACATTGATACCAAAGAACCTTTTACAGCTCAGGTTGAGCGTTCGGATGCATGTGCGGTTCCAGCAGCTTGTGTCGTACTTGAGAATGTAGTGGCTTGGGAAATCGCCAAGGCATTCCTGGATAAATTCGGCGGAGATTCTATCGAAGAGATTAAAGCTAATTATAACAATTACCTGTCCCAGTTGGAGAGCTACTAATTATGCGGAGTATAACGGTAGATTTGGGCGAACGTTCTTATCCTATCCATATTGGCAGCGGGCTTTTACAAAATATCGGTGCACGGTGCGTCGAGGCTGGTTATCCGGTCCGCAGTCCACTGTTGCTCGTTAGTGACAGTTCCGTAGCTCCTCTTTATTTAGCAGATCTGGAGTCTCGTCTTCGTGAACATGGTTATACAGTGGTTAGCCACATTATTCCTTCCGGTGAGGCTTCGAAATCGCTGACTTCCTACGAAGAAATAATGACAACAGCGATCAAGGCAGGCTTAGACCGCAGTTCTGCTGTAATCGCTTTGGGTGGCGGTGTGGTTGGTGATTTAGCAGGATTTGTGGCAGCTACTTATATGCGGGGTATCGGCTTTATGCAAATACCTACCACCATTCTTGCACATGATAGCAGTGTCGGTGGGAAGGTTGCAGTTAATCATCCTCTTGCCAAAAATATGATAGGTGCTTTCTATCAGCCATCAATGGTCCTGTATGATCTGGATACACTGAGTACACTTCCGCAGCGTCAAGTATCTTCCGGTCTGGCTGAAGTTGTGAAGCATGGTCTTCTTGTAGACCGCGATTTTGCCTACTGGTGCCGAGAGCATGCTTCGGAGCTCCTGGAATTAAATCCTGAAGCACTGGGCTACGCACTGGAACGGGGTTGTTCCATCAAGGCTGATGTGATAGCTGTTGATGAGCGGGAACAAGGACTCAGAGCTATCCTGAACCTCGGACACACCATCGGTCATGCCATAGAGGCCGTTAGCGGTTACGGTGTGGTTTTGCATGGTGAGGCTATTTCCATTGGCATGGCTGGGGCTGCGCTTCTAGCACATAAGCTGGGCCGTGATAAGTCTATATATGAGGAGACAGTTTCCATGCTGTCCTCACTTTCTCTTCCCGTGACTCTGCCCTCCCATTATGATGAAGATGAGTTGATGGCGGCCATGATGCATGACAAGAAGTTTAAGGAAGGCAAGATGACCTTCGTTATTCCGAATTCCATCGGTTCAGTCAGCATTATCAATGATGTGTCTGAGACCGCTGTGCGCGAGGTTTTAACACAGCTTAAGAAGGAGGGAAGCCCGTGGTAAACCGAGGGATTCGCGGAGCAACAACAGTTACCCGCAATGAAGAAATCGATATTTTACATGAAACTGTGGTATTGCTTCGTGAGATTGTCGAACGTAATGATGTCATTGCTGAAGATATTTGCAGTGTATGGATTACAATGACAGCAGATCTGGATGCAACATTTCCGGCGCGGGCCATCCGCGAGATTGAAGGCTGGGAAATGGTGCCGTTGATGTGTTCTACAGAAATCCCTGTTAAAGGGAGTCTGCCGCAATGTATCCGATTGATGGTGCAAGTCAACACAGACAAGAGTCAGCGGGAAATTCAGCATGTCTATCTGAATGAGGCCCAGAGACTGCGTCCTGATTTATCCCAAAGTAAATCCTAATCTTAAGCTCGGGGTTGTCAATGACTGTGAGCTTCATGTATAGTGTAATTAGACGAGTAGAGCAGAGTAAGTTGAGATGAGTATAGTTGAGCAGAGTGCTAAGGTTGTATTAGTATAATCGGATTACGTTTTACAGTGTTCATCTTTTAATATACGCTGGAGTTTATTTGTGATATCAGTGTATCTTGAAATGATGCCATTCTGTAGACTTCGGAGCCGATACTATGCTCTTTTTAACATACTTACTTACATAAACCTCTACTTCGGTGGAGGTTTTTCTGTATTTTAACACCCTATAACATTCCCTAAGGAGGGCTCATAATGACGAACCCCAGCGCCCAGGAAGTAGTAACACTATCCAAGCAATATAATTTGATTCCTGTTGTCAAACGGCTACTCGCTGATATGGAGACACCCATCCGAATTTTTCAGCGTTTTGCAGGACGTGACCGCGCCTTTTTACTCGAAAGTGTAGAGGGCGGCATTCAATGGGCCCGGTATTCTTTTATAGGCAGTGATCCTTTTCTAATGATTTCCGGTAAAAAGGGTGTAATTAACGTTGAATGCGGGGGAGAAAAGAAGCAACTCCACGGCAAGCCTATCGAAGAGCTTAAGGCATTGCTTCGTTCCTACCGTAGTCCCAAGCTAGAAGAGATGCCGCCATTCACAGGTGGAGCTATAGGTTTTTTCGGATATGACCTGCTGCAGTATTATGAAAAGCTACCTTCCCATGCCAATGATGATCTTAATATGGATGACATCCGCTTCATGTTCTGTGATCGCATTATTGTGTTCGATCATGTGAAGCAACAAATTCTTCTTGTCGGCAACTTGCATATTAAAGACGGTGACACCGACTCCGATATCAGAGCCAATTACGAGGAGCTAAGCGACAAGCTGGAGGCTATGGCGGAAGATTTGCAAAAGGAAGGTCCGAAGGAGAATGTGAACCGTCGAAGCATCCCATCGGACATTGAACTGGGTGATATACAATCTAACCTCACCAAGGAACAGTACATTGGCAATGTAGAGCAGGCTAAGGAATACATTCGTGCCGGAGATATTTTTCAGGTTGTATTATCCCAGCGATTCCATATAGATACCGAAGTTTCTCCCTTGCATGTATATCGTCTGCTGCGGACCTTGAACCCATCACCTTATATGTACTATTTGAAAATGGATGATGAGATCATTGTTGGAACTTCACCTGAAGCACTGGTCAAAGTGGATGGGGATCGGCTGGAGACAAGGCCTATTGCCGGAACGCGTCCGCGAGGTGAGAACGAAGCTATGGATCGTGCGCTTGCAGCAGAACTACTGGAGGATGAGAAAGAACGGGCAGAGCATCTAATGCTGGTCGATCTGGGGCGTAATGATTTGGGCCGGGTTTCCAAGTTCGGCTCCGTGAAATGTGATTCTTTTATGGAAATCGAAAAGTACTCACACGTTATGCACATGGTATCCAATGTTTCTGGCACTTTGCGGGAAGATAAAGATTTCTTTGATGCTTTCCTATCCTGTTTGCCTGCCGGTACGGTTTCAGGTGCGCCGAAGCTACGGGCAATGGGAATTATAGCTGAGCTGGAGAAGGAAGCCCGAGGTGCTTATGCCGGAGCTATTGGATATCTCGGGTTTTCAGGGAACATGGATTCTTGCATTACAATACGTACCATTATTTTTCGGAAAGGCCGGGCGTATGTTCAGGCCGGAGCGGGTATCGTCTGGGATTCTGTTCCGGAGAAGGAATACGAAGAAACAGTGAATAAAGCCAAAGGGATGCTGAAGGCGATTCGAATGGCTGAAGCAATGTTCCCGCCTGCGGTACAACAAAACGAGGTCATCAACCAAGATTATCTGTATGAATATACACCTTGAAAAAGGATTGAATCATAGAGAATAAGCTTTAAATTCATAAGGTGGGGGGAGAAAGAGATGGAAGCAACGCATATTATTCAAGCCGGTATTAGAGGACTGATAGAGGGGGATAACCTTACCCGAGGGCAAGCAAGGGATATTATGGGGGCAATCATGGAAGGAAGTGCATCCCCTGCCCAAATCGGTTCATTATTGACGGCGCTGCGAATTAAAGGGGAAACCGTGGATGAGATTACCGGATTTGCAGAGGCTATGCGCGGCTTCGGGACACATGTGGTCACAGAAACCTCAAGACTTCTGGATACATGCGGCACCGGGGGATCTGGTATTTCCAAATTCAATATTTCGACAGCCTCAGCGATCATTTCCGCTGCGGCTTCGGTACGGGTGGCTAAGCACGGAAACCGATCTGCTTCCAGCAAAGCGGGTAGTGCAGATGTTCTCGAAGCACTCGGTGTTAACATTCATCTGAATGCAGAACAGGCCCGGCAGTGTCTGGACAACATCGGGATATGCTTTCTCTTTGCGCAAATTTATCACCCGTCTATGCGCCATGCCGCCGCACCTCGCCGCGAGCTTGGTGTTCGGACAGTGTTCAATATGCTCGGTCCCCTTACAAATCCGGCGGGGGCTGATCGCCAACTGCTAGGAATATATGACCGCAACAAGACAGAAACCGTCGCTACCGTATTGAGGGAGCTAGGCTCCAAGCGTGCCCTTGTGGTAAGCAGTTTGGATGGGCTGGACGAGATCAGTATTTCGGCGCCTACCCAAGTGTCTGAATTGCGGGGAGGAAGGGTAACAACTTATGAAGTGACTCCACATGAGTTAGGCCTTGAAACGCATCCCCTGGAGAACGTTCTAGGCGGTGATGCGGTTGAAAATGCAGCCATTATCACTTCTGTGCTTCAAGGGGCCATGACTCCTTACCGGGATATTGTCCTCGCGAATGCCGGCGCCTGTATTTATGTGGCAGGACTTGCAGATACGTTGGCGGGTGGTGTGGAAAAGGCAAAGACTGTAGTAGATTCGGGACAAGCGCTCAGTAAGCTGGAACAGCTTGTAGCCATGACGAAGGAGCTTAACTATGTATCTTGATAGAATCGTTGCCACCAAAATTAGAGAAGTTGAAATTCTTAGCTCAACGTTTTCCTTGTCTGAAGCTGAACGTAAGATTGCTGAATTACCGGCAACTAGGGGGTTTCGAGATGCGCTGACGAACCGGAGGAATCGGAGTATGGGTCTTATCGCCGAGGTGAAAAAAGCATCGCCCTCGAAAGGTTTGATCCGAGCGGATTTTGACCCTGTGGCTATCGCCAAGGGATATGAAGCCGGAGGTGCGGATTGTTTATCCGTTCTGACGGATGTTGATTATTTTCAAGGCAGCGGCGCTTATTTACAGCAGGTTCGTGATGCGGTGAAGCTTCCTCTGCTGCGTAAAGATTTTATTGTTGATGAGAAGCAAATATATGAGGCGCGATTGCTTGGAGCAGATGCGGTCCTGTTAATTGCAGCGATTTTGACACCTTCTGTGCTATCGGCCTTTACAGATATTGCCGCAAGTCTCAGCCTAGATGTATTAATTGAGGTGCATGACCAGAGAGAACTGGATGCAGTACTTGATACAGGCAAGGCAGTGGATAACCATGTATTGCTCGGAATTAACAATCGTAATCTTCGAACTTTTGAGACATCATTGAATACAACGAAGATGCTGGCTAGCCTTATTCCACAAGGAGTTCCCGTTATTAGTGAAAGCGGAATCTCCGGCCCTATGGATATTGAATTTCTAAAAGGAACACGGGCTGAAGGCGTGCTGGTAGGGGAATATTTGATGCGTCAACCTAATGTTGAGGATGCCATCAATGGGTTGCTAGGCGCTCTGCCGGAAGGAAGGAATCGTGTCAGAAATGACTAAGACAATGGTAAAAATCTGTGGACTTCAGGACGTTGAAGTGCTAAAATCTATGTTACACTTGCCTCTGGATTATATCGGATTTGTCTTTGCCCCGAGCCGACGCAAAGTTACACCTGAAAGAGCCGCTGACCTTATATCTGAGCTTAAGGGCTGGCAGACAGGTGAGGCTCCCCGTACTGCTGGAGTTTTTGTGAATCCTGAGATGGACGAATTGAGAGAGCTGCTCTCTGTGGCCCCGCTGGACGTAATTCAGTTGCATGGTGATGAGGGGCCTGACTTTTGCCGTAAGGTGCAAGAAGCATTTCCACAGGTACAAGTATGGAAGGCATTCTCGGTTACAGCAAGAGAGGACAATAATGTCGGAGTGAACTTTAGAATTGAAGATTTTGCCGGTTCTGTTCATGCCCTGCTGCTGGATACCTATGATCCACAGCAAAAAGGCGGTTCTGGCCGCACATTTGCCTGGGAGGACATCCCGGGGTATAAAGAGCAAGCGGCGGCACTAGGTATACCGTTGTTCGTAGCCGGTGGACTCCATCCTGATAATGTTGGAGAACTGCTGGAGGGTTATGCTCCCGATGGAGTTGACGTTTCCAGTGGAGTAGAAACAGACGGTCTAAAGGATATCGTTAAGATGACAGCTTTTGTAGAGAGGGTGAAGCAATCATGATAGAAGTTCCGGATCAGCATGGACGTTTTGGTTCCTTCGGAGGACGTTACGTACCTGAAACTTTGATGAATGCCTTAATTGAGCTGGAAGAGGCTTACCGTAAGTATTCCGGTGATCCCGCTTTTCAGGCTGAAATAGATTATCTTCTTAAACAGTACTCCGGTCGGGAGACTCCGCTTTATTACGCTGAACGTCTCAGCAAACATCTTGGTGAAGCCAAAATATACTTAAAACGTGAAGATCTCAACCATACAGGTGCCCATAAAATCAACAACGCCATAGGGCAGGGCATTCTGGCTAAAATGATGGGTAAAACAAAGGTTATAGCAGAAACGGGAGCGGGGCAGCACGGGGTTGCGACAGCAACAGTTGCTGCGTTGCTCGGGATGGAATGCAAGGTGTTCATGGGAGAAGAGGATACACGCCGACAAGCGCTTAATGTATTCCGTATGAAGCTGCTGGGAGCCGAAGTTATTCCGGTTACCTCGGGTACTCGCACACTGAAAGATGCTGGTAATGAGGCGCTCCGCTATTGGGTCAGTCATGTGGATGATACGTTCTACGTGCTTGGCTCTGCAGTAGGCCCTCACCCTTATCCGATGATGGTTCGTAATTTCCAACGTATTATCGGTGACGAGACTCGTCGCCAAATCCTGGAGGCTGAAGGTCGTCTGCCAGATCTGCTGGTGGCTGCTGTAGGTGGAGGTAGTAATGCCATCGGGATGTTCTATCCTTTTGTTGGCGATGAAGGTGTGGGAATGATCGGCGTAGAGGCGGCTGGTAAAGGAGTCGATACCCCTTTCCATGCGGCTACAATGAGCAAGGGAAGTCACGGCGTGTTCCAAGGTTCGATGAGCTACCTGCTGCAGGATGAGTATGGACAGGTTCAAGAGGCTCATTCCATATCGGCAGGTCTGGATTACCCAGGCGTCGGTCCGGAGCACTCCTACTTAAAAGATATCGAACGTGCGCAATATGTTCCCGTAACGGACAATGAAGCTATGGACGCCTTAAAGCTGTTGTGTGTAACCGAGGGTATAATTCCGGCGCTTGAATCGGCACATGCTATAGCACATGTTGCTAAGATTGCTCGAGGCCTTACTAAGGATGATATTATTGTAATCTGTCTTTCGGGCCGCGGGGATAAAGATGTAGAATCGATCTTGGCCTACACAGAAGGGGCGGAGAAGAAATGACAACCGAAACCACTAACCGTATGGATGTGACTTTCCAGAATTTGAAGCAGCAAGGACGGGCGGCCTTGATCCCTTTCCTAACCGTAGGAGATCCTGATCTGGAGACCACACTTGCGATCATTCAGGAGCTGGAGGCAGCCGGAGCAGACATGCTGGAGCTGGGTGTTCCTTATTCAGATCCACTAGCAGACGGGCCCGTTATCCAACGTGCCTCGGCACGTGCGCTAAAGAGTAGCATTCATGTAAGAACCTGTATGGAAACGGCGCTTAAGGCTCGTCAGGCAGGGAGCACCCTTCCTTTTATCCTATTTACTTATTACAATCCTGTTCTGCAAATGGGATTAGATAAATTCTTTGCAGAAGTGAACAACCATGAGATCAGCGGGCTTATTATCCCTGACCTGCCTGTTGAAGAATCAGCGGATATGCGCCGCCGCAGCCGCGAGGCGGGAGTCAATCTTATTCCCTTGGTGGCTCCGACCTCCAGTGAACGAATCGCCAAGATCGTATCTGGTGCAAGTGGATTTGTGTACTGTGTATCCTCATTAGGTGTAACCGGTGAACGCTCCTCATTCCATGCTGGGGTAGAAGAGTTTATCGGCTCCGTCCGACAAGCGACGGATCTACCAGTAGCAGTTGGATTTGGGATTTCTACTAGTGAACAAGTTGCCCGGTTTGCGAGCATATGCGATGGAGTAGTTGTGGGCAGCGCTATCGTTCGTAAAGTTGAGGATGTTATTCCACTTCTCGACAATCCTGCGACACGTAGCGAAGGGCTTTTGCAAATCCGTGAATTTGTGGCACAATTAAGACCAGCGGAGTCGAGATCACTATAGTTGAATGACTGAACAAGTATGATGGAGAGCGAGGGACGTTGAATGAATCCGAAACCTAGTATTGTGAATTTGCCTGTCTACAAACCGGGCAAGCCCGTAGAAGAAGTGAAGAAGGAGTTGGGCCTTAATGAAGTGATTAAGCTCGCTTCCAATGAGAATCCTTACGGATCTTCACCTAGTGCCAAAGCAGCCATTATCTCCGAGCTGGACAATCTGAGTATTTATCCGGATGGATCTGCTGCTGAATTAACCTCGGCTTTAGCGGCTCATATAGGAGTAAATAGTGACAATATTATATTTGGTTGCGGCTCTGATGAGATTATAGCGCTGATAGCACGTGCCTTCTTCCTGCCTGGCGATGAGACGATTATGGCTGATCAGACGTTCTCTGTTTATAAGAGCAATGCTGATATTGAGGGTGCTGTTACTATAGAGGTGCCGCTGACCGCTGGAACACATGATCTTGAAGCGATGTTGGCCAAAGTCACTGACCGGACAAAAGTCATTTGGGTATGTAACCCTAACAACCCGACCGGAACCATTGTTTCGGCAGATGCGTTAACAACTTTTCTGGATTCGGTGCCTAATCAGGTCATGGTAGTGCTGGACGAAGCTTATTCTGAATATGTAACGGATCTAACCTACTCTGATGGAATCAAGCTGTTAGAGCGTTATCCTAATTTGGTTGTTCTGCGCACCTTTTCCAAAATTTACGGCCTTGCAGCTCTTCGAATTGGCTATGGTGTTGCAAGACCCGAAATCATTAAATTAATTAATCAAGTAAGAGAGCCCTTTAACACTTCCCGGGTAGCCCAGGCAGGGGCTTTGGCAGCATTAGGCGATCAGGATTATGTTCAGGAGTGCCGTCGTTTGAATGCTGCTGGAATTTTACAGTTGCAGGCCGAATTTAAACGTCTGGCCTTGGAATTCTTCCCGGCACACGGTAATTTTATTATGGTTGATGTTAGGAAGTCTGCGCTGGATGTATTTGAAGCCTTGTTGCGAAAAGGGGTTATTGTGAGAGCTGGACATCGTCTATATCCAACATATATTCGAGTCACAGTCGGCTCTGCAGAGCAGAACCAGGCTTTTGTTGAAGCTTTGGAACAAATCCTTACCGAGCAAGGTGTAAGAGCATAGTTAACGATACAGCGAATAGAAATTACAGAAGGCAGGTTGTTCAAAGAACATGACGACAAAAATAGCCATATTCGGTGTCGGTCTGATCGGCGGCTCACTGGCCCTTTGCTTTAAGGGCAAGGAGGGCCTAACCGTTGTAGGCCATGCCCATCGCCCCGAATCAGCAGTAAAGTATGTCAGCAGAGGTGTTGTTGACAGTGCGACACTTTCGCTTGAGGAAGCGGCGCTGGATGCTGACTTTATTTTTTTATGCGTACCCGTGGGTATGCTTGAGAGTTATTTGCAGCAGTTGAGCGTGCTTCCGCTTAAACCGGGCTGCATCATAACGGATGTTGGCAGCACAAAAGCAAGCATTGCCGCTTGTGCGGTCTCCTTGGATCTTCCGGGTGTTCATTTTATCGGGGGACATCCGATGGCAGGCTCTGAACGCTCGGGAGTGGAAGCAGCGTCTTCCCTATTATTCGAGAATGCGTATTATGTACTAACACCACCACCTGGAGTCCCAGAACAGGCTTACCGTTCCCTTGAATCCTTGCTACTACATACCAGAGCACAGATTGTTCGTCTGGAACCGGAGCGCCATGATGAAATTGTTGGAGCGATCAGCCATTTGCCGCATATTATAGCGGTGGCACTTGTAAATCAAATTCATGCTTATGATGACACCGATTCCTTATATAGTACGTTAGCCGCTGGCGGCTTCCGTGATATCACGCGGATTGCATCTAGTGATCCCGTAATTTGGCGCGATATTTTGTTGAATAATAGAATGGTTATGCTCAAGTTGCTTAAGGATTGGAATCAGGAGGTTTCTTCATTTGTTGATCTCTTGGAAAATGAGGACGGGGCAGGTATTGAGGAGGCTTTCCATGAAGCGAACGGATTTCGCAGCCAACTGCCGGAACGGCGCAAAGGTATGATTGCCCCCTTGTTTGATCTACACATTGATGTGCCTGACCATCCCGGCATTATTGGCCGTATTGCTACGGAGCTGGGAGACGAAGGAATCAATCTTAGCAACATACAGATTATTGAGAGTCGTGAAGACGTCCCGGGCATCATGCGTTTATCCTTTCGGCAAGAACATGATATGGAACGAGCCAAGATATTATTGCAGCATAATGATTATATGGTATATGTATAGCGCCGGGGCCTTTGCCCCGGTTTTTTGTTATGGGTTGTTCAAAAAATAGACAAAAAAAAGACCGCTTACAAAAAGCGGCCTTTGCTCATTAAGAGCAGCAGTTTTGGATAGGAGTGGAGAGAAACCATACTGTACTTTTATTATATGTATACGTTTACATTCTGTCAATACCTATTTACCAATCAATCCCTAGCTTGTAAAAATGCATTGATACAAGGCAAATAATCGGAGGTTCATTGAGGTGATGATTGTGCTCCTTCGATATCAATAGCCTAGAAATCGCTCCAGCTTTTGAAGTTAAGAGGGAAAATGTGTTCTATATGAAATAGCATGGAACATAAAATGTTAGAACGACTGGTAAGGTCATCGGTGTTTACAATGATAATATTAATATGGATATTAAGAAATAAAAAAAGAAATATATAGGAGAAAGAAGTGGAGAGATTTTGAAAGATATACCGATCGCTGAAATATCGAAGTATCGGTGCGGTTCCGGGGTTTATGAGCGGTTGATTACTTAAAAAATAATGTAATTTTATATTTTTCTAATTTTGCGAATCTACCAAGTTAATGAAATTTTATAGGGAAGTGTGTTACAATAGAGAAAGTATTTTTAGAGAATACTATATTTGTCGACGAACTGAAGCATTCCTGGAATATTGGGTATGTGAATATACATAAGCATTTCATTGAATGAGACCGCAACTTTTTAAGACCTGCCCGGTACTAATAACTAGGACCGGATGGGATTATACTTGCAAGGGCGAGGAGGGCCAATCCCACCATGACGGATTCCCAGTTGATCCAGCTAATTAAACAAGGGGATACAGAACTTTACTCGGAATTGATGCGCCGGTACCAGCGCAAGATACTGGCATTTGTCTATCATATGCTAAAAAACTCCCATATGGAGCTGATCGCAGAGGACCTCTGTTCAGAGACGTTCTATAAGGCGTTCCGAAGTCTGCATTCCTTCCGTGAAGTTGATGCATCTTTTTCAACTTGGTTGTATACGATTGCTCGCAACACTGTACTAAGCGAGCTTAGAAAACATCGTTCGGGTAATGTTTCGTTAGAAGAAAGTGGATATACACCAGTAGCTCCGCAAGAGGTTGCTCCTGAACAGGCTGCACTTCGAAAAGAACGAATGAATTTAGTTCGAGATGCGATTAACAACCTTCCAGAGAAGCAGCGCTCGGCGCTGATCCTGCGTGAATATGACCAGATGGATTATCAGGAAATTGCTGTGATTTTAGATCAGAGTGTAAGCTCTGTGAAATCACTCTTGTTTCGTGCCAGGAGCAGCGTGAAGCTCCAACTCGAATCCTATTTTTATGAGCCTGTATTTGAAGAGCAGGTTGAGAGGGTGTAAGGCCTATGGACTGCAGGGAAGCGCAGGACAATATTCCGCTCTTGTGGGACGCTCCCCCCACACACTTTAGGCGGATTATGTTAGAGAAGCATATTGCAGGTTGTCCATCTTGTGCGCATGAATGGGCGATATGGCAGGAGAGCAGTCTGCTTTTGCTAGAAATGAAGGAAGAAGTTAGTGAAGAACGAGCTGAAGTTATAAATGCCAGTGTAATGGAGCGGATTTATCTAGAGAGTCCTTGGTTGTTGCCAGGTGACGGGAAAACGGCAGGTAATTCAACAACTTTCCGCCGTAGAATCAGTCTTTGGATAGCGTGCTTTCTGGCTGTGTTTTTGTGCAGCTTCCTTTACTTTACAATGTTTAAAGATCCCGGGAACCTTACTGCATCGCAAAGTGGTATTGTAGATACAGGTGTGGCCGGATTAACAGTAGACTGGACGTCTTCATACCCTGCGACAGCCGCTGATAATGGTATTATTGAACCTCTCGTTGCAAATATGGGACCGTCTCACCCGCAATATTGGATGATATTGTCTATGCTTGGTATAACATTATCCGTGATCTCTTTAACACGATTAAATCGGTACCGTAGATCATAAGAAGCTCCTTTACGAATTTGTAAAGAGAGCTTTTTTTGATGGGCTGATGCCCCCAATATGCTTAAAAAGAAGACTTTTGAATTTATCCGTGGTACATTAAGAAACAAAACACGAGAGAGGACAGGTGCGCTAATGATAATTGGCTTAATACGCCATGGGTTAACAGATTGGAATGCCGTAGGGAAAATTCAGGGACAAAGTGATATTCCACTAAATGACGAAGGTCGACAACAAGCAGAAATGCTGGCAGACCGACTTCGGCAGGAGACCTACCAATGGGATTATTGCATTACCAGCAGCCTTTCTCGTGCAGAAGAGACCGGGGCAATTATTGCTGCCAAGCTTAAGCTTCCTTTGCTAGCCCCTGATTCTAGGATCAGAGAGCGTGCATATGGACAGGTCGAAGGACTTACAGCAGAAGAACGTGAACATAAATGGGGTAAGGATTGGAATCAGCTCGATTTGGGTCAAGAAAAAGACGAACAGTTACAGTGCCGCGCGCTTGCCTTTATGGAGGACATTTCTACAAAATATTCGGGGCGTAATATCCTAGTTGTATCTCACGGGGGATTTCTGGCTCAGCTCTACAATGCGTTGTATAAAGATAAATATTCAGAACGAATTGGCAATTTATCACTAACTATTTTGGAGAAAAAGGAACAGGTATGGAACCCTTTGTTGTACAATTGTTCCCAACATATCCTGCAAAAGCAGCACTAACCCGGCGACACGGGTTATTTTTTTTGCATTTAAGGGAATAAAATGGCTAGTATTTCCCATAATGGTAGTAAAACGGCGAGGCGATAAAAGATGAATCTGGCGGATATGCTCACCTATGCAGACATTGGGCAGTTGACCGCTATTGCGGGCCGATACCAATGCGATTGCAAACGAAACTCCAAGCACGACCTGATTCAGAACATATTAATCACTCTAGGCAGCAGAGATTTCATGAAGGCTCACATTCAGGAGTGCTCTCCGGGTGACCTGCGCTTCATGAACATGTTATTGTTTGATGAGAGAAGCTACTTCAGTCTTGAGGATTTGCTTGCTGCAGCCCGTCAAGCTACATTTGATGAAACAGTGGATAAGAAAGGAAGCTACCGGGATGTCGTAGCCCGTTTTAAGAGTAGCGGATGGATATTCAGCGGTCCTTCCCAGCAGACCCGTTATTTGTTTCAGGTGCCCATAGATCTGAAGGAGCGCTTCCGGGATCACATGGGGGAACATATCAGAGAACGGGTCGTATTCAGCATTGAGCCTGATATCTACAGAGATGAAGGTGATATGAGTGCCCTGGATCTCCTCTTACTGCTACGTTATATTAAAGATAACGAGCCGGAGTTGAATTTAGAAGGCGCTCTGTATAAAAGATATCAACAGGGTCTTGTGAATGCCCTTCACGTTCCCGAGCCGCTCCTTACTAAAGGGGGGTGGACTTTTGGATACGGAAGAGCCTTCGAACACTATCCGCCGAGGTTGGCCCTGCTGTATGACTATGCTCGCCACCGTCGCTGGATTACGGAGGAAGGGTCACGCCTCAAGTTATCTCATTCAGGTCATTTGATTGTTGAGGAAGGAAAATGCGAGAGCCTGATGCAGTTATACTCCTTTTGGTTAAGACTGTATAAAGGCGCAATTCCAAACCTGCCATCCCTAATTTACTGGATCAGCCTCTGCACAAGTGAATGGGTTACTGTTTCTTCACTACAGGAGTCCGTAGGGTGGTTAATCAAGCCGTTTTATTATGACGATGCCAGTTCAATTTTAGAGAAGCGTATTTTGCGTATGATGCTGCATTTAGGGTTGATACGTCTTGGGGAGACCTCAGAGGGGCTTGTGGCAAAAGTTACTCCTTGGGGAAAAGAGGCGGCTAAACCCAAGCAGTTGATGTAGTGGCAAGGGGGAGAGGGAAGTGCGGATTGGTTATGGTTCTTACATACCGCAGCTGGATGGTTCCGTTTATATTGCGGAAGGAGCAAAGCTGGTCGGTGACGTGAAGGTTGGACGTGACTCCAGTATTTGGTTCAACGCTGTACTTCGGGGAGATTTGGCACCGGTTATAATTGGGGAACGCTGTAATATCCAAGATGGTGCGATAGGTCACGTCGGTGAAGGTGTGCCTCTGATATTAGAAGATGACATATCTGTAGGACATGGAGCTATTATTCACGGCTGTAAAATAGGTAAGGGTACATTAATTGGAATGGGTGCAATTGTTTTGAACGGTGCAGAGATTGGTGAATATGCTTTAATAGGAGCAGGATCTATTGTAACCGAAAACAAAATAATCCCACCCTATACGCTTTCTTTGGGCTCACCTGCCAAAGTTGTGCGTGAATTGACCGAACAAGACCTGCTCAGAATGGCGCATACGGCTGAGAGTTATGTGAAGAAAGGCAAAGAATACAGGATTTTTTAAACAGCGGAGGTGTATCGAATGGACAAAATGAAGGCTACCTATGAAGTGATGCTGGGTCTAGCGGCGGAAATGGTGTGGGACGAAGCGCTGCGTAAGCGCCGTAGCGACATCTTGTACCGGGAGATCGACACAGCGCTGGCTGCCGGAGATGAGGCAGCTTTCCGAAATCTGACTGAAGAACTAAAGAGCTTGGCATAAAGGAGTACAGCGCGGGCTGTATCGTCCTTGTAATCTCTTAAGAAACGGATTCTGTTCAAAATAGAACAGGATTTCCGTTTCTTCGTGTTGTAGTATTGAGAAGACTATTGTAAGGGGAGAGGTTCGATAATGAAATTCAGTGATTTTGATTCGGTTAGCTGGGAAGAGCATCGCGGTTTTTATGATACATGTCTTATTCCGTTCACTGGATTGAAGGGATCGGAAAGTCCTGTGGAAACCGTTGCCGCTTTAGAGAGATTACGAGATTTCATGGACATAATTGAAAAGCCTTTTCGCGGGCGTATAGTTACATATCCGGTTTTACAATATGGAGGAGAGCATTCACTGAAGCTTATTAATGAGTTATGCTGTAATGTCAAATCCAAAAATTTCCGCTATGCCATCGTATTGACTGCTGATATAGACATTTCAGAGAGCAAGATTATTGAAAGCGATTTAGTTCTTTCCCTGCCTCATTTTAGAGAACTTACGAGCAAGGAAGTGCAGGCATTTACAGCTGAGAAAATACAAGAACTGTGGCTTAAAGGTGTTCCACTTTAAATGTGTCTAATTAGCGACAATTTTAACGGGTAATTACTTTTCAGCTTGTCACAAAACGGACAATATTCTTGACGGTTTTTAGAACCATAAGATATGATTAGGTTGATCTTATATGACATGTGATTATTATCATTGAAAACGCATTATAAATGATTGTGGCGGCATGGCCATGGTCTTAGACGAAAAGAGAAATATCAGAGAAATATGGCATCTTTGGGGCTTCACTGATAGGTGCTTGATACTTTGAAGAGGGGGTTATAACAATATGAGCAGCCATAATGAGCAACAAGAGACCTGGCCCGACAAACCACCCGGCCGCAAAGAAATGTCACGCAGACAATTTTTAACGTACACGCTCGGCGGCGCAACAGCCTTTATGGGAGCCGGCGCGATCCTCCCCATGGTCCGTTTTGCTGTGGACCCCATTCTACATAAGAAAGGCAAAGGGGATTTCATTAAGGTAGCGGAGACCAAGATCATTACAGATCAACCTCAGGAATTCACCTTCGAGCTTCAGCAGCAGGATGGTTGGTATGCGAGTACTGCTACACTAACTGCCTGGATTCGTAAAAATGAAAAAGGAGAAATTTATGCACTCTCACCTGTTTGTAAGCATTTAGGCTGCACGGTGGGCTGGAATAATAACAAAAGCACTCCTGATGAATATCATTGTCCTTGCCACGGAGCGCGCTACACAAAGGCGGGCAAGAACCTTGAAGTAGCTCCTAAACCACTAGACCAATACACACTGAAAATTGAAAACGGATGGGTACTTCTGGGTGATATCATTCCGAATTCCGAAGTCAACAAGGAGGCGTAAATCTGATGTTTAAAAATGTCTATAACTGGATCGATGAGCGTTTGGACATTACGCCAATTTGGAGAGATGTGGCTGATCATGAGGTTCCCGAGCATGTAAATCCAGCCCATCACTTTTCGGCGTTTGTGTACTGCTTTGGCGGACTTACTTTTTTCATAACCGTTATACAGATTTTATCAGGAATGTTCCTGACGATGTATTATGTTCCCGATATCATAAATGCTTATGCCAGTGTTGAATATTTGCAAACTAAGGTGGCCTTTGGACAAATTGTTCGCGGCATGCACCATTGGGGCGCAAGTCTAGTTATCGTAATGATGTTCTTGCATACCATGCGCGTATTCTTTACCGGATCCTATAAGGCTCCACGTGAAATGAACTGGGTAGTGGGGATGCTGATCTTTTTCGTGATGCTGGGCTTGGGGTTAACGGGCTATCTACTCCCATGGGATAACAAAGCATACTTTGCCACTAAAGTTACACTTGAAATTGCTAATTCCGTTCCCGTTATGGGGCCGGTGCTTAAGGAACTGATGCAAGGCGGAACAATAGTCGGAGCAGAAACACTTACCCGGTTCTTTGCCCTTCATGTATTCTTCCTCCCGGCGGTACTGCTTACTCTGCTTGTAGGACACTTTATTATGATCCGCAGACAGGGTATCTCAGGCCCGCTATAAAATAGCAAACCTATAGAGAGGAGGAATATAATGGCACACGGGGACAAATCCAAAGAAAAGATTGTATATGTCGGCGATACACGTGTACGTAAAGGCAATGGATTTATTTCACCGCCAGACTATAGTGCTTATCCGGGCAAATCAGAAGCCTTTATTCCTAATTTTCTGTTGAAAGAATGGATGGTCGGGGTAGTTGTGCTTGTTGGAATACTAGTGCTCACCATTTCTGAACCGGCACCGCTTGGTTTTCCAGCGAGCGCCACGGCAACAGTTATTCCGATTCCCGATTGGTATTTCTTGTTTCTATATCAATATTTGAAGCTTCCTTATGCATCAGGCAGCTACATCGTACTTGGGACACTTGGGGTTACGGGTGTTGCCTTCGGAGCACTTCTCCTAGCACCGTTTCTGGACACGGGCAGAGAACGTCGTTTCTATCGCAGACCGATTGCTTCATCATTAATGTTTCTCTCCCTAGTAGCTATTATTTATCTTACAAATGCTGCCTGGACCGACTACAAACATGAGATGGCTGCAACCAATCAAATCCCTGAGGATGTTCAACGTGAAGAAAAGGCAGCAGAAAACAAGGCCAAAGGCCTTCCTACTTCCAGTGCTGTAAAACCTAAAGAAGTTGCCATAGTGGACAAGGATGATCCGGCAATGGCTTTATTTAAACAAGCAACCTGCATTTCCTGTCATGCGACCGATTTAAAGGGTGGAGGAGGACCTTCACTCCGCGGTGTGGGAGATACACATGACAAGGAAGGTATTCTGACGATAATCAAAGAGGGCACTGGAAATATGCCCAAGATGTATGATGTTGCCATGGATGCGGGTCTAAGTGATAAGGATATTGATGATCTGGCAGGATGGCTTGCGAAACAAAAAAGTGAACAGTAAAATAAGAGTATGTCGCGAAGCCTGATCGTATATGCGGTCAGGTTTTTGCGTGAGAATAAGTACAGTAGGGATAATTCGGGGGGATAATGGATCTATGCTTGGGAAATGGAGCGAAAAAATACTTATAAACCGGTGGTTCTTATGGTTGCTCTTCACCGTTAACTTCCTCGGGACGATCTATGGTTACATATGGTATGGAAATCAACTCGAATACACTGCCGCCAATTACCCGCTCTGGCTGTTGCCGCTTGTTCCTGACAGTCCGACAGCCAGTCTCTTCTTCACCATAGCACTGCTATTTCTGCTCTACCCACCAAAAAGCATAGCAGTCACAACCTTGCGTGGGTTGATCGAAGCACTAGCTGTCATTACATCGATTAAATACGGGATATGGGCGGTCAGTATGATCGTTGCCGGAGGCTATCAAGGAGACGTTATCAGCTGGAAAGACTGGATGCTGATGATTTCCCATACGGGGATGGCTATCGAAGTCCTTCTATATGCCAGATTTTTTTTCTATCGAAAAATGCTTCCCCTTGCCCTTTTTTGGACTCTATTTAATGATACTGTGGATTATTCTTACGGGGTATATCCATGGCTGCCAAGAGTGCTTGAGGATGATGTGGTTAAAGTTCAGACGTTCACTTATGTCTTGACCTTGTTTAGCGCAGTTGTAGCTTGGCTGCCAAAGGGGCGTAAACAGGCATTGTAACCTTTTGTGTTCTAACCCTTGTCCTTATGCCATAACTATAAGGCAGGAGGGATGTCTCATGCCGCGTAAGGGGTATTATCGAATTATTATTCTTCTCTTTTGTTGGATACTGTACCTGGCTTTAGGGGGAATTACGGCCTTTGCAGCTACTATTGGTAATACCGCCGGGGCTGGCAACGGTGCTGAGCAAGGGAACGCCAAAAGCCGGGCACTTCAATTGGAACAAGCCGCAAAGACTTTATATGGACATGTCTTGGAAGGTGATGTAACCAAGGTCCGACAGGGGACGGAGGATATATCCCGCCTGTTTGTTTCATCTTCCTTCGAGGGTCTTACTTCAGTAGAAGGTATTAATGCGCTGTCAGGAGTTATTATGGATCTCAAGGCGGCTGTGGCCGGAGTTGAGGTTTCACCCCAGCGTTGGGAATCTGCTGCAGCTAAATTACGACTTGCGACTAACGCTCTTAACCACCCGCGTCAGCCGATTTGGACACAATATTATAAGCTGATCCGTGAGGATCTAAATAACATGGAAAAAAGCTCAACACTTAATGATGTTGCAGCTTGGAAAGCTGCACTTCAGCGTCTTCAAAGCCGTTATGATACCATTAGACCGGCAGTAATCATATCCCGGCCGGCTGAAGAGGTTAACACCTTCGATTCCTGGCTTTCCTATGCAGCGGGTGCGATTACTTCTTCCCAGCCGCTTGACCGTACACGGCTGCTCGAGATTGTCTCGTATGGACAAGAAGCTGTGAGGGTGTTGTTCGGTAAAGAAAAAGATGAGCCGGCCTTATCTTTACCTATGGCACCGGAAGAATATGGGGTATGGGCAATGCTCGCAGCTTGCTTCATTATGGGGGCGCTGGTATACACCGGTTACCGCAAATACCGTGCAGATAAGAAAGGGTGGAGAACGGTCTAATTCACTGCGGCAAAATCGTCAACCTACAGAAGTTTCAATATATATAGTTGCACAATGTACACTTATATTTCTCCCATAGCACACATTAGGGTGTTTAATTGCACTTTATACACTTATTTTTGGGTATTCCGGGGTGTAACCGACATATCCGTGTTTTTAGTTGCACAAAGTACATCTATCCATACATCCGAGCGCCAAAGGCTAGAAATAAGTGTATAAAATACATCTATTACACTGACTTCCTCCGTTTTTTCGGTAGGAAAGGGTTAATTTTATGTAAGAGAGTAGAAAGTAGTCCAGAAGCGAGAAGGTACGAAAGGTAATATGAAAAACCATAGGAGCGATAGCAGCGCCTTGTATCCGAATTAATGTTACTACTTTTATGAGAAGCTTCCATGCGAACCCGTTGGAAGTCAATGATCGGCTTTGAATTCACCTTAAATCAAAAGTTCAGTTCTATAGAGCTGAACTTTATTAGTTAATATAAAAGAGCCGATTTGAATGGTAATCTCCATTCAACGGCTCTTTTTGTGAATTTTGTAAGTGAAGTAGCAAGAGCATTAGGATTAGGTTTCGCGGAACCCCTCTCCGTGTACATCATGAACGTCATTGATAATAACAAATGCCCGAGGATCGATGGACTTAACTAGCTGGCTGAGTCTGCGGATTTCCTGCCGTGAAACCACACAATAAACCATATGCTTCGCCTGCTTGGAATAAGCACCGATGGCAGGAATCAACGTCACTCCACGATCCATTTCCACTGTGATCAAATCGGCAATTTCAGGAGCGTGATCGCTGATGATAGTAAAGGCTTTAGCAGCATATGCACCCTCTTGGATAAAGTCAATAACACGGGAAGAAATAAATACAGCCACCAGTGTGTATAGGATCTTTTCTCTGGGGATATAAAGCAGGGAAGCACCAATAATAAGGATATCAATAGAAAGGATCACCTGGCCCATACTCCAACCGAAGTTCCGTCCGCAAATTCTGGCGATGATATCGACACCGCCGGTGGTGCCACCAAACCGAAAAACGATACCAAGACCCGCCCCTAAAGTTACCCCGGCATATAATGAAGCAAGAATGAAATCATTTTTTGTAGTGAAAGGTACAATCCAACCGGAGTGGATCATTCTTTCGAACAACCACAGGAAGAAGGTAAGTGCTCCGATTCCAACTCCTGTATAGGCAATTTGCTTACCTCCCAGAATTTTCCACCCTAAAAAGAATAACGGGAGATTCAGTATTAGAGTCGTCAGGAAGATAGGGATTTGGAAGGCATAATTCAAAAGAATTGTAATCCCCGTTACGCCGCCCTCCATTAACTGGTTAGGGATAATAAAATAGAGCAGCCCGAATGCATAAATAGCGGTTCCGAGCAAGATGGGTGCTACGGTTTTGGTTATTGCAAATGTTTTGGTTGAATTCATATGATCCCTCATTATTTAAAAAAGATTTGTCTTCAAAACGTCTTTACGATAACATAGGGGCAAACAGAAGGCAAGATCCAGCAAGGAGGATGAGGTACTGTTTATGGAAAAAAGTCTTGGTGACATACAGCGTGAAGTGGACGCCTATATATCCCAGTTCAAGGAAGGGTACTTCAGCCCTTTATCTATGCTAGCGCGAATGTCCGAGGAAGTCGGAGAACTGGCGCGGGAAGTTAACCATCAATTCGGTGAAAAACCGAAAAGGCAAGATGAAGCGGATAATTCCATAGAGCTGGAGCTTGGAGACATCATGTTTATAACGATTTGTTTTGCCAATTCTTTAGGTATTGATCTAACGGAAGCGCATAATAAGGTTATGCATAAATTCAATACACGCGATGCTGATCGATGGACCAAAAAACACACAGATTGACCTGTGTTATCATATGCTGTACCAAACGACCGGCATTTAGCCGTGAGGATGGTGCATATGAGTCCAGATGATTATATTAGGCAGGCATACCGCTGTATACTGCGCAGTGACTTTGCAGAAGCCATTGTTTGTTTCGAAGCGGCAATTTCAGAAAATCCAGGTGATGCGGAAGTCCGTTACCGCTGCTCTATTACCTATGCTCGTAACGGAAGATTAGACAAGGCCATTGAACACGCTCAAGCTGCCGTAAAGCTGGATCGCAGCAAGCCGGAGTATACTTTGCACCTGCAGCATTTAAAGGGCTTAACGCTTGTTCAGGAAGCCAAAGTATTGCTTGAAGCGGAAGAGAAGGACAGTGACAATCCTTACCGACCTATTACCTTATTAAAAGAAGCTGTAACGCTCGATCCCTTGAACGGGGATGCTTATGTATGGCTTGCTCTAGCCTATAGTCGAATGAATGAACACATGCTGGCAATTGCTGCTTTGAAGGAAGTAATCTCCTTGCATCCCGATGACGCCGGGTTGCGGCAATTAATGAAAGATCTTCAGAAATCACTACAAAAGTATATGCATTAACCATAGAACCAATGAAAGCGGGGGAGTCATCAAATGAGTAACAAAATCAGAGTTATTGTAGCCGGTGCTGGTGGAAGAATGGGAAAAGAAGTGGTGAAGCTTGTACTTCAGGATGATGCCTTGGAGCTGGCGGCGGCGGTTGACCGCTCTCCGCAAGAGCAGGATGCGGGCCGGCTCGCCGGCCTTCCGGACGCCGGAATTGTTGTATCTGAGGATTTAGAGGAAGCGCTAGCGTCAAGTACAGCTGACGTATTGGTTGATTTCACTACACCGCAATCTGCTTATAGGAATACGGCACTCGCTATTAAATATGGAGTCCGTCCCGTGATTGGCACTACAGGGTTCACACCTGAACAGATTGCCGAGCTGGACAAGCAGTGTCTGGATCAAGGGATAGGCGGTTTAATTGCACCTAACTTTTCAATTGGCGTAATCCTAATGATGAAGTTTGCAGCACAGGCTGCCAAATATTTCCCTCACTTAGAGATTATCGAGTATCATGGAGACCAGAAGCTTGATGCGCCTTCAGGTACAGCTATAAAGACAGCTGAGCTGATCTCTGAAGCCCGGCAGGAACTTCGTCAAGGCAATCCTCAAGAGGAAGAAACGATTGAAGGCGCGCGCGGTGGATATTACAACGGGTTCCGTATACATAGTGTACGTCTTCCCGGAGTATTTGCTCAACAAGAGGTTATCTTTGGAGGTTTTGGCCAGTCCTTAAAGATTAGGGCTGATTCCTATGAACGGGCCGGATATATGCCGGGTGTCAAATTGGGCATTCAAAAGGTTATGGAATATACCGGAATGATATATGGTTTTGAACATTTTATTGAGTAGATGGGAGAGAACTGCCAGATGAAAGTAGCATTTATCGCACATGATCGCAAAAAAGAAGAAATGGTTAATTTTGTTACCGCCTATGAACATGTCTTTGAAGGACGTGAGCTATACTCTACCGGAACAACAGGCCAAAGAATTATGGAAACAACCCAGCTGAAGATACACCGTTTTATGTCAGGACCTCTGGGAGGAGATCAGCAAATAGGCGCATTGGTCGCTCAGGATGAGCTTGATCTTATTATCTTTTTACGAGATCCATTAATGGCTCAGCCGCATGAACCGGACATTACAGCACTGCTTCGGCTTTGTGATGTCTACGGAATTCCGGTAGCTACTAATATTGCTACAGCTGAGATTCTAGTTAAGGCGATTGACCGCGGTGATTTTGCTTGGCGGGATCTTGTACATAAGTACAAACCGGGTGTGGATGAATGAAGCTCGATATTCTTATCTTTGGTGCCCATGCAGATGATGCTGAAATTGGAATGGCAGGAACGATTGCGAAGCATACGGCTGCTGGATTTTCAGTTGGCTTGTGTGATCTTACGGCTGCGGAGATGTCCTCTAACGGTACGGTAGAAAAGCGCAAGCTGGAAGCCCAGCAGGCTGCAGAGGTGTTGGGGGTTAAGGTAAGAACTAACCTTGGACTACCTGACAGGGGTCTTTTTATAACAGAGGAGCATTTGGCAGCAGTGACTTCGGAGATTCGCAAGTACTCTCCGGATCTTGTGTTTGCTCCCTACTGGGAGGATCGGCATCCGGATCATATCGCTTGCAGCAAGCTGGTTGAAGAAGCTGTATTTAATGCCAAACTCCGTAAATATCTGCCGGATATGCCGGCAGTATCGGCACCTCAACTTTATTTTTATTTCATAAATGATTTAGGGCGCACGGATCTGATCGTTGATGTGACAGAGCATTACGTAGATAAAGAAAAGGCGCTATCCTGCTATCGTTCACAATTTCAGAAGACTCCGGGGGAGGACTTTGTCTCGACCCCCTTAAACGACGGTTATATAGAACGAGTACGATCCAGAGATATGCTGCTCGGGCAGCGAAGACTTATACCTTACGCGGAGGGTTTTGCTACTAAAGTTCCCCATACCGTGGGGTTGTTCGCTGCAGGATCTTCGAGCGTACAGAAGCCTTAATCAGAGGTCAGAGAGGGGGACGGAACGATGGAGCGGTTGTTGAAAATAGGCATTACCTGTTATCCGTCTCTTGGCGGCTCGGGTGTTGTAGCAACTGAACTGGGCAAGCTATTGGCTGAGAAAGGCCACGAAGTTCATTTTATTACACATAGTATCCCGTTCCGGCTTGGAACGTTTCAGAAAAATATTTTTTATCATGAGGTTGAGGTCAATGATTATTATGTTTTCCGTTATCCTCCCTATGACTTAGCGCTGGCTACCAAAATGGCTCAGGTCGCCAAAATGCAAGGACTTGATTTGTTGCATGTGCATTATGCAGTTCCACATGCGGTTTGTGCTCTTCTGGCTAAACAGATGCTTGGGAATCAGATCAAGGTTGTCACTACGCTGCATGGTACTGATATTACCGTATTAGGCCATGATGAATCGCTTAAGGATCTTATTCGTCTAGGAATCAATGAAAGTGATGCAGTAACAGCCGTATCATTGGATCTTATTCAGGAGACGCACCGCGCACTCGATATTACGCGTAATATTGACTTGACTTATAACTTTGTAGATAAACGTGTCTATTATCCGCGTGATATTTCCGATTTACGTGATGATTTTGCTACCCCTGACGAGAAGATACTTATGCATATTTCGAATTTTCGTCCGGTTAAGCGTGTCAGCGATGTCATTGATGTTTTTGCACGTGTGAGCGCCCGGCTTCCTTCTCGTCTATTACTTGTAGGTGAAGGACCGGAACTGCCGAAGATACAGGCTAAGATCGCTGAGATGGGGCTGGAGGACAAAGTGCGATTCCTTGGCAAGCAGGATGAAATCGCCCAGGTTATATCTATGGCTGATTTGCTGCTGCTGCCTTCAGAGAAGGAGAGCTTTGGTCTGGTAGCACTCGAAGCAATGGCTTGCGGTGTGCCTACCATCGGTTCAATGACCGGGGGGATCCCTGAATTAATTCAGCACGGAAAAACCGGCTTTCTCGCACCCGTCGGTGATACGGCAGCTATGGCTGATTACGCTATAACTCTGTTATCGGACGAATACAAAGCGCAGCAGTTCAGGGAGGCATGTCTCAGACGGGCGTGTGAGGATTTCAATAAAGATAAAATTACGAGACAGTATGAAGATATATATTACCGAGTACTGGGTTGCAAGGTACCCGGAATGGACGCAGTCCGAGGATAAGGGGTTATAGGTATGAATTGGACAATGGCAGATCCCGGCATGGCGATGGCTGCCGAAATTGTAGTCACCCGGCTGACCGCAAACGGTCATGAGGCTTTTTGGGTGGGGGGCTGCATTCGTGATGAACTTCTGAACCGTCCTGTACATGATATGGATATCACTACCTCCGCTTTACCTGAGGAAGTCTTATCTATCTTTCCCCGCTGCATTCCTACAGGATTGCAACATGGGACAATTACAGTGCTGCAGGATAAGTACGGCTTCGAGGTTACGACCTATCGGACAGAGAGCACATACGCCGATCATCGCCGTCCAGAGCAGGTTGTATTTGTAAAAGATGTGAAGGAAGACCTCCGCCGGCGGGACTTCACCATTAATGCGATGGCCTGCGGCGTAGAGGGCGAACTTATCGATCCGTTCTACGGAGCGAAGGATTTGGATCGTCGTCTCGTACGCTGCGTAGGAGACGCTGAGGAGCGCTTTGAAGAGGATGCGCTGCGTATGCTTCGCTGTGTACGGTTCGCCTCCACGCTGGACTTCAGCGTTGCCAAGAACACGTGGCGGGGGCTGCTGCGCCAGCGCGATAAGCTGGCGCATATCGCCGTGGAGCGTGTCCGCGCGGAGCTGGAGAGAATTGTGGAGGGACCGCATCCGTGGCGCGGTCTCGGTATGCTCTCGCGCAGCGGACTGCTGCAGCGCGGCAAGGCCCCGTTCCCCTGGATCGGTTCCGACCTGGCGGCAGCCGCCGCCTATGTGGCCGGGATCGGGGAACTGGAAAGCGCCCGCCTGCGGTGGGCGCTGCTCCTTCATGCCCTGGGGCGGTCGGCCGCTGAGGCCGACGAGCTCCTGCGGGCATGGACGTTCCCGGGGGCGACGCGGGTCGGCGTCGCCGGGGTGCTGCGGGTCCGCGAAGCTTGGACCGCTGCCCTTGAAGAAGTGCCGGCGGGGGACCCGGCCGGCACCGACAAGCTGCGGCGGCGTTGGATCGCCGCCGTGCTGACTCACGGGCAGGACGCCGCCTGCGGATGGCTGACGCTGCTGAAAGTGCTGCCTGCGGATAGCCCCGACGAACTTAAGGATTTCCCTGCTGTGGCTCAGACATGGATGTCCTGCATGACCGTGACCGGACTTGCAGATCTGGCCGTTGGAGGGACTGAGCTGGCAGAAGCCTTGGACAG
Organism: Paenibacillus wynnii; assembly: GCF_000757885.1. NCBI lineage: Bacteria > Bacillati > Bacillota > Bacilli > Caryophanales > Paenibacillaceae > Paenibacillus > Paenibacillus wynnii. The sequence goes on along the minus strand of NZ_JQCR01000003.1, from coordinate 1,843,213 downwards.
ACGACCCGGGCCTTGGTTAGGGTTAGTTCTAAATGAGCTGCTGCTGAAGGTGGCTACAGGGGATATTCCTAACGATAAACAACAATTACTTGCAGAAGTAAAAAGGATGGTTGGACATGAGCAACTATGATACGCTGCTGCTGGCCCATTTAAGACGGGAGCCTTCCGCTTCGGGCTGGACGGGTGGGCTGCAGCTTCTGGAGACGGTAGTGTCCACTCAGGAGGAAGCAAAAAGACTGGCGGAAGACGGAGCCCCGGAAGGGACGGCGGTCATCGCTGAAGAACAGACCGGTGGAAGAGGCCGGATGGGCAGGAAATGGCATTCTCCGCGGGGGAAAGGCATTTGGATGAGTGTTATCCTTCGCCCGAAGCTTCCCCTACACTCCACCCCTCAACTTACCTTGTTAGCAGGTGTGGCGGTTTGCAGAGCGATACGTCGAGTTGCCGGTGTTGGAGCCGGGATCAAATGGCCTAATGACCTGTTGGTCTCTGGGCGCAAGGTATGCGGAATTTTACTGGAATCCAGCATGAATGAAGGGCAGCTTCAGTACTGCATTGCAGGGATAGGGATAGATGCTAATCTGGCTGAGGACGATTATCCGGACTTCTTGAAAGGCATTGGAACTTCGCTAATGATTGAACGCGGAGGAGCTCCTGTGGATCGTGCAGAGCTTGCCGGAACGGTTCTGTCTGAACTGGAATTACTATATTCTTTATATTTGGAGCAAGGATTTAGACCTATCGGTATGCTCTGGGAATCTCTATCGGTGACACTAGGTCGGCAGGTTGCCCTGAATACAGCTCAAGGGCGCAGTGAAGGCAAGGCGGTTGGGCTTGATAGTGACGGGGGACTGCTGCTGGAAAATCATCATGGACAGATATTCAGTGTGTGTTCCGGTGAAATCGAGATGATATAACTCGGCAAGGGGTTCACCCCTTGTCATATTTTTTGGTGTATTTGTGAAATCAATTTGGTATACTATGGCTAGAGGCAGTATCAGAGGATACGAACTGCACTCTGCGTATGAATTAACTTTAGCGTTTGAAATTCATGAATCATTGGATTTACCTTCATAACTGTGTTATCGGTTACGTTGGATTCTGCTCTGAGCCGTAAGGACCGAGACAGAAGGGACGACACGCGAGTGACTCTTCTTACTGCCCTTCGGACCTTTTTAGCGGACATGCTAAAGGGTTTTTTTGTTTGCGCGAGTGACGCGTAAATGTATTCAAAAAAGGGGAGCGAAGCTTAAATGGCTGGAAAACAAGCATTGAACATTGTGAAAATGAAAAAAATGAAATTGGATGGTGTGCCTCTAAGCATGCTGACCGCATATGATTTTCCTTCTGCACGGCTGGCTGAGGAAGCGGGAATTGATCTCATTCTGGTGGGAGATTCTCTAGGTAATGTGGTTCTTGGGTATGACTCTACCTTGCCGGTCACTATTGAGGACATGGTCTACCATACCCGGGCAGTGACCCGCGGTGCGGAGCATACTTTTATCGTTGCAGATATGCCGTTTATGACCTATCACGGCGGAATTGACGAGACGCTGCGGAGCGTAAGAAGACTGATGCAGGAAGGCCGTGCTCATGCCGTCAAAATGGAAGGCGGACTGGAGATTTGCAATACTGTGGCTTCAGTGGTTTCCGCAGGTGTGCCCGTTCTTGGTCATATAGGACTTACACCTCAATCTGTCAATATGATTGGCGGTTACCGTGTTCAAGGCAAGGATCCACAGGATGCGAAACGCTTGATGGACGAAGCGAAGGCTCTGGAGGCTGCAGGTGCGTTTGGAGTGGTGCTGGAGCTGGTTACAGAAGAAGTAGCCGAAGCTATTTCAAAAGAACTTAGTATCCCTACCATTGGAATTGGTGCGGGTCGTTACTGTGACGGTCAAGTACTGGTTTTTCATGATCTCTTGCGTTATGCATCCCCATACCGGGAAAAGCGTTTTGTCAAAACCTATGCAGATGTTGGAAGCTTAATCCGTGAAGGGATTAGTCAATATGTACAAGAAGTGAAGCAACGTTCCTTCCCTGATGAAAGTCATATCTTTGCAGCGGATGAGACCGTACTTGAATCATTATATGGCGCTGCCGGAAAAGGAGTGAAATAAGATGAGAGTGGTAAGAAATGTAGAGCAATTACGTGAAGCGATGGAATATATGCGCGGTGGCGGTCATGGACCGATCGGTTTGGTTCCGACTATGGGTTTTTTACACGAGGGACATGGGAGCCTTCTGCGCCGGGCCGGGGAAATGTGTGGTACGGTCGTGATGAGTATTTTTGTCAATCCGTTGCAGTTTGGGCCCAATGAAGATTTCGAATCCTATCCGCGTGATGAGAAAAGAGATCTGGAACTCGCCGAGCGGGAGGGTGCCGATATTGTTTTTATTCCTAGTGTGGAGGTCATGTATCCTACACCGATCCGTACCCAAGTATCTGTAACCTCACTGACCACTCAGCTTTGCGGAGCTTCGCGTCCGGGTCATTTTGACGGAGTTACAACCGTAGTCTCCAAGCTGTTCAATATGGTGCAACCCGATTATGCTTTCTTCGGTTTAAAAGATGCTCAGCAGGTGGCTGTATTGCGGCAAATGGTTTCCGACCTCAACATGAATGTTAACATTATAGCCTGCCCAATTGTACGCGAAAGTGACGGCCTGGCGCTGAGTTCACGAAATGTTTATTTATCTAAGGAAGAACGTGATCAGGCACTTGTCTTGTCCCAGTCACTCCAAGAAGCCCGGCAAGCCTTTGAAGAAGGCAAAGCCAATACAGTGGCTGAGGTACAACAATTACTTGTATCTGTGATTTCGCGTTCACCGCTTGCAAATATTGATTATGCCGAGATTTTAACCTTTCCAGGGTTAGATTCTTTGGATGCCGATGCTTCCCTAATGACTATAGATGGTGAAATTATAATAGCGTTGGCTGTGAAGTTCGGCAAAACTCGTCTTATAGATAATATTGTATTCACGCCGAAGGAGGTTGTCGTTCTTGTTTAGACATATGATGAAGTCCAAAATACACCGTGCAACGGTTACGGAAGCTAATTTAAATTACGTGGGCAGTATTACCATTGATGAGAACTTAATGGAAGCCGCTGATTTATTAGAGAATGAAAAGGTGCAGATCGTTGATAATAACAATGGATCCCGCCTTGAGACTTATGTGATACCAGGTCCGCGCGGAAGCGGAGTAATTTGTCTTAACGGCGCAGCTGCCCGGCTGGTGCATCCAGGGGATACAGTAATTATCATTTCTTATGTAATGCTGTCTCAGGAAGAACTGAGTACTCATAAACCAACCGTCGTATTTGTTGACGATAATAATAAGCTGCTTAAGCAGGTTGATCACGAAATTCACGCTACAATAGCCTAAGCAATTATATATGTAATCAATGGAAGGGATGAAAGGACTGCTCTCGGCGAAAAATGAAGTCAGGCAAGTTGAACTGATTTCATTTTCAGTGAGGGTGGGATGTCCCGTGTTTCAACATTTATTTGCTGAAATGAACGAGATGCTACGCGAAATCATTATTGATTACCCTACAGCGGAGGGTGCCCGCCGGGAAGAGCTTTTATGCAAGTACAATCTGCTTCGTCGCCTTAGTGATGATGTGATGGATGAGTGGCTAGCGTTTGCAGAGAAAATGAGTGATTTTAACCAAGGGACGGACTTAACCTTGGAAATGGAAGAAGAACCGCCTCAGCGTGAAGCTCCAGAACTCTCCATGGAGTCCTTTGCCAGAGGACAGGGGTATTATAAACTGCTTATGTACCCGCAATGTATTGAGCAGTTTAAGACGGTCATTACCCGCTATCCGGAGAGTCTTTCAGGTCGTTTGTATTTAGCCATGTCGTTCCTTCATCAGGGTGAAGGCGAAGCGGCTTGGGTGCATTTGGAGCACATGGTGACTTTGGTAAGGAATAGGAAGCTGAAGGCAATGGTTTATAATGCCATGGGCTGCATTAGAGCTTCTCAGGAACGTTTCACGGAGGCTCGGGAGCTATTTAGTTTATCTCTGCAGCATGATCCTTCACTTCCTGAACCGAATGTTAACCTGGAGGTCTGCCGGAGCAAAGGCGGGGAACTTCAGTACGGAAGTCAGCTTGTTTCGCTTTTATAATCATAGTCCGTTATCTTAAGCGATGCATCCTCTGTCAAAGCGGTGTGCATCGCCTTTTTTCGTAACTTCTGTTATGCTGATAAGGAGTCTCAAGTGAAAGGGAATAGAACTTATAATGAAATTTGCCGTGCTTGATTTTGAAACTACCGGAACCCAATCTGTGGGTGAAATTATCCAGGTTGGACTCGCCATAATAGAAGAAGACCTGTCCATCTCCCGTGTCTACGGTTCTTTCGTCAAGCCCGCAGCACCCATTCCGCCCTTTATTACCGGTCTAACCGGAATAACCGACAGTGATGTGGAGAATGCCCCAGAACTGGAAGAAATGATGATGGAGCTTGTGCCCTTATTGGATGATGTTGTGCTCGTTGGGCATAACGTCTCCTTTGATTTTCATTTTTTGCAAAGTGCCCTGGACCGGTGCGGATATTTGCCGTTTCAGGGTCGTATTTTGGATACGATAGATTTTCTCAAAATATGTTTTCCATCCCTGACCACTTACCAGCTCGGAGCTGTCACTTCTCAATTTGGCCTCACGCATGAACGTCCGCACCAGGCGGACAGCGATGCTCATGCTACAGCTCTTGTGCTGCTTAAATGTCTAGAGGAACTATATAGCCTCCCCTTATTAACCATTCAACGCCTCAGTGAGCTCTTTACAGAGTCAGATGGTGACATGGGCTGGTATTTCGACGGTCTGCTCCGTGAACGGGAAATGGAGACCTTCCAGCCCGAAGGAGATTTGACCTTTTACCGACAGCTTGCCCTTAAGATAGGGGACTGGAACGAGTTGGCTCTTCCGCGTGCTGACAGTCATGAGAATCCATTAGAGCATTTATCTTTTACAGATTACATGTCTGAGGTAACCAAGCGCCTTAAAGAAACTTTGCCGCATTATGAAAGTCGGGAAGCCCAAGAAATCATGTTCGGCGAGGTCATGAAAGCACTGGAGGAAGAGAAGCATCTGTTGATCGAGGCAGGAACAGGTACAGGAAAGTCTCTTGGGTATTTACTGCCAGCCATTTATCAGAGTGTTCTTACAGATCAGAAAGTCATGGTCAGTACTCATACCATTAATCTTCAAGACCAACTGCGTGAACGAGATATTCCTTTGCTAACTCAAGTGGTTCCCTTTCCCTTCAAAGCTGCGATTTTTAAGGGCAGAGGGCACTATTTGTGTCTTCGGAAATTTGAACATAAAATTAATAGAAGAGACTTTATCAGCCCAAGAGAAGATATTATCACTTCAGCGCAAATGATTGTCTGGTTGACCCAAACGGAATCCGGGGATGATGAAGAGCTGAATATGGGTAACCGTGGCGGAGATTTCTGGGAAACGGTAGCTAGTGATACTGATTCCTGCCTAGGACGTTCCTGCCCTTGGTTCCGCAAATGCTTTTACCACCGGGCAAAGCATGAGGCAAGTATCGCTGACGTGGTCATAACGAACCACTCGAAGCTGTTCGCAGATGTAAAAGCGGGACATCAACTGCTCCCTGCATATGAACACTTGGTTATCGACGAGGCTCATCATCTGGAGGATGTGGCTGGTAAACATCTGGGGATGCACATGAAGCATTTCACTGTGGTTCACACACTTTCCCGACTGTTCAAAGACAGCCGTAACGGTCAATTGCCCACACTTCGCCAGCAGCTGCAATCTGCCGGAAGTGAGCAGGCCTCTGAATGGAGTCTAATTATTGATAGGATTTATTCCGATTTGATCACTGTCAAGGAGACATGGGACACATTAAGTGAGAAGTTATTTGGTCTTCTTCCCGAACGGAGTGATGCGGGTGCAGGAGAAGCTGGGCAACTGGTTATGCGTCTTCTCCCAGGCAACAAGCCGAAGAACTGGGAGGAGCTCTCTACCTTGGAGAGCGGGATGATAACTACCCTTAGTGATGCCCTGCGTTCGGGCGAGAGAATGCTGAATGAAATGCGGGATCAGGAGGGACAGTCCTCTTCAGACAGCCTTATAACTGATATTGGTGGATTATTTAAAGATTTGGCAGCCATTCGGGATAACGTGCGTTTTTTTATGGGCTTGAATGACGAGAATGTTGTATATTGGCTGGAGGCAAATGGAAATTACCGCAGCAAGTCTTTACAGCTCTATGCCGTTCCCGTCGATGTCAGTTCCCAATTAAAGGAGCTTTTCTTCGATAAGAAAAAAAGCATCGTGCTTACCTCGGCAACATTGTCTGTTGATAAATCATTTCAGTTTATGATTGATAATTTAGGGTTAAATGAAGCTGCCGAGAACGGTCGGCTAATGACCGCCCTTCTTCCTTCTCCCTTTCATTACAGGGAACAGGCGCTGCTTGTGATTCCAAGAGATTTTCCAAGTGTGAAAGGCAGCGTGGGAGATGCCCGCTTTGTCGATACGCTGGTGCAATCGCTTGCCGAAGCGGCAGTGACGACCCGAGGAAGAATGATGGTGCTATTCACATCCTACCGTATGCTTCGTCAGGTATACGATCCCTTGAAAGAAGCTCTGTCTTCACAAGAGATAACGGTACTAGGTCAAGGGATTGAAGGAGGCAGCCGGAGCAAGCTTATTCGCCGCTTTCAGGACAGCAATGCTTCGGTCCTCTTGGGGACCAGTAGCTTCTGGGAGGGCGTAGACATTCCGGGCGAGGCTTTGACCTGTCTGGCCATTGTAAGGCTTCCTTTCCAACCGCCTAACCATCCACTGGCGGAAGCGAAATCGGAGCTCCTGCAGGCCCAGAAGAAGAATCCTTTTATGAAGCTGTCAGTGCCTCAAGCAGTGATTCGGTTCAAGCAGGGTTTTGGGCGGTTAGTCAGGACTGCACAGGATAAGGGAATTGTAATTGTGTATGATACCCGAGTAATCGAATCTTATTATGGAAAATATTTTCTTTACTCTCTACCGGGGCCCAAAATGGAGCATATGCTGACAGATCAGATGGTCCCGCGTATTGCAGAATGGTTAGAGGAGGGGGGCGTCTCCTAAAACGCCCGATTTTTTGCACTTTTCTGAGTTGACTTTCAATTATTTTGGATACAATGTTAACACCTATAGGAGGAGAATATATGAAGTCGGATAAAATATCGGAGGCTGTCGTACGCAGACTACCTGTGTACCTGCGTTTCTTGAATGAACTCCACACTCGTGAAATTGCCACAGTTTCTTCTCAAGAGCTTGGACAAAAGCTCGATCTAAATCCAGCACAAATACGCAAGGATCTGGCTTATTTCGGTGATTTCGGAAGAAAAGGAATCGGTTATGATGTTCCTTACCTCATTGAAAAAATCCGCCATATCCTAAAATTGGATCAGCCGTTGAACGTAGCGCTTGTTGGTGCCGGAAATCTGGGGCATGCTTTGTCTAATTACAATGCCTACTTACAAGATACAATGAAGATAACAGCTATCTTTGATTCATATAAGCCGAAAGTTGGCCAAAAAATTAACTCACTTGTTGTTCAACCAATGGAAGAACTGGGCAGTACAATCCGTGAACAGGGCATCCGAATTGCTATTATTACTGTACCGGAGTTTGAGGCACAGAACGTAGCAGACACTTTGGTTGAATCAGGTATAGAGGCAATTCTGAACTTTGCACCGGTTATTCTGAAGACTCCTTCTAATATCCGCATTCATGCAGCTGATTTCACAACCGATTTGCAAAGTCTTGCTTATTATTTGCAGGATGGAAAGGAAGAAAGCGAACATGAAAAGCAATAAATGGACAATAAAGAACGGTAGATATGTAATACCTGGTTCTGATAAGCCTGTCCTTACCGGTTATATGACCATCGAAAATGATCTGATCACTTACATAGGTGAAGTGGAACCTCCTTTCGAAAGCGGAGTTGAGATTGTAGACGGCAGCCGATTGTTGTTCATGCCGGGTTTGGTTAACACACATGGTCATGCGGCGATGTCGCTACTTCGCGGATATGGTGATGATCTTGCCCTTCAGGTATGGCTTCAGGAAAAAATGTGGCCTATGGAAGAAAAGTTCACCGGGCAGGATGTATACTGGGGAACTTCACTCTCCGTATTAGAAATGCTCAAGGGCGGAACAACTACCTTCCTGGATATGTATGATCATATGGATCGGGTCGCCGAAGTAGTGGAGTTATCCGGAATTCGTTCTGTTCTAATGCGCGGAGTAATCGGCTTTTGTTCTGAAGAAATGCAGAATCATAAGCTTGCAGAAGCGATTGAATTTGCCCGGAACTGGCATGGCAAGGCGGATGGAAGAATTACAACTATGATCTCCCCACATGCACCTTACACATGTCCACCTGATTTTTTTGTTAAGTTCGTTCAGGCGGCTCATGATTTGGATCTTCCGATGCATACTCATATGTCTGAGACACGTCGTGAGGTTGAACAGAATGAAGCCGATTACGGCCTTCGACCGGTCGCACATTTGGAGAAGCTGGGTATGTTCACCCGCCCTTCGCTTGTAGCACATGGTGTTCATTTGAACGATGAGGAAATTGAAATTTTGGCTCGTCATCAGGTTGGCGTTTCCCATAATCCAGGCAGTAACCTGAAACTAGCCAGCGGAATAGCGCGTGTAACCGATTTACTGCGGGCGGGAGTGCCAGTGTCCCTTGGAACGGATGGAGCTGCGAGCAATAACAACCTGGATATGTTTGAAGAAATGCGTCTTGCGGCGCTGATTCATAAAGGGATAAGCGGAGATCCAACGGCCATTCCGGCACCGGAAGCCATGCGTATGGCTACGGAGTATGGAGCTAAATCTATCTTTTTGAACAATGTAGGACGTCTTGCACCTGGAATGAAGGCTGACTTTATCGCTATTGATATTGACCAACCTCACTTGCTTCCACATTCTGATCTGCTCTCTCATGCGGTCTATTCGGCAAGTGCGAAGGATGTTGAGCATGTATGGATTAACGGTCAGCAGGTTGTTAAGCACGGGAAATGCCTGACAATGGATGAAGAGATGATCCGCCACAAAGCTCAAGAGTCTTTTGAGAACCTTCTACAACGGTAATTATGAACGTCTGAATGTTATAGGAAAGGGAGCTGTACTTTGAAGAAAAGGAGAAAATGGCTCTTGCTGGGGTTAGGCGTGACTCTGCTCCTTCTGTTCGGATTAAGCCAGTTCTATGGCTATATTATGAAAGATCAATGGAATGAGCGCAGTGCCGCCAAAGCGGCAGCTAAAAGTAGGGCCGGATTGATTGAAATCACAAAGGCGCAGAAATCCGTCTGGGATGAAAATTCTATCTATTGGGTCCTAACGGGAAAGAACCGGGATGATACGGATATGATGGTGTGGGTCCGATTTACAGCCAACGGCAAGATTGCAGATGACGATACGGCTGTATATGCAGAAATGGTTAGTAACGGAACCTCTGAGGACAAAATCAGAGCGATTATAAAATCAGAAATGCCTGGAATTACCATAAAGCGCTTATTACCAGGTGTCTACAATGGTGAATATGCATGGCAGCTCTTCTACAAGAAAAACGATCGTTATCATTATCGCTTCTATCGTTTTGCAGATGGTTCCTCCATCGGGGATGAGTTCAGTCTGCCCAACCGCTAATATAAAAGCCGAGCAAACGTAATTGTTTGCCCGGCTTTTTTTGTCTATTAAGTGTACTCAGTAGCTGCATTGGAGTGTATACTGTAAGTTGCATTAATTGTACACTCTTCATAATTTCCACATTGTTAACAGAGATATTTATCACATTTCAGTTGTGACAAAAAGACCGAATCGCTAATAGATTCGGTCTTTTTGTCGATAAAGGGTTAAAAGTAACCATAAACAGGAAAACATTAGTAGTGAAAATTTTAAATATATTCACAATTTGTTTTCAAATAGTATATACACTTATGATATACTACTACTTGTATTCAAGGCATGTTGCAGTCATACACTCTTGATATTCTGTTATTAATGCGAAACTTATATATGTTCTGCCATTATGAGAGGAGGACGTTACTTGAAACTGCGTCTTGTACCTGTATTACTAACTTCACTGCTATCAGTCGCCCTTATGTTCGGCGGGTGGTTTCTGTATCGCCAGTTTGCTATCCAGGAACCCTTGCAAAAGATTGTTAACAGCTATCAGGGAGTCAACAAATCACACATATCTATTAACCGCAATGAAGTATCTTTGAAACTTGATTTACAACCTGGAACGAAACTACGCGATTTAGTCCAATATATTTCCACAGAAGGAGAATCTGTCATTGGAGGACGTTCCATTAAGTTGGATTTAGAACAACATTCCAGTGAAGAGCTTGATGAAATTTGGGATCAAGCAATGTTCTCTGTTGCTGAAGCCATGGAGAGCCGCAAATATACATTAATACCTGCTAAACTTGACCAGTTGAAGGAACAATATGAGGGCATCACTGCTACTACCGAAATTGATGACAACAATGTGTATGTGAGCTTGACGAACGGTAAGGAAAGCAAATTTATTATTTTACCGCGACAGCCTGAGAATATGGGGGTATGGAATAATGCCTAAGTGGATTAAAGAAGTATTAGTGGGATTTATTCCTGTACTGCTGATTTTTATGGCCTTTGTGGGAATAAATATACTGCCCATAATTATTGCTGTTGCCATGCTGGGTGCCCTGTTGCTCGTAGCCCATATGCGCGGCGGGTTGACCGTGAATGCCGGAGCTGAGAAGAAACGTAAGAAGAGCGGCCCATCTAAACTCACCTTTGAAGAAATCGGTGGACAGGACAGTGCCAAGCAAGAGCTGCGTGAAGCACTGGATTTTTTGATCCGACATGAAGAAATCAGTAAATTTGGTATTCGCCCACTGAAAGGTATACTTCTCACAGGCCCTCCGGGAACCGGTAAGACGTTAATGGCCAAAGCTGCTGCGCATTACACGAATTCCGTATTCATCGCTGCAGCGGGCAGTGAGTTTGTTGAGATGTATGTGGGTGTAGGTGCTGGGCGTATCCGTGATTTATTCCGTGATGCCCGTACCCGTGCTGTGAAAGAGAACAAGGAAAGTGCCATTATTTTCATAGATGAAATTGACGTCATTGGCGGTAAGCGTGAGGGGGGGCAGCAGCGGGAATATGATCAGACGCTGAACCAGCTGCTTACGGAGATGGACGGAATTTACAATAATGAAGCACCTCGTATCCTTTTGGTAGCAGCTACAAACCGCAAAGAAATGCTGGATTCGGCACTTCTGCGTCCAGGACGTTTTGACCGCCATATTCAAGTGGACATGCCTGATAAAAAAGGTCGTAAATCCATTCTCGATCTCCATGCCAAGAACAAACCTCTTCATGCAGAGGTTAGCCTGGATAAAATTGCTGAGGAGGCTTACGGCTTCTCGGGAGCTCAACTAGAAAGTGTTATGAATGAGGCAGCGATTTATATGCTGCGGGAAAATCTGACGGCAGTGGAACAGCGTCATTTATCCATGGCTATTGATAAAGTTATGATGGGCGAAAAGACAGACCGAGAAACCAATCAAGAAGAGAAAAAACGCGTGGCTATTCATGAGCTTGGACATGCTATTATGGCAGAACTGTTGCGTCCGGGTAGTGTAAGTCAGGTTACTTTAACTCCGAGAGGTCAAGCGCTTGGTTATGTCCGTCATAATCCGCAACAGGAACAGTACTTATATACAAAAGATTATCTGGAAGAACAGATTATGATTGCTCTCGGCGGAGCTGCTGCTGAAGTTATATTTTATGGCGGAAGAAGTACTGGCTCTCGCGGAGATTTCGATCAGGCACTCAATATTGTTGAGACAATGATGAAATCGGGACTTACTTCGCTCGGGATTGCCAAGCTTGAAATGGTAACAACGGAAGAGATTATGAAAGAGAATAGTAATATTTTGGATGAACTTATGGCACGTACACATGAGTTGCTAAATCAGCAGCGAAACGTGTTTAATTACTCCTTGGACATCCTTATGAAGGAAGAAGTCCTCTCTGGAGAGCAATTTCGTTGTCAATTTAGTGACAGCGTCCTTTTACCGGCATAATTCTTTATGCCGGTTATTTTTTTTTACTTTTCAGACATGCTAAGATATCATTATATGTCGGGCTTATAAATCTTTACGACAGACAAGGTACAATACAAAAGTATAGATACCTGAAAGGATGGAGACTTTTTGATGAATTTTAAAAAAATAGGTGTCATTGGCGGTGGCACGATGGGTCAAGGTATTGCTGAGATGTTATCAGCCAAAGGCCTCGATGTAATGTTAGTGGAGAAAACCCCAGAACGATTGAATTACTCCTATGAAATGATTGAGACCAGTCTAGACAAACAACTGGAGAAATGGGCAATCACTCAAGCGGAGAAGAAATTAATTCTCAGCCGGATTCAAAAGGTAACCCATTTTGCTGAACTAAGTTCTTGTGATATGGTCATTGAAACCATCACAGAAGATTTGGAAGCAAAAAAAGCAGTGTTCAACCAGCTTGACCAAGTATGTCCTAGCCATATTATCCTAGCTAGTAACACATCAACACTTAGCTTAACGGAACTTGCAAGCTCAACGATGTATCCGGAGCGCGTAATCGGAATGCATTTTATATATCCTGTAGCTAAAGTGGATCTTGTCGAAATCGTGCGTGGACTGAAAACATCCGATGCTACTTTTGAAGACACCAAGTTGTTCGTTGATGAAGTTGTTGAGAAAAAAGGCGTAATGATTTATGAATCCCCTGGATTTGTAACATCCCGCCTCATTTGCTTGTTCATTAACGAAGCTATGCATGTGCTTCAAGAAGGCGTTGCTTCACCGCAGGATATTGACGATGCTATGCGTATCGGCTACCAATTCCAATATGGACCTCTTGAAATGGCTGACCGTTTCGGTCTAGATTCCGTGCAGGCTGCGCTGGAACGGATGTTCCGTGAATATGGCGAGTTGAAATACCGTCCTTCTACTATTCTTAAAAAAATGGTGCGTGCAGGACAATTAGGTATGAAATCGGGCGAAGGCTTCTTCAAGTATGACAAGGATGGTGACCGTGCATGAATATTCTAGTTATTAACTCAGGCAGTTCTTCTTTGAAATATCAGCTTTACAATATGATTGACGAATCCGTCTTGGCTAAAGGTCTGGTAGAGCGTATTGGAATGGATTCTTCCATTTTGACTCATAAGCCAACCGGTAAACCGGATGTAACTGAAGTCAGCGAAATTTTGGAACACAATACAGCCATTCGTAAAGTTCTGGCTTGCCTTACTGATAAAGAGCACGGAGTTCTTGCTTCAACGGATGAGATTAATGCAGTAGGTCACCGTGTAGTTCACGGGGGAGAATTCTTCAAGGCTTCTGCGCTGGTGGATGCTGATGCAAAGACTAAAATTCGCCAATTGTTTGACCTGGCTCCGCTTCATAACCCAGCAGCAATGATGGGTATTACGGCAACCGAGATTAATATGCCGGGAGTACCGCAGGTTGTAGTATTTGATACAGCGTTCCACCAAACTATGCCTGAAAGTTCTTATATGTATGCTATTCCGAGAGTTTTGTATAATAAATACAAGGTTCGCCGCTACGGTGCACACGGAACATCCCATGAATTCGTAAGCAAAGCTGCTGCGGAATTCCTGGAACGTCCGCTGAAGGACCTGAATATTATCACTTGTCATATCGGTAACGGTGGCAGTGTGACGGCTGTGAAGAATGGTATATCTGTTGATACATCAATGGGTATGACCCCTTTGGAAGGCCTCATGATGGGTACGCGCAGCGGTGATCTTGACCCGGCAATTGTTCCTTATGTAATGAATAAGGAAGAACTGTCCGTAGGCGAGGTTAACTCTATGCTTAACAAACACAGTGGAGTCCTAGCTATTTCAGGATTCAGCAGTGACATGCGTGATATTGAGTCCGGGGCTGAGAAGGGTGATCCTAACTCAACACTTGCTTTTGATATGTATGAATATCGCTTGCGGAAGTACATTGGTTCTTACGCAGCTGCTATGAATGGTGTGGATGTTATCGTATTTACTGCCGGTGTTGGTGAGAATTCATCAATGCTGCGTGGAAGAATTCTTAACAATCTGACATTCCTCGGCATTGAACTAGATGAAGAGGCTAACAAGGTCCGCTCCGGCGACCCGCGCCGTATTTCTACGGTTGATTCCAAGGTGCAGGTGCTTGTAGTGCCGACAAACGAAGAGCTTGTCATTGCACGTGATACAAACCGTATTGTGTCAGGAATTAACGGCTAAATTAGAGGAGAGATTGAAGGCATGGCTAACAAGAGTGTAATTAAGACTGTGAATGAACATGTCGGAGAACCGGTAGTTATCGGTTGTTGGGTCAATAACAAACGCTCCAGTGGTAAAATACAGTTCCTTCAGCTTCGTGATGGTACAGGATATATCCAAGGGGTTGTAGTGAAATCGGAAGTATCCGAGCAAGTGTGGGATGATGCAAAGAGCCTGACTCAGGAAAGCTCATTGTATGTGACCGGAATTATCCGCGAAGAGCCGCGTAGTCAGTCAGGGTATGAAATGACTGTGACCGGCATAGAAGTGCTTCATTTGACGGAGAATTATCCAATTACACCGAAGGAGCACGGCGTAGATTTCTTGATGGATCACCGTCATCTTTGGCTTCGTTCCGCAAAGCAGCGGGCGGTGTTAGTTATTCGTGCGGAGATTATCCGGGCCATTCAGCAATACTTCGATACGAACGGATTTACGCTTGTGGATCCGCCGATTTTGACACCTTCCTCTGCTGAGGGTACAACCAACCTCTTTCATACGAAGTATTTCGAAGAGGATGCCTATTTGACCCAAAGCGGCCAGCTCTACATGGAAGCTGCTGCAATGGCGCTGGGCCGAGTGTATTCCTTCGGACCTACCTTCCGTGCCGAGAAGTCTAAAACACGTCGCCACTTGATTGAGTTCTGGATGATTGAACCTGAAATGGCATTCACAGATCATGAGGAGAGCCTGCGTGTTCAAGAGAACTTCATTAGCTATGTCGTGCAATCCGTAGTTACGAATTGCCGTCCTGAACTTGAGGCGGTTGGCCGTGATATATCTAAGCTAGAGAACATCAAGGCTCCTTTCCCGCGTATCAGTTATGATGACGCAATTAAATTCTTGAATGAAAAAGGGTTTGAGATTGCTTGGGGCGATGATTTCGGCGCACCGCATGAAACGGCTATCGCTGAAGAGAATGACAAGCCGGTATTTATTACTCATTACCCAGCTTCATTCAAGGCTTTCTATATGAAGCCAGATCCGGATCGTCCGGAAGTGGTATTGTGTGCAGATATGATCGCTCCTGAAGGTTATGGGGAGATTATTGGCGGCTCCCAGCGGATCGATGATCCTGCACTCTTGGAGGAACGTTTCAAAGAACATAATCTTTCAATGGATACGTACAAATGGTACATGGATTTGCGCACTTACGGTTCAGTGCCTCACTCTGGCTTCGGTTTGGGACTAGAGCGCACAGTAGCCTGGATTTGCGGTCTTGACCACGTTCGCGAGACGATTCCTTTCCCTCGTACACTGTACCGTCTTTACCCATAAGGGAAGAGAGGGGACGCATATGGACAGCAAAGGATGGAACACTTGGGGCGAAGGCGTCTCCTTTGGCTTGGATAATGGAATGGCAATCATTCCGTATGCCCTGCTTAAGAATTACCGCAAGCTGAACTTAAGCGGTAGTGAAACACTACTGCTTATCCACTTGCTCTCCTTTCGTCAAGTTGAGGGAATTGAATTCCCTTCTCTTGAGGAGCTTCAAGCTGTAACAGGGCGGAGCATACCCGTTATTGCCGGGGAGCTTCAGAAGCTTATGAAGGATGGATTTATCAGTATCGATGGTGATAATGATGAACTGCGCGACATGCATTATGAGCGCTATAACTTTTCTGGTTTGTACGGAAAGCTAGGTTCTTATCTGGCGACTCAAGCAAAAACTGCTGAACAAGAGGGAACTCAAGGAAATGGATCGAAGTCTTCGGTCTCTAGAGTAACTGACAATCGTTTTGGTGGTTCTCCACCTAATGGTGGGACTGGAAAAGGTCTATCGGATCCTGAGGAAGCAAGCCGCAGCTTGTTCAGTATTTTCGAAAAAGAATTCGGACGTCCATTATCCCCAATGGAATGCGAGACCATATCAGGCTGGTTAGATCAGGATCGCTATCCTGAGGAACTGATTTTACTGGCGTTGAAGGAATCCGTATTCGCGGGGAAACTTCATTTTCGTTATATTGATCGGATTTTACTGGAGTGGAGCCGAAATCGGGTCAAAAACGCCCAAGATGTGAAGGCCTATTCACAGAAATTCCGTGGTGGCGGTAAATAAATCATATATAAACCGTGTTGCAGGGGCATTTTAGCCCTTTGCAGCACGGTTTTTTCTATACATTTTGTAATTCAGAAAAAAGTTTCTATTAAGGCGCAGGGGTAGACATACTTTCTTGCGTCTATTGCTAAGGGAAGGAGGGGAGACGTCATTGAGGATGAGAATCTAATCAGAGAAATCTGTCAGGGCAATGTACAATCGTTCCGGCAGTTCGTTGAAGAATACAGTCAACATGTGTATAAAGTGACTTACTCGGTTTTGAGGGATGCCAAAGAAGCTGAGGATGCGGCTCAAGAGACCTTTTTGCAGATATATAAGTCTCTCCCCGACTACCGTCATCAGGGATTAAAAACCTGGATCACCCGCATTGCTCTACATAAAGCAATTGACGCCAAACGGAGGCGTGACAGATTGAGGGAACACCCGGTGGATTATGATAATGTGCTTAGTATTACTCCTGCGCAGGATGAAGACGTGTTACATGGAGTGATTCGACGGGATCGCAGGGATCGATTGTGGCAGGAAGTAGAAAGTCTGCCATCCGTTCACCGCGAGGTGGTTGTCGCTTTTTATTTGGAACAGAAAAACTACGAGCAAATTGCCGCAGAGCACGGGATCACCCTGAAAACGGTTGAATCCAGATTATACCGGGCTAGAAACTGGATTCGAACCCATTGGAAGGAGGAGGAATGGCTATGAAGGATAGCGAGAAGCACTTCATGGGTACAAATGGATTTAAAACATACCTTACGGGTCAAGGAACCCCTGCTGAACGAGAGAAATGGGAGGATATTCTCCTCGAAGATGAGGAAGCTCTCTCTTTATATATGGAATCTCTGGATGAATGGAAGGATGGAATTCCTGAATTAGTGGATCAGGTTTCTTTTGTCAACAAGGTTATGGAGGGATTGCCAGTAACGGGAAATAGCATTGAACCGCAGAGGCAGACTCGAAAACGCTGGTATGAGCGTACCCTTTTTCACTACGCAGTTGCTGCGTCACTGACCTTGTTGTTTATGTCCTCTGGTGTTTTTGACCGTCTGATGACGGGGAACATGGATGTAGTGGTACCAAATGATAGCGGAGGTTCCTACAGCGAACAAGTGATTCAGGCAACCAGCGGTTGGTTGGAACAGATTATGACGGATGGGAACCAATGAGAGGAGAGTTAAGCATGCAAAATCAGATCAATAAATTAGGTGCGTTTTTTCTAAATATCATACCGGGAGCAGGACATTATTATGTCGGTAAAAGAATCCTTGGGATCGTATATTTTCTAATCAGCTTCGGCGGATTATTTATGTCCTTCTTGGTTGCCCTTGCCTCACACGATGGTGAATTCGCATTACTCGGTTGGGTTGGCTTTTTAATAGTGTGGAGCATAAGTATGCTGCATTTGTTAATCGTTCTATTGAAATCGCCGAATCACACAGCAGCAGTAGCCAGTAACGGAGAGATGCAGGCCGTAATACCGGTACGAAATAATGATAATGAGAAATTTCATGTTATTCTGCTTTCTTTTATCCCTGGATTGGGTCATTTCCATATGGGGCTTATGCAGAGGGGGTTATCCTTTCTGATTTCCTTCTTCGGATATATGACGGTAATGCTCTTCCTTACAGGTGTTACATCCAGTTCTGCCTTTCTGCTATTGTTCGGCGTTCTGCCTGTGATTTGGCTGTATAGTATGTTCGATGCGGTACAGCATATACACCGCAAGCTGGCTGGAGAAGAGCTGGTCGATCGGACTTTGTTTGAGGATTTGGAGGCAGGCCGTGAGGATGGACGTCGCAGTAAAGTATTGGCTACGCTGCTGTCTGCTTTTCCCGGTGCTGGACAAATGTATCTGGGATTGCAAAAAAGAGGGCTCCAACTCATGCTGCTGTTCCTCGGTAGTATTTACGTAATGGATTTGCTTCGTCTATCCGTGCTCTTCTTTCTGATACCGGTCATATGGTTCTATAGTTTGTTCGACGGTCTGCAGCTCGTTAGCCGTTATGGGCGGGAGCAGTTGCAGGATAAGCCTGTAATTCAGGGTTTTATGAATCATCAGGGCTGGCTGGGAGCAGGGCTTCTGGCACTTGGACTGTATTATATTGTTGCGAACGTTGCAATCCCTGCCTTGGATGTCCGCTTTCCGGAATGGCGTCTGCAATATAGGTTTAGTACTTATCTAAAGACGGTTATCGTATCCATATTGCTCATTGGCGGCGGTGTTAAGCTGTTGGTAGGCAGTAAAAATACATCAGTAAAAAAGGAATCGGGTGCTAAAAGATGAGTAACTCAATAGAGGTACAGCAGGCAGTAGGAGCTGGCGTAGTTGATTTTAAAGAGGAGATCTCCCGGCGCTGGCGTGTAGGCACTTTATCTATGGGTCTGAGTCTATTGTTCCTGGGCGGGTTGATCATGGCCTCCCAATGGAAAGGCATGGATGTGTTTGAGACGGCGCTAGCCTGGTGGCCGCTAATCTTCATTTTATTAGGATTAGAAGTCGTTATCTACACGTTGTGGTTTAAGGGAAAAGGGAAAATGTATTATGATGTGCTTAGTATTTTCTTCGTCGGCTTCCTGTCCCTGTGCTGTCTGGTTTTCGCCGGACTTAGTTCCCTGGGTCTAACTCAGGAGATCCGCCAAATGGTCTCTTCTGTTGAACATAATTACCCGCTTCCCGAATGGAGCGGTTCTGTCCCTGCAGGAGTGAAGCAAGTTATCGTTCAGGGAGATAATCCGTATGGAGTTACAGTGGATAAGACAGGTGGAACCGAGCTCAATGTCTTCGGAACCTACGTTTCGAATGATGGGCGCTTGGGAGCGGACGATGAGGATCAGCTGCTTCGTACCAAGGTAGCGGGAGATACACTGTATATTCTGCTGGGTGATACCGCGCGAAATTCATTGGATCACACCCGAAATAAAGTGAATGTAACCGTTGCTGCTCCTTCAGAGCTTAAGGTGATCGTACGGGATAATAGCGGAAATAGGGTCGAAAGGTAAGATTTTTATAAAAAAAGAGCCTGTTCTGAGTAGAAAAAATCTACTAAGAAGAGGCTCTTGTTCATTAGACGATGAAACTACTTACTGAGTTCTTTCTCCAGGGCTGCACCCATCTCGCGGGAACGCTCGGCGCAGCGGTTTACGGCAGCAATAACCGTTTCAAAAAAGTCTCCTTTGTCGAGTACCTCCAGCGCAGCTTGTGTAGACCCGTTCGGAGAGGTGACCTTCTTGCGCAGGGCAGCTGGTGTTTCTCCGGTCTGTTGAACCATCCGAGCAGCCCCAAGCACTGTCTGCACGGTTAACTCACCACTTTGCTCTACAGACAATCCACCACGAATACCAGCAGCAATCATGGCTTCCATCATGTAATAAATGTATGCTGGACCGCTTCCGGAGATCCCCGTTAGAATTTCCATACGTTCTTCATCAATAACAGATGTAAGGCCTACCGCCTCGAACATATTCAGAGCCAGACGTCGGCCCTTTTCATCCACTTCTTTGGAGAAAGAGATTCCTGTAGCTCCGAGTCCAATGGAACTGGAGGTATTGGGCATTGTGCGAACAACAGGCTGTTGTCTTCCGAGCAGTCCTTGAATTGTACGGATCGTTAGTCCTGCAATAACAGAAATGACAAGCTGGTCCGGATTTAGCAGCGGGCCCAAGGTCCGTAAAGCTTCAGCAGCATCTTTAGGCTTCATGGCCAGAACGATAACGGGTGCAGTGCGCAGGTACTCCGTTTTCTGTTCGGGATCGTTGCTTGCGAGTACACTATAACGTGCTCGAAGCTCAGCCAATCTTTCGTTGCTACTACGATTAAGTACAACAACATGATCTGAGGCAACAACCGAGCGGGCAATCATACCGCGTACGATAGCTTCAGCCATGGATCCTGCTCCATAAAAGACAATTTTCTCGGAAATGAGGGGAATTGAAGGTTGTTGACACATTGATAAAGCCCTCCCTAGGGTTGAATTCTAGCCTCGAATTTGACCGTGGCCGTAAATCTTATATTTGGTTGATGTAAGTGCAGGCAATCCCATAGGTCCCCGGGCGTGCAGCTTTTGTGTACTGATGCCGATTTCGGCTCCAAACCCGAATTCAAAACCATCGGTAAAGCGGGTAGATGCATTGTGATAGACAGCAGCAGCATCCACCTCCTGCAAGAAGCGCGCAGCCGTGTCCGTATCTTCAGTTACGATACATTCTGAATGCTTTGTTCCATATTGAGCGATATGCTGCAAAGCTTCATCCAGATCGCCGACAACTTTGAGGTTGAGAATATAATCATTATATTCGGTGGCATAATCTTCTGGAGTAGCGGATAAGGCCCATGGGATTAAGGATAAGGTTTCAGGGCAACCACGTAGCTCTACATTAGCTTCCTTGAACACTTCGGCAAGTGCCAATAGGTTCGATTCGGCATAGTCACGATGGACAAGCAGTGTCTCCATAGAGTTGCATACAGAGGGCCGCTGAGCTTTTGCATTAAGACTAATGGCTTGTGCCATCTCTGGCACAGCACTGGAATCAAGATAAGTATGGCAGATACCGGCACCTGTTTCGATGACGGGTACAGTTGCATTCATGACTACATTTTGGATCAGGGAGCTGCCTCCGCGCGGAATAATAACATCAAGTAGGCCATTCAGCTTCAGCATTTGATCAACCGAGGTGCGGTTAGGGTCCTCGATCAGCTGAAGTGCATTCTGGGGCATTGCGGTCTCCGCAAGCGCATGATGCAGCACTTCTACAATCTTGCGGTTAGAGGATATGGCGGAAGATCCACCGCGCAGGACTACTGCGTTGCCGGTCTTAAGGCAGAGTCCGGCTGCGTCTACGGTAACATTTGGCCGGGCTTCGTAAATAATCCCAATGACACCCAGCGGTACCCGAAGCTTCTCGATGGTCAGTCCGTTTGGACGCTCCAACAGTTCCAGACGATCGCCGATAGGGTCCGGCAGTTCGGCAATTTGCCGTAATCCTTCTGCAATATCATCAATACGGCTTTCGTTAAGTGCCAGACGGTCTAACATCGATTCAGGAGTTCCGCCGATTCTGCCTCGTTCCAAATCCTCAGCATTGGCAGAAATGATAGCTGCTGCTTCGCGTTGCAAGGCATCGGCCATGATTAGCAGAGCCTCATTTTTTTGATCGGTTGTTAATCCAGCCAGTATTCCTGTTGTAGTCTTAGCCAATGTTGCTTTCGTTACAACTTCACTCATGACAATATTCCTCCCTGAACTTCTTGTTATTTTGAGTCTGCTGCCTATTATCTCAAAGTGATCCATTCATCCCGGTGAATGACTTCCAACCGAGGAACCTCTCCAAGCTTATCCACAATTTGGCGGCTTGGTAAGCCTTCAATCATTCGTAACTGAGCGTCATCATAGTTCACAATTCCCCGTCCAAGCAATCGGGAATCGGGTCCTAATACTTCTACAACATCCCCGGCATGAAAGTGGCCTTCCGTCCGTTTCACACCTACAGGAAGCAGACTGTGTCCACCATTCAGCAGAGCCTCAACTGCGCCCGCATCTACGTGTAAGGAGCCTAGAGGGGTAGACATAAAGCCTAGCCACTGCTTCTTAACCGGTAAAGAAGTGGAGGTAGTGGCAAAATAGGTTCCCCTTCCGGTACCTTCTACGGCAATTCGTAAATCCCCGGGTTCTGACACTTTCCCCACGAAGACGGGGACGCCTCCCCGGGTTGCAATCTTAGCTGCATCGATTTTGGAGCGCATGCCGCCGGTTCCGACACTGGAGCCAGCTCCTCCGGCGATCGCATAAATCTCAGGAGTAATCTCCTCTACCTGCTGATATCTGACTGCATTCGGATGCTTGCGCGGATCACCGCTGTATAGTCCGTCCATATCTGTGAGCACGAGCAGCATTGAGGCTTTAAGCAGGTTGGCGACAAGTGCGGAAAGGGTATCATTATCCCCGAATTTGAGCTCGTCTACAGAGACGGTGTCATTCTCATTAAAGACAGGTATCGCTCCTTGGCGAAGCAGCTCTTCTACGGTCATAACCGCATTGTTCATAGCACGGCGGCTGCAAAAATCGGTACGGGTTAATAAGATTTGCGCGGCAGTAATATTATGCGAGGTGAAGGCTTCCTGGTAAGCTTGCATAAGCAACGCTTGGCCCACTGCAGCTGCAGCCTGCTTCTCATGAAGCAGCTTCGGACGTGTAGGATAACCTATACTGCGAAAACCGGCAGCTACAGCACCCGAGGTAACCAGCAGCACCTCACAGCCGCTCTGCTGAAGCTCAGCGATCTCAGTTGCGAAGAATGCGATGGCCTCACGGTTCAATCCGCCTTCGGATCCTGTTAGAGAACTGCTTCCGATTTTGACCACTATTCGTGTCGTCAATGTCTTTCACTTCCTCAATAGTTAATGAAAATACAAAAAAGCCCCATCCTAAGACTTAGCAAAGGACGAAAGCTTGGTTAACTTCCGCGGTACCACCTTCATTGATGAGGTTCATCCGACTCTAGTCCTCATAACGGGAGGGTCCGTCCTGCTTAGGGCAGGCCGTTCGGGGGTAGGATTCGGAATGATATCACGGTAAATTCTCTCAGCTATTACGGAATTTACTCTCTGATCGTGATGGTTTCATTCGTACTGGTCCCGTCTGCACGTTTCATTGTTTGTTGTTTAGAATAACATGGAGCAGGGCGGTTTGCAAAGGGAGAACGAACTATATATGCCATACAGCTAATTATATAAGCTGAACAAAAGAAAATAACAAAAAGCGAGAAGGAACGAAGTGAAATTTGGAACTGTAGGAGCGACAGCGACCGCCTTTGTATCCGGATTTCAACCGCTAAAAGCGGGTTAAATCAAAGAAATCTGGAAACAACAGCGGCCGGAAGTCCAAATCTTCACGGTAGTGACACCAGAGCCTTAAGTTAATATCTTAAGTACATCTTATATAGATTGAAAATTTTTGTTTATCCTTAACTTGAACGGGTAAAATACTACTAATCTGTTACTAGGAGGTGGATAGAATTGGATAACAGCAAGGATGTCCTACAGGAACAGATTCAAAATGTAGAAGTCTTACAAGAGCAGATCCAAGATGCAAAAGAAGAAGCAGCAATTCAAAACCAAGTGACTCGTGAGTTTTTGGAGGAAAAGGCAGGCACTCGGAAAGATAATGGTCCAGTAGATGATGATACATCCCGTCTTAAGGATAATCAGAACCGTTTGACTTCAGTGCATAATAGACGCTTAGAATAATGTATACACAAACAAGCAGCCTAATGCCTAATGGCATCAGGCTGCTTGTTGTGCTTTTCTGAGGTTAGTGATTTAACCCAGCCACAGTAGTTTTGAACGTTTCGATAAAAGCCTCGGCGGCTTTTGACAGGTATCTTCCACGCCGATAGGCGATAACGAGAGTTCTGGTCGGAACGGGCTCCGCCAGCGGGAGATATACGGGAACGAACTCACTCCGTGGTGCTCTGGCAATAAAATGAGGGACGAGTGTTACACCCATTCCGGTTGCTACGAGTGATTGTACAGTTTCCATGTTGTTGCTTTCGAAGACTATTCTGGGATTGAAGCCGGAGTTCAGGCATAGTTCCATTGTCATTTTGCGAAAGCCCTGTCCTTCTTTTAGCACGATAAAGGATTCATCCTTTAATTCCTCCAGTGAGGTACGCACTCCTGTCAAAAGGCGTGAGGCGAGCGGATGTCCTGGCGGAACCGCAAGATCAATCCGCTCTTCTCCGAGTATTTCATAAGTCAGAGCAGGTATTTCAAGAGGGAGTGAGAGCAGACTAAGATCGGTCTGCCCGTTCGCCGTCAGCTTCTCTAAATTCATGGAGGAATCCTCAAGCAGATTAATATCAACTTCTGGGTATTTCTCTTTAAATACAGGAAGAACATGAGGAAGGAGATGGGCACCTGTAATCGGCATACTTCCAACAACAACCCGGCCGGTCCGGAGTTGGGAAATATCAGACATTTCCTGACGCAGCAGTTCAACAGCATCAATGATAGTCTGTGCCTGCTCAATAAATTTTGCTCCTGCGTGCGTCAGTTCAACCGAGCTTGTATTTCTTTGGAAGAGCAGGACTCCCAGCTCCTTCTCCAATTTGGAGAGCTGCTGACTTAGAGAAGGCTGAGCGATGTGCAGCTTATCTGCCGCGCGGGAGAAATTTCTTTCGGCTGCAATCTGCAGCACATATTGTAATTGTCTAAGTTCCATGGTTCTTACTCCTCTGATTTAATAAGACTACTTATAAGTATATCCTATAATGTGTTCGACTCCATCATCACACTTATAGGCTGAGACTATGGCTTTTATAGATATCATATCTTGGAATTATAAACAAAGCCATGTTATATTTATTTCATTCAAGAGAGACTCCACGCTCTCTTCCTAATGAACGATTAAATAATGAGGTGAATTCATGAGCAAGAAGACAATGTTTGAGAAGATTTGGGATAATCACGTTATACATCAAGAAGAAGGCAAACCAGGTATTTTGTACATCGATCTGCATTTGGTACATGAAGTTACTTCTCCGCAGGCATTTGAAGGACTTCGCCTGAGCGGTCGTCAGGTTCGCCGTCCTGAACTGACATTTGCAACTATGGATCATAACGTTCCTACTAAAGACCGTTTTAATATTACGGATCCTATATCCAAGCAGCAAATTGACACCCTTTCTCAGAACTGCCGTGATTTTGGCGTGAGATTGTTTGATCTTCATGATATTGATCAAGGGGTTGTTCACGTAATGGGTCCGGAAATCGGCCTAACACATCCCGGAAAAACCATTGTTTGCGGAGATAGCCACACTTCCACGCATGGAGCCTTCGGTGCTTTGGCATTCGGTATTGGTACGAGTGAGGTTGAGCATGTCCTTGCTACTCAATGTCTGCAGCAGTCCAAAGCTAAAACGATGGAAATTCGTTTTACAGGCAAACGGAATCCTGGTGTGACAGCAAAAGATATGATTCTAGGCGTTATCGCCAAATATGGAACGGATTTTGCAACCGGTTATGTTATTGAATATACAGGTCAAGCGATCCGTGACTTGTCTATGGAAGAGCGAATGACTGTTTGTAATATGTCGATTGAAGGCGGGGCGAGAGCAGGATTGATTGCTCCGGATGAGACTACTTTCGAATATTTGCGCGGACGTCAATACGTGCCGCAAGGTGAGGCTTATGATCAAGCCGTAGCCCAATGGAAAGGATTCGTAACCGACGAGGGTGCAGAGTTTGATACTGTGGTAGATTTCAATGTCGAGACTCTGATCCCACAAGTCACCTGGGGCACAAGCCCGGGAATGGGCACGGATATCTGCTCAAGCGTACCGAATCCGGCTGACTTCACTACAGAAAATGAACGTAAAGCTGCTGAAAAAGCTCTAGAATATATGGATTTGGCTCCAGGTACACCTATTTCCGAAATCAATATTGATTATGTGTTTATTGGTTCTTGCACAAACGGCCGTATCGAAGATTTGAGAGCTGCTGCACAAGTTGCTCAGGGACACACGGTATCAGAGAACGTTACAGCCATTGTTGTACCGGGCTCCGGACGTGTTAAGATGCAAGCCGAGAAGGAAGGACTTGACAAGATCTTCGTGGAAGCTGGCTTCGAATGGCGTGACGCAGGCTGCAGTATGTGTCTGGCGATGAATCCGGACGTTCTGCAACCAGGGCAGCGCTGCGCATCTACCTCTAACCGCAATTTTGAAGGACGTCAAGGACGCGGCGGCAGAACACACTTGGTATCACCGGCTATGGCTGCAGCTGCGGCCATCAAAGGGCATTTTACTGATGTACGGGATTGGAATTATAAGGCGGTAGCCGTCAACGCATAGAATTGAGAAGAAGTGGGAGGGTAATGAAATGGATGCTTTTAAGAAATTAACGGGAATCGTGGCACCAGTGGACCGGGTAAATGTAGATACGGATGCAATCATACCGAAACAATTTTTGAAACGGATTGAACGGACAGGCTTTGGGCAATTCCTATTTTATGAATGGCGTTTTGACGAAGCTGGCAGCGATAATCCAGCTTTCGAGATGAACAAACCGCGTTATAAAGGGGCCTCCGTACTTATTTCCCGAGCCAACTTTGGCTGCGGATCCTCCCGGGAGCATGCACCTTGGGCGATAATGGACTATGGATTCAAAACGGTAATTGCACCTTCTTATGCCGACATTTTTTATAACAACTGCTTTAAGAACGGTATACTTCCAATCAAATTGTCTGAGAGCCAAGTCGATGAGCTGTTTAATCGGACTGCTGCTCACGAAGGATATGTATTAACTGTTGATCTTGAAAACAAGACACTTAGCGATGAATTTGGCCTTACGATCCAGTTCGAGTTAGATGAGCATCGCCGCCAATTTCTTTTGCAGGGTTTGGATGATATTGGTCTTACACTTATGCATACTGATGAAATTGACGCATACGAGAAACGTCATGCAGCCAAACTATTCTCTTAATCGTTAAGATGGAGAGATAGCGACAACTTTCATGTTAATTTTACACAAAACTTCCATTTCCGGGATGCGGAATTGGAAGTTTTTTTGTTATACTCAATATATTCATAGTTTGTAAGCGTAACTTTTGGTGAATTTTACCGTCTAGTCTTTATATGTAATCATTTGTCTATTAATCAACCATTTAAGGGGAGAAAAGAATGAGGAAAGCCGGACTGCGACTACTGCTTCTGCTGCTGTTGCCCTTATTATTGATGTCGTTCATCGGTCGGGAAGCATCTGCTGCAGGAAGCGGCAAAATTATTCTCGATAACAAGGAACTTGTCCTGCCCTCAGGAGTGGTTCTTGAGAACACTAACGGGAGTGTTATGATCCCCATCAGAGTGGTTGTAGAAAACCTTGGATTCGAAGTGCTGTGGGAACAGAAAACTCACAAGGTAACTGTACGTCAAGACGGCAGAAGCGTAGAACTTGCAGTCGGGAGTAAGAAAGCCAACGCAGGCGGAGTATTGCTCGATCTGAATACTGCACCTAAGCAAACGGGCGGTACAGTGCTTGTGCCTATTCGTTTTGTTGGCGAGCAATTTGGGCTCAAGGTAGGTTGGGATAACAGTGATAAGACCGTTTATTTAACCGGGGTCACCCCTGCTACTTCTGAAGGCGCTAACAATAGTGATGGCTCAGGTTATGCGTTAGATGTACCTGTGAATACGCCGAACGAAACACCGAATTCCACTCCACCTTCTGGAACTGAGGGAAATCCGGCAGTGACGGTTACTCAGGTAAAAGGTGCCATATTCACAGAGAATCGGTTAATTGTAGCTTCGTCTGGCGCAGTGAAGCCAACTGTAACTACGATGAACAATCCTTATCGCATTGTAGTAGATTTTCCGGGAACCTCATTCGCTGCAGATTTTACAGGCGGAATAGGAGGCATATCAACAAATGGAGGTCTACAAGGAAAGCTGGATGTTACCGGTTATCCTCAAGTAGCAGAAGTCAGGTATGCGCTTTTCAGTAACACTCCTACTACCGTTCGTTTTGTCATCCAAATGACGGGCAGCAGTCCTTATCAGGTGGTAACAGATGACATCTCCGGGTTAACTACCATAGATCTCAATTTACCTTCGAGCGGTGTAGGTCCCATAGGAGGGATAACTGGAGGAGGCAAGCCTATTGTTGTTCTCGATGCCGGCCATGGAGGAACCCAGCCGGGCGCGATCAGCGTAACTAAAAAGATGGAAAAAGACTTTAATCTTTCAGTTATTCTGAAAGCAGCAAGCTTGTTGGAGCAGCAAGGAGGAGTAACCGTTCTATTGACCCGTACGGATGACCGTACACTTGGGCTGCAGGACCGGGTTAATATTGCTAAAAATGCGAATGCCAATATATTCGTCTCTCTACATGCCAATGCAATGCCTTCTTCAACTGCCAATTGGAATAAAGTGAACGGGAGCGAGACCTACTACAGTCGTAATGAAAGTCTTTTATTAGCTCAAATTATGCATAAGCATCTTGTGGCGGGGACGGGCTTAAAAGACAATGGGGTAAGAAGCAAGAGTTTGCATGTGACCAGAGAGACAACGATGCCCGCTGTTCTGC
The DNA here is from genome assembly GCF_000757885.1 of Paenibacillus wynnii. NCBI lineage: Bacteria > Bacillati > Bacillota > Bacilli > Caryophanales > Paenibacillaceae > Paenibacillus > Paenibacillus wynnii. The sequence continues at coordinate 1,814,713 of NZ_JQCR01000003.1, read as the reverse complement.
TGGAAGCAGGATATTTGACGAATAGCAGCGATGAGGCATCCCTATACAGTGAGGAATTGCAGAATAACTTGGCGAGGGAAATTGTTGCGGGAATTATGGAATACCTTGGCCTGTAGAGAAATGACTATGGAATATATTCGCAACTTTTAAATAGAATTGGCGTCTAATAGAGGTCGAAGTCGTCTGTTGTCAGGTCATCATGAACGCCGTTCCCAGGCGGAATACTAGATTCTCAGAGGTGAAGAATGAAGAAATTTTGCTGTATGTTGTTGTTGCTGCTCTTTGTACTAGTGTTACCAGAAAGTGGACATGCCGCTACTGTGACCGGCAAGATTTTTCTGGACGGCAAAGAACTGACGGCGAGTCAGGGTGTCCAGGTAGAGAATGTGAACGGCACTGTCATGGCACCCCTCAGAATGATATCTCAGAATTTGGGATACAAGGTGGACTGGGATCAAAAGAGTCAAATGGTTACCATAGGTCAGCAAGGAAAGACTATCCAACTGATCGTGAATCAAAAGTCTGCATCTGTTGATGACAAGACTGTAATTCTTAATACCGCACCCTTACTTAAGAACGACACGACTTTTGTGCCGATTCGGTTCATCAGTGAACAATTTGGCCTTACAGTCGGTTGGGACAACCAGGATAAAATTGTGACTCTTGTGACTCCGGTAAGTGCTCCGGATACTGGTAATGATACAGGGACTGGCGTTGTAGTGCCACCGGTGGATACTACCAATCTCACTCAGGTAAATGGAGTAAGCTTTAACAACAATCAGCTACTGATTACCATGCAGGGGGCCTCACAGCCTAAAGCGACATTACTTACCAATCCTAATCGGTTAGTAGTTGATTTTCCGAACGCAACCTTTTCTGATGTATTTGGCACAGGACAGTTGTTGGATCCAAACTTAAACGGCAAGCTGGATGTAGTCGGATACCCGGATGTGTCCGGAGTCCGCTATTCACTATTTAGTACTGCTCCCTACACGGTTAGGTTCGTGGTAGATTTGAATTATGCCAAAAATTATACAGTTAGTATATCCGAAGATGAAAATAAACTGGTTATTGTTGATTTAAACGCCGAAGATTCTGGTGAAACAGGAGCTTTACCGGGTAATAGTGGGAGAAAGCTTGTTGTACTGGATGCAGGACATGGAGCTAAGGATTCAGGAGCAGTCGGCGTTACCGGTAAATATGAAAAGGCTTTTAATTTGGCTATTGTTCTAAAAGCAGCTGCGCTGCTGAAAAAAGAAAAAAATATCGACGTTGTGCTCACACGCAGTGATGATACATTTCTTGAACTCAAGGAACGGGCTGCAATCGCTAATAATCTAAATGCTGATTTATTTATTTCCGTGCATGCTAACAGCAGTGCGTCATCAAGAGCCACCGGTGCAGAGACGTATTATCAACGTCAAGCCAGCAAAGCGTTTGCTACTGTTATGCATAAATATTTGGTGCCTGCTACTGGACTGAGTGATCGGGGCGTTAGATACGGGAATTTCCATGTAATACGCGAAACCAAAATGCCGGCTGTTTTACTTGAAGTAGGATACTTAAGCAATAAGGGTGATGAAGCCCTGCTCTTTACAGAGGCTTTGCAAAATCGTGTTGCTGCTGCAATGGTAAGTGGCATTAAGGAATATCTCGGTATAAAATAACAGCCAAACGGCAGACAAGCGTCGCAAACCCCACTTTCTGTTGATATAGCAGTGAAGAAGGCTTTGTGACGTTGGTCTGTCCGTATTTATCTAGGGGGCGCTATGAAAATGAAAACAAAATTGGGTTACGCAGGATTATCGATACTATTAATGTTTATTATGTCAGGATGCGGTGAGAAACCAGAGGCTTCATCTTCAAATCCATCGCAGAATTCTCCTGCGGTTGTCAGCGGAGCGGGCGGGAATGCTGTGAGTTCAGAGGGAACAGGAAATTCTGCCACTGAAGCCACTGCGGTACCTACTGATACTGCTACTTCCGTAGGTACCGACAATGCGGCACCGACAGAAAAGCCTGTTCAAAACAAAAAAAGTGAGACCATTGAAGTTTATTTTACCGATTCACAATTGATGGATTTGGTACAGGCAAAAGCTGATATTAGTTATAGTGCTTCAGATGAAGCCAGTAAGTACGGGGAAGCCTTTAAGGCACTGCAATCTAGTGAGAATCCAGATCTTATTCCTCTCTGGGGAAAGATTGAGCTAAAGTCCATAAAATTTGAGAATGGACAAATTGTATTAGATATCCATAAACCAATCGAGGCACAGCTTGGTGCAGGTGGTGAGTCCTTTGCCTTAAGCGCATTGGCAAAAACATTATTTCAGTTTAAAGAAGTAGAAAGCATTGAGGTTCTGCTGGACGGAGAGAAAGTGGAAAGTCTTATGGGGCATGTAGATCTAGAGCACCCTATGACCAGGGACAATAGTTAAATCTTCGCAGGAATATGAAGGCTTTATGGCGAACATCTATGGAAACTACTTATATGCGATTCAGAGAGGGGAATATCATTTTGTACGGAAATCATAAGTCAGGTCGTCCCGCAAGGGGCTATTCTTCTAAAGCGGTATCCGCAATACTTGCAGGAGCCATAGCACTCAGCGGCGCTAGTGCAGTATATGCCGATGGCGCAACTGCAGTAGCCGCAACTACTAGCACAACTCCGGCAACAACAGGTACGGCAACTGCTAGTGCATTTAGTGATGTGAAAAGTGGACTTTGGGCTGAGAAGCATATCTACAAGCTTGCAGCTCAAGGCATCGTTATCGGAAATAACGGAAATTTCCGTCCTAGTGATCCTGTAACTCAACAGGAAGCCGTACTCATGGCTTTACGTTTTATGAAGCTTCAGAATATGGTTGATAAAGATGCTCAAGTAGCTCTACCCACTGATTTCAAGGTTTCGAATTATTATAAGGCATATGTTGTATTAGCCTTCCAGCAGAAGCTCCTGGACAAGACGCTAGAGATGGATCCGAGTAATCTGAAGACATCCTGGGGTGAGCGTAAAGCGACACGGGAATGGATTGCCGAAGTGTTAATTCGTGCACTTGGTAAAGGTGCAGCTGCAGTCGCCGTAGCAAATGAGCCTACCGGCTTTGCCGATGACGCTAAGGTGTCAGCAAACAAACGGGGATATATAAATGCTGCTGTTGATCTAGGCTTGGCTAATGGTCTAGACGGCAATCGCTTTGATCCGCAAGGAGTTGTGACACGAGCGCAGCTTGCAACTTTTCTCAGCCGTGCGCAAGCACACAACACACTTGTCTACGACAATACTACAACCGGAACGGTAAGTGAGTTGAAAGACGGTAAGATCACGATTTACGACAATGGTAAATTATCAACCTTCAATCTTGTCTCAAGCACGGCCTATTTCTCAAGTGCCTCCGAAATCAAAGGCAGCCTAAGTGATATTAAGCCCTATACAAAGGTAATGGTAATTGGTACTAACAGTAATGCAGCCTATGTTGAAGTTATCGATCCTAAGCAGCAGGTTGAGAGTATTCAGGGCAGTTTTGCTATGATTACGAACAATAAACTTTTCATGAAGACCGCTGACGGTTATCCTGAATACGTAATCGATGCAGCTACTTCGTTTTTGGATGTAAATGGGGCCAAAATTGAGCCGTCTTCCATCGCTCCAGATAGCCTGATAAAGTTGTTGCGTGAGACTTATACCAGCTCCAGAAAGGTAGTCTCTGTTCAGGTGACTTCGGGAGTAATTAACAAAAACGGTACAGGAACAATGAAAAGCATCGATCTGAACGGTAAAAGCATCACATTCAAAAATGCAGCGGGTGTAGAAGAGACCTTCAAATGGAACGATTCGACCATCTTCCGCTATCAGAATGTCATTTTGGGTGCTGCAGAGCTGAAGGTCGGTTCAGCTGTGAAGTATACAATTACTAATAACTTAATCCAATCTGTTGAGGTCACTGAGTCGGTAGAACGGACTTTGCAAGGTACTCTTTATGAGCTTAGCAGTTCTTCCGTAGTCTATAAAAAAAGTGATGGTACCAAAGAAGTGAAACTGCTTGGTGCGGCCCCGGTAATCGTTATCCCAGGGATCACAAATCCCTTGGCTTCTGATTTGATTGCGGATGCTGTCGGCGGTGATAATATCCGGTTGACCTTGAATAGCAGCGATCAAGTTACCAAAATTGAAGTAACCAGTCGCCAAATTGAACTTTTTGCCAGTCTGACAGTAGTATCTTATAATGTGAAAAATAAGCTGTTGACTGCCTTGGACAGCAGTAATAAAGCCCACTTGTTTACATTGGATGATAAAACTAAGCTGACCAATGAGGGAACGGTTCCTACCTTGGCTAATATAGGTAACTTTTTAACTGAAGGACGTAAAGTTGCAGTAAGCGCAATTGGACAACGGACATTTTCATTGGAAGTTGTGACAAAGTATGAGGGTACGGTCACCTCGATCAATACAGCAACCCAGAAGATTGTAGTAAAAACGAATGAAGGTCAAAGTATTACACTTCCATTCCCGATTTCCGTTGATATATTCGGACGTACGAATGCAACTATAGCGGATGTTGCCGTTGGGAATACAGTTTCTGCAGTGCTTGCAGGTAATCAGGAAGTGATATCGGTATTAAGAGTCAAAGCCATACAGCAAGTTGTAGTTACCTTCTTGGATACAGCGAATAATCGAATGAATGTAAAATGGGCTGGGGGTACCGGCAATATTTATACATCAGGTGCGGTGCTGAATAATGAAGCAGGTGAAACTCTTAAATTAACTGATTTTAAAGTGGGCGATTATGTTAATCTCGTATCTATCGGATCCTCACCGGTATCCTTGCAATTGGTTAAACTTACTACAGGACAAGTCTTGTCTTTAGATACAACTGGAGGAACTTTAACAGTCAAGAACTTTGCAGGTACAACGCAGTCATTCTTGTCAGGCAACAACGTGAAGATCATCCGTGCCAGCGGCACTAGCACATCTTTGAGCAGTCTTGCTGTGTCAGAAAGAGTAGAATTGCGCAAAGAGGCTGACGGATCTACTATCATTCGTGTGCTGCCTATGCTTAGTCGTTATTACTCCCGTTATGAAAGTTTATCGAACCAAGTAGTAGTTAAGCGTGATAGCATAAATGACGAGAATTATCGTTTCCAACTCGCCTCAAATGCTTATATTCACCAAGGTGACACGACATTAACAGTGCAATCTCTCAAAGAAAATGATAATATTACAGTATATTTCAATAACGATGTAATTATTGAAATTGTGAAACAATAAGGCTATGGTGATTTTCCGTGTGAAACACCGTCTTGACGCAGATGATATCCTGCGTCAAGACGTTTTTTTTGAAATATAAGAGCGTTAATTTTTTCGCTTGTAATGTATGAATGTGTACGCTATAATACATACTTTGCTTATATTTCCTTACATCAGAGGAGACACGCCGGGATACTCACAGTGGCGTAATACTTCGTTGGGGGGATGCTATGAAAGTTGCAGATGTCCGCCACATTCTGGATACCATGGGAAACATGTTTCCGGAAGCTCATTGCGAGTTAAATCATAGCAATGCATTTGAGCTGACGATTGCCGTATTATTATCTGCTCAATGTACGGATGCGACGGTGAACAAAGTAACCGTGGACCTGTTCCAAAAGTATAAAGCCCCTCTGGACTACATTTCAGTTCCACTAGAGGAGCTGGAACAAGACATCAGACGAATCGGACTATACCGGAATAAGGCCAAGCATATTCAGAGTCTATGTTCCATACTGATTGAACAGTATGGAGGCGAAGTGCCGCAGGCGCATGATCAACTGGTCACCTTGCCAGGAGTCGGACGAAAAACGGCGAATGTAGTGGTTTCCAATGCTTTTGGAGTTCCCGCTATAGCTGTTGACACGCATGTGGAGCGAGTATCTAAGCGGCTTGCTTTGGCCGGCTGGAAAGATAGCGTGCTGGAAGTTGAAAAGAAGCTGATGAAGGCTGTTCCGAGAGAGGAATGGACATTAACACACCATAGGCTCATTTTTTTCGGACGCTATCATTGTAAAGCCCAGAATCCGCAGTGCCAGGTATGTCCACTTCTAGATGTGTGCCGTGAAGGTAAGAAACGTATGAAAATGTCGCTGATCAGGAAAGATAAAGATTCTGCGACCAAAACTAAACTAAAGAATTAGAGATGATGAAGAGGATGGGGATAGAGATGAAGTGCATTTCTGTATACACTGATAATTTTGAGGCTTTTTCGGATATTTTTGAACGGGTAGTAGACAGCCCTATGGAAGAGAATGAAGAGCAGGAAGTAGAAGGAATTACGGTCAGCCATTCCGGTGATGTTCCGGAGCATTATCTGGAGCGTATGTCCGTGAAACCAGAGGTTGTAGTAATGAGAGATAAATCCCGTGGTCTTACCATTCTGCAGCATGGTAAAGTTTTTGAAATTTTGCTGCCGGTTTTGGAAACTGCCTAAACCCAATGGATTGCAATCCATTGTCGAAATATAGAAACAGGGGTGTCCCAAGCTATGAAATAGCTTGGGACACCCCTGTTTTTTGAGTTGGATCATCATGCGCGCTTGTGAGGACGATCCGCGAACAGACCTTTGTTCCAATCACTGTGGACTCCAGATTTTTTAATTCCCCTTAACGGTGAAAATCCGGCGATTGCTTATGCTTTCGAAGCTAGTTTTCCTTTGGAAAACTTTCGGGCGACCGCTGCCGCTTTTCTACAGTCGTTCCTTCCTCTGTGTGACACATTCAAAGCTGTAGTGAAAAAAGAAGGACGAGAACACCAAGAACACCAAGAACACCAAGAACACCAAGGTAAGGACCTCGCTATTTGAACGGGAAACGTGTCTACACCAGGGACCAACTTTGCTTGCCTATGGATATGGAAGAAATATTCTCGAAACAAACTCCTCTCCTAAAATGCTCGCCAAAACCAGCTTACACATTCTCTGTGACACATTCAGAGTTGTAGTGAAACAAGAACACCAAGAACACCAAGAATTTTTTGTGAAAGCGTTTGAACAACTTCGCTATTTGTTATTTCTTTTGTTCAGCGTATTTAGAAGGAATTTTTCCTACTAATTTATAGATTAAACCACCTTCCGAGGGAAACAGAGGGGAAAATTCCCTCTAAATTTTGGTTTTAGCCTCAAAAAACCTCAATGTGGGTAATTCAGCTGCATTTAGTGGGAATTTTTCCCTCTAAACTTTATTTATCACAGGTCCAGTGTCCTAGTAGAAAAATGGATCTGAAACAAACACGGGAAAATCGTTGCTCTGCTGTCTTTTTACGTTTTGTACTAGACTGCCTCATTTATGGAAAACACACTTATGTGACTGTTCCTTTTTATTATCTAAGAAAGTTACAACGGTTCAGTAGTATTTGATTTGTGGCAAACTGGTGTTAAAATAGAATTATTCTATTCTAAAAAGTGTTGAACGGTAAAAATGTCATTGAAACTTACTGATTTCTTAAGGAACTAGCAGAGGTGGAGAGACGATGAGCGCAGAGCGGGCCAAGTTCGATAAAAATAGACAAATAAATACTAACTCCGTACTTCCCTTACTTAAAACCTTAATGGAGCAATGGGGAGATGCGGAGGCTGTACGTATATTTTCTGAACTACACCGGAAAGAACGGGCCGATGAGCTGACATTAGCCTTCTGTGGGCACTTTTCAGCCGGAAAGTCCAGCATGATTAATGCTTTATGCCAGAGTCATGTACTTCCCTCAGGTCCAATTCCGACCAGTGCAAATATTGTATCGATTAGATCCGGGAATCCTCGTGCTCTTATTTATCCCCGTAGTACAAATGATGACGTAGCCATTAAAGCCTGGGAGACGACCCCTGAGAAGCTTGGTGAATACTGTCGTAATGGAGGAGATTACTCTGCCATTGAGGTATGGGAAGAAGTTCCCCTGCTTGGATCGCACGGAGTTCTCATGGATACTCCCGGAGTTGATTCTACAGATGATGCTCATCAGAGTGCTACCCGGTCGGCACTTCATCTAGCGGATGTCGTGTTCTATGTTATGGACTATAACCATGTACAATCGGAGAATAACTTGGCTTTTGCCAAAAATCTTAGTGATTGGGGCAAGCCGCTCTACCTTATAGTTAACCAGATCGACAAGCATAGGGAACAGGAAATATCGCTGAAGGAATATCAACGCCAATTAGAAAACGCTTTCAATCAATGGGGCATTCGTTGTGCAGGACTTCTATTTACTTCCCTAAAAGTAGAAAACCATAATCTAAATAACTGGGATAGCCTAGTATTGCTGATCAAAGATCTTTTGGAACGTCGGGATGAACTGCTGCAATATAGTTTGTCTTGTTCTATACATCACGCGGCAGAGTCCGCACTAACTTCTTATCGTGAAGAGCAGAGGGAGGAAAGAGAAGAACTTTTTGCGGAGCTGTCTGGTGCTGATGTAAGGGTTATTAACAGTGAACTGGCTTCTATAGAAGAAGAACGCGAATTGCTGGAAAATCTAATGACAAAGTCCCGACTAGAGCTTCGTACCGGTCTAGATGATCTGCTTGGCAATGCCAACCTCAATCCTGCGGAGGTCCGAGACCTTGCAGGTCAATATATAGAAAGTTTAAATCCGAGCTTTCGACAAGGCCTATGGTTCACTTCCGCTAAGAAGGAAAAGGAACAGAACAGCCGATTGACGGCTTTTAGTGATTTACTAAGCCGTCAGGTGAATGCTCAAGTGGAGTGGCATTTAACGGCTCTTTTAAGAACTTGGGCCGAAACTCTTGAACTTTGGGATAAAGATACGGAGCAAACACTGAAGCTTAAGCTTCCGGTCATTCAACCGGGATGGTTGGCCGGCGCGGTGAAGCCGGGAACCAGCGGTACGGGCGAGGCGCTGCTTAATTTCTGCCGAAGTCTTTCGACAGAAATTAAAGCTCAATACCGCCGTGCTGCGCTGGAGCTGGCAGATGAGCTGCTGGCGAAGCTACCGCCTCTGATCGAAGAGCGCCGCGCTGCGCTGGCGCTCCGCGAGCTCGCGCTCGGGCAGCAGTCGCGCGCCTGCGCCGCGCTCGCAGCCCTGGACCGCGCGGCGGACGCCCGCGCGGCTGAGCTTGCGGCGCTGCTGCCGCCGCGCCGGACCCTCACCCCCGGCAGCCTGCCGGAGGTGAGGGCAACCCCGCGGGCGACCGCGCACAGCGCAGCGCCGCCCGCGGCTGAGCCGCCGCTGCGCACGGCGGCTCAGCCGGGTCCCGCCGCCGCAAGTCCTGCGGCGGCCCCAACGCCGGCGGGCGATCGCCACCGCCGGCTATCCGCAGCCGCGGCGACGCTTGCGGCTGCGGCGGAACGGCTGCGCCGGGAGCCGGCCATGGCCTCGGCGGCACGCAGCCTCGCGGCGCGGGCGGGCGATCTCGCCGGCGGCCGCTTCACTCTGGCGCTGTTCGGAGCGTTCAGCGCCGGTAAATCCTCCTTCGCCAACGCCCTACTCGGCGAAGAAGTGCTGCCCGTGTCTCCTCACCCCGCCACGGCCGCGGTCAACCGCATCTTGGCGCCGGAAGGGGACTTCCGGCATGCTACCGCGGTTGTGACCATGAAGACAATGGAGGATTTCTGGGGAGATATTACCCATTCCTTTAACGTGCTGCAACTTGGTGAGCCTAGATATGACACATGGTTTTCTGCCTTGGATAACCTGCCCTTAAGGGGGATCCATCCTTCTGTACTGCCTCATGCCGGATTTCTAAGGGCAGCAGCCGCTGGCTGGGAAGAATCAAAAGATCGCTTAGGAAAAGTCCGTACCGTAGATTTAGAGGAATACCGCTTGCTTGTTGCAGAGGAGACACGGGCCTGCTTCGTACAGGGTATCGATCTATATTATTCAAGTCCGCTTACGGAAAGCGGTATTGTCCTTGTGGATACGCCGGGAGCCGATTCTCTCCATGCCCGTCATACGGGGGTTACCTTTGGATACATGAAGGATGCGGATGCGATTTGTTTTGTGACCTATTACAATCATGCTTTTTCTAAAGCGGATCGAAGTCTCTTGGCACAGTTAGGGCGAATTAAAGACAGCTTTGCACTGGATAAAATGTTCTTCATTATCAATGCCTCAGACCTTGCCTCAAGCGAAGAAGAATTGGAAGAGGTAAGGAATCATGTGGCTGCCAATTTACGTGCAGGGGGACTTACTGCACCGCGTATCTACAGTCTTTCCAGCCTGCAAGCGCTGGAAGGCAAGAGATGTGGCAATCATGAAGTATATGAATCCTCCCGATTCGGACCCTTTGAGGAGGCTCTGGCCCATTTTGCAGGTGAAGAACTGCCTGGGCTTTCCTTAGCAGCAGCACGAGACAGTATCCTCTCCGTCCGCCGCCGCGCTGAGGAATGGCAGGCGATGGCTTCCCAGGAACAAAGTGTGCGTGAAGCCGGGTTTCAACAACAGGTAAAACGACGCACTCAAGCTGAAGTAAGGTTATCCCTGTTATTGACGGAGGAGCGGCCACGCCGCGACCTGCACCGTGAAGGTGAGGAGCTGCTGTATCATGTAAGGCAACGGCTTGGATTCTCATTTGGTCGTTACTTTCAAGAGTCTTTTCATCCATCATTGCTCCGAGAAGATGCCGGGAATCTGAAAGACATCTTTGCAGCTTGCGGACGGGAGCTTTGGCGTACAGTCCAGCGTGAGCTGGAGCAGGAGCTCTGGGCGACCACCCTGCGTCTGGAAGCAAAAGGTCGTCAGCTGGTCCGTCTAACTGTCGGTTCTGCGGCAGAGGAACTAGCCTTTTCTGAAAGTGAGACTTTGTTCCTCTTGGAGGAAGATCAACATTGGCCCCCCCCTAAGAGCGTGGAATGTCAGCTTCAACCGCTGAATTGGTCTAATCTATGGAATGATTTCAAATCACCCCGGCATTTTTTTGAAGGCTCTGGACGGGATAAAATTAAATCTGCTGTTGAACCTCTGCTAAAGGAAGCTGTTGCTAATGCTGCGGTTCAACTGGAAAGAGCGCTGCTTACTCATTATGAACGCTGCATTTTAGAAGCCTTGCAGGACTCTGCTGACCACCTTCGGAATTTATTGTCCGAGCAGGAATTAGCCATGTCGCTGGACCGGGAAGGAGGTGATTCAGCAGCGGGATTAAGTCAACTAGTCCGTGATTTATTAGATTTGGAACAATCTTTCGACGATCTGGTGGACAAAGTTGTGTGAAGTTTGTAGGAAAATGTCGAAGAACACTTGCTTTCTTCTCTATGATGGATGAAAATAAAGAAGTCTGAAAATTTACAAGGAAACTGTCGTATTTTCCTGAAAAGGGAAGAATGACAGTGAAATTGCCGAAAGAGGTCGAGATCGACAATGTGGGGAGCTCCTTTTTCAGCTCAAAGCCGCAAGCTGCTGCTGCTTGGCAGTGGTGAATTGGGTAAGGAGGTCATTATTGAAGCTCAACGCCTTGGCGTGGAGACCGTGGCCGTAGATCGTTACAACAACGCACCTGCGATGGGGGTTGCCCATCGTTCTCATGTCATTGATATGCTGGATGCGGAAAGTCTCAAGGCACTCATACGTTTAGAAAAACCTGATGTGATCGTACCGGAGATCGAGGCGATTGCAACCCAAGCACTAGTTGAACTGGAACAAGAGGGCTTCTTAGTCATTCCGACTGCCCGTGCAACCAGATTAACGATGGACAGGGAGGGGATTCGGCGGCTTGCTGCTGAAGAGCTTGGACTGCCTACTGCAGAGTACCGTTTCGCGGATAGTCTGGAAGAACTGCACCAAGCTATTACAGAACTCGGAACACCTTGTGTGGTGAAGCCTATTATGAGTTCATCTGGTAAAGGGCAAAGTGTATGCCGGAAGCCGGAGGATGCGGAAGACTGCTGGAATACTGCGCTGGAAGGTGCAAGAGCCAAAGGTACACGTGTCATCGTAGAAGCGTTTGTTACTTTCGAAAGTGAGGTCACCCTTCTTACCGTACGTTCAGTGGATGGAACGGTGTTTTGTCCGCCCATTGGCCACATTCAGAAGGATGGGGATTATGTTGAATCTTGGCAGCCTCATCAGATGAATCCCGGTCAATTGGATGAAGCACAGTTTATTGCCAGAACCATTACGGATGAGCTTGGTGGCCTGGGGATTTTTGGTGTGGAGTTATTTTTAACAAATCGTGGAGTGTTGTTCAGCGAAGTATCACCAAGGCCGCATGATACCGGTATGGTGACGATGGCGACTCAGGACTTATCACAATTTGCCTTACATGTCAGATCAATACTTGGATTTCCCGTTCAGACAGTGAATTTATTGACACCGGGAGCCTCTGCTACCCTTAAGGCGGTAGGGAATGGACAAGCCTTTGCTGTCACTGGACTGAAGGAGGCCCTTGCGCTTCCACGTACTCAGGTTCGGGTGTTCGGCAAGCCGGAAGTTCGTCCCGGTCGGCGGATGGCAATAACGTTAAGCGCAGCGGAAAATGTGGAAAACGCAAGGACGACAGCCAAGAAGGCAGCGTCTATGCTAAAAGTGGAGGTATATGAGGATGAACAGTAGTATTGCGGCACCAGTACTGCAAATTCGCAAATGCGGCATGAACGATCTGGAGAGAGTTACTGCACTCTTGCGTGAATTCGGCTATCCAACAACGCTTAGCGTAATGAAAGAGAGATTGCAAGATATGGAGAATGATTCCCTCCATTGTACATTCGTTGCCGAACTGGACAACGAAGTCGTGGGTATGATCGGACTGCGGCAAATAAGTTCATACTACAAACAACAAGACTGTATTACCGAGATAACAGCACTCATTGTATCAGAGCAACTAAGAGGAAATGGACTCGGCAAAAGACTTGTAGCCTCAGCGGAAGAATGGGCACGCCAGCAAGGTTGCTGTCAGCTTTTCCTAAGAAGTGGAAACCGAGTAGAGAGAGCCCCGGCGCATGCATTTTACCGTCATATCGGGTTTGAAAAGGCAGGTTACCGTTTCATCAAGGCGTTATAGTAGAACGTATACGTTAATGATCATCCCCATCCCGGTTCAGGCGGGATGGTTTTTTTTGTTTATACATAATTTTAAAAACATTAGCAAAAAATAAGAACACCATTCGAAGGAGAATAACGATCCTCTGTTTTACAAGCTGCAATTACAGGTATGACAATTAATAAGTGTCGGAGGAGGAGAAGGATGCCAAAGGGAAAAACAGAAGCTGAGAGATTATCAAAGGACGTACATATATCCGATAGTTCTAATGAAACATTACACACAGATTTGAATCAAAATCAGCAACTATTCAAAACCATTTTCGAGAATTGTTCCGATATTGTTTTCCATCCCTTTCGGATTTATGGAGAATTAAATGCCGTTTTGGTTTACGTAGACAATTTAATAGACATCAAATATCTTGAAGAGAATGTTTTACAGCAGATCATTAAAATTGAATTATCACTAGAGGAGGACAACATAGCCCGAATACGAACATTTTTAACTCAAGGTAACATGGCAGGACAAACAAAATACATTTCGGATATCATTCAGAAAATATTGACAGGTAATGTAGCCATTGTGGTTGATGGGGAATGTGAGGCTTTGCTTGTAAGCGTTAAAGGCTGGAAGAATCGAAGCATTGAAGAACCTTCTAACGAAATAGTCATTCGAGGACCGAAAGAAGGATTTGTCGAGAACATTTCAATTAATATGAGCATGTTACGTAGAAGACTTACCACTCCGCAGCTAAAAATGGAATCCCTAACTATCGGGAAAATATCGCGCACCGATATAGTTATTGCATATGTTGACGGCAGGGTGAAACCTTCACTCTTAGAAGAAGTAAAACAAAGATTAAATCATATTCAAATCGATGAAATCATCGAATCAGGCTATATAGAAGGTCTAATCGAAGATACCAAATATACTCCTTTTCCACAAATACAAAATACCGAGAGGCCAGATGTTGTCAGTTCGAGTTTATTAGATGGAAAAGTATGTATCTTAGTTGATAATACCCCGGTAGCACTTATAGTACCCCTGACATTCTGGACAGGAATGAGTTCAGTTGATGACTATTATGAACGATTTCCAGGCATTGTTCTTATTCGTTGGCTACGTTTGACACTTCTTTTAATTGCAGTGTTCCTCCCTTCGATTTACGTGGCTATTATGACGTTTCATCATGAAATGATTCCTGCCCATCTAATAATAAGCTTTGCTACTACCCGTGAATCGAGTCCATTTCCGCTTTTGACAGAAGCCTTGCTGATGGAGATATCGTTTGAAGCGTTGAGAGAAGCAGGTATTCGATTGCCGAAGAATGTAGGTTCAGCTGTCAGTATAGTCGGAGCATTAGTTATTGGGCAATCGGCTGTAATGGCAGGGCTCGTATCTGCACCAATGGTGATCGTGGTGGCTATTACAGGAATTGCATCATTTACGATTCCGCGTTTCAATCTTGGAATTTCCATTCGTATGCTTCGATTTCCTATGATCCTTCTTGGAGGTACTCTAGGACTATATGGAGTCATGCTTGGTGTTTTGGTTCTTATCATCCATATTTTAAGTTTAAGTTCGTTCGGCACCCCATATTTTACACCCGTAGCTCCGCTGAGGATTCGAGGCTTGAAGGATTTATTTAGCCGTGCTCCGTGGTGGAAGTTGAAATCAACCTTAGATTCAAACTCTAAATCGAGGGGAAATAGATAGCATAATATGAAACGACTCTCTTTTAGTTGTATCGTAATTTTGCTTACACTTGTGCTGACAGGGTGCTGGGATCGTACAGAAATAAATGATATTGCCATCGTTATGGCGGCGTCATTTGATCTTTTGGAAGATGGCAAGATGTTATGTACCTATCAAATTGCCAACCCAAGCACACAAACAGGCTCTTCGGAAGCTAAAGGACCCGGTCAAAAGTTTGTGATCGTATCAGCTGTTGGAGAGGATGTCCAGGAACTTCTGGCAAAGGCTCAAAAACAACTTTCACGCAAGATATTTAGGGCCCATCGAAGGATTATTATAATTGGCGAGCGCATGGCAGAACACGGCATTGGTGAAATATTAGATTCAATAAGTCGTGACCCAAGCAGTCGTATACGGACCTTTATATTGATAGTAAAAGGAGGGGAAGGACAGGATATTATCAAAATGGGATACCCCTTTGAGAGTACTCCTGCTGAAGGAATGCGGGAAATGATGGTGAATGTAGGGGAAGTACCCAAAATATTGATACGAGATTTAATTACGGCCTCTTCCAGTGAAGGCATTGAGCCCATAGTTGGAACCATTAAATCCTTATCAAATAAAAGTGAGAACGAGCCAGGATTTCAAATATCTGGTGCGGCGATACTCAAGGATTTAAAACTGTCAGGATACTTGAATAATGAAGAAACAAGCGGACTGCAATGGATCAAAGGAGATATTAGTAATTGGGATATAAAGATCAAAGTACCGGGGACTACCGGGAACGTCAGCATAACTTTAACTAATATGAGAAGAAGGATCAAACCGATAATGTATGGGGATGTAATCAAAATCAATCTAGAACTAGAAGGCAAAGGTGTAATTAAAGAAAATGATCCAAATCTGGATCTTTTTCAACCGAAGAATATTAATACTGTACAAGCGGCCCTCCAAAACCAGGTGAATGAACAAATTCGACAAATCATTTCAAAAGCACAGAAAAAATATAAAGCTGACATCTTTGGTTTTGGGGATGTGATCCACCGTAAATATCCCCGCCAGTGGAAGTCACTGGAAAAAGATTGGGATAATAAGTTTTCAATGGTGGAAGCAGCTGTTACTAGTGACCTTACTATCACAGACCCGGGAATCATTGGAGCGCCTTTATATCTCAAAAAAAGTGAAATAAATAAGTGAACCATTAAAATGGAAAAGACAAACCAATGCAGCTAGCCTCTTCTTTGTGGCTAGCTGCATTGGTTTGTCTATTCACTTTTTTTATTCCTGCCTCTAATCCATGTGATGATAGATCCAGCAATCGCTGATGAAATCAGAAATAACTGCATAATCCAAGGATTTTCCAACATGGTTTTCGATGCCCACGGCCATATAATCATTCATGAATTTCCTTCCACTGTAAAAGTTGTTCAAGAAGTTATTTTAAATATCCTTTTCTTTATCCATATTACGATTAACAAAATACCGGGTAAAACCAAAAACAAGGGTACCCAAAAATAAGGTGAAAGAATTTTGAACGCAACACCATAAATGTGCTCAACTATACTTGTAGACATCGTTAATCCAACAAATATTGCGGTAAATACCACGGGAAATAGGATGACCTTCCTATTTTTTATATATGTCAATTGCTGAATAGCAAGAGTCGCCATCATTATATGCAGGGATATCTTAAAAAAAGCATTCACTGTAATGTACAAAACTCCAATTACGTCGACATTTTCAATAACATCACCGACCCCTATCTGTTGTATAAGTGTGTAAACCGGAAATATACTCCTCTGAAAAATGTCTTCACCAAGAACTGAAATCGCTAGACAATCAAGTGATGCAAGAAAAATACCGACACTGAGGGTAGCAAGAAGACTCGTCGTCATCACTTTTTTCTTAGGCTTTACCAATGTCCATATCATTGCAAATTCAATAGTTTCAGCAAAGGACTGAGTTATTCCTATTGGCCATACTGCACCCCAGACTCGTCCCCAACCTAAATCAAGTACAGGTAGAAGATAGGTCAATCGGACAATTTTGGATGCGAAAAGCAATATGGTTTCGACAATAAATACAAGGAAAATGATCGGTAAAAAAAGTCCTGCCATTTTTCCAAGAAGTTGTATTCCATGATAGACACCATACAAGACCACAAGCATAAACAATCCAACAGTAACTATAGGGGGCGTCCTCGGTAATAATGTACTTGGAATCAAATAACTTAAATCGGCTACACCGCGTCCTGCATCATAAATAAATATTAAAGGGTAAAGCCAAGAAATGGGTGTGCCTATCCATCGACCGAACTGGGCAGGGAACCATTCTACAAGAGTTAATCCTGGATTCAGACGCATTAGGACGATATACATAGCGATGATGAAGGATCCCAGAATGGTTGAAAGAGCAATACTTATCCATGCATCCTTGCCAGCTGAAGCCGCAAATCCAAAAATACTGGAAGTGCCAATCTGGAACAACACCATAAGCGAAAATAGCTGGTAATTTGTTATTTTCTCCATTTCTCCTCCATCAATATATTACAATTGTTAAATAATGAGCTATAATTTATCTTGCCCATAAAAACAATAACAATGCTTGTATGGTTTTCGTAGACGAACTGGTTTAAAGTAACATCGCAACTAAACATAGATCGTGTCGAATGTATCATATAGAATAGAGTTAATATGTGACTTGTGAAAACGAAATATAACCATATTCAAAGAGGGATGAATGCATGTATAAATTAATTTTGGTTGAAGACGAAGAAGATGTAAGAGAAGGGATTATCGCTCAGATCGATTGGGCAAAATACGGTTTTGAAGTAGTTGATCAGGCGGAGAACGGAAGAGAGGCGGCAGAATCGATTGACCGACTCATGCCGGATGTAGTTGTAACTGATATTCAGATGCCATTTATGAACGGACTGCAGCTTGCGGAGTGGATTCGCAGTCGCCATCCGAATACAAAAATAATTATATTAACAGGATATGATGAATTTGAATATGCCCAGCGGGCCATCAAGCTGCAAATCGATGAATATGTACTGAAGCCTTTCTCTGCTCAGGAACTGATAGACATCCTGATTAAGGTAAGAGAACAGATTGAAGCTGAGATCTCCGAGAAAGAAAATGTTTATGTTCTCAGCGAACATTATCGTAAAAGTCTGCCTGTACTTCGTGAGCAATTCCTGTCTTCCCTTGTTTCCCGTAGACTTCCTTCTGCGGAGATTGCCGAGAAGAGTGCAGAATACGGGCTGAAGCTTTCCGGCGCCTTATTTCAGGCTTCTGTAATAAGTGTGGATTATATCCGCGGGGATGGACAGTCTAACATCTCGGGAACAAGACAGGTTTCCTTGAGAGATACTGGAGATCGTAATTTACAGCTGTTCGCTGTGCTTAATATCGCCGAGGAAATCTGCATGAAGCACGACTTTGGCAAGGTGTTTATCCATAGAGATGATATCGTTATGCTCTCGGTGAGCGGAACGCTGGAAGAGGCAGAGATTACCGGCAAGACTTTTGCGATTCTAGAGGAAATTAGACAGAGCGTGCAGCGATTTTTGAAGCTGACTATTACCGCAGGAGCCGGAACGGTGTGTCAATCCGCGGCACTGTTGTTCAATTCTTTCACAGACGCTTCGCAGGCCTTGGATTACCGGCTTGTTCTGGGCAACAATAGGGTGATCTGGATTGAGGATGTTGAATCCCGCTCTAATCGGATGCTTGCCTATGATGAGTTGACTGAACAGGCTTTGATTCGAACCCTGAAGCTGGGTACCGTGCAGGAGTTAACCGAAACCATCGATGAACTGTTCAGCGGTTTGGATGTGGATCAGGTTTCCACCCAGGACTATCAAATTTTTCTGCTGGAGATTATGACATCGATCCTGCGTGTAGCCAAAGAAGCAGGCAGTGAGACCACAGAGTTGTTTGGACCTGGCTTTTCTTCACTAATGGTCATGAACCGCTTTAATAATATGGGTGAGGCTAAACAATGGATCATTTCGGTATGCACCCGGCTTATGGATAATATCGCTACGGAGCGGCAGTCCAGCTATAAACTGTTGATTGAACAGGCTAAAGGGTACATCCGGGCCCATTATGAGGAATCTGATATTTCAGTCGGTAAGGTTTGTCAGCATCTCCACATCAGCACAGGTTATTTCAGCAGCATCTTCAAAAAAGAAACGAAAATGACTTTTGTCAGCTACCTGCTGCAAATTAGGCTTGAGGCCGCAAAGGACTTGCTGCGTTCAACAGAGCTTAAGGCTTTTGAGATTGCGGAGAAAATCGGCTTTGCTGATCCGAATTACTTCAGCTTTTGCTTCCGCAAAAAATATGGACAATCTCCTAAAGAGTACAAAAACAGCTCCAGGGGAGGATAAGCCATGTCGATGAAGAAGGCTTTTTTTCCGCTACGACCTGAGCGGCGCAAGGGAGGGAAGCTTCGGCTTTCCTCCAAGCTGCGCAGCATCCAATTCCTAATTACAGTTACCTTCACAACCGTTGCCGTTCTTGTAGCGGTTATTGTGAGTTTTATGCTATATAACAAGTTTGCTAAGACCGCTGAAGACAATGCTAATCTTAATATGCAGCAAATTATAGAACAGGTGAACTACAACTTGGAGCTGTATGTCAAAGGTATGCGTAATATCTATGAGAAAGCAGAGGAACAAATCTCCCAGACTTCATCCATCGATACTCCGCTCCTAAAGGAAAGGCTGTCCACTCTTCTTGAGACACGGGAAGATTTAGTATCTGTTGCATTGTTTACACCCCAGGGAAAACTGGTACTTGATGTGCCGAATACGACGATGCGCAATAATACGCAGCTGGGGAACCAAAGCTGGTTCACTGCACCGACGCGTACCACGGAAATCTCATTTTCCCCCCCGCATATTCAAAATTTATTCAAGAATCAATATACATGGGTCGTCTCCATGAGCAAATTGGTACAGTACAGAGAGAATGGAGTACTTAAAACCGGGATTTTACTGATAGACTTTAACTTTCGGACGATCGATGAGCTAAGCAAACAGGTAAAGCTAGGCAAAAGAGGATACGCTTACATCCTGGACCCTTTAGGTAATATTGTGTACCATCCTCAACAGCAGCTTATTTATGCCGGATTAAAATACGAGAATGTGGAACCGGTCCTTGAATATGCTTATCGAAGCTATTTGGATGAATCGACCGGGGAGAAACGTTTTATTACCGTTCGTACTCTGGCACAGACAGGCTGGAAGATCGTGGGTGTAGCGTATTACGACGAGATTGTTACCACGAAGCGAGACTTAAATCAGTTTCTAGCCGGTTTTTTGGCTGTTGTCATCCTAGGTGTGATTATCGCCTCAGTCCTCATGTCTGCTCTGATCGCAAGCCCAATCCGCAAGCTGGAACGGACGGTTAAGCAGGTGGGAGAGGGAGACTTGAACACTCCAATAGATGTCAGTGGAACGTATGAGGTAGAACAACTCTCCAAAAGGTTCAACTTAATGCTGCAGCGTATCCGCCAGTTGATGGATCAAATTATTTATGAACAGGAGACCAAGCGGAAGGGTGAGCTGGAAGTATTGCAATCGCAGATCAATCCTCACTTTCTCTATAACACGCTGAATTCGGTTATCCGGTTAGCGGAGCGCGGTAAAACAGATGAAGTGGTAACGATGATTCAGTCTCTATCCAAGTTTTTCCGTATCAGCTTAAGCAAAGGGAAGAATATCATAACCATTCAAGAGGAGCTGGATCATATCCGGCATTATCTGGTTATTCAGAGCTTCCGGTTCAAGAATAAATTTCGCTTTGAGATATTTGCAGACGAGGAAGTTTTGCCTTATCAGACCATTAAGCTTATTTTGCAGCCTATTGTGGAGAATGCCCTATATCACGGTATTGAGATGATGCCGGATGAAGGTCTAATTTCTATTCAGGCAAAACTTAAGGAAGGCATTGTAGAAATTTCGATTTGTGATAACGGACTGGGGATGTCGGAGGAAACTCTGAAAGGGATTTTGACAGGGGGAAGCAAGAGCGGAGGCGGATCCGGTGTAGGTGTACGAAATGTCAATGAGCGTATCGGACTATACTTCGGACGTGAATACGGGCTTTCTTTTGAAAGTGAAATTGAAGAAGGAACAACCGTCACCATTACATTTCCTGCTTTAATCAACCAAGAAGCCCCTATAGTTAAAGAGGGAGGGACTCCTGAATGAAAAAAGTTCGATTTGGCTTAACCTTGCTGCTGTGCGTTGCCCTTTGGGTAACAGTTACTTCCTGCTTTAGCGCAACACCTACCTATATTGGTAAAAGTAGTGAAACCCATAATATTCATATGATCGTGAAGATGAACAGAGGGGAATACTGGAATACCGTCAAGCAGGGGGCGGAGGCTGCAGCGAAAGAGTTCAATGTTAATTTGACCTTTAAGGCCCCAAATTCTGAGAGCGACGTCACGGATCAGATACAAATGGTAGAGGACTCCATTTCGGCAAAAGCCGATGCTATTATTTTGGCAGCCAGCAGCTATATGGGACTTGCGCAGGTTGTAGATAAAGCATCGTACTACAAAATACCTGTAATTTCGGTGGATGCAGAGGTTGGTTCGGCTAGAGTTACAACCTACGTGGGAGCGAATAGTTATGAAGCCGGACAAAAATCCGCAGAAAGGCTTATAAAGCTTCTGAACGGATACGGTGAAATCGGGATTATTAATTTTACTAACATGTCTTCCCACGAGGAGGACGAATCCTCTAGTTCCATGGATCTAGGAGCCAGGGATGCGGATGAACGAGAGAAAGGATTTTTGAATTACGCAGCCAGATACCCTGAGGTTCATATTGTTCAGATCTCTTACACCAATTCAGAGATTAAGGATGCAGAGGACCTTACACGACTTATGCTCATTAAGCATCCGAATTTACGCGGCATAGCAACGTTGAACGAAATTGCATCTCAGGGAGCAGCAAAAGTCATACAAAACTCAGAATTGGATAAGATAAAAATGGTTGCATTTGATAGCTCTCCAGCCATGATGGAACTGCTGCAGGACGGAACAGTACAAGCTGCGGTAATCCAAAACCCTTTTAGTAACGGTTATTTGGCTGTGAAGCATGCTGTAGAGGTAACAGAAGGTATAGATGTGCCAGATCGGGTGGATACGGGTACGAAGCTCATTGATCTGGAAAATATGTTGTGGCCGGAAAACCAGAAGCTGTTGTTTCCGTTCGTCAGATAACCTGATTCCTCAAAATGAAAGGAGGATTTTATAACTATATGAGTATTGTTATAAGAGTCTGGGCAGTACATTAGAATTTTCATAAAACAGAGTAGTATTTTATATTCGCAACCGTTTTCAAGTAATGCATAATAAGGATGTACCCGGGACAACACGGGATAACAAAAAAGAAATATAATCAGGAGGTCAATGAATAATGAAAAAAATCACTTCCGTATTACTCGCTAGTGCTTTGCTGGGTGCTGCTCTTGCAGGCTGCGGCGGCAACAACAAAGAAGCTAACACAGGTAACAATGCTGCTGAAGCAACTACTGCTCCTGCTGCCGATGCAGCTAAAACTCCAAAAGTTGGGGTAGCAATTTACAAATTTGACGACACTTTCATGACTGGTGTTCGTAACGCAATCCAAACTTCTGCTGAAGGTATTGCAGATGTAGACATCGTGGATAGCCAAAACTCCCAACCAACACAAAATGACAAGGTTGACTTGTTCGTTACAAAAAAATATAACGGTATGTTGATCAACCCGGTTGACCGTACAGCTGCCGGCGTTATCATCGACAAAGCAAAAGCAGCAAGCATTCCAGTTGTATTCCTGAATCGCGAACCGCTTCCTGAAGATATGAAGAAATGGGACAAAGTATACTATGTA
Organism: Paenibacillus wynnii; assembly: GCF_000757885.1. NCBI lineage: Bacteria > Bacillati > Bacillota > Bacilli > Caryophanales > Paenibacillaceae > Paenibacillus > Paenibacillus wynnii. The sequence continues at coordinate 1,792,171 of NZ_JQCR01000003.1, read as the reverse complement.
GGCGCTAAAGCAGAAGAGTCAGGCACAATGTCCGGCCAACTGGTTGTTGACTACTGGAAAGCACACCCAGAAGCTGACAAGAACAAAGATGGAGTACTTCAATATGTAATGCTTAAAGGCGAGCCAGGACACCAAGATGCTGAGCTTCGTACAACTTACTCCATCCAAGCTATCGAAGATGCTGGAATCAAAGTTGAAAAATTGGCTGAAGATACTGCAATGTGGGATCGCGTAAAAGGTCAAGAAAAAATGGCTGCATTCTTGGGATCTAACGGCGACAAAATTGAAGCTGTTCTAGCTAACAACGATGACATGGCTCTTGGAGCTATCGAAGCTTTGAAAGCTGCTGGATACTTCACTGGCGACAAATATATGCCTGTAGTAGGTGTTGATGCTACTGCTCCTGCTGTTCAAGCTCTTAAAGATGGCACAATGCTTGGTACTGTTTTGAACGATGCTAACAACCAAGGTAAAGCAGCTATCACTGTTGCCGCTTTGCTTGCTAAAGGCGAAACACCAACAAAAGATAACGTAGGCTTTGACATCACTGACAACCAATACGTGTGGATCTCCTACAAAAAGATCACTAAAGAAAACGTTGATGAAGTAAAATAATAAAATTCTTTAAATAAAGGGTGGACGGGGAGCGCTTGCTCCCCGGAACTTCCTTTCGGGTAGGGAACAGGATAGAACCGCTGTGCCTCTCATAAAAAAAAAACTTAGGGGGCGTAAGAAAATGGCTCAAAGCGAGTTTTTGCTGGAAATGAAAAACATCACGAAGGAATTTCCCGGCGTTAAAGCACTAGATGGTGTAAGCTTGCAAGTAAAACCTGGATCCGTTCATGCACTTATGGGCGAAAATGGTGCAGGGAAATCAACACTGATGAAATGTCTCTTCGGAATTTACTCACCGGATGCCGGTGAAATCTTTCTGGACGGCGAAAAGGCCTCCATTAATAGCTCTAACGATGCACTCAAAAGCGGAATCTCAATGATTCACCAGGAGCTGCACCCTGTGCCATTCCGTAGTGTTATGGAAAATATCTGGTTAGGACGTTTTCCGACCAGAGGAATCGGGCCGCTTCAGTTCATTGATCACAAAAAAATGTACACTGATACGGAGAACCTTTTTAAGGATCTGGATATCGATCTGAATCCCGAAACTTTGGTGGGCAAGCTGTCCGTATCCAAAATCCAATCCATTGAAATCGCGAAAGCAGTCTCTTTTCATTCTCGCGTTATTGTAATGGACGAACCAACTTCATCCCTAACAAGCGTGGAAGTGGAGCATTTATTCCGGATAATCCGTGATCTCAAAAAAAGAGGCGTAGCCATTATTTATATATCTCACAAGATGGAAGAGATTCTCGAAATTTCCGACGATGTCACTATCATGCGTGATGGTAAAAAAATCGGTACCTGGCCCGCAGTAGAGATGACAACCGACCTCATTATCTCCAAGATGGTAGGACGGGACTTGACCAACCGCTTCCCGGAACGTTTTAACGTACCAAGTGAAGTCTACATGAAAGTAGAAGGTTTAACTTCTCCTGAACCAAGATCCTTCAAAGACGTTTCATTCGATTTGAGACGTGGTGAAATTCTCGGTATAGGCGGACTCGTAGGCGCTCAACGTACAGAAGTAATTGAAGCATTGTTTGGTCTACGTGCGATTAAGTCAGGTACGATTTCAATCGGTGGAAAACAGGTAAAAATCAATTCACCAAAAGATGCAAAGAAGCATGGATTGGCATTGCTGACCGAAGAGCGGCGGGTAACGGGTATTTTCCCAGTATTGTCCGTACACGAGAATGGTGCGATTGCAAACCTTGACCGTTATCAGAAACCGTACTTTCTACTTGATGGTAAGAAGAAAAAAATAGAAGTGGATAGAATGATTGAAAAATTGCGTACCAAGACACCAACGACTAAAACTCAAATCATGAACTTATCAGGCGGTAATCAGCAAAAGGTATTGCTAGCCAGATGGCTGCTCACCGAGCCTGAAATTCTTCTTCTCGATGAGCCAACACGCGGTATCGACGTTGGAGCTAAGTTCGAAATTTATACGATCATCGCTGATTTGGCGAAGCAAGGTAAGAGCATCATTATGATTTCCTCTGAAATGCCGGAACTTCTCGGAATGTCCGATCGGGTCATGGTTATGTCAGAAGGAAGACTGACAGGTATATTAGAAGGCGAGCAGGCTACGGAAACCGAAGTTATGCGTCTCGCTGCACAGCACTAGGATAGGAAAATAAGATTATGCTTTCGAAGACAGTTTTGCCAAGTAAAACTGGTGAATGCTTACGAAGAGAGCTACGCTCCGCGTAACTTTAAGGAGGAACACTACTAATGAACGCTAAAAAAGCTCAATCATTTATTACACAGAACGCAATTTACATCGTATTGGTATTGCTTATTGCGGGTATTGCCTTATACGAACCAGCCTTTATTTCTGTAAACACATTGCGTGACATTATGATTCAATCGTCCACGCGGATTATCATCGCACTAGGTGTTGCTTTTATCCTCATCACGGCTGGTACAGACTTGTCTGCAGGTCGGGTAGTAGGTTTCACGGCAGTTATCTCTGCTTCCATGTTGCAAATTCCAGATTATTCCCGTCGTTTCTTCCCAGATCTTCCGCATCTAAATGTATTACTGCCTATTATCATTGCGATCATTGCAGGTTTGATATGCGGTCTCGTGAATGGTCTGATTGTCTCCAAGCTTAATGTTCCACCGTTTATCGCAACGCTGGGTACAATGGTTATCGTATACGGTGTTAACTCCCTGTACTTCGATATGGACCCGAACCAATCGCAACCTATCGGCGGTCTTCGTCCTGACTTCACTAAAATCGGATCCGGATTTATTGGCAGCGGTCAGTATTCCATTCCGTATATCGTAATTATAGCCTTGGTAGTCGCCGCCTTTGTCTGGGTATTGTTTAACAAAACAAAACTTGGCAAGAACATGTACGCTATCGGCGGTAACATGCAAGCTGCTAAAGTATCCGGTATCGACGTTTCCAAGAACCTGATCTACATCTACGCTATTGCCGGTGCTTTGTACGGTCTGGCTGGTGTGCTTGAAGCTGCTAGAACAGGCGGAGCTACAAACAACTATGGTAACATGTATGAGCTTGATGCGATCGCAGCCTGCGTAGTCGGCGGTGTATCCACAACAGGTGGTATCGGTACTGTACCGGGCGTTCTGGTCGGTGTTATCATCTTCACCCTAATCAACTATGGTTTGACCTTTATCGGCATCAGCCCTTATTATCAGTTGATTATCAAAGGTTTGATCATCATCGCAGCCGTTGCTTTCGATATGCGTAAATATTCATCGAAAAAATAAATTGGCTCGGTGATTGAGCCGTAACTGCGGTGAATATTGAGCTTACGATCGCTGTTGTTCTCGGATTTCCTGATTTAAACCGCTGTTCGCGGTAGAAATCCGAGAAGAGCGTATGCTTACGAAGCGAGCTTTTCTTACGAAAAGCTTTCGGGCGACCACTAACGCTTCTCCAGCTCCAATATTCCCCTTCGTTACTTCTCATCACCTCGCCTAAGCAGGGTGGCAATCCAAAAAGCGTTTGCGATACACAGCAAACGCTTTTTGGCATGTTTATTTCGATTGCTTCGCTCCGAAATAACCCCCTAACCCCCCTGAAGTTTTAAGTTGCGCGAAACTTCATCTTTTTACACCCACTTCAAAAGGGTGATATTTGTCTTTCTTGCCAGAAGAAAATAATGTTTTTGACTGGATAATAAAGTATTAGACTACCGTCACTTCATTAAACTAACGAGCAGGATAGTTGAGTCGAGATGAAGAAAATAAGTATATCTAAATTATATATTGAGGTGAAAAAATGGGCAAAAACCAACTCCTTGAAGAGATGAAGAAAGATATGTTGCGTGAAATTCAGGTTGCCGTTAAGGAAATTAAATTGGATGAATCTGATGAAGTATGTTATATATCTCTTCTTGGAACCGATTACGAACCCGTACTTGGATTAATCACTTTGGGTATTAAATCATATCGAGACAAGATGATAAAAGAAGAGCACCCACAAGAACTTTGGTATCTGTGGAATTCTGGTGAGATGCCTGTTGAATATCAAGTGGGACTTGAAAAAGTGCTTTCTTCTTTCCAAGAGAAACAGGAGAAATTTGTGGAGCAAATTGGAGACAATGAGTGGGAAGAGTATTGGGAGGCTTGTCAAGATGTTCGTTTTGAAGTTGCGTATCAATTAAACTCATTAGATTGGAGTGGGATTTTGCCCGTCACATCTGATTTTGTTTTATTTTCAGATTGGGAAGCAATTGACGTTGAGAATGGTGACTTAGAAAGAAGTATTCCAAAGGAAAAGCTTTTAATCCTTAAGGAATCCAGTCTGGCTTGATATGTTATACGTTTGCTTAAGTAAAAGATTGAGGATGATTTGGGGCTGCCGTGACTTGCTCTTTGTATTAATGCATGTATGGCTAACGGGGAACGATAGTTCAATCAATACACGAAGGCAGCCGGCCAGATGGATCGGGTGCCTTTTCATCAAGGCTATAAGTCAATATAGACTGGGCAATGCTCTTTCAGATATTCTGCATTATATTGATGTAGAGAATCCGGCAAAACGTGAGGAGTTTCCCATCGATGAAAGCAAGCTTAAAGAGTGTTGCGGAACTTATTTGAAAGATAAGATCCAAGTTGAATTAATTAACGGAAAATTATACTTTACGAGATTCGTCGGCAATCTTCATATAGAGATTTATCCGGTTGGCGAAGGATTATTTGTACGCAGATATTGTGACCAAGTCCATCCATACAGTATTGCTGAGAACGAAAATGGAAAGATGACGTTTTTAGGATATGTCAAAGATAAATCCTAATACAAGACGGTACTTGTGGTTGCCACAAGCAGCCGTTTATTACGTTAACGGGCAGAATAACGTAATAGCTATATTGAAATATGATATTGAAGGGTGTTGGTATAAAATAGAGAATATAATAGGTATCTGGAAAATAAATGAATGAGTTAATCTGGGTTAATGCCTAAGAAGGGGAGGATTATATTGAAAAGAACAGGCATACATGAGGTCTTTCGAAAAATAGTAACGTTAGGGTTGCTTAGCCTGACCGTACTTACACCTACGATAGGTGAGGCAGCGAGTGTAGTCTCTAAACCTTCAGAAGAAAGGTTGCTGACTGATATCGTTCAGCTAGATGCTGGGAACAGGTCAGCATACGCCGTCAAGTCAGATGGGAGTGCTTGGGCGTGGGGAGGCGGATACGGCTCAATCGGCAATGGGGCGAAAACGCCTGCTTATACTCCGGTTAGGATGCATATTGAGGATGCACTCAAAATATCAGGTGGGGATAGACATTCGTTGATTTTGAAAAAAAATGGTTCAGTTTGGGCTGTCGGAGGCAACGAGCACGGTCAACTTGGTAACGGTCAACAGACTGCTTCGATCTTTGTAGAACCTGTTCAAGTAAGAGACTTGTCTGATGTAATCATAGTTTCGGCTGGAAGTGATCATAGTCTAGCGCTGAAGAGCGATGGTACCGTGTGGGGGTGGGGGGGCAATCAATACGGTCAAGTTGGTGATGGTGCAAGTACCAATTCCCTCGTACCTGTACAGGTCAAGAACTTGCCCAAGGTAGTTTCGGTATCAGCAGGAATGTATACTTCGGCTGCATTGGGCAATGGTGGGGAAGTGTGGGTCTGGGGTCTGGCGGCATATGGCGGAGACAAATCAGATGTCGTACGTAATCCAACGAGGCTGAAAGGAGATGGAGAATTTAAGGCTATTGCAGTTGATCAATTTTACGGAACTGCTTTGAGAGGGGACGGCACGGTGTGGATCTGGAAGAACCAAGCATGGGTCATGCCAAACCTGCCGACATTGGAGCCTTTTCAAATTGAAAACCTAAAAGATATTGTATCCATTAGCACCAACGCTGCAGTTCGAGCAGACGGTACCGTATGGCAATGGAATTTGAATGAGCGGGGAGAACCTCAAGTTACACAAGTTCTTGGTATTTCAAGCGCTGTATCCATTACTAACGGTGGGCGCAACCAGTATGCACTGCTGAGAGATGGACATGTCCTATCCTGGGGCACGAATGAGTTTGGTCAGACTGGACTTGGGGTTTTAGATTTTGAAATCAAGCTACCCCAATTCGTTAAAAAATCGATCGGTATTACTATAAATGGTGAAGAAGTAGAAATGGCGACGCCGCCGCTATTGCTGATTGATTCCGTGTATGTTCCCATAAGAGGGATTTTTGAGCAAATGGGTATGAAGCTTGAATGGGATGTGAAAACGAGATCGGTCATCGCTAAGAACGGCACATCTACCTTTACTTTAAATTCTGTAAGTGGACTAGCGACGATAAACGGGCAGACACTGTCCTCAGCCAAGAAAATAGTTTTCGTCAATGGCAGTGTGTTTGTCCCACTCCGACTTATCTCAGAGACATTTGGTTCCCAAGTGACTTGGGACGCAGCTGCTTACATGGTTAGAATTGATAAATAAGTTACGGACTTCTTTCTAATTGAATCATCACTAGGGACAAACGAGTGTGCCAAATCACTAGTTCACCATATTGGAATTTAGCTTCGCCTAGTATGCCAGCTAAGCTCGTTGCATTAACGCCTCGAATTTGAGGCAGCTTCTGCGCGTAGGGAATACGTTCGAGGATGAGATGGAGTTCAGTCTCAATCTGTTCCAGCTGGCGCTGTGTTAAGTCATACTCCTCAAGTAGTTGGCCCAGATGAAGCTTGTAAGCGTGGAGCGCCTGAGTCGCACCAACACTGCATTTAGCTAGCATAATGAGTTGCTCAGCTCGTTTAACTCCGGAATGACGCTTTACGTAATGCTTCCAGCCGGTAAGGACCTGTTCAGTCGTTAGTCGACTAATTTCGTTCGGTAGAGGGAAGAGCCTAGGTGTTGCGATGGCACTGGTGCAGGTAAGAATTTTAAAGACCTGTCGCAACTCGGGGAACACAATATCTACCCAACGATGAATCTGGTTAACAGCACTGTTGAGCCGTTTGGTGACGGTGCCCCGGTTTGCCATGAGAATTCGCAGTTCCTCGTAGGCTTCTGGATTAAAACGTACAGGAGAGTAGTATCCGTTTTTAATCATATCTGCAATAACAAGCGCGTCCTTACGATCGCTTTTAGATGGGTATTGTCGCGATTCTCCTTATTCTTTTTAACGAGGTGAGGGTTTACGAGAACAGCTTCAATCCCTTGAGAAGTAAGCCAGCGAGCTAGGCTCAGCCAGTAATGTCCGGTAGGTTCCATGCCTACAATGACTTTGTTAAGGTTGTAGTTCTTCAACAGATCCTGAATCCAACGTCCAAATAGCTCAAAACCTTTACGGTGGCTACTGAAGTCTAGTGGTGAACCCAGTACAATCCCACGAAAGCTGACTGCGCGAGCGACGTGTGTTTCCTGTGCTATGTCTACGCCGACAACAAGATGGGATTAAACTTCATAGTAGAGCGACCTCCTAGATGGGCTTTTTGAGGCAATGACCTCGTGTGCAACCCTATCTTACCGAGGCGCTCGTTTTTGTTCAAACTCCAAATTATTCAGTTTACAGGAATTCTAACGGGCAGTTTAACGTGGATACATATTTCACATCCTTCAATTCCAGGTTATGGTAATGTAAAGCTGAATTTATGAAAAGTGTACAAGGGAATGTAAGTGAAATGGCTGAAGAACCGTTCATCTTTCTAGCTTGCATAATATGTTTTCTCGTTAAGAATGGATGAATGTAAATAATACATATGGAGGTAATTAAGTTTGAGTACTCACTACTATCTCAGTTGGTTTAATGATTTTTTCCCAGAGAAGCTGGTCCAATGGTTGCATGAGGATATAAAAGATAGAAAATCGCTTGTTATGATTAGCGCTCAACCGTCTGGTTATAAAGGTGAGCAAATTAACATTGATGATGTTTCTGAAAGGACATGGTTAAATCAGGCTAACATTATTTTTGATGAATATCATTTAATTGATTACCGCATGCAGAAGGAAGATGCCCAGCGATTAATTCAAAACGCTTCTGTCATTTTTTTATGCGGTGGAGATCCTATTTTGCAGAACGATTTTTTGGCGGAATATGAATTATCGGATGTTATTAAGAACAGCATTGCCGTTATAATGGGTGCTAGCGCCGGTGCGATAAACATGGCTGCAAAATGGTTAAGCTTGAAAAACACTGGCTATGAAGTTGAAACAAGTACTATTTATGATGGTATTGGCTTTAATCATTTTGCCTATGAATCTCATTCTAAACGCGACTACGCCACGTTTGTTCAAGGCTACCTGTTCCCCTTGTCTGAAGAGATTGATGTTTATGCGGCAGAACAGGAGAGCGCTATGCGTGTGAAGGACGGCAAAATAGACATAATGGGTCCTTTATATTTAATTTCCCACTCAAAGATTCAGAAATTGGTTGAGACGCTCTAATTAGGGTTTTCGGGTAGAAATGATAAATTTTTTAGACCGCCTTCAATGGCGGTCTTTCTATGCTCAGCGGATGCTAGCTGCTCATTTTATTGAACTAACGGGACACTTTAACGCCGTGATATATGGATTAAATTTACGGGGGCACCCCGTGTTGGAGGAAGGTTATGAGTGGGTTATTTATGATGGCATCTGAAAATGAAATAGGGAAGGCGATTTCGCAGTCGAAGCTAGCAGCTTTGAAGGCACTTCAATATTACAACTTAGATTGGGAGCACATACGTTTCATCCAATTCTCCGATACATGTACTTTTCAAATTGATACAAGTAAGAATGGATCCTTTTTACTCCGTATTCATTGGGGAATGAGTGAAAAAGAAATAATATCTGAGATTGATTGGCTAGATTATTTGAATGAGAAATTCGATATTACTCTTCCAAAAGGAATATTAGACCGCGACGGTTTCAAGACTCTAAGAATTGTTCAAGAGGATGGTTACTATAGTTTCGCTTCGTTGATGCGATGGGTAGAGGGGACGCACGCGAGTGGAGGACTATCTGATGAGCAAATCTTTAAAGAGGGAATTCTCTTAGCAAAACTCCATAAAACATCAATGGATTTTGAGTTGACACCTAATTTCGCGAGACCCAATTGGGGGGAGCAGAGCTTTAGACGAGCTATGAGCCGCTTGAAAAAATATTATGATCGTTTCCTGTCAGATATAGAATTCCAATTGTATCAATTAGCGGCTGAGAGGATACTCTCTTGGATTACCCAACTTCACAAAGATAGCAGAAGTTATGGCTTAATCCATGGGGACCTGCACCAAGGAAATATTATTTTTTATAACGGTGAACCTCGTCCAATCGATTTTGGGAGATGTGGGTTTGGTTATTTTCTTTATGATATAGCACATACAATTCTAGGGATTTATCCATTAAAAAGGGAATTATTAATTAAGGGTTACGAGACAATTTTGAGATTAGAAGCTGACTGGCTCCCAGCGTTGGAGAGTTTTACTGTGATGGTCATGATCGAAAATTATTGTCACCATGCCCCTGACCCGAGGGAAACAGAGGGACTTAAGGAAGAGCAGGCTTATGCTCAAGCTATGATAAGAAATTACTTAAAAGGTAAACCATTTCTCTTTAAAACTTTAGATTTGTAATATGATGCATCGAAAAGTTCATTACGCTCCCTCAATATGATTCAGTTTTCTCGCTCAGGCTTATGAATTCGCAGGAATAAAGGTGAGAGTTTATCACCCAATTTGTTCCATATTCTGCACGTCTCCATGTCGCCCCTAGCGACTTTCACTCCCATGTCTCAACGGGTCATTGCCCTTTCATTCCTTCGTCACATCTAACTAAGGGGTTATTATTATTTTAACAATGTTATTGTTATCATGCCGACCGAGGCTCGAGAAGATAAGCGTCTTCTGATTCCATTGAGCGCGATAAAAACAATAGAACCTTGGCCTGATGAAGATGTTTCTTTTCCTCAAACTATCTAATTACGATTTTAAAAGGAGATTTATAATGAAGCATCTTTGGTGGAAAATTTCATTTTATTTCGTCTTGTTCGTGTTGGTCTTATTCATGGCAATCAATGACTATTCACCAGTCTTGATAGTAGGAACTGCTGTGATGGCTACCCTGATTTTTTTTATAATCCAATTCATTTATCCGTTAGCTTTGGAAAAGCGTGTGGATCGCGTGGAATCCTTTTTACGCAGCCAGAAAAACACGCCTGGACTCTATATTAATTATGTTTTTGCTAACAGACTTGAGGATGAAGCAAGAACGATTATGGAGCAGCTTATGAGCAAATATAAGCAGGCAGCAGCACAGGCATCGTACAAGGCGGCATACGGCGTTTATCGCAAAGATATGACTGCAGTTCAAGAAGCCGTACCGTACATCCGCTATTCTGATTACCGGGCATATTACGAAACGATTCTACTGTCGGAGGACGGGGAGAGTGCTCAGGCCCGAAAACATCTTGAATCCATCAAGAAGCCTTGGATGAGATCAGCACTGCTCGCGGAAATTGAACTCAAAGCTGGCTGCATCGAAACTGCGGTCAAGCACGCCAGGGAAGCCCTTAACTCTTCGAGAGGCGTCCAGCATTATGTGTTACATAAGGAATACGAAAGGATATTACCACAGGCTGTTGAACTCGTATCGTAAATTCGGAATGTGAAGGTAGGGTTAGGCTTGAATTTAGCGTAGTCCTGGTTCGTAAGGATATTCATATTTTTTGAGAGAGGTTTTAATTTGAAAAAAACATTCACAATCGTTTTATTAACTACAGTAGTTGCTCTTGTTTTAACAGTCATATCCACTCCATTTATTAACAATCATATTGCAAATTCCATAAAAAAAGATCTAGTAAAAGTATCGCTGCCAGACAAAACCGAATGGATAGATGATATATCATCAGCTGGAAAATTAATTGGGAATGGAAACGGAATGCAATTTTTTGGCGCTATTCTAATTAAATCGGAACTAACTTTGGAAGAATTAAATAAGTATTATTCAAAATATCGCGAGAATGAATGGAGTTACATTGTTGAACAGCAAGTGAGTGATACAATTGATTTTCTTAATGGTCACTTGAAATTCAAAGCATTGAAAGCAGATGAAGAACTAATTAACTATTATATTGTTTATACTTGGGGCAGCAGTGACTATCCATTAAGTGAGCTTGACATACGAGGACATTGACACTCTGGACAAGCAAGATCACGTGCTACGCGGCCCCACTAAGTAGAACCGTACCATAGATGACAGATCCTCATTCTGCTCCCTCGAAATGATTCAGTATCCTCACTCTAGCCCATGAATTCCCAGGATTTCACCCTGTGGTAAGTGTAAGGGAAGAGCACATGGTGGAGGCGGTATTATCGGTACCGGGATGGAGCTCCGATTACTGAATATTATTATAATTGCGGTAAAGTTCTGGGGAAACTGCACCAAATATCAAAAAGGTATACGCCTGTTCATCGCCGTTATAGTTTTTTTGATAAATTTAATGCTGAATATATCGATAAACTGATTCCTGACTCCTTATCCCTGATTAAGGAAAAACTAGTACAGATCCTCAATATTTTAAAAGGATTGGACATGAATCAGGAAACTTTCGGTATGATTCATTTTGATTATAACGATGGGAAGTATTCGATAGATTTTAATACCGGGCAAATAACCGTATATGATTTCGATAATTCATGTTTCGGTTGGTATATGTATGACCTGGCAAGTCTCTGGACTCACGGAGTGGGCTGGACTCATTCTGAACCAGACGCCGGTAAACGCAGAAAGTTTATGAATGATTATTTTGAAACCGTCCTCGCTGGATATAGATCCGAGGCCAAACTCGAAGATTCAATGTTGGATAGGCTGCCCTTATTTATTCAAGTATGCATTATGGAAAGTATTGTGGATGCTTTCGAGGTAATGCAGAACATCGGTGAGGAACCGGAGTGTGACGAGGAATTGTCGTATCTCATAAAATGTTTGGAGGACGATATCCCGTATAAGGGATTTTTCCATGACATTTACTCTTGTGAAGAACCCTTTGAGTATGAGGAACGAAATAGTTAGCCCAGACCTGAAACCCATTATGATGCACACCTACAAAGAATTTGGATTGATTCTTTGTAGGTGTATATATTTGAACTGTTATGTTTTTATAATTTGGTTGGCCGTTAGAGCGATACGGAGAACCGTATCATAAATTAGAACATGTCATTCAACGGGTAACGTTAGCTCATTGGAACAGCGACAGTCTAGGACTTTATTTTCTCGTCCTTTGCTGTCGCTGTTTCAATTTTTAGCGTCAGGCTAAAACTATTTTATGAAGTCTGACGATATGACAATTAGAACAGCCTCCTGGAATAAAAACATTCTGTCTAATACGTTTTTTTCTTTTAATATTTCTTTCACTCCAGGAAGTTGACGTTGGTGTTGACGTTGCCGCTGATAGCAGCGGAGAGAACGGAATGATTGCGGAGAAGTGTCAGCCTTCGCCTATGTATCCAAATTTGGATACAACAGCGATTGCAGTAACGTTCCGTTCGCGGAGCGCCCGCCCAGCCGACTCTCCTAACCTTCAATGTTTCAAGCTAGTGAAACTTCATCTGTTTAAATACACCAACTCCAAAGGGTGTTAGTAGTCTTTCTTTCACTCCAAAAAGTTGCTGTTGACGTTGGTGTTGATGTTGGTGTTGGTGTTAGTTAGGGTTACCGCTGATAGCAGCGGAGAGAACGGAATGATTGCGGAAAAGCGTCAGCGTTCGCCTTTGTATCCAAATTTCAACCGCGCTGCGGTTCCAATCCAGAAATTTGGATACAACAGCGATTGCAGCAACGTTCCGTTCGCGTAGCGGCTGTTCGTGGAGCGTCCTCCCACAGGCACCAACACTCCCCACAACTAAGCTCAACTTCATATGTGACAATATGACACATAAACACCCGCTCCCCCATATTCTATAGGCAAATGCCTTGTGCAAGGGAGCGAATGAAATGATACGGATGAGGTTAAATGGCTTGGATAGCGGGCAGGAAGATTACCTACTTCATGTGGAAGTATGGAAATGGAACGGAATGAGCTGGAAAGCTTGGTTGGGCCAGCAGCAAAGCTTTATCCGTGGCGAGGAAGAGCAATTTGTAACGATTCCGGCCGAACCGGGATTGTACCGTGTTGATTACTCCTCCAGACCGTGGGAGGCGCTCTTCCTGGTTGATCAGGAGGACGAAAATAATTTACAAGTGACAAAGCTGCACCCGGCCCCGTTTAAGCTTAAGGAAGGAATGCTGTGGGGTTATATCAATAATGAGGGTAAGACTGTAATTGAACCGCGATTTGAATATGCAGAAGAATTTCAGGAGAATGGGCTGGCGATTGTGCAATTTAAGGGACATAGTGGACTCATTGACCGCACGGGTCGGGAAAAAGTAAAACCCATTTATTCGTTTATCGCTCCTTTCTCTGAAGGCCGCGCAGTAGTTTCGGATGCTAAGGGATATTTTTTGATGGATGAAGAAGGTAAGCCGGTTACCTCGAAGCGTTATGATTTTCTGAACTCGCTGCAAGAGGGGCGGGCACTATTTTATACAGGATTAGAGAGTGGAAAAATTCTGTACGGGTATCTGGATCGTCAGGGTAAAGAGGTCATTCCTGCACAGTTTGAGGATGCCAGCGATTTTAAGGAAGGGACGGCCGTGGTTAAGATTACAAGCGGTGAATTCGCTTTGATTGATACTGAGGGGCGCAAACTGCATACCTACAATCATCCCTATGTAGGAAGTCTTAGTGAGGGTCTGCTTCCTTTTCAGGAGACGGAGAATGGGAAGTATGGTTACCTCCGAATGGACGGAACCATTGCTATACAACCGCAGTTCACATCTGCCTTACCATTTTCCGGGGGAAGAGCGGTTATAAATACAGCTGAGAATTATGGTAATGCATATGGCTTGATCGATAAGCAGGGAAAAAGTATTATCCCCGCGAGGTATTACGGAATCCAGCAGCTTGGAGAAGACAGGGTTGCACTCGGCACACCTATCTACCCAGATCAACCTTACCGCGGCTCCCGCTACGTCATTGCTGATGCCGAGACCGGAAAGATTTTAAGTGATTACCCACTGCTCGCCGTCAACAACTACGATAGGGGAGTGGCGTCAGTACATGATGCGAAGGAGACATATTTTATTGATAAAAGCGGCAATAGAGCGGCTCAACCACCAGTCATTCCTGGGGCGGGAACCCTTTCCTACAGTGGGAACTTAATAAGAGCAGATGTAGATCAGCGGACTGCTTATTATAATCGAGTGGGTAAGCAAGTTTGGAAGCAAAACGCTGTGATACCGCTTAGACCTCCTTATTCAGTGATAGAGAGAAAATATAAACCGAACATAGACTATTTAGTCTATTATCCGATAGTTGAAGGAATCGCAAATACAGAGGTCTCTAGAGAGGTGAATGACAGACTTCGGAAGCTCTCACTAGTAGAGGGAGCGGGGAGTGGTGGGGGATCGCAGGAGTTTAGTTATACCGGGGACTTTTCAGTAGCTTTCTTTCGTAAAAATTTGCTGGTGCTGGAATTGAACGGCTATAAATTCCCCTTCGGAGCTGCACACGGTATGCCTACCAGAAATTATGTACACATCAATCTGCGAAATGGAAAGTTCTATGAGCTGCGTGATTTATTTAAACCGGGCAGTAAGTATGTGGAAAAGCTTAGTGAAATCGTGGGAAAACAAATCGCTAATGACCCTCAGTATTCCTATGTATTCCCGGGTTCTTATACCGGAGTCTCTGCTAATCAGCCGTTTTATGTGGATGAACAAGCGCTTTACTTGTATTTTGCCCCCTATGATATTGCTCCTTATGCCGCAGGCTTTCCTACATTCCGGATTCCTTATGCTGAGATCATGGGGTTAATATCGACAGAAGGAGACTTTTGGCAATCCTACCACTAAAAAATGGGGTGTTTGCACCCGATATAGGTTATAAGGAAGCTATAATCTAAAGGTAAGATAAGGCCGCTCTTCAGGGGGCGGCAAACTCTTTAATGCTATTTTTTACAGAAATACGGACATGCCTTATTCACCCTGAAGCTTACATAAATTAACACCGCACAGCCCCTGAAATTGTGATACAATGACTGAGGACGAGAAAAGTTACATATTTGTAATCTTTTCCGCCGTGTATCTAAGACACCATAGAGAATAGCATCCAGAACTAAGGAGATGGCAAAATGAAAAGCAAAAACCTCAAAGCATTATTAATAGGCGGTAGCCTTGCAACCGTTATGGCGGTTAGTATTTCGTTACCCTCACAAGCTAGTGCGGCTACAAGCAGCCCTATTGATCTGACTAACACTCGTTACGAGCAAATACTGAAATATTATCAAACTTATTATAGCCAAACTGCCCCTACTGTTGTGGTTAAAACTCCTGTTGTAACAGAGCAGAAGGCTCCAGTAGCACCAGTAGCTCCAACAAAAACTACTCCTGTTACGCCACCCAAGAGCACACCAACAACGGCTGTAGCAGCTCCTAAATTAACTTACACTCAGCAGGTAGTAACCTTAGTCAATAAAGAGCGAACTGCTGCCGGCCTAAAACCGGTTACCGGATTGGACAGCTTAAATAAATTGGCGGCCACTAAAGCAACGGATATGCGTACTAACCAATATTTCTCTCATACCTCCCCTACTTATGGATCTCCATTTGAAATGATGGGTACTTTCGGAATTACTTATAGAGCAGCGGGCGAGAATATTGCCATGGGGCAAAAAACTCCGCAAGAAGTAATGACCGCTTGGATGAACAGCCCGGGTCACCGCAAGAATATCCTCAGTGTTGATTTTAACTATATTGGTGTAGGATTTGACAATAATTACTGGGTTCAAGAATTCATAGGTAAATAAGAGACAAAGTCTTACAGGATAAATCGTTCTTCGCTTTTTAGCGGAGAGCGGTTTTTTTATTAAAATATAAGAAAGTACAAGTTTTCAGTATACTTTGCTAATATTTCTACGAGAAACGGATACCGTCTCATTGAGGACGGCAAATCCGTTTTTTCTTGTGTGCGGGTATAAGGGTACATTTATGCGATTCATTTGCAAATTGCAGATAGAAGATTTATGTTTAACTACATAGCTGAAATTAGTGAACAATTTGGCAGAATATAAGGGATATGGAGGAATGGCTTTTGAATGATTCCAAATGGACCTGGCGGTTTGTATGCCTGATTTCCATAGCAGCAACCCTAATCTTTATAGTTGGTTTTGGTTATGCGGTGAAAGATATTGTCTACCCGCAAGGAGATGCTCCTCTGACCTCTCTGCCCCAGAAGACGGGTGCGCCGGATGAGGAAGTGACCGGAATTTTGAAGGTGGTCGCAATTGGGGACTCGTTGGCAAAAGGGACAGGCGATAATACAGGAAGCGGATTTGTAAAACGAGCTGTTGAGGGAATGTCAGAAGGAGACCAAGAGGTAAATTTGCTTGGGAACCTGGGAATAAATGGACTGACCACCCTTGGGCTACAAAGTGAGCTAAATGAAGAAGGCGTTAAGTATACCCTCCGTCAAGCCAATACCATTTTGGTGTCTATAGGCGGTAATGATTTATTTAGAGGAGCAGGTATTGTTCAGAGTAACAGGAATACAAGTCCACCATCCTCGGATGAACCCCCGGCTCCAACAGATGAATTAACATCGAAGGAACTTTTGGCAGCTTTGCCTGAAGCCTCAAAACGGCTTGAAGAAGCGCTTCGGAAGATTGCCGAAATTAATCCGGAAGCTAGAATCTATTTTTTGGGTCTATATAATCCATTTGGCGATATTCCGGAATTGCGTGTTCCCGGTAATCAAGCCGTAACAGCTTGGAATAACGCAGCGATGGATATCATTAATACTCACAATAACATGACACTGGTACCAACTTTTGATTTGTTTCACAATCACCTCGGGAAGTATCTATCAACGGATCATTTTCATCCGAACGGTGACGGTTATCAGCGTATAGCGGATCGAATTATACAGGCGGTGCAGTAGAGGACTGCAATTAATATGGATTTCGACATGAGGGTACTAAGGAGTTGTAGGGATAATGAATAATGAAGGGTACGGCAGCACCGCAAAGGTTGTCTTGTCTGTAAGTAACGTCCGTAAAAAAATCGCTCGCAAGTGGATTATTGACGATGTTTCCTTTGACGTAAGAGAAGGCGAAATATTTGGTTTTCTTGGACCTAACGGTGCAGGGAAAACTACGACCATACGAATGCTCGTTGATTTGATCCGGCCAAGCTCCGGGACTATTACCGTTTGCGGGTATAATGTTAACCGTCATCCTGAAAAAGCACTACAATTTGTGGGCTCGATCGTAGAAAATCCGGAGGTCTATACCTATTTAACGGGTTGGGAGAATTTACAGCACTTTGCCCGTATGCAGCCTGGAGTGGATGAGGCCCGGATCGCCGAGGTAGTGGAAATTGTACGATTGGATCAGCGGATACATGACAAAGTCAGAACCTACTCACTTGGAATGCGTCAGCGGCTGGGTATTGCACAAGCTTTGCTGGGACGACCTCGGCTGCTTATTCTGGATGAGCCTACAAATGGACTTGACCCTAAAGGCATTAAGGAGCTGCGAGAGTTTATCCGTAAGCTGGCTGATGAAGGTTTAGCTGTATTTGTCTCCAGCCATCTGCTTAGTGAAATTCAGCTTTTGTGCGACCGGGTCGCAATTATTAGTAAAGGCCGCGTTCTGGCTGTAGGCGGAGTAGACGAGCTTGTATCCAGGAACTCTCCATATGTATTATGGGACATTGAGCCTTTTGATAAGGGGAGGGAACTGCTTGCAGCCCGGAACGAAATAAATATAACAGACCGGGCAGAAGTCACTCTGGACGATACCGTAATTGCAGGTATGGGAACAAACTCGGTGATTACGATCATGGAGGATGAGCTAATTCCGGAGATCGTTGCCATGCTGGTTGCCGCCGGCATAGAAGTTAGAGGCGTGCATAAAATCAACCCTACACTGGAACAGCTATTCTTGAAACTGACGGAGGGTGAGACTATTGAATAATCTATTGCCGCTCATCCGAAATGAGTGCATAAAGATACTGAAAAAGAAACGGTTTTATGTTATTCTGCTTATTCTGGCTGTATTGGTACCGATGTTCACCTACGCACAGATGCGTATAGCAGAGCGCAGTCAGGATAAATTTAACTCGGATTGGCGATTGGAGGTACAACAGCGGATTACCGATAATCAGAATTCACTCAGCAGTGACCGGATTCCGGAGGAGTGGAAATCGTATCGCCGTATTTTTGTGCAGCAGCTTCAATATTACCTTGACCACGATGTGAATCCGAATGAACCAAGTGGTGTTACCTTTACCCGCGAATTTTTAGACAACTCCGTCACATTATTCATTCCGCTCTTAATCATGGCAGTGGCCTCTGATCTAGTATCAGGTGAAAGAACCACGGGTACAATTAAGATGCTTCTAACAAGGCCGGTCAAACGTTGGAGGGTACTCTTCAGTAAAATGACGGCTTTGATCATGTTTGTTTCATTAATTGTTTTGTCTACATTTTTAGTAAGCTACTTAATTTCAGGTCTGGCCTTTGGGTACAGAGGGTTTAATGTGCCGGTCTTTACAGGATTCCAGATCGGTGGGGATACCGTAAATATGTCCGCAGTGCACGCAGTGCCTCAATGGAAGTATATACTTATGCAATGCGGTTTGATCTGGTTTGTCAGTGTCGTTGTAGCTTTATTAGCCTTTATGGTATCCGTACTCGTTCGCAGCACGGCCGCTAGTATTGTGGTAATGATGGCGACACTAATCGCTGGAACCATATTAACGAACATGGCATCGGCTTGGACAACTGCCAAATATTTGTTTATGGTTAACCTAGGGCTAACCGGATATTTAGCGGGTACACCTGCGCCGATAGAGGGAATGACACTTCCATTTTCAATGGCAGTACTGGGCACATGGGGTGTGATTTCGGTGATCATTTCATTCACCGTCTTTACGAAACGGGATATCTTGAATTAGAATAAACAAAGTGACCAAAACATTTGTTTGCATTTTGGGTATAGAGACAAAAGAAGGAGGAGCATGAATGCTCGAACAGATCGATATGTTTGCAGAGTCATCAAAGACCGGTGCAGCAGCCCGGACTGGATACGATGCTGACGACATTCAAGTGCTCGAAGGTCTGGTTGCAGTACGCAAACGGCCTGGCATGTATATTGGCAGTACGAGCGCCTCGGGACTGCACCATCTAGTATGGGAGATTGTTGATAACGCAGTAGATGAACATTTGGCTAAATATTGTTCCAAAATTGACATTACGCTGCGTAAGGATGGCTCGGTTACCGTGATTGACAACGGTCGGGGAATACCGACAGGAATGCACAAGACGGGAGTACCTACGCCGCAGGTCGTGTTTACGATTCTGCATGCCGGCGGTAAATTCGGCGGTTCTGGCTATAAGAAATCGGGCGGATTGCACGGAGTAGGGGCTTCAGTTACCAATGCTTTGTCCGAGTGGCTGGAAGTTGAGATTTATCGCGAAGGCAAAATTCACCGGCAGCGTTTCGAATATTGGGTAGATAAGAACGGAAAAGAGCATGTAGGTGAGCCGGTTACTGGTTTGGAAGTTTTGGGTAATACGAACAAAACCGGTTCGAAGATTACCTTCAAACCGGATATTCGTGTCTTCCCGAATGGGATTGCTCTTAGCTACGATACGCTTGCCGAAAGAATTCAGGAGATAGCATTTCTTAATTCCGGTTTGCGAATTACACTTACAGATGAGCGCAGCAATAAGCAGGATGAGTATTTCTATGAAGGTGGAGCAAGTCAATTCGTTCAATTTCTGAATGAAGGCAAGGATGTCTTGCATGATGTCATCCACTTCACTGCAGAGAAGGATGATATAGAAGTAGAGATAGCCCTTCAATATAATGCTGGCTATACGGAAACCATTGCTTCCTTTGTGAACTCTATTCCTACCCGCAGCGGAGGTACTCATGAGACCGGCTTCAAGACAGCCTATACTCGTGTCATGAATGATTATGCGCGGCGTACGCAATTGCTGAAAGAGAAGGATAAGAATCTGGAAGGCAATGATTTGCGGGAAGGCATGATGGCTGTAATCAGCGTGAAAATGTCTGAAGTTGAATTTGTCGGACAGACCAAGGATCAGTTGGGAAGTGCTTCTGCGCGCAGTGCTGTAGACTATATGGTTTCTGAGAATACGGCTCGTTTTCTGGAGGAAAACCCGCAGGTTGCGCAAAGCCTGTTAAAGAAATCGATCCAAGCCTCGAGGGCCCGTGAAGCGGCCCGCAAAGCCCGTGATGAAATCCGTACAGGAAAAAAACGCAGCGAGAGCTCAAATCTTGGCGGCAAGCTGACACCTGCTCAGTCCAAAGATGTTACGCGTACAGAGTTGTTCATTGTGGAAGGCGATTCCGCCGGAGGTTCGGCGAAGCAAGGCCGTGATTCTAAGATACAGGCTATCTTGCCGCTTAAGGGCAAGCCGATGAATCCTGAAAAGGCCAAGCTGCTGGACATACTGAAGAATGATGAGTATAAAGCGATCATCTCTGCGATTGGAGCGGGGATTGGTACGGAATTTGCCGTGGAAGACAGCAATTATTCCAAAATCATTATTATGACCGATGCGGATACTGACGGAGCCCACATTCAAGTGCTGCTTCTTACGTTCTTCTATCGGTATATGAAGCCTTTGATTGATGCCGGAAAAGTATATCTGGCCCAACCGCCACTGTATAAGTTGACACGAAAGACGGGTAAGTTGGAAACAGTGCGTTATGCATGGAGCGATGAGGAATTACAGAATTACCTGAAGGAATTCGGTAAAAACTTCGAGCTACAGCGTTACAAAGGATTGGGAGAGATGAATCCTGACCAGCTATGGGAAACGACGATGAATCCTGAATCCCGCACACTTCTACAAGTGCAGATTGATGACGCTGCAAAAGCTGAGCGCCGAGTATCCACTCTGATGGGTGATAAAGTCGATCCCCGTAAGCGCTGGATCGTTGAGAACGTCGATTTCACTGAAATAATTGAGTAACACACACCATTTTTTATAGTAGTGCGGCAAGTGACGATAATCCCGATTTTTAAAGAGCTTGGTGATTAAAGGAGCGTAGAGGAATTTTGGAACTGGAGAAGCGCTAGCGTTCGCCTTTATTCTCGAATTTCATCCGTGAAGCGGTTAAAATTAAAGAAATTCGAGAATAACAGCGATCGGAAGTCCAAACATTCCATGAAGCGACGATTTATATCACCACACTATTTATAAACAGGGCAGTTTGAGGAACAGAAGGTGAGCCAATGAGTAGTTTATCAGAACAATTTTTACCGGCTTTTCTGGAAGAGGTCGTCGGTGACCGTTTTGGCCGGTATTCCAAATATATCATTCAGGATCGCGCTATTCCGGATGTGCGTGATGGACTGAAGCCGGTTCAGCGTCGTATTTTGTATGCGATGTATGATTCCGGCAATACTCCGGACAAGCCGTATCGGAAATCTGCTAAAACTGTCGGGGACGTTATGGGTAACTACCATCCTCACGGTGACTCCTCGATTTACGATGGCATGGTGCGTATGGCACAGCCCTGGAAGATGGGTCATGTGCTTGTTGACGGACATGGCAACTGGGGTTCGATGGATGATGATCCAGCTGCGGCTATGCGATATACAGAGGCTCGCTTGTCTCCTATAGCTATGGAGATGATGCGGGATATTGAGAAGCGGACGGTATTGTTTAAGGACAACTTCGACAATACAACTAAAGAGCCTGTTGTTGTTCCTTCACGGTATCCGAATCTGCTTGTAAATGGTGCAAGTGGTATTTCTGCAGGTTTTGCAACCGAAATTCCACCGCATAATCTGCGCGAAGTCATTGATGCCTGTATCGCAGTAATGCAAAAGCCCGATATTGAGCTTGAAGACATCATGACCTTCATCAAGGGTCCGGATTTTCCAACAGGCGGCACTATTATGGGCGGCGACGGAATCATGGATGCTTACCGTACCGGCAAGGGTCGTATTTATTTGCGGTCTAAGACGGATATTGAGAATTTACGCGGCGGCAAGCAGCAGATTGTTATTACTCAAGTCCCTTATCAAATCGTGAAATCACGACTGGTTACTGCAATGGAGAATATCCGTCTAGAGAAGAAAATTGAGGGTATTGCCGAAGTTCGTGACGAGAGTGGCCGGGAAGGCCTCCGTATCGTGGTGGAATTGAAGAAGGAAGCGGACGCACAAGGGATTCTGGCTTATTTACTCAAGAAAACGGATCTGCAGGTTACATATAACTTCAACATGGTGGCGATAGTTAACAAAGCGCCCCAGCAGCTCGGTTTAAAATCGATCTTGGAAGCCTATATCGCCCATCAACGCGAAGTTGTAACGCATCGGACACGTTATGATCTGGAACGTGCAGAAGATCGTGCCCATGTGTTGGAAGGGCTAGTTAAAGCCCTCAACATCCTGGATGAAATTATAGCGGCAATCAAAGCTTCGAAGAATCGTCAGGATGCACAGAATAACCTGGTGTGGATGTTTGGTTTCAGCGAACGTCAGGCAGATTCTATTCTTACTTTGCAATTATATCGGTTAACCAACTTGGAGATTAACTCTCTTCAGAAGGAACTTGACGAAATGCATGCTCGAATTGCGGTTCTACAGGGGATACTAGATAGCGATAAGAAGCTGATCGCTGTAATCCGCAAAGAACTCATGGAGATTCGTGAAAAATACGGGATAGACCGCCGCTCTCTCATCCAAGGTGAAGTGGAGGAGCTCAAGGTCAGTCTTGAAGTGCTGGTTAACGCAGAGGAAGTGTTAGTCGCGCTTTCTTCAGACGGTTATATTAAGCGTACTAGTATGCTTTCTTTTACCCGTTCTGGCAGTGAACGACATACTTCCGGGGTTAAGGAAGGGGACCATATCGTTAAGCTGATGGATCTGAATACAAGGGACAGCTTGCTGGTATTTACCCGTAAAGGCCAGTATTTCTTGCTTCCGGTTCATCAAATTCCGGAGTTTAAATGGAAAGAACCGGGAACAGCGATAGTAAACGTCATTAGTTTGGCTAAGGGAGACGGGGTTGTTAGCATTCTCCCTGTTAATAATCTGGATGATCCGCAGCAAAGTCTTGTGTTCATCACCCGTAAGGGTCAGGTGAAGCGTACAGAGCTCAAGGAGTACTCTACAAGCCGTTCCGGGGCAGTAGCGGCCTGTAAGGTGGCTGAAGGCGATGAAGTCATTACAGTGGCAATTAGCCGGAATGACAAGGATATTGTCTTGGTCACTCGCGAAGGCATGAGCATCAGGTTCCATGAGAATGAGGTAAACCCTATGGGCCGGGTGGCCTCAGGTGTAAGAGGGATTCAATTGCGCGAAGGAGATAGCATCATAGCCTCCTTCTGGGTCAGCGAAGATGAAGGTGAGATCTTGGCCATCACGGATCTAGGTTACGCCAAGCGCACACTGCTCTTGGATTATCCATCCCAGAGCCGCGGAGGCAAAGGGATGCCGACGTTCGAATTCAAGGAAGGCAAGCGGGTTCGTCCGAACGGAAGCCGATTGGCAGGCGCGTTCTATTGCAAAGATCCGCTGGAATTGACTGCTGTTACACAGGATGGTTTGATGCACACATTCACTTCCGAATCTGCACCTCTTGGAGAACGCCGATCTATAGGCAAGCAGATTGTCCCGGTTGAGAAAAAAGACGAGATATTAAATATCTTACTTACGATTAAGTAGAGATAGGAACTTAACAACAATAAGAGGCGTTTGATCTATCTCCTAAAGAGAGCGATCAAACGCCTTTATGTATAAATGTCAGTATTTTATTTTTTTCCTTTTGCAGGAAATTGAAACTCTTTCTCGAAATGTAGATATACAGAAAAGAACCGTGAGGAAAGGAAGGAATAAGTGTGCACTCCTCTGAATTCAGTAAAATTTGGCATAAGCTTTTGAAGGACTATAAGCTACATATGGATAGCAAACTTGCCCCGACGTTGACGGATGCCCAACTCACTGTGCTGGAATTGCTTCAAGAGCGTGATGTCATGAAACCTTCTGATTTGGCACCACACCTGGCAACCAGTCCGGCAGCAGTTACCATGCTGCTTGACCGAATGGAGAAACATGAATTAATCAGCCGCGACCGGGATGATGCTGACCGCCGGATAGTATGGATCAGTATCACCGAGACAGGGAAGAAGGAAACGGAGCGTGGCCTAAAGATACGCAGTGACTTTTTTGCTGAAGCCTTAGATCCTATTTCTTCACACAATCAGCAGTTGTTGCTATATCTGATGGGAAAGATGGTTGTTACTTCAACACCTGAGGCTGCAACGTCCTAAGGTTGTTATTTCTACTATTGGTAGTAAGAACGTTTACATATGATCCAAATGAAGCGGAATTCATGTGAAAAAGCAGGTCGTCCTTTAACGGACGGCCTGCTTTTGTAATTCCTGCGGCCACAAATTCCAAGGATGGCTTTGCGGCGGTAGGGATATTAATTGTATATCTTCTTTGGTAGTAGGATGGGGAAAGCCAACCAGTACCGACCAAAGTGCAATTTGCTGTCCCGGTTTGTTCACCGAGGCACCGTACTTCTGATCACCATACAACGGACAGCCCTTGGAACTAAGTTGCACACGGATTTGGTGGGAACGTCCAGTTAGCAGATCTACCTTGAGCAGGCTGAATCCTCCTGAAGTACCGAGTACAGTGTAATCCAAAATAGCTTCCTTACCACCGGGTGTTCCTTTTCGAACAACGCTAACGGTATTGCTTTTTTCATCCTTTAACAGAGTGTCTGTTAGACGTCCCTGCGAGGAAGGGAGCGTTCCATGAACCACTGTAAGGTATATTTTACGGAAGCTTCGGCTGCGTACACTTTCTGAGAGACGTGATGCAGACTTGGAGGTTTTGGCGAATACCATCGCACCGCCTACGGGCCGGTCCAGACGATGAACCAACCCCATATATACATTGCCGGGCTTGTTATAACGCAGTTTAACATCCTCTTTGAGGATATTGAGGAGATCCAGATCTCCTGTTGCATCCTCTTGTACAGGAATATTAACAGGCTTCACAATGCCGAGCAGATGATTGTCCTCAAATAAAATCTCGACTGACGGCAACCCGTTCTGGCTCTCATGCTGTGCCATGGCTTACGCCTCCCAGCGTCCCAGGATACCGCAAGGAAGGTTCAGTCCGGTGGAGGTAATCGGCAAGCCGATCTCGCCGGAGGTCAGTTTGCCCCCGTAGCGCTTACCCATCGTCATCGACAGCATATTGCGCAGAACAGTTGGAGAGATCCCTGTTGTATAGGAGTTAATGAGCATGAACAAAGGATTGTCACTCATAATTTCCATACAGCTTTCTAGGAAAGGATATAGACTGGATTCCAGCTTCCACATTTCGCCGCTTGGCCCTCTGCCATAAGAAGGCGGATCCATGATTATCGCATCATATTTACTGCCGCGCCGTTGCTCACGTTGAACGAACTTGAACACGTCGTCTGTGATGTAGCGGACAGGGCGTTCGCTTAGACCCGAGAGCTTCACATTATCCTTCGCCCATTGCACCATGCCTTTAGCGGCATCAACGTGAACGACCGATGCTCCTGCACTAGCTGCTGCTACAGTTGCTCCTCCTGTGTAAGCAAAAAGGTTAAGCACTTGGATGGGACGGTTTGCCGCTGAAATCTTGTCCATCATCCATTTCCAGTTAGCCGCTTGCTCAGGGAATAATCCTGTATGCTTAAAATTAGTCGGACGAAGTTGAAATTTCAACTTGCCGTAGTTAATGTGCCAATGATCAGGGACAGCTTTCTTCATATCCCATTGCCCCCCGCCAGCCGAGCTGCGGTGATAATGTCCGTGTACATTGTTCCATTGAGCCGTTTCCTGCGCCAAAGGCCATATGATTTGCGGATCTGGGCGTCTCAGTATTACATCGCCCCAACGCTCCAGCTTTTCTCCGCCTCCAGTATCAATAACTTCGTAGTCCTTCCAATCACTTGCTATATACATGTTTTTATCCATCCTTCAAAATTTCATTTAGCCTTTATTGTACAACATTTCGTCCTATAGCTACAAACAAATAGCTGCGACTATTCTCATTTTATCCCATAGAACGCATGTGTATAATATTACCAAGTTAAAAAAGGAAGGTGTGTGAGAATATGTTATGGAACAAGCTGCTTTTAAAAGGAGTGGTTACAGCTGTTATTCTGGCACTCCTAGCAACGATTGTGTATGATCAAGTTAGACTAAACCGGAGCCGGTTCAGTATCAAATGGATATAAGCACGGACAATTTTCAGATAAACAATATTAACTTTGTAGCCACTTCGAATCACGTATATTTAGCGGGAGGCTACTTTTTAAAGCTTACAGAAGGTAATAAATCTATAAATAATATAATCATTGATGGGAGTGTTTCCGGTAAGAGGCTGTTGGATATAGGGATAGTAGAGCCTTGAATATTACATACACGGAAAATATTTTGCTAAAAGATAAAATCAAGTCCTTCAGCTCCACTAAGCTTGGCAGTTATGAAATCTATGACCTTAAACCAAGAGATAACCCGGATGGCAAACCTGAATAAAACCTGGCAGAGAAAGGACACGTATGTTCAACCTATCAGAGCTATATTATCCGCTAACAGCGAAGCCTGCGCATACCAACGAGTTCTTGCCTTGTAAAGCATTGCAGCCATATATACGCTGTTTCTGGGGTCCAGAGTCTTCCTTGCGGGAACCGCAAACATCTACTATTCAAAAAGAGGTGATCATACCGGATACCTGCATGGACATTATTTGGGAGCTGGATGAAGCGGTAGGCAGGCCGAACATTTATTTTTGCGGAATTAATGACACTCCCTTTGAAATCATGCAGGAGAATATGAAAAGCGGAACAACACGTTTCGCTATCCGTTTTCATATTTGGGCGGTACAGTTTTTTGCCGATCATCATCTTAGGGATGTGCTTAATGTGAGTACAGATGTGGAGCATTACTTCAGTTCCTTCAGGAAAGACTTGGGTGATCTGCTGGCGGTGACTGACACCATGTCAGAACGGATCGCTGCTGCGGAAGCCTATTTGCTGCAACGTTTGGAGGGGACACACCGAACCAATGATAGTCTAATGAATGCCGTTCACATGATTATTAAACATAAAGGTGTTGTGACGGCTGAAGATTTGGAGATCAGTTCCGGTCTTAGTCGGCGTCAGCTTGAAAGGTTGTTTCAGGAGTATATAGGTGTTGCGCCCAAAAAATCAGCAGATCTCGTACGTTTTCAAAATGTATGGCAAGACTTGTACTACAGCCCAGGTAGAAGGGGGAGGGTACAGGATATTGTCTTTGCTTATCAGTACAGTCACCAGTCCCATCTCATTAATAATTTCAAAAAGTATGCCGGAAGAACTCCTATGGAGGCCTTAACGAATGCAGGTCGGTAATCATGTCGTTTTTTTGCAATACTTTGGATAGAAATGAAGGTAAGATGTCACTAGCAGAGATAACTGCCGTCATTAATAAATATTAAATGTGAGGGGACGAGCTATGATTTCTTCATTTGAGGGCATTAATATCTACAGTAAGGACACCGCTGCATTGGCAGCATTTTACACCGAGGTACTTGGTATTCCACTAGTCTTTGAAGGTTTTGGGGATTTTGACGGCGCAAAAATCAGCTTTAATGTCAATCAACCCGGCATAATCATATGGGATGAGAACAAATGGAACAAACTCACCGCCGGAGTTATTAATTTAGTATTCTCCTGCAGTAATCTGGATGATACCTATGAGACGCTCAAGTCCAGGGGGCTCAAATGCGAACCTCCGGTAACTATGGAATATGGCGGAAAAGAAATGAATTTCAGTGATCCTGACGGCAATAATATCACGCTGCTTCAAGGTTCTTATGTCGAATAAGCAGTAACATATATCAAAAGAAAGAACGCAACAGCGCCGGGGTAAAGTCGGTGCGATTGCGTTTCTTTTTTTCTTAATATTGACAATGATAATCATTATCAAATAAAATAAGGGTAACAAACTTAGATTAAATTTTATCTATCCACTTAAGGAGGAACAGATGTATGACCAAGGTTTTGGTTGCGTACGCGAGTCTGACCGGAAACACGGAAGAAATTGCGGAACTCATAGTTGAAGGAATACGCGAAGCAGGGGGAGAGGCTGTCTTGAAAGCGGTCACCGACTGTAACGCGGTTGAGATACAATCATACGAGGGTGTCCTGCTGGGTGCTTATACTTGGGGGGACGGTGAGCTGCCGGATGAATTTCTGGATTTCTATGAGGAGATGGAGGAGTTGGATTTATCTACTTCTAAATCAGCAGCCTTCGGAAGCGGAGATACCGGATACGATATATACTGCGGAGCTGTCGATCAAATTGAGAAAAAACTGAAGGAGCGCGGAGCTACTATTCTCCAAGAGAGTCTTAAGATCGAATACGGGCCAACCGCACCGGAAAAAGAAGCTTGCCGTCAGTTCGGCCGTCAATTTATTCAAGCCTGCAAAGCGGTTTCATAAATATGGGCGGCCCCGTGGAACCTTATTCGGCTCGAAATGGTACTTCACCAACAGAAGGGTATAGAAGACTTCACGATTATCGGGTGGAGCATATCCTGCTGGATCGAACCTATTTTTCAGGAAGGAGCCCTTCTGCCACAGGGCTTCCTCGCTGGCGCCAACAGGTCCAGTATGCAGTGGGGCACACATTGAACGATTTTTATAGTCTGCACCCGGATGTTCGCAGAGAAACACCGATTCAGTTTCTACTGGAACGCCGATGGCCTCCCAAGGGAGCATCCTTTTCTTCCTTAATGAATTACTGGGATATCAAGACAAGAATAGCCGATGAGCTGATGCGAATCGCTTCTATCAATCATTTGCAGGATATTCCTGTAAAATTGTATGAACAATGGTTTGTACTCGTACCGGAGCTTAAGATAGAGCTGTCTATTATATTTCAGCTGGCCTGGAAATCCCAACTCAGAGGCCGCAGTCTTCATGTTCAAAAGTTCATGGTTACGGCAGATGAAGAAGTGATTTCCGGATTTTTTCATATGGTTAATGTCTTTTGCCATTATGCTTACGGAGAGCCTCCCGAGCAGGTGGAGATCTATTCTCTGATGGATGGACGAAGACACACCTTTGATGGTAACTCCATAGAGCTTGCGAAATCCTTAGATTATGTTCGATTACTGTCTGTGTTTTTGGAACTGGACGAAGTTTCTAACTGTGCTTTAACATGTAGCGGCCGTAAAAGCGAGAAGAATGAGGATGCGTATGGGAGATTTGGATTGATGTAAAGGTTGATGTAAATAAACCTTAACGCTGGCGTTATAAGCTAGCGTTAAGGTTTTATTTGTTCTATTCATTAATCAGCCAATATACAGGTAATAATCCTGCTTGTTCAAAATGACAAAACCGCAGCTCTCATATAGCTTCAGGGCATTGGGATTATCCAGCGCTACTTCAAGATTTACTCCATTATAATTGCGGCGCTCACGCTCGATGGTCTGCAACAGAGCACTGCGTCCAATGCCGAGCCCGCGCAATTTCTTGTAGACCGTAAACCCGTAAATCCAGGTTTCGTTATCCTCTGTCCACAGGCGCATTTTACCGGCAGGTTGTCCATCCAGCTCAATAATAATATGCTCCTGCAAATCTTCCTGCTTCTGAAGTTCGTAGACTTTGGAGGCCTCCTCCTTCGTCATATTGAATCCTCCGCAGTCCAGATCCACAAGGATATGGGCTTCATTATCGCTCGCAGGCCGCAGGATTACTGCAGCTGTGGCGGAACTAGCTTCTGATGAGGCTAAGTGAGCCGAAGCCCCGTCCCATTTCATTTGATATTCTGAATGATTAAAGGAGAGTGGAAGAGTGCTTAGGAACGGCTTCGCTGTTGAAGAAGCTGCTGGGGCATTCAGTAGCAGTTTTGAAACATTTCCCCCGGTAATGATACTACGCGCCCGCTTCCATAGAGTGGTGAAGATACCTCTCCGGCGATAACCCGGACGTACCATTCCGCATACTTCCATCTCTCCACCGATGTTGTACATTCCTAAAAAGCCGACCAGCAATTCGTCCTCATAAGTTACCAGCCATTCTGCACCCTCTGAAGACGGGGGTTGACGCATCATGTCCCAATTTAGTTTTAGCGATATTCCGTCGAATTGCTCGCAGCGGCGCTGTAGCTCTTCCACCTCTTTTAAAGTATCGGTTGTTGTCAAACTTTTTCCTCCCAAGCTGTTGTCGTCATTTAATTAATTGCTTCTGGCGGTCATTCATTACTAAGCACGTCTTGGTATTCTGGATGTTTCTTGAATTGATGAGCCGCATAGGAACAAACCGGAACAATCTTCAATCCTTCATTTCGAGCCTTGTCTACTACAGCCTTAACCAGTTCTTCACCGGTACCCTGTCCGCGAAGCTCTTCTGAGACACGGGTATGTTCAATTACAAGAATTCTAGAATCCCCCTGGTGTTTGTATGTGATTTCCGCGAGAACTTTCTCTTCTCCAGCCACCCAAAAACGATCTTTCTCACTTTGAATTTGAACCATGTTTCATCACTCCCGCCGTTATTATTACCTTTATTTTACTACCCTGATTTGCAAAAAGCGAGGAGAGGCAAGTAGGCATCTATTTTATTGTTAATTCAATTAACGTTTAATTGGGTCGAAATAGGGGTAATTTGATAATCAGATATCCGTTTATTTTAAAATTCATATTTTTGCTAATATGGATTCCAATTAAATATTACTTAGGAGGAAATTTCATGAATACAACAGTACGTTTGACAGAAAGATCTGGATCATCTTCTTCACAACGGAAAAAAGGCTTTGTACCGGTCGTTATTTACGGTGCAGGTTCAGATAGTCAATCCTTTACAGCGGACGCAAAGACCATCAATGAAATACTAGGAAAGAACCCACGGGCGATTCTCAAAGTAGAGTTTCCGGGGTCCGGTTCCAAGAATGTAGTCATCCAGGAGGTACAACGCCAGCCGATATCCAAGCAGCTACTGCATATTGATTTTCAACAGATCGATATGAAGGCGGAGCTGGTTACAAAGGTAGCGTTCCATTTTACCGGCGAACCTGTAGGTGTGAAGAACGGAGGTACTCAGCAAGTAGAATTGTATGAGTTGGATATTCGTACTCTCCCTGATAATCTGACGGCATCCTTTGATGTTGATATCAGCGGATTGGACATTGGTGATCAACTGCTGGTTTCCGACCTTCCAACGCATAAAGGCTGGGAAGTATTGACCCCTGAAGACACACTTGTTCTTAGAATTGCACCTCCGGCTCATGAAGAGCCTGCAGAGGGTGAGACTGCTGCCGAGCCGGCAGCTGCTAACGCCTCCGGTGAAGACAAATAGTAAGTTAAATACTAAACACGTATTTCGATAACTGAACGTTCAGGAGTAGACTAGTACCCGTAAGAGGGGCTGTCTACTCTTTTTTTAAATCATTCATATATACGCAAATCCAAACCATAGGAGGTCTTTCGTTTGGTTTTCGCAAAGCAATAAATGGGCATTTCGCCTTATTTCGTTCTTTTTAACTTAAAATGGGTTGACTGGCGTAAAGATGGAGATCAAAATGAAGATAATACCATGGTATGGAATTAAAAAAGCTGCATCGACACAATGTGAAAGCGCTTTAGTGGGTTTAGCTATTCTGGGATTAATCGGTCTTATCTATCATTACTCTACGGGAGGGAAAGGTATGAAAAGAAGGTTCATTCACATCTTATTAAGCATGTTTATTGTTCTGGGTGTAACGATTCCTGTTTCGGGACTAGCCCAAGCAGATGCTGCGAGTGACGCATCGAATCGGGCGTTAATTTGGCTGAAGGCACAGCAGGATGCAACGGCAGGGTATGCTTTTGACGGGTTGGTTGATAGTTTTGAGGATTTCTGGGGGCCTAATAATCCCAAACAGATTGTATATACGTATGATCAAGCGGTCGCTGCCATTGCCTTCATGATCAAAGGTGAGCGCGCAAGAGCAGAAAAGGTAATGAACAAAATGCGGGACATTCAGGACCCGTCAGGGTTTTGGCTGAATTCCTATTGGTGGAACAACGGCTCCGGTGAGGAAATTCGCAAGCATGTCGGACCTGTAGTCTGGATGGCCATGGCGGCCATGGCTTATGAGAAGCAATACAACGACACACGTTATCGTCCGATGGCTCTGAAGGCGCTGGATTGGAGTCTAATGTATAAGAAAGCAAATGGCGGCATTGCCGGGGGCTGGAGCGGATGGAGTAACTCGGATGAGCCTTGGAGCTCCACTGAGCACAATATCGATATCTACCGGGTACTGCAATATTTCGCTTCTGTGGATGCCTCGAAGGCAACAGCTTACAATGGGGCGGCCACAGGAGTTAAAAGCTTCCTTGATAATTATGTATGGGATGATAGTGCCAAACGCTTTAAGGGCGGCTGGAAAAATGATACCAATCTAATTGATCCTAAAATTCCGCTGGATGTAAATCCATGGGGAGTATTGGCTCTAGGTTTGACAGGAACTCGCAATTATGGAGCCAGCTTGGCTTATGTAGAAAACGCTGCCGGTAATCCCGGTACGTTGGCAAATCCTCGTTATAAGCAGACCTTAACCTATAATGATGCCGGCAACACACTTACCGGATATGATTTTGACTGGACGGATCAGGTTCTGCCAGCCTATGACGATAACGGCAATCAGATCGGTAACACTGGTGCTGATGTGTGGTTCGAGGGAAGTGCATTTATGTCTCTTGCTTATTATATGCAGGGTAATTTGGCAAAAGCGGATGCGATCAACACTGAAATTATTAAAAAACAAGGTACAAGCGGACCTTCCCTTGGTGGAATTCCATATTCACTGAAAGGAACCAGCAATAGCTACTGGGTCATGGCACAGCAAAATTGCGTTTCCAGCACAGGCTGGCTTATTATGTCTCTACATCGGTTTAACCCATTCACGGGACAATATTTAAGCGGCGGCAGCAATCCGGGAGACACGACAGCGCCTACTGCACCGGCTAATCTTGCCGTTACAAGCAAGACGGATACAGCAGTCAGCCTGAGCTGGTCGCCTTCCACAGATAATACAGGTGTTACAGGCTATAACGTATACCGTGGGGCTACTCAGGTTTCAGTTACGGGGACATCTGCTACAATAAGTGGACTTACAGCGGGCACAGCTTATACATTCACAGTGAAGGCTACGGACGCGGCAGGAAATCTTTCCACTGCCAGTAATGCGGTTACAGTTACAACTAATACTTCTGGAGGTGGGGGAGATCATGTTACGGCTGACTTTACGGCTGGTGTAACCAAAGTTTCGGCAACAGAAGCAAGCATTTATATCAAGCCGGTTACCGCAGCTCTTTATGTAGACGTCCATTACAAAATAAACGGCGGCGCTCAACTAAATTACCGGATGACCAACACCTCGGGAACTTGGAAGCAGGCGGTAAGCGGTCTTAGTGCGGGCAGCAGTATTGAATATTGGTTCACCTATGAGAAATCCGGTCCGCAATACGATTCTCCACATTATACGTATGTACAATAGGCGGGACTTACGACTGGGAGAGCCATTCGCTCTTCCGGTCTTTTTTTGGTTTTTTCTCACGTTGCATGAGTGTTCGGATGGGTAGTAAACTTGGAGATAGATGGATTCTACCATTAATATACTTGGAGGTCTTACTATGCTTCGGCTATTCGATAGTCTTCCAGACTCCTTACCTTTGCCTCGGATAAACGAGACAGGGAGTTGTGTTTTGAGCTTGCTGATATCGTGTCCTTTAATCTTTATCCGCTTTGGTACGGGGATGAAGATCCGGGTGAGCTAATGCAGCTGGCAAGGCAGTGGGCAGATGCTGCAGGGGGTTCAGGCAAACCGATGATCATGAGTGAGTTCGGAGCCGACGGATATTATGGCTTACGCGACCCGAGTCGAGTCAAAGGTACTGAAGAGCGCCAATGTGATATTCTGGAACGCAATCTGCAGGCTTATACCTCCTCAACTTTAATATCCGGAATGTTCGTATGGCAATTCTGCGATTGCCGGGTAACCGAAGGGAATGGCTGGCTATTGGCTCGGGCTGGAACGCAGAACAGCAAGGGTGTGGTGGATAGATACCGCAGACCTAAGTTAGCGTATTCCACAGTGAAAGAATATTTCACTAAACATTAAACAAAGGCGCTAAGGTAAGCGAAGGATTACTACTAGGAATACTGAAAGTCTTCCATGAATAGCACGATTGTTAGTTATAGCACAAACTCCTGTTAGTAGAGTGATTAACTAGTCAATAAGTGAGCCTTAAATCGAAGAACAGTCTTTAGCTTATCCGGATGGGTTTTACGAGCATCGTTAAGATAGATCTCCTTGTGAGTGTGAAAAGTTCTTTGTAGACCGTTGTCCGTACAATATTGCTCCATTATAGCGAAACTGTGCGGCTCCTCATCGTAATGGCCGAGATGCAGCATTTGTATGCAAAGACCTTCCTCTAGACTGCTGAAGCTTGCCTTCTCTAACAGGGGGTGAGGCTTCTTGCGTTTCACTATCTCAATCACCTCATCCGCCAGCTCGGAAGTCACAAAATCAGGTTGTCTAATCATAATGGTGTACAGCAGCTCGTCTTTATCGAGGGCTGTTTTTCTTTTTCCTTCCTCACTTAAATCCCAGACCCCTTCCAATGGAAAGATGGAGTACTCATAATATCCGTCTGGCACCTTTCCGCTTTTTGGCATCATTTTTACACCATAAGATAGGGAGTAAAGGACACCGATGGCTTCAGCATAAGCCTCATGGTTAGGATTGCCTTTGCCGCTTACCATGAAGTAATTGTAACTTGGTATCGTTAGGATCTCCGGTTTATTTTTAGGCTGGTACAGGTGTTTATCTTGCTTCTTCCATTCGTATTTCATAGGATCAACCTCCTCTAATATCACTAAGATTATCATAACTAACTAGACAAGAGTATGTCAGGATTTAGTTGAAAACGGTCATTTCTCCTGTGAAAATGGTTCACAAGAATCGTACGATCCTCCCTTAAGGGAGTCCGTCTGTCACTCACCCCCAGGGTTTAGAAGCTGATAGGATGAAAGCGTAAACAAAATCTGGGTATAGGAGATTCCGCTATGGGGGTAACAACGGGTGAGCTTATTCGTAAGGTACAGCCGGTTAAGCGGCCGCGCAGGAAGATGCAGAACAAATATAAGTTGTTTTTCATGGCACTTCCGTTTCTTATTGTAACTTTTATATTTTATTATTTGCCGATTAGCGGATGGATTTATGCTTTCTATGATTTTATCCCCGGTATTCCGTTGTCGGACACCCCTTATGTAGGGTTGAAATGGTTCCGGACCATGGTTTCCAATCCAACTCAAACGGCGGAGGTCATGCGTGTTCTGAAAAACACGTTAGCGATGAGCTCACTGGGCTTAATTACCTCGGTTTTTCCGGTCATCTTTGCCATATTACTGTCTGAAGTCAAAGCAGGATGGTATCGAAAGCTTGTCCAGACATTAACTACCATTCCGAACTTTATCAGTTGGATTCTGGTGTATGCACTCGCGTTCTCCTTATTTTCTGTAGATAACGGCGTCATCAGTCATATTCTTGTCCAGTTTGGATTGGTGGGTGAAGACTTTAATTTCCTTGCCTCGAACTCTAACATTTGGGTAACGATGATTGCTTGGTACTGGTGGAAGTCACTAGGATGGGGAGCAATTCTATATCTTGCGGCAATCGCCGGGATCGATCAGGAATTATATGAGGCTGCTGAGGTGGATGGGGCGAGCCGATTCCGTAAAATCTGGCACATCACGGTTCCCGGTATTATTCCCACATTCTTTGTACTGCTGCTCCTCTCGATCGGCAACTTGGTTAACAACGGAATGGAGCAATATTTTGCTTTTCAAAATGCCATGAATAAAGATTCGATAGAAGTACTGGACCTATACGTGTACAATATCGCATTCGCCAACAATTTCCCGTTCGCTACAGCCGTCAGTATGCTTAAGTCGGTAGTCAGCGTAGTTCTGCTATTCGCAGCTAACACGTTGTCCAAGGTAGTTCGTGACGAGTCCATTATTTAAGCGGGGTGATCCAATTGAAAAATAAAAAAATGAAGCCCGGCGAGGTTTTTTTTCAAAGCCTAAACTATCTGCTCTTCGGATTATTTACGCTGTCCTGCATTTATCCGTTCTATTATCTATTCATCAATACGATCAGCTCCAATGATTTAAGCGCTGCGGGTTATATCAAATTCTATCCAAGGGATATTCATTTCGACAATTACTTCAAAGTCTTAAGTATAAGCGGCCTTAGTCATGCGGCACTCGTCTCCGTCTATAGAACCGTAGTTGGGACACTGCTTACTGTGGGCGCATCGGCCTTTCTCGGCTATCTTTTTACTAAGAAAGAAATGTGGGGCCGCCAAGTCTGGTACCGCAGCGTGGTAGTCACTATGTATTTCAGCGCAGGACTGATTCCTTGGTATATCACAATGAATAATCTGCACCTGACCAATAACTATCTTGCATATATTTTGCCATCGATTATTACACCCTTCAATATCATTCTAGTCAAAACCTTTGTGGAGGCGATCCCGCCCTCGTTGGAGGAATCAGCCTCCATGGACGGCGCGGGTTACATGCGGGTGTTCTGGAGTATCATTATTCCGCTAACTACACCTATTCTGGCTACGATTACGATTTTCTCTGCGGTGAATCAGTGGAACTCCTTCATAGATACTGCCTTTCTAATGACGGATACCAAATACTTCACACTGCAATTTCTACTATGGCGATACTTGAATGAATCGAGCTCACTTGCCGCGTTAATTCGCAATTCGCCGGATATGGCGGCCAGTATTCAGAACATGCAGACACCAACCTCGGTGAGAATGACCGTTACCATGATTGTCGTTTTGCCGATTCTCATTGTCTATCCGTTCTTCCAGCGTTTCTTTGTGAAGGGGATTATGATCGGTGCTGTAAAGGGTTGATTTCATTAAGAATTGGAGTAAGACAGGTGTGGGTTTGTCTCCGCTTCAACTGCGGGGTGGACTATAGGAAGCTATTTAAGGGAGGGGTACAAAGCAATGAGAGTAAAAAAAATATCGCTGCTTATGCTAGCCGCAATCCTCGTGTTTGTCTTGTCATCATGTAGTGGGGGGAAAGGGAACTCGGCGAATTCGGGTAAGGAGAATAATGCCGCGAAACCTACGACAGCTGCTACTAATGGAGCTGACAATACTGCTGAGGGAACGGCTGCAGATGGAACGCTCGATCATACGAAGCCGCTGAAGCTGACGGTGTTCTCTACAACCGCCAATTATGCCGGCCCGCAAACCGGTTGGTTCGCTAAAATTATCAAGGATAAATTCAACATTGAGCTGGAGATCGTCGCGTCGAACTTGACGGGAGGGGATACCAAAATCTCCGCCTTGATGGCCTCCGGTGATCTCGGAGATATTATCATCTTCGGGGACGACAAGAACCATTATCCGAACGCAATAAAAGGCAAGCTGCTATTGGACTGGACTCAGGACGGTCTGCTGGACACTTATGGGAAAGATATTGCTGCAAGTTTCCCAAAGGCCGTAGAGAAAGCTAAAGTTGCCTTTGGCGGCGGTTCATCCGTCTTTGGAATGGGGAACAGTGTGGCTACCAACCCTACAGGACCGTCTGAAGGTAAGGATATGACATGGGGCCCGGATCTTCGGTGGGATTTATACCAACAGATTGGCGCGCCTGAGATTACGAAGATTGAAGATTATCTCCCTGTCCTGAAGAAAATGCAGGATTTAGAACCCAAAAATGAGCAAGGCAAGAAGAACTATGCGTTCTCACTCTGGTCCGATTGGGACGGCAATTATAAAATGACATTGGCAAAACAATTCGCCAACATGCTGGGATATGATGAGATCCCGGATACAGCACTATATGTCAAAGCAGATGAAGAGAAATACTACGATTTTCTATCGGATGACAGCTGGTATATGAAATCTTTGAAGCTATATTTTGACGCCAATCAGATGGGGTTGCTGGACCCGGATTCATTAACACAAAAGTTTGATGATGTTGTAGCCAAATACAAGGATGGACGTCTTCTATTCTCCTGGTTTCCATGGCTCGGAGCTGCAAACTACAATACTCCGGAAAGAACAGCGGAAGGAAAAGGCTTCGCACTTGTACCCTTCAAGGATGAGCTAATGTACTCTACAGGCTTTAACGTATACGGCGGCAACGGAATTATTTCCATCGGTGCTAAAGCGAAGGAGCCTGCCCGGATTATGGAATTTATCAACTGGATGTACACCCCGGAAGGTGCTATGATCTCGGCGGGCAGCGGTACAGCAGTTCCTAATGGTCCTCAGGGCCTTACTTGGGACTTGGACAGCAGCGGGAAACCGTTGGTCACAGACTTCGGCTGGCAAGCCTTTACCGACCAGCAAAATACTCAAGTGCCTGCAGAATATGGCGGCGGTGACTATTACTATGGCTCCAATCAAATGAACTTCTCCTTTGTTGTTCCTGCGATGGTGAACCCGGATAATAACGAACCGTATGATCATAATTTGTGGACCACGACGCTGCAGCGTAATCCTTCGAAGCTTGACAGTGACTGGAGAGCGAAGATGGGCGTGCTGACACCTAAGGAATATTTTGAAAAGAATAATCTCCTGGCTGTTGCGCCACAAGGCTTTACCGGCAAAGAACCGCTGATGATGGACAAAACATTGGAACAAAAGAATAAACAAATCGGTACAGTGATTCAGCAGTTCTCCTGGAAGATGGTTTTTGCTAAAGATCAGGCCCAGTATGACAAGCTAAATAAGCAGATGCATGACAAAGTCAACGGCTTGGGTTATGCGGATGTGATAGATTTCTCTGTTAAAAAAGCAGAAGAACTTTTCGAAGCGCGTAAAAGCGTACAATAGTGCTGAATCATAACTAATAATAAGGCAGAGCGCCATGGAGGCAGTTCTGCCTTATTATTTTCAGAGATCGATAAATCTGATATGCTTAAGGAAGTAATTAAAGCGGTTACAAGAAGGCGGGAAGATAAGAAAGATGGTACTAGCGACTCTGCTGAAAAACACCCGAGCGAAAGCATCTTTGCGTAAAACGTTGGTTATTTATCTGATCGTCGGCAGCCTGTTGCCGGTTCTTCTTGTCGGGATTGTGACCTATACCTCCATTTACTCCATACTCACAGGTAAAATCGGCAACGGGATCAGTGCAAGCTTGAAGCAGGAAGCGTTTAGCCTGGAGAATGCTATTGATAATCTTGATTTTGCCTCCAAGCAGTTTGCGCTGGATGGCCAGATTGTTAAAGAAATGTCTTCCTTTCTTGAAGCAAAACAAATTTATCTCAAATCTCAGATCATGAATTCTATCAACCAAAAGATCAATTTGGTAAACTTCACGAACCCTTATATCGGACTGACAGCCTATATTATGCCGGATTCGCAAGACCCGGTGTTATTTACGAATATGAGTACAAGGCGGAATTTCAAAGTAGACACTCTGCCTGTCTTTATGCACTACAACGGAGCGGATTATTACGGACCCCATGGAACAATGTATGCCGTCGGCGATAATCTCGTCTTCTCCGAGAAGAGAATTGTACGAGTATCCGGTCAACACCCGCTGTATATTTATTTGGAAACCAATTATAGTTTATTCCGCAAGATTTTCAATCAGGAAGCCTATGGAATGAAAGTAAACCATCTGTTGGTTAATCAGCAAGGCAACATCAAGTATGTTATAGACGGCAAATTACCTACTGAAATTGTTAAAGCGGCCGGTGAAAGCTCAGAATCTCAGCATGAAGAGATAAGCGGCTATCATCTATTTCGTTATCAAAGTCCTCAAGGATGGCAGCTTGTTGCCGTCGTCAAGAAGTCGGTTTTTAACAGTGAAATTAACGCTTGGGTGTACAAAATGATTGTGCTAATCCTATCTACGCTATTGTTCGCCGGATTTCTGGCATTTCTAATATGGAAAAGAATCTACGGTCCGTTGCGCAAGGTTAACCTCGAAATTATTCGGATGGCGGAGAATGTGACAGTACCGGTTTCCTACACAA
Organism: Paenibacillus wynnii; assembly: GCF_000757885.1. NCBI lineage: Bacteria > Bacillati > Bacillota > Bacilli > Caryophanales > Paenibacillaceae > Paenibacillus > Paenibacillus wynnii. The sequence continues at coordinate 1,751,958 of NZ_JQCR01000003.1, read as the reverse complement.
ACGTTGTAGAATTTGACCTTGTACTAAACAATTTTCAGCAAATGAAGGATCAGGTCAATGCATTGATTCTCGCAGTAGCTCATAATGAGAAGCAGAAAAGTAAGTTTGAAATCGAGAAACTGCTTAGTCAAATTAACCCGCATTTTTTGCATAATACCTTGAATACGGTCCAGTGGCTGGCACGCTTAAACGGTCAAAAAGAGATTGATAAGCTGGTAACTTTGCTGGTGAAAGTCTTGCATTATAATCTGGGCAAACAAAGCATCATTGTCACAGTGGGTGAGGAAATTGATGCGATCCGCAATTATATGGAGCTGCAGCGTATCCGTTACGACTATGAATTCGAATTCAATGTGAGGGTAGATCATCAAGTCCTCTCCGCAGCCGTTCCACGATTTCTGCTTCAGCCGCTGGTGGAGAATTCCATCTACCATGGTCTGAGTGACAACGGAAGTGTAGACGTAATTATTACGGCACACGGCTCTTCAGAAGTGCTTCTATGTGTTAAAGATAACGGTACCGGTATAGAGCCCGCACAATTGGAGCAATTACTCTCCGATGATGATGAGGCTAAGAAACGAGGGCTTGGGATTGGTTTTTCTTATGTGAACCGGATGTTGAGGACTTATTTTGGAGACCAGATGAAACTTGAAATATTGAGCATTCCCGGTGAAGGGACTACCGTATCTATCATTATCCCGATAAAAAGTAAGGAGGACTTCGATGATTAGAGCTGTAGTAGTGGATGATGAGAGACTTGTACGCAAAGGCTTTATTTCTATGATCGATTGGTCATCATTCGGTGTAGTCATTATCGGGGAAGCTGGTGACGGTAAATCAGCATTGGAGCTGTTGGAGCAAAAAGAGGTAGATCTGCTATTTGTTGATATTACGATGCCGGGAATGTCCGGCTTTGAGCTGATTCGAACCGTGAGACAAAAATATTCCGGTATTCGTTCAGTTGTTCTGACCTGTCATCATGAATTCGATTATGTGCAAGAGGCGATGAGGCTAGGCGCAGTTGACTATATCGTCAAAACACTGCTTGAAATGGAAAATGCAGATGAGGTTATCGGGCGTTTAGTCGAACGGATCAAATGGGAGGATGGCAACCTTGAAGCGATGATTCGCGGTGAAGGAAAGCGGATGGCTGCAGATAAAGCGATGGTCTATCTCCCCTTAGGGCTGACTGTTAATGAGGAAGAGCTGTTTCAGTTATCTATAGTTAGGAATAATCCGTTAATCACTTTTCAGGAAATGTGGATGACTCCGCTGCACCAACGAATGCAGGAGGAAGATGGAGGACGTGAGCGCGCTATTCATCTTGGAGGACGGTGGCAGACGGTATTGGTCAGTGGCCTGCGGGATCATCCGCTGGAAGAAATTGAGGCCACCTTTACAGCTAAGCTTCAGCATGCTTTATTCTACATCGGAAACGACGAGGAGCTGACCTCTCTGGATTATAAGGAGCTGAAGGAGTCAGCTTCCTCACCGAAAGCCGCACAAATGAGCAATGACATCCTTACTCAAGCAGAGGATCTGAAATGGAGTATCGATGGATCGTCGTGGGAGATTTTTATCCAAGAGATTATCCTCCAGAAGCCTAACTATGAGCGTTTTCCTGCCTTTGGAAAGTCATTATGCCGGAGCTGGGGTCCGCTGCTACTGAAATCGGAGGAAGCCCAGGAATTGGAGGAGGACATGAGCCGGAATAGGAACTGGTGTCATTGGAAGCATTGGCTACGGCGTTTCTCCGATAGGATTCAACGCAGGATGATTGAACTGAGTATGACGAAAGAGGTAATGACCTGCCTGATTAAGGCCGTGATCTATATGAGAGAACACGCAGGCAACAAAATCAATCAAGGAGATGTAGCAGCCGCCATAAATATGAGCCGCGGTTATTTTAGTCAGTGTTTTGCCAGATTTGCCGGTGAGACCTTTGGGGAAAGTCTGCGGGGAATGAGGCTGGATCTTGCCAAATCTCTTTTGCAGGACACGAATGCATCCATCTGCGAGGTGGCTTCCCGCTCCGGCTTCGAGGATGATCGCTATTTCAGCAAATTGTTCCGGGAACGGGTAGGGAAGCTGCCCAGTGAGTTTCGTGCAGGCGGGATGGAGAAAATATGAATCGGATAAAACTCCTATTATGCCTGTTGCTGTTGTCTCTAGGTGGATGCAGAGGAGACAAGGAATCGGAGGGACATTCTGCTCTTCTAAATGGGAGTGATCATTCTGTCGAAACCAATGCGTATGGCAAATATACAGATCCGGTAGTCCTGCGCATCGGCTTTAAGGTTCCTGACTCCAAGCTAAATACAGGGGACAGCAATGATAATAATCCTATTTCCCGTTATCTCGAAAGCATTACGAATATCAAAGTAGTCCATACCTGGGAAGCAAAGGGGGAGGACACTTTTACCCAAAAGGCGCAATTATCTATCGACAGCAATGACCTGCCAGATGCTATGATTGTGAACCGAAATCAATTATGGATGCTGATCGACAATGATATGATCGAGGATTTATCTCAAACTTATAAGGACTATGGCTCCCAATTAATTAAGGATATGTATGAATCGACTAAAGGTGAGGCATTAAACGATGCCAGCCGGAATGGAAAGCTATATGGTCTCCCCAATGTGGCGATCAATGCGGATTCACCCTCACTCCTCTGGATTCGCCAGGACTGGTTGGAGAAGCTGAATTTGCAACCGCCGAAGAATCTCGGTGATATTGAGGCCATTGCCAAGGCTTTTATTGATAAAGACCCTGACGGTAACGGGAAAAGGGATACGGTTGGCCTCAGCGGCTACAAAAATATCGTGTATGGCACGAAGCCGCATGCGAACGGCCTGGATACCCTATTTAGCAGCTATCATTCGTTTCCAACGAATTGGATTAAAGACAGCAGTGGCAATATTGTCTATGGTTCTATAACACCTGAGACCAAAGAAGCGCTCGCCAAGCTTGCCAACTGGTACAAGAGAGGATTAATTGACCCTCAGTTTGCACTTTATAAGGAGACCCAGGAGCCTATCATTAACGGAAGAGCTGGAATGTTTTTTGGTCCTTGGTGGATGCCTTTTTATCCATTGTCTGAAGCGGTGGCTCTAGATATAAAGTCGGAATGGAGGGCCTATGCGGCTCCACTTGATGTGGAAGGGAAATTCATAACACACATGGCTCCTGTCACAGATCGATATTTGGTTGTACGTAAAGGTTATGAACATCCGGAAGCAGCTGTGAAGCTGTTGAATGCTTTTACCAGGCTTGAACGCCGGCAGGATCCCAACAAAGAGGAAGTTAGGAAGTTGGATGACTTTTCTGCACAAACCGGGATTCAACCACGTGCCTACTATCCATATGATCTTCTGATCGATTTCTCGGACGCCATTGAAAAGCATTATGCGGATATTCAGCAGACGCTCCACGGCAAGATTGACCCAAACACGCTTGATGCAGAGACGCGGAAGTTATATGAACAATGGATGGCGGAGGAGGAACAGCCGAAGAAGAATATGGAAGGCTGGAAGGCTGTAAATGCCTATAAATATGGAGCCGCTATATTATCCTCCACCCCAATCGAAGGAATCCGCAGTGTGTTTTACGGGAATACCCCGATCATGAAAAGTAAGTGGGATAATCTAATGAAGCTGGAGACAGAGACCTTTCTAAATATTATTGTCGGCGATGCCCCGATCAGTGACTTTGACCATTTTGTTGCCCAATGGAAAAAGCTTGGGGGGGACGAAATTACTAAAGAGGTAACGTCGATTGTTAACAAGAAATAATTTGTGGAATGTAACTTCTTTCTTCGCTGCCCATGCCAACAAATAATGCCTGCCCGCAAAATTTATCTGCGGGTTTTTGTTTGTGTCATCATTAGGCTGAATGCGCCCAAAGGGTCCGATTCGGCTAAATGAAGTGTAAAAGTACAATTGAATCCGCCCAAAGGGTGCGATCCCGCTGAATGAACTGTAAAAGTACAATTGAATCCGCCCAAAGGGTGCGATTCGGCTAAATGAAGTGTAAAAGTACAATTGAATGCGCCCAAAGGGTGCGATCTCGCTGAATGAACTGTAAAAGTACAATTGAATCCGCCCAAAGGGACCAACTAATCCGTAGGATTCTCGCTGATCTTTTGCAGCAAAGCAACGAGCTTCGATATTCCATGTTGGGAAATCGAATTATAACAACTCTGCTTCATTGGAAGCAACTACCCAAGAATCCTCCACCTCTACAGGTGGCGGGAGTGTTCAATGTAACTTTGTTTGTCGGTCTTCTACTTGGACAACAGCTTGGCTACGGGGACAACCGTATTATAACCGCGCTGAGTATAGCCATGATCGCATTCATCACTTTTATATGGGTTGAACTTCGCAAACCGCAGCCTTTGCTGCAGCTGTCATTATTCAAAAATCCACTGTTTTCTGTAAGCATACTTTGCGGTTTTCTTGTCTTTGCCGCCAATTTTTGTTTTAACATTATTGCACCCTTTTATGCGCAAAATATGCTGAATCTATCCCCTTTTTATGCGGGCTTTCTGCTCATGCTGTTGCCGATATCTATGGTTGTTGTCGCGCCGATCAGCGGAGCATTGTCAGATAAAATCTGTTCAGAACTTCTTACGTTTGCTGGACTGGTCGTCATGGTTACCGCTCAATTCGGCTTAGCCCAGCTTCATGCCGGCAGCTCTGTTCTTCTGGTCGGGCTTTGGATTGCCATGCTGGGGATTGGTAGTGGACTATTTCAATCTCCCAATAACTCACTTATCATGTCCAAAGTACCCCGAACCCAGTTGGGCTCTGCGGGAAGTGTGAATTCTTTGGTTCGGAATGTAGGTATGGTCGTCGGGATTACTATTGCTACTACCATCCTGTTCAATGTGATGAGCAGTAAAGCGGGTAACCGGGTAACCGGACTTATACCGGATCGGCCGGAGCTGTTTCTAGCGGGGATGCATGTCGTATTTGTAACCTCGGCGACAATTTGTCTAGTTGCGGCTATATTGACGGGCTGGCGGTTGCTGAGTGCGGTAAGAACCCAAAAAGTCGAAGCCTAGTTATACAGAGTTCTAAACCTAGGGCGGTTGTAGATTGAAAAAATATAGAGCCGCCTCCCCTGAATTCAGGCTGAGGCGGCTCTTCTTGCGTAATACCCAAATTAATTCTTGAAGCTGTGAATTGGAGCAGGGATGCGTCCGCCTCTGTTAATGAAATTCGCGCAGTTAAAGCTGTTGACCGCCATCACGGGAGCATAACCCAGTAGTCCGCCGAACTCGACCATTTCGCCTACGTCCTTGCCGATGACCGGAATTACGCGTACAGCAGTTGTTTTGTTGTTAACCATGCCGATTGCTGCTTCATCAGCTATGATTCCAGAGATCGTTTCTTTGGAAGTACTTCCTGGAATCGGGATCATATCCAAGCCTACCGAGCATACGCAGGTCATCGCTTCGAGCTTCTCCAGTGTAAGTGCCCCGCGTTGTACAGCCTGAATCATGCCGTGGTCTTCACTGACCGGAATGAATGCACCGCTGAGTCCACCAACATAAGAAGAAGCCATAACGCCACCTTTTTTCACATTATCATTCAAGATAGCCAGAGCGGCTGTGGTTCCTGGAGCACCTGCTTCTTCAAGTCCCATGACCTGGAAGATTTCAGCAATAGAATCACCGATTTCAGGTGTAGGGGCTAGAGATAAATCAATGATCCCGAAGGGAACGCCCAATCGTTTGGAGGCTTCCTGAGCGACAAGTTGTCCCACGCGGGTTACCTTGAAGGCGGTACGTTTGATCGTCTCGCACAAGGTTTCGAAGTCCTGGCCTTTTACTTCCTCCAACGCTCGCTTTATTACACCGGGACCGCTGACGCCTACATTAATAACACACTCGCGTTCGCCAACACCGTGGAAAGCTCCAGCCATGAAGGGATTATCTTCCACCGCGTTGCAGAAGACAACCAGCTTAGCGCAGCCAATGGAGTTTCTATCTTTAGTACGTATAGCCGTCTGGAGAATGATATCACCCATTAATTTCACAGCATCCATATTGATTCCGCTACGGGAGGAGCCTACATTCACAGAGGAACAGACTCTTTCGGTAACGGCCAGCGCTTCAGGGATACTGTCGATCAGAATCCGGTCACCCTTGGTGCAGCCTTTTTGCACAAGTGCGGAGAAACCGCCTATAAAATTGACGCCGACCTCTTTCGCAGCCTTGTCCAATATTTCGGCAACAGGAACATAGGTATCGGTCTTAATTGCACCTGCGGCAATACCGATGGGGGTTACTGAAATCCGTTTATTCACTATGGGAACACCGAATTGACGTTCCAGATCCTCACCGGTTTTTACCAGCTTCTCTGCTGATTTAGTGATTTTGTCGTATACATTTTGGTTGAAAATGCGCATATCCGTATGAGCACAGTCCATAAGGCTGATTCCCATGGTGATAGTGCGTACATCCAGATTCATTTCACGGATCATTTTATTGGTTTCCTGTACTTCCACGAGTGAAATCATCAAAATCCTCCTCTAGTTGGGCAAGTATTAGCTGATGAACGATAGCCGCGGCTCTATATCCGGTGCATAATATTAAAAATATCTTCGTGCTGTAGCTTAATCTCTACGCCAATGGCCTCGCCTACTTGCTGCAACTCTTCGACAAGGTTCTCAAAGGGCTGGGTCGCTCCGGAAATATCCACAATCATCATCATATTAAAATAGTCCTGAACAATCGTTTGAGAAATATCCAATATGTTCACCTGATGCTCGGCCAGATACGTACATACCTTGGCGATGATACCTACACTGTCTTTCCCTAATACTGTTATGATCCCCTTCACTCCGTTTGCCTCCCTATTTCTATTTAGTTCTCAACCGTCCTAGCATAAGGCATTGACCGTTTCAACTATTATGGCAAATGGCATAAGAAGGTACAACAAAAGGTTTTGTGACGGATGGTTTAAGTTGATTTGGATTTTTTTTAATTTTCTCTCATAATATAAAGAGTAGTGAAGAGTTTAACACCATAATCATGGGCCATTATCAACAATAATGTGTTCTGCAAAAGAGGCGAATTTATGATCATTATTAAAACTATGGAGGAAATCGAAAAAATGCGGGCGGCTGGTAAAATCCTTGCAGAATGCCACCAGCAAATTGAAAAGATGCTTAGACCGGGTATTTCAACTTGGGAAATAGACCAGTTTGCGGAGAATTTCATACGCTCTAAAGGAGCTACTCCAGAACAGAAGGGATATCACGGCTACCCTTATGCAACTTGTGCATCCGTAAATGATGTCATATGCCATGGATTTCCAAAACATGAACCCCTTCAGGAAGGGGATATAGTCACTATTGATATGGTGGTGAATCTGAATGGCTGGTTGGCAGATTCCGCTTGGTCCTATGGAATCGGAACGATTAGCGATACGGCTGCCAAGTTGCTTCAAACGACAAAGGAATCCTTATTTAAGGGAATTGAGCAGGCGGTAGCCGGGAACCGAATCGGTGATGTCGCGCATGCGATTCAAGTGTATGCAGAGTCTAACGGCTACTCGGTGGTTCGTGATTTCATCGGTCATGGGATAGGCTCTGAAATGCATGAAGCACCGCAGGTTCCTCATTACGGCCCGGCAGGTAAAGGGCCGAGGCTCAAAGAAGGGATGGTATTTACCATCGAACCCATGCTGAATACAGGCAGCTTCCGGACGCGCATTGACGCAGACGGCTGGACAGCCCGTACCATCGACGGAAGTTTGTCAGCTCAATACGAGCACACGTTAGCTATCACTCCTCAGGGAACGGTTATACTGACAGAGCTTTAATACATGGCCTATAGTTTTTCTTATGTAAGGGGCTGTCCCATAAGCCATGAAATGGCTGCTTGGGACCGCCCCGCTGTTTTTGAGTCGGATTGACTTGTGTACGTGGTGTGGACGCTCCGCGAACGGACCGTTGCTCCAATCGCTGTGCTCTCCAGATTTTATTTATTTCCCTTAGCGGTAAAAATCCGGAGACCAAGGCGACCGCTACCGCTTTTCCGCAATCAGTCCGTCCTCTCCGCTGCTTTGAGCAGAAAAAGTTTCTACAATCTTCTTTAAAATCACAAAAAGAAATCGCCCTTTTGGTAAAATGGAGGTACCACCCAACCATTCAAAAGGAGCGATTTCTTTGTACATTCAATATACCATGGACCAACTTTGCTTGCCAATGGATCTGGAAGAAGACATACCGGAAAATCACCTCGTTCGTGTCGTGAACGCAGCCGTCAATCGGCTGGACGACACCATCTTTGACGCTGCCTATCCTGGCGGCGGCCGCGACAGCTACCACCCTAAAATGCTCACCAAAGTTATTATCTACGCGTACACCCAGCAAATCTATTCGTCTCGCCAAATTGCCAAAGCGGTACAGGAGAATATTCCCTTTATGTGGCTGGCCGGACGGCAGCGACCCGACTTCCGCACTCTTAATCGCTTCCGTTTCCAGCGAATGAAGGACGTCCTTGAAACGGTATTTACCGCCGTGCTTCAGTTTTTGTCTGACGAAAAATACGTTTCGCTGGAGCATTACTTTGTGGACGGAACCAAAATCGAGGCGAATGCCAATCGCTACACCTTTGTGTGGGGCAAAGCGGTCAACAAGAACAAATTGAAATTACAGGAGAAGGTACACGCCCTGTTCGCGAGCATTGAAGCGGCAGAAGACCAAGAAGAACGCGAGCACCACGGAAACAACCTCCTTGAACTCGGGGAGTCTTCTGAGTGGAACAGCGAGAAACTCGAACTAGCAGCGCAGAGGCTTGAAGCCCAGCTATTGGAAAAACCCAAAGACAAACCCCTAAAAAAAGCCGTTCGGAAGATTCGCAAGGATTTGCTGCCTAGGCTACTGAAGTATGAGCAGTACCAAATACTGCTTGGCGACCGGAACAGCTTTAGCAAGACCGACCCGGACGCGACCTTCATGCGGATGAAGGAAGACCACATGCGGAATGGTCAACTCAAACCGGGTTACAATGTACAGATTGGAACCGAAAACCAATTTATATTGGCCTACAGCCTACACCCAAGACCTACCGATACCCGTTATTTACAGCCGCACCTGGAAAAGGCAAGGCAGATCCTAGGAAAACTTCCTGGGACGTTAGTTGCGGATGCAGGCTACGGCAGTGAAGAAAACTACGCCTATCTGGAAAAGGAAGAGATTCAGGCGGTAGTGAAATACGGCAGCTACCATAAAGAAAAGAGCAAAGCATGGAAAGAGAATGTCGGAAAGATTGAGAACTGGACCTATGACAAAGCCAAAGATACGTGGATATGCCCCACCGGACAAACGCTGCATTTCCGCAAGGAAAGTAAGGAGCTCTTGGAGAGTGGATATGAAATTGGAAAACGTCATTACCGCAGCTTAAGTTGCGACGGTTGCCCGCTGAAGGAACGCTGTACAAAGGCAACAGGAAATCGGGAAGTGGTTGTAAGTCTGGAACGACTGCGGTACCAGAAGCAAGCTCGGGCAATCTTGCAAAGCGAGGAAGGCTACGCTTTGGCTGTACGTCGAATGACAGAACCAGAAAGTGTGTTTGGACAACTGAAGAATAACCGGGGCTTCCGGCGGTTTCTGCTTCGCGGCATGGAAAAAGTGACGCTTGAAGTCGGGTGGCTTTCCCTTGCCCACAATCTACTGAAGCAAGCTGCAAATGACCAAAGACGCAGAGCAGCGATCCTCCAATAACAGGAGAATCGCTGCTCTGTTGACTTTTTGCGATTTTGAAAATGAAGAGGGTCTTTCTCCGCTCGTAAAAATCTACTTATGGGACAGCCCCTTTTTGTAAGTATAGGTGTGAAGGAGTAGCGATTTGACGAAACTTAATAATTGACAATAAGTAAAAAACATGTTTATGTAGAAGATTGACAACATGGCCGGGGGGGTTCCAATGACAATGCGGAAGTATAAGGATCTGATAGAGCAGCGGACGAGACAGACTCTACAGGAATGGTCAGAATACCGGGGGGTTGAGGAAAGGGATATATACCGTTTCTTGCATAATCTAAAAGGTACTGCTGGAACAGTCGGGATGAAATACGTGGAAAAATTAGCAGAGAGCACGATCTTACTATTCTCGGAGAACAGTGAGCGAAGCTGGTCCGTGGAGGAATGGGGGGAATATTTGTATCCATTCCTGCCTGTTTTTAGAGAGGATATCTCTGTCGATGTGTCCATACACGATAGTCAGCAACAAGCAACCGACAGTAATGCAGACCCTTCAAAATATGAAATTCTTATGATAGATGATGATGTGGAGTTGGTTGCTTTTTTCAAAGAGTCTCTGGAGAAGCAGTCCTATTATGTCACTATTGCTTTATCTGCGGAACGGGGATTGAAGGTTTTTTATGAGAGTAAGCCGGACCTGATCCTGCTAGATATTCTACTTCCTGATCAAAGTGGCATAGAGGTCTTGCATCAAATTGTAGGTAAGGCAAATAAAGAGCATATCCCCATCATGATCATTAGCAGTGAATTCTCCAAAGAGCTTCAAATGCAAGCCTATTCTCTGGGTGTGATGGATTTTGTGAAAAAACCGGTGGATATGGATCTTTTCCTGGTCTTAATCCAAAACCGTTTTAAGCTTAAAACGGATTGGCAGAAATCCATCATCGTGGATGAGCTGACGGGTGCCTTTAACCGCAAGCATTTCAATCAGACCTTAAAACAGCTGATCGCAGATTTCAAGCGTACCGAGCGGAAGTTTTCTTTAGCGCTGCTTGATCTTGATTATTTCAAAAAAGTGAATGATTCATACGGACATCTCGTTGGTGATGAGGTGCTGCAGACTTTTGCAGAAATCGTACAAAGTTCCATACGTATAGAAGATACCTTTTGCCGATATGGTGGAGAGGAGTTTGCCTTATTTCTGCCTAATACGGATGCATCCTCTGCGAAGTCTGTTGTAGAGCGTATTCAGGAACGCTTCTCTGACAGGGAATTCCAATCCAAAAATGAAACTTTCCGAGTAACGTTCTCGAGCGGAATAACAGAGATCATAAATCCTGATGTGGATGCCGATAAATTAGTAGAGGAAGCTGATCAGGCGCTTTATGTCGGTAAATATGCCGGTAGAAATCAGACCATCCTTTATACGGATCATTTGTCTTCGCTTCGATTAAAGTCAGTCCTTAATGTGATTATTGTAGATGATGATGCGCTGATACGCAGGATCGTATCCACTCAATTCTCTACTTGGGCTCCGTCAAATATTGCCAAGATTAGTATAAGCAGTTATGCGAACGGTCTGGATTTTTTGAACTCGAATTGGTATTCAGCAAACGAGAAGTATATCATCCTGTTGGACGGAGTGATGCCGGACCTTGACGGTGTCGAAGTGCTGGAACGTATCCGTAATGATTATCCGTCAGTCAATATACTGGTGATTATGCTGACAGGCAGAACGAATCAATCAGATATTGTGCATGCATTGCAAACGGGAGCAGATGACTATGTTATCAAGCCGTTCCACATGAAGGAATTGCTGCTGCGAATTGAACGTCTAGCCTTTAGATTTTTATTCTAGGTAGGTATCTTACAAAAGTAATTTGATTTCACAGCGGAGGTATTAGATGCAGAAAGTACTTGTTGTAGAAGATGAAGAAGTGCTGCGGATGTTAATAGTGGATACACTGGAGGATCTGGAGGGTGTAGAGATTCATACCGCGGAAAATGGTGTAGAGGCGCTGGCAAAGCTTTCTACGGAGACTTACAGTCTGGTGCTCCTAGATTATATGATGCCAGTCTTGACGGGGATTGAGGTACTGGGTCGGCTGGATGAGGCTACAAAAAGTGCTACTCCTATATTGATGTTGACCGCCAAAGCACAGGAAATGGACCGCAATAGAGCAATTTTAGCAGGCGCCCGTTATTTTATGCCCAAACCGTTCAGTCCAATGGAACTCTTGCAGATTGTGGAGGGGATCCTAAGTGATGAAGGAAAAGACTAAACCGACTAAAACAAGTATCAAAACAAAATATCTCCGCATTATTATTATTCTATTTTCCATCATAATCTTGTTAGGTTCGATTTCCTTCATCTATTTAAATAAAAAACAGACCCAGCAACAAGAGGCTCGGGAAGTTTTACAGAACAAAACGAATACGATAGATGTACTAGCTGAATCGTTGAAAGAAGTGATTTTCCGTGCTAGAAGTTATGCTGCATTTAAGAGTGACAACGATTTAGAGTTATTAAATACTGAGTTTCAAAAGCTTGATGGCCTAATGAATACCTATTCATTGCTTGATTTGTCAACGGAAGAAGTGCAATTTAGAGATGATATTGAAGCATTCTATACCCAATATAAAACGGATATTCTACCAGAAATGATTCGTTTGGTCGATGCCGATGACTATGCAGGATTGAGAGCCTTCTCTCAAGACGGCACTACTCAAGACGTAAATAGTTTCATCCTCTATACCAAAGAATTCAAGCAGAAGTCAGATCTTACTCTAGATACTATGGCTATGGACTCCATACATAAGGCGAACAATTTAACATGGATAGGGTTCTTATTCAGTACACTTATCCTGCTGTTCTTCACTTGGATCACTTGGCGAATTATTAAGGATTTGATTAATCCCATACTGTTACTTGAAGGTGCGACACACTCTGTGGCAGCAGGCGATGAAATTTTGTTAAGTCAGCTTCATAGTCAGGATGAGATCGGCCGCCTCTATAATGCCTTTCTTGATATGGCTAGAAGTATTCAAGATAAAGAAGAAGAGCTCATGATGCAGAATGAAGAGCTTTTCGCCCAGCAGGATGAGCTTCAAGCTCAGCAATCCAAGCTGCAGAACTCCTTAAGCGAGATTAATAGTATGATGAAGGCTCTTGATCAATCATCTGCGGTAGGAATACTTACAGATAAAGGGGTATTTAGCTATGCCAATGATAATCTGAGCGAATACACCCATTACAAGAAGTCGGAAATCATCGGTTATACGTACAGATTATTTGAAGTGAACAATATCTCTTCAATTCACTTCCAACGGATCTTCCGCAAATTAAAAAATGGTGGAGTCTGGAGCGATGAAGTTCAAATTCTAGCTAAAGACGAATCTTACCTATGGCTGCATCTGACTGCAGTCCCTTACTTAGACGAGAATGGTAACGTGTACCAATACATCCTGATTGCAAATGATATAACCTCTATGAAGAGCACTCAGCAAGAGTTAGCAACTACGTTAAAAAATACACAACAAACTCAAATGATGCTGGAGTTAAATAATCAATTGAACCATGAAATCACCTATACATTGGATAAGTATGAGTTTGCAGATAAATTTATACAGTCCATGAACAGGCTTTATTCCTTTGATTCCAGTTTCTTTCTACTAGTCAGAGATAAAATCGCAGCTGTCAGAGGGATACCTCAGGAGAGTGTTGAACGTTATATCGAAAATGACAACAATGAAATGTTATATCGTATGCAAACAGAGAAATCATATATTATTAAGCGTCTATCGACCCCATCCGAACAGGGAATCTCACCAGATGTAATGTACAGTTACGATTACTATACAACGGTTGTGAATGCCAAGGATGAGATTTTGGCTGTTTTTTGCGGCAGTAGAGTTGGACATTCCTTCACCAAGGAGGAGATCAACGAAGTTCAAGGGATGATGAATAGAGTAGCTCTTGCAATAGAACGGTTATTCATGTATGAGGAAATTGAACACGGAAGAAAACTGAATCAGGATATCGTGAATAATGTGAACGAGGGAATCCAATTTGTTGACTCGGAGGGTAACATACTCCATATCAATAAAGCTCTGCGCCAAATATTTGATTTCCGATTATCAAGCGAGGGGACGCAAATTCCTAAGGAACAATGGATGGAACATTTCACCTCGCAATCCATGGAATCTAAGGATTTCCAGAGGTTTTACCTTACAGCAATCTCCGAAAATTCGGTCGAATCCAGCAGTATGAAGTACTCTATTGGGTCGAAACCAGTGAAGCATATTGATGTGTATGCTATTCCGGTTTTCCGCCGTAATACCCGTATTGGTACATTATTCGTACATCGGGACATTACTAGAGAATATGAGCTTGATTTGATGAAATCAGAACTGGTTAGTACGGTTAGCCATGAACTTCGGACACCGTTATCGAGTGTGTTAGGCTTTACCGAACTACTGCTGTCTAAAACGATGAAGCCGGAGAAGCAATTGAAGTATCTGGAGACGATCCATAAGGAAGCAAAGAGATTAACCGATCTAATCAATGATTTCCTGGATCTCCAGCGGATGGAGTCGGGCAAACAGCAATATGTTACTGAGCATGCCAATCTTAGTGAAATCGTACTGGGTGTTATTGAACAATATAAACTGAGCAATACTCATCAGGTTCTTCTGGTCGATGAAGCTCAAAACGCCGAAGTGGATGTCGATAAGAATAAAATTATTCAGGTACTGACGAACCTGCTTGGTAACGCCATCAAGTTCTCGCCTAACAGCAGCGAAGTTAAAGTGCTCCTCCATAATGAACAGGGTTACATAGTTGTTCAAATTCAGGACTCCGGGATGGGTATTGCACAAGACCAAATCAGCCAGCTTTTCCAAAAATTTAGAAGAATAGATAATAGTGCATCAAAGAGAATCGGTGGAACAGGTCTGGGACTTGCGATCTGCAAGGAAATTATAGATAAACAGCAGGGTACCATCGGTATAGATTCAGTGGAGGGTGAAGGTACTACAGTCTGGTTCAGAATCCCTGTTCTTCATGCTGAAGCAACCGGGCAAGAGGAAGACCACAACAAATGGAGTACCGACAAAGAAAACAAGCCCAATGTTTTGATTGTAGAAGATGACAACAGTTTGTCTCTACTCTTATCAGAGGAGCTAAAAGCCAAAGGCTTTAGGGTTACTCATCATTACCATCCGCAGAAAGCTTATGATCAGGCTCTAAAGACATCATTTGTAGCCATAGTAGTTGATTTAATGCTAGGGGAAGAATTGGATGGGTGGGATCTCATCCGAATGTTGAAAACAGATCCGAGAACGGAGAACATTCCGATCGTAATCTCTTCAGCGTTGGATAAATCAGATAAAGATTTAATGAACGTTGTCCAAAAGTACCTAACCAAACCCTATCCACCAGGTGAACTGTCAAATACAATTGAAGAAATTGTGAAGATTAAGCAAGGTTTGGGTGAGGTGCTTTTTCCGGGATGATTAATTCTGAGCATAAGCAGGGATGATAGTTAAATCACCTTCCCCGTCGAATTCGGCATAAGCTATGCTCTTAATGTCCGGGTATCCCTTTTTTTCAATCTGACTCTTAAACCAAGCTTGATCTTTACCTAAACGATGGAGATTTTCCTTGTGTAAAACACCTTTTTCCACGATGCAAAGCGTCAACTGTACTTCCTGATCAGGAAGATTCAAATCCTTTCGGAGTACACCTTCGTATAGAGGTTTTTTAAGAATGCTTAAAGATCCGTTTGTTTCATAGATGGCAAAAGCAACTTCCTCCAGAGAAAAGGTGTTCTTCGCTCGAAGCATCATCCGCAATTGATCAAAGTCTAAGTTGTTTTTCCGGAGTTTAGTCAAATCAATTTTTCCATCATGAATCAGGATTTCCGCTTGGCCCTCCAAGGGTTTGCGAAGCTTGGGTATAAACTGCGTGATTTTTTCAAAAAGAACAGACAGTAGGGTCCAGATGACAAGGGTGAAGATCAACTTAAGCACGGAATGCTCTTTTTCATAAATCGTGTTTCCTACCAGATCACCCAATACGACAGCGGAAATAAAATCAAAGGGTGTCAATGCAGAAATCTCTTTCTTGCCAAGTAATCTCGCCATACTCCATAACCCAAAGAATCCTATGATTAACTTGGTCAAAATGGATCCGAGTTCCATTATGTACCTCCTATTTTAACAATTCACATCATTTGATTATCACGTTATCTAATCAAAGTCATCATTTTTTATAATGAAGCGGCTTAAATCAGGGTGATTTACTCTGATTTAGACTGCTTTTTCTTATTTTGCACATATTATTACCTAAGTATCCAATTTATAGGAAGTATATCTGCGTTGATGGATTTCCTTAATTATGTTAGCCTGAATCCATGGCAGTTTAGTATGGTTTACAAGAGGAAGCACTAATGTATATAGATTTCAGGATTAGGAGAGATGGATATTGTTGCAACTTCAAGTAACGAACAGTCCCTTTAATGAGAGCCAAGTCGAACTTCTCAATCGGCTTCTACCATCCTTAACGGAAACACAAAAGATATGGCTTAGCGGGTATATTTCAGCTCTTCAATCCGCTGCAGTGACACCGAATGGTACTGAGCCACAGTCTATTACAGCAGCAGTTGCAAATACGGATGTTATTTCAGCAGTAGGAGCATCCGCGGTTTCCCGTGAAGTTACCGTGCTTTTTGGTTCTCAAACCGGTAATTCTCAGAGACTTGCCGGAAGCTTGTCCCGGAAGTTGGAAGAGCAGGGTTATCAGGTAACTCTGGCTTCCATGAATACATTTAGACCCAACGGGCTGAAAAAGGTCGAGAATCTGCTTCTATTGGTCAGTACCCATGGAGAAGGAGAGCCGCCGGATAATGCCCGTTCCTTCTACGAGTTTATCTATAGCAAAAGAGCGCCGCAATTAGACAACCTGCGGTTTTCTGTACTGGCTTTGGGAGATACCTCTTATGAGTTCTTCTGCCAAACGGGAAAAGATTTTGATCAACGTCTGGAAGAGCTCGGCGGTAAACGGCTTACTCCTCGTGTAGACTGTGACTTGGATTATGACGATCAAGTAGCAGAGTGGTTTGAGAGTGTATTAAGTTCTCTAAACGGACAGTCCAATGCTCATGCTCTTGCCGCCGAGGTAGTTAAAGCTTCTGAAGCTGCGGAGTCTGAGGGGTCGGACTATTCACGTAATAATCCCTTTAGGGCTGAGGTTCTTGAGAATCTAAATCTTAATGGTCGTGGTTCAGACCGTGAAACCCGTCATCTTGAGCTTTCTCTTGAGGGCTCTAATCTGCAATTCGAACCCGGTGATTCATTAGGAGTGTATCCGGAGAATCACCCAGAGCTGGTAGATGCAATTATAGGGGCAATGGGCTGGAATTCCGGAGAGACCGTTCCTTTTAACAAAAAAGGTGAAGAAGGTACACTGCGCGAGGCTTTACTCTATCACTACGATATTACTGTCCTGACCAAACCTCTTTTGGAGCAAGCGGTTCAGTTCTCTTCCGTTAGCGGGTTGGGTGAACTTCTGTCACCGGGCCGGCAACAGGACCTTAAAGATTATATCCAAGGACGTGATCTCTTGGATTTAGTACAGGATTTTGGACCTTGGCAAGCTCCGGCACGCAGCTTTGTTACCATTTTGCGTAAGCTGCCCGCCCGTCTATACTCTATTGCAAGCAGCTGGAAGGCTAATCCGGATGAAGTGCATTTCACAGTAAGAGCTGTGCGCTACCAGGCTCATGGTCGAGATCGTTACGGTGTTTGCTCGGTTCATTGTGCGGAACGTGTGCAGCCGGGCGGAACTTTACCGATTTATATCCAGCACAATCCTAATTTCAAGCTTCCTGCTAATTCGGATGTTCCGATTATTATGATAGGCCCTGGAACCGGAGTAGCTCCGTTCAGATCTTTCTTGGAAGAGAGAGAAGAACTGGGTGCGCAAGGTAAATCCTGGTTAATCTACGGGGATCGGCATTTTGTAACGGATTTTTTATATCAAACCGACTGGCAGAGAATGCTTAATGACGGCGTACTCACGAAGCTGGATGTCGCGTTTTCCAGAGATACAGAAGAGAAGGTTTATGTACAGCACCGCATCATGGAGAAAAGCCGTGAAATCTATGAATGGCTTAAAGAAGGTGCCCATATCTATATCTGCGGTGACGAAAAGCATATGGCGCATGATGTTCATTCCGCCCTTATCACAGTTATTCAACAAGAAGGCGGTATAAGCCCGGAAGAAGCGGCAGCCTATCTTGAAGATATGCAGCAGCAGGGGCGTTACCAGCGCGATGTTTATTAATTACCTAGGAGTAAGTGAATGATAGCGGGAGGAGATAGCAACAATGGCAAACAATGAAGTAGTTAAGCCGATTGGCGGGCCGCCAAGTGATGTTGAGCATATTAAGATAGAGAGCAATTACTTGCGGGGTGCGTTAGTTGAAACCTTGAGAAACCCTATTACCGGGGGCCTGCCGGAAGATGATAACCGGTTGTTGAAATTTCACGGGAGCTATATGCAGGATGACAGAGATTTGCGTACTGAACGCGATCGTCAAAAGCTGGAGCCTGCTTACCAGTTCATGCTCCGTGTAGTCATACCGGGCGGTGTAATGACATCGGCACAGTGGCTAGTCATGGATGATCTGGCCCATAAATATGGAAACGGTACGCTTCGGATTACTACCAGACAAGCTTTTCAAATGCATGGTGTGCTGAAGTGGAACTTGAAAAAGACGATCCGATCCATTAACGATACTCTAATGACAACACTAGCCGCTTGCGGCGATGTTAACCGTAATGTGATGAGTAACCCTAATCCGTATCAATCAGAGGTTCATGCCGAGGTCTATGAATGGGCTCGTAAAGTTAGCGATCACTTATCGCCACGAACACCTGCTTATCATGAGATTTGGCTGGATGGGGAAAAGGTAGTGGACAGCTTGGCAGACGGGGCAGAGGTGGAGCCTATCTACGGTCCCGTGTATTTGCCGCGTAAATTCAAAATTGGTATGGCGGTCCCTCCTTCCAATGATGTAGATGTTTTTTCTCAGGATCTAGGATTTATCGCTATTATCGAAGAGGGAAAACTTGTAGGTTTTAACGTTTCGGTTGGCGGCGGTATGGGAATGACTCATGGAGATACCAGCACTTACCCGCAATTGGGACGTGTAATCGGGTTCTGTCGCCCTGAGCAGCTACTCGATGTGTCCGAGAAGACGGTTACTATTCAACGGGATTACGGCAATCGTTCTGTCCGCAAAAATGCGCGGTTCAAGTATACCATTGACCGTCATGGCATTGAATGGTTCGTAAGTGAACTGCATGAAAGATTGGGATGGCAGTTGGAAGCAGCACGTGCCTACCATTTTGATCATAACGGTGAACGCTATGGCTGGGTGAAAGGTACCAACGGCAAATGGAATCTGTCGCTTTATATTCAAAGCGGACGAATTCATGACGAGGACAACAATGCATTGATGACAGGATTGCGGGAAATTGCCAAGATTCATACCGGTGATTTCCGCCTTACCCCGAACCAGAATTTGATTATTGCCAACGTATCCAGTACTAAAAAGGGTAAAATCACTGAATTGGCTAAGCAATATGGACTCACGGACGGTGCACATCATTCCGCACTGCGGAGAAGTGCCTTGTCCTGTGTGGCCTTCCCTACCTGCGGATTGGCCATGGCTGAAGCGGAGCGTTATTTGCCCTCGTTGCTGGATAAGCTGGAGGTGATCTTGGATAAGGCTGGCCTTCGGGATGAGGAAATTAATATCCGTATGACAGGCTGCCCGAACAGCTGTGCCAGACCAGCGCTTGGTGAAATTTCGTTTATTGGTAAATCTCTTGGCAGATACAATATGTATCTAGGTGCAGGCTTTGCCGGTGACAGATTGAACAAGATCTATAAGGAAAATGTAGATGAGACCGAAATCTTGGAGATACTTGAGCCTATCATTCATCAATATGCTGCTGAACGCAATAACGGCGAGCATTTCGGCGACTTCGTCATTCGTGCTGGATATGTGAAGGCTGTTACCAACGGTCTGAATTTTCATGACTGAATGGTAGAGCAACAAACATTTCCGAACATTATAGACTGTACCAAATGATGCACATCAATGCTGTAAAAGCTAAAAAAACAAGCCAGTCTCCGCGTTATAGGAGACTGGCTTGTTTTGTTTTTGAATGGTTCCGCTGAAAGTAGCGGAGAGGACGGAACGATTGTGGAAAAGCGGTAGCGGTCGCCCGAAAGTTTTCCAAAGAAGAACTAGCTTCGAAAGCATAAGCTGTCTCCGGATTTTCACCGATAAGGGGAATAAAAAAAATCTGGAGAGCACAGCGGTTGGAGCAACGGTCCGTTCGCGGAGCGTCCGCATCGAGTGTCCAACTCAATCCTACTGGATTTAGGGGCAGCCCCTTCGAATCGCTTATTGAAGTGCTTCCCACTTAGCAATTTGCTGTTTGTATTGCTCCAACAGCTTGGTAAGTGATAGTTGGATAGCGGTTGCATCCTTGATTCATTAACTTGGTTTAACTCAATCTGAGCACTGAAAAAGGCGCTATTGGCAACATCATCCTTTGTAGTTGCTGCATATACGGCAATATTTTTAGGGCCAGCTTCATTAAGTGTCATAACTACATCGGCAGGTGTACCCCTTACTGCACCCACTGCGATTGGAGCTTCACCCAGATAATTTTCCTCAGTCAACTTAGCTTCAATGAATTCTATCTCAAGCAGACCTTCCTTAACAACATCTACACTAGGAACTGCTTTAACAGCGATGCCTTCTTCACCGAAGTCCACTGCCTGAGGGATAAGCTCAGTGTATTTGGCTAAAGTTGTTTTCCAATCCAATACCGTGTCAGGTGCATACTTTTTGGCTGCATCCAGCGGGTCGATCATTGAGAACATAGGAACTGCTATAGCTTTCGTAGATGAAACGGTCAGGCTTTCTTGAGAGTCTTGGGGAACATCTGAGGCATTTGCAATCAGCGAGCCCGTAACAGCAGACACCAATAAGGCAGACAGCACAGCACTTTTGAACATGATTTTGCGATTCATAATTAACACTCCTCGTTCGTTTGGTTTGTCTTACTTGCTTAACTTTATAGTTCAACGATGGCAGAACGATGGTTGAAGTGTGGAAAAACAATGGCATTCATCTCTACCTCAGGTTCCGTTAGTATAATGAAATATGAATGTAATTCGGGGGGCTAAGGTATTGGATAACTTTTTCATTGCTGTTGTGGATGATGATATACATATACGGAATCTAGTGGAGGCCTATCTGCAGAAAGAAAACTATCGCACCATCGGACTAGAGAACGCCGAGGATGCGTGGGAGTTATGGAGATCAGATCCGCCGGACATGTGGGTGCTGGATTTAATGCTGCCTGGTATGGATGGCTACGAGCTGTGCAGGCGTATTCGAAAGGAAGCCGAAGTGCCTATTATAATGATTTCTGCCCGGGATAATGAAGTCGATAAAATATTGGGATTGGAGCTGGGGAGTGATGATTATCTGGTCAAGCCCTTTAGCCCTCGAGAACTGGTAGCCCGTATTAAGCGCCAGCTGCAGCGGTGGTATCGCTTGAAAGGGTCTGAGGAGGCAATTCTAAATTCAGATGTCAAGCTGCAAATTCATCTAGGCCGACTTCAGCTTATGCTGACTGAGAGGCGCGTTTTTTGGTCAGGGGAAGAAACGGATTTAACACTCAAAGAATTTGATCTGTTAAAATCTCTGGCTGAGAATCCCAATCGTGCTTTTACAAGAGACGAGCTATTGACTAGGGTTTGGGGAGATGATTATTACGGAAGTGATCGAGCTGTAGACCATCTAATTAAACGGATTCGTAAAAAAATAGACGGATTGCCCATCGAAGCTGTGTGGGGTCACGGCTATCGCTTAAGAACCGACGGAGAGGAATCATAATATGAAGCTAGTTCATCAGATAAATCTGGCCTTCGCCAGCGTACTCCTAGTTGTGCTCACGGGTTCAGCCGTAATCATCCATTATGTATTACTTGATCATTTCATGGGTGCCAAGGCAGAGGAGATGCAGTCTATTGGATCAGTAATGACGGCCAGTCTGAATAGGGAAGCAGTAAAAGGTACGACAGCAGAAGGAGTGATAGCACTTACTCCTGTCTCCATAGTGGCTCCTGCCAAGGGGGTAGAAGCCATTATTACCGATAAAACAGGGAATGTTCTGTCAAGTTCGGTTGCAGCTAGTCCAAATGTGATTGCCTCAGAGATTTCAGAATGGGCTCAGGCGGAATATTCCAGGCCCTTGTCTACTGACCTAACCAATCTATGGGAAGGGAAAGATAACCGTTTTATTGTTGCTGTAAATCCTATTTCCCAAGGCATGTTGACACTCATTTCACCCGTCAGCAGAATTAAAGAAATTGAACAAGAGCTGCTAAAACAGCTACTAATGGTGATATGTCTGGGTGGAGCCATGATGTTCCTGCTGAGCTTGTTGATTACAAGAAAACTGATTAAGCCTTTGATGTCCTTAAAAGAAGAATTAAAAAAGGTGAAAACCCGACATTATTCAGAGGTTCAACTGATTCCTGCAGGAGGGGAAATTGGCACAGTTGCCGAAGCCGTGTATGATCTCGCACGGGACATGGACAAATATAGTCATGTACAGAAGCAGTTTTTTCAGAATGCTTCTCATGAGCTTAAGACACCGTTGATGTCCATTTCCGGTTACGCTGAAGGTATACGGGACGGTATATTTGAGGGGGAGAGTGTCCATAAAGGCTTGGATATTATCCTTAGTGAAAGCGGCAGGCTGAAGAACATCATTACCGAAATGACCTTGCTAGCCAAGCTGGATAGTGAAGAGGACATATTTCGCCCTGTGGAGGTGTGCATCCAGGATATATTGACAGAAAGCATCGAACGAGTGAATCCGTTATTAGTTAAGAAAGGATTGGAGCTGCAAATTGAATATAGTGCAGGGGAATCTCAACAGTTAATGATAAGAGCCGATCAAGATAAATTACTGCAAGCACTGCTAAATGTTGTAGTGAACGCAACAAGATATGCGAAGAAGCAGATTTGCATTCAAGCAGGGAAGAACAATGATCGTATTGAAATTATCATTACTGACGACGGTACGGGAATACCAGAGGATGTGTTTCCGTATTTATTTCATCGTTTTGTAAAAGGGAAGGATGGAGACACTGGCCTAGGACTGGCCATTTCCCGGGCGATTGTGGAACGGTGCGGAGGGCTGATTACTGCAGGGAACAGCAGCCGAGGAGGGGCAGTTATTTCTTTTAGCTTTCCATCTATTTTGTGATATGGATCAACGAAACCGCGAGAATCTAAACAAAAAAGCAATAGCACAGGGATCACTCCCCAACTATTGCTTTTTATAAAATGCTGAACCTTAGATATATTCCTTCATTCCTTTTTCTTTCAATATATCGACGATGTCTTTGACGGCCTGCGCATTGTCCTTAGGACAGATTAGAAGCGCATCCTCGGTATCTGCAATGATAAATCCGTCAACGCCAATGGTTGTAATAAGTCTGCCGTTGCCATAAATAATAGAATTGCGGGTATCAATGCCGATGTGATTGGCTTTAATAATGTTGCCCGACTCATCCGGAGGGAATATCGCACCAAGAGCATCCCAGCTTCCGATATCATTCCAGCCGAACTGGCCGGAGAGAACAACAACTTCATCAGAGCGTTCAAGAATACCATAATCAATCGATATGCTCTGAAGTGTCGGATAGATCTGATTGATTACAGCATCTTCCTGATCCGTACCTAGAGCATCACTGATGGGAAGCATCGTCTTATACAGCCGGGGAAGATATCTTTTGAAATTATCAATAATAACTGATGTTTTCCAAATGAAGATACCGCTATTCCATAAATAATTGCCGGATGCCAGATAACCTTGTGCTTTCTTGAAGGTTGGTTTTTCTACAAATTCAGCTACATCGTATATCGCAACAGGATGTATAGAAATAGGATCCTTATCATAGGCAATATAACCGTAGCCAGTTGATGGGAAAATTGGCGTAATACCAATGGTCACTATTTTATCTCTTTCCATCGCTACTGTGCATGCTTCATCTAGTGTAAGACGGAATTGTTCTTCATCTGTTATATGATGATCCGAAGGCAACACAACCATTAAAGAATCGCCGTGGGTTTTCTCTATACTAAAGGCAGCGAAAAGTATACTTGCAGCCGTATTGCGTGCAACAGGCTCAATGAGAATATTGTTCTTCGATACACTGCTATGCATAATACTTTCCAGCAGCACAGCCTGAGTACGATTCGTTACAATTACTGTATTTTCTTGAGGGATAATCCCTTTGAAACGCTCAATCGTATCATTTAACATTATATCGTTACCGCTTATATTGAGGAGCTGCTTAGGAACCTCTTGTCTGGAGAGAGGCCAGAAGCGGGTCCCGCCGCCGCCTGCTAGGATCGTCGCGAATTTATTCATGATGCATCACCAGATGGGCGATAGAGTAAGAAATGATACTCTCCGAGCCTTGATTCAGGTTCAATCCAGTACTGTGGATACCGTCATAACATGCCCCGGTTTGCGGATCAATGAGAGACATTTTTAAAGAGTTATGACCTAAATACCATTCATAGCACAGGGCTGCTTGTTTAAGATAAGTCGTGTCTTGAAGGATAACAGCTGCTTCTTTGCATGCGAGAAGCATTTCACAAGCCTCAATAGGCTGTTCATCGTAGGGAGCAGCTTCTCCACCCCGCAGCAGCCACCCATGGCTGCCAATCGGCTTATAATAGCCTTCATCAGAGAAGGTCTTAGAGGTCAGGAAATCCAGACTTTCTTTAGCGGTATCCTTCAAATTGACGTTGCCGGAAATACGGAATGCTTTTAGAAGGGCCCAAGGAAGCATCGAGTTCCCGTAAGTAAGGCTGTCTTCGAACCAATTCCAATCGCTCCCTTTATTAAGGGTATATTGATTATGAAGACGAACCGCTACAGTTTCAATCAGATCCATGATGAATTCTCTTGGCAGAAACGCCTTTTCTTCCGCGGTGCTTGGTGTGTGGGGATAGGGAAAGGCATAGGTCAAAGCATTAGGTGTTTCGATCAGGTAACTTAGACCGATCAGTGCATAAGCTCCTGCACGCGGTGAACCCAAAGCTTCGATATGCGGTAAAGCTTGATTGATCATGTAACGGCAAGTGTTCAATAGATTATCGGGTAAGGAGGAGGAATAGGAGAGGGCAAAACCAAGCGCCCACAGCGTTCGTCCTTGACAATCCTCAGAGCCGCTATCCTCGATAAAGGATCGGTTGTAATCCATGAAATTTCTAAAGTTTCCATCTGAATTTTGAGCATGGTGAATAAAGGATATATAGGTGTGAATCAGATCCAGTGTCTCTGAATCCTTATTGCTGCTGTACATCAGTACGGCAGCTATTAATGCGCGTGCGTTATCGTCTGTCGTATAACCCTTTGAGCGATCAGGCACACCAAACTTGGTGTGCTGGAAGATCCCTGTATCATCCGTAATTCTGCGCATGTAATCATTTTTGAACTTTACTATCGTTGGTACTACCATTAAACCACACTCCTATTAGCTAATTCCGAGATCGAGATTTTCTCTTGAAACATTACAGCATAAGTTTTGGCGATCTCGCTCCATAACATTGTTTTTCCAAGCTCGAGTGTACGGCGTTCCATTTCGATTACTAAATCAGGGCTATCCAGCAATTGAAGGATACAGGTCTCCAAGGACGCAGAATCGCGGAAATTAGCGAGCAAACCTCTTCCTTCAGCCAGCATTTCTTCTGCGTATCGGTAAGGTGTGGAAACAATGACTCGGCCATAACCTACTCCGTAGGCCAAAGTACCGCTCACAGCTTGATCTTTACCCAAATAAGGAGTCATATAGATGTCGGACATAACAAGAGATTGAATCACTTCTTCCTGAGTCAATAGCTTGTCGACGAATATAACGTTATGCTCTAAATTGAATTCTTTAACAAGATCCATCAGCTTCTGTCTATAGACCTCGCCTGTTTCTTGTTTGACGACTGGATGTGTTTTACCCCAAATGATATATAGGCAATCGGGATGCTGCTGGACCACTCCGCGCATGGCTTCTATGCTATATTCGATTCCTTTACCCGGGCTCAAAAAGCCAAAGGTGGATAAGATTTTTCGGTTGGCAAAGCCGTATTGTTCTTTTAATTTAGACCTGGATTCTGTTTTGACATAGGGTACTCCATGGTGGATAAATGAGATCTTTTTAGCCTCAATACCATAGATAGAAATAAGATCATTGACCGTGGACTGGGCCATCGTGACGACTTTAACGCTTAGTTCAGCCAATCGTGTAATAATTTGCTGCTGTTTCAATGAAGGTTTTGTTAATACGGTATGAAAAATAACGATGAATGGAATTTTGAGTTTTTCGGCAAACGGAATCAAATATTCTCCGCTTTCACCGCCATAAATACCGAATTCATGTTGAATAACGAGAAGATCCACATCCGATTTATTAAGGAAATCAGCTGTATCTATATAATCGGATAGCTTGTGCTGGTCTATTTCTCTAAATACTTGATCTCCGTATTGGTAAGTTTCTTTATTGTTAATGGCAATGATACGAGGTTTATTAAACCCACGCATATGTTCAAACTGATCTAATAAATCTTGTGTGAATGTAGCAATACCGCATTCTCTCGGGAGACTGGTGCTCATAAAAACGATATTTCGATTGCTGATTGGACTTTTCATTAAGAGCCTCCATTTTGTGTTTGGAATTTTTGGAAACAAAAAAAGAAAATAAAGAGTACTTTATTTCCTTGAGAAAGTGGGTATAAAATTTTCTGAAAATACAAGTATTACAAGTTTTTTCCTGCCCTTACTATAACATGACCATTTTTTCTTGTCAATTTTATTGACTCTCTGTCATTCCCAATATATATTGTTGTAGGAGGTGTATGTATGCCGGTCATACGCAGTAAACTGAGTGAGGTCATGATAAAACACGACCCTAAATTATCTATTCGCAAGCTTGCAAAAGATGTGAATTACCATTTCGATTCCGTTCGCAGGATGTATAAGGATGAAATGGTCCAGTACCCTCGGGATCTTCTGCTAAAGCTTTGTCTATATTTCAATGTTCAGCCCGGAGAGCTTATTCGGATAGAAGAAACTACAGAAGATGTTGATACGCAAATTGATACGAATCACCCTAAGGAGCATGGATATGAAAAGGAAAAAGACTAAGACAAGAACCTGTACCCAGCTTCTAGACACATTTTATGCGAATCTCCGTACAACACGGGTGGAGAAGCTAGCCTTCTCCGGTGTCGGCAATCGAGACGTATATAATATTACGGCCCCTTTCCGATATAATGGTGAGGAAGTCATCATGGGAAGAGTTGAGGAACGAGATAGTGAGTTCTCTCAAGTCTTCTTTTTTACATGCGAGAATGAAGTTTGGAGTCCCCGGGCTCATACACATACTTATAATTTGCAGGATCCATTCTATACCATAATCAACGGTGAATTAATTGTTGGTGGAGTTGAAATAATCACGGATCCAGATTACCCGGAGAAAATCGTATCATGGGTCACTCAATTTTATCGTGGATTCGATATCGATTCATTATGCCATTTCTCTTCCGGACCCGGTACCATGAAGGATATACGCCTGATTGAGCTGACAGATGGCAGGGTGGGGGTATTTACAAGACCGCAAGGTATTAGAGGTGGAAGAGGGAAAATAGGATTCACGATTATTCCTTCGCTTGATGAGCTCAATGAGCAAACCTTTTTAGATGCGGAGGTTTTCCAAGATCAATTTATTCCTTCAGAGTGGGGAGGCGCAAACGAAGCGCATCTATTGAAAAATGGCCATGTGGGTGTGTTGGGTCATATTGCCTGCTTTGATAAATTAGATAACAAGCATTACTATTCTATAGTGTTCTCCCTAAATCCTGAGACAAAGGAGACCTCACCTATAAAAATTATTGCAGCTAGAAGTGACTTTCCCATTGGTCCCGGCAAACGTCCCGACCTAAAGGATGTTATTTTCAGTGGTGGACTTATACGCTTTGGGGATGGTCGAGCGATTCTATCTGTGGGAGTTAGTGATGCAGAGGCTTATCATATTGAAATTCCGGATCCATTTGATGAATATGAATAAACGTAAGAGGTGATTTGACTAGATTCTATGGTCATGTTATAATGAAATTTGACAAGAATTTATGGTCAAAAGAGAGCGGGAACCAAAAAATGAGTAAATTTATTCAATTAGACAAACGCACTGGAGAAACAAAGTCCCAAAAGAGTCAAGCAAGAAAATTAGGACGCATTCCCGCTGTGTTGTACGGCATTGGTAAAGATACTTTGAATGTAGAAGTAAATGAGAAAGAAATGCTGGATATTCTGAAAAAGAATCCACGCGCCATTCTCCAAGGCAAAACAGCCGATGAGAAAGTAATGCCTATTGTGATTCAAAACATCCAAAAGGACTCATTATCAGGTAAAATTTTGCATATCGACTTCCAACACGTAAATATGACTATAAGCATGGATAGCAAAGTTACGATACATTTTGCAGGAGAAGCTATCGGCCTCAAATCCGGTGGAGTAATGCAAGTCGAATTATACGAAGTAGAAGTTCGTTGTATGCCAGATGTTTTGCCAACCTCCATGGAAGTCGATATTAGCGGCCTTGATGCCGGAGATCAACTCCTAGTGTCTGACCTGATTTTCCAGGATGGAATAGAAGTACTTACGGATCCAAGTACAGTAATGATCCAAATTAAAATCATGCATGAAGATGTTGAAGAGCCAGCTGCTACCGAAGCTACTACTGCATAAACATAAAAATTACTTTACTTGAGCAAACAAAAACCGTCCCATGATCGCAGAGCCTGCTGATTTGGGGCGGTTTTTGTTTGCATATTAAAATGTTGCAGCCAGCAATCCGAGGTATTCTTTCAGTGCTGTTGCGGTTAAGGAGAGGCCAGTGGAGGACGGTGTGAACTTTGACGCGTACAGCTTCTCTGGCCTGCTGGTCCAATAATCAGTAGGATAAGGCTGTACAATCAGTCCAGCCTGCTTGAACTCAATAATGGCTCGCGGTAGATGAAAAGCAGAAGTAACCAATACTGGTTCAGAAAAACCTCGATTCATCAATTGTTCCGCGGTGAACTTAGCATTTTGTTCAGTATTTAAGGACTGGTTCTCGATAAATATGTCCTTATTGGGAATTCCCAGTGCTTGCAGCTGCCTCCGGGAAATTTCGGCCTCGTTCCCCGTGTCGGAGAATACTTTTCCACCAGAGATAAGGATTGGAAGTCCACTGGAGCGGTGAAGCCTCGCGGCTGTTAACAGACGGTTGGCAGCTGATCCAGATAAATTACCTTCGCCGTCCAAATCAGGAGTTCCCGAGGTAGCTCCACCTCCAAGCACTACGATAATATCGCCCTTTAGCGCATTTGGCTGGGGGTATTTTCGTTCCAGACTCCCCATTAACATGCCCCCGACCCAACTCGTTGCAGATAGGTACATGACCAACGTTACTGCTAGAAGCAACAAGGCCGGTTTCCGTTCACGTTTCCATAACCATAAAGATATTCCTGCCAAAAGAAGTATAAATATACCAGGTGGAAGAATGAAGCTGTAGATAAGTTTGATTAGATAGATCATTACTAGAACCCCGCTTTTTTAGACTTTGGTTCTATTATATCAAAGGATTGGGATTCTTTTTAATCTGTTATATTTCTAGTGTAGTATTCAATAATATCTTTTCGGCGGATTATACCTAGGAATATCCCACCCTTTTCGATCACGGGAACAAAATTCTGGTCGGCCGCGAGCGTTAGCATATCCTCCATTTGAGCATTTATCAAGACGCTCTCGTTGTGAACATGCTTTTGAATTTCGCTTACTGGAACTTTCTCCATATTGCCAAAGGTAAGATCCGGTGTGTTTTTCAGTTTCCATAAAAGATCGCCTTCCGATAGAGTGCCTACATATTTCCCTTCTTCATCAACAATAGGGATTGCCGTGTAATGGTGCTGTTCCAGCTGATCCATGGCTTCCCGCATGGAGAATGAGGAGGTTATATAGGCAACCTTGTCTTTGGGTAACAAAAATGAGGATATTTCCATCATATAAGCTCCTTTACTCTGGAATTTTCTTTTACGATACTTTATTAAAGCATACTTTTCTAGGAAAACGCATTCAAAACTCACAAAAAAATTTAATAAATAAATTTAATGAATAAATTAGAACAAGATACATAGAAAAGGGACTAGACCAAAGTCAACGATATTGACTAGGGTAAGCCCCTCGAACTTTGAACGTGAGTGAAGACTTTTACACCCTGCTTGTAAACAAGGGATCCTTACCGACTGTAGGGATTTCCGGACTATGTTCAATGGGTCTCTCTGCCAGAACAGGAACCGGAAAGCCCATCGGAGGTTCCGCCATAGATAAGGTGCCACCATGACGACCAGGAGAAGTTCCTTGGAAGATCTCACCGATTCTTGTAGAATCCATTCTGAAATTGAATTGGATGTTATTCCAGCCCCGTTCAATGTATTTGCGGCATTCCGGGTACTGCTTCAAGTCGTAATCGGGTACAGGAAGAACATTCCCCCATTTTACCCCCAAGGTCTCAAGCGCTTTCGCATAGGCATTCTGATGAGCATTATCCCGAACCATTAGGAAAGCTAATGTTTCGCGCATGGTTTTATTAGCGCTCATTTCATAAATACGCGATTTCTGTAGGGTTCCGGTCGCTTCCAGCACCAAATTGTCTAATAAATTACTAACCAGATTACCGTGGTCATACACCCAAGAGCCGTTCCAAGGATTACCGGAGGAATCAACAGGCAGGGAGCTTTGTGCACCGATAATGTAATGATACGTGAGGCCATCCCCTACAGCGCTTGTAAGTGCAGGATCACCCGTGTTATCGGCCTTAGAGGTTGATCCGGAATCATCTAATAACTGATTAATCGTGGCTTGTACCAATTCAACATGGCTAATTTCCTCTATAAAAATTCCTCTTATTAAATCACGGTATTCGGTTGCCGGTCCACGAAAATTGGCGCTTTGAAATGAAAATTGCATCATTGTACGCATTTCACCAAAATGACCGCCTAAAATTTCTTGCAGAGCTTTGGCTGCAGCGGGATCGGGCCGATCCGGCACGATTTCATTTATTAGTTTTTCTTGGTAGTAAAACAAAGTGATCTCCTCCTGGAAAGTTCAGATGCTGTTGTTAGAGTTCTCAATATTCAAATTACTATACGAGTAGAATTTGCAGAAAATTATACGTATGAGTTGGGATGCCATTCTCTGCACAATCATGGAGAAGAGGTTACCATATTTCGAATTAACGGGTAACTTCCCTTGTTTTTGCAGATACTTGTAAAAAAAAGATTGGGGAGGAACCCATGGAGCAGGAGAAGGATACAAAAGGTTTATCCGTGTGGCAGCTTACAATGCTTGCGCTTGGTACTGTAGTAGGAGGCTCTTTTTTCCTAGGTAGCTCGATTGTTGTTCGTGCGGCTGGACCTTCTGCACTAATAGCTTTTGTGATTGGCGGTATATTGGTTTATTTCATTTTGACCGCTATAGCCGAAATGACGGTGGCTAATCCGAAGTCAAGCTCATTCCGCTCTTATACAGAGCAAGCTTTTGGGAAGGGAGCAGGTTATACGGTCGGTTGGGTCTACTGGATTGGACTTGTACTGGCTATGTCCAGTGAGGCAACGGCAGTTTCAATTCTTCTAAGGGGCTGGTTCCCTGGAATATCACTGCCGCTCCTCGGAAGTATTATTATTGTGGGTGTGACCCTGCTGAACTTGCTGGGGGCAGAGCGTTTAAGCAAGCTGGAGAGCGGACTAGCCGTGTTTAAGCTGCTCGCGATTGTTGCCTTTGTATTCATAGCCATTTTCTTTGTAGTTGGATTTACTACAGGGGGACCGAGACCCGTGGGTGTTGATGTCCTTCGTTCGGAGAATTGGATACCGGGAGGTATCCGTGGAATCGCCGGGAGCATGCTGATCGTAATGTTCTCTTATTCAGGATTTGAGGTCCTCGGACAAACATCAACGGAAACTACTGATCCTGCAAAAACAATACCAAAGGCCATTCGTTATACTACCGTATTGTTGATTGGCCTTTATTTATCCGGGATGGCGGCATTGTTCTTGCTGATTCCTTCATCTCTGGTGACTGAAGCAGTTAGTCCGTTTGTATCCGCACTTAGCCTGCATGGTTTAGGCTGGACGGGATCGGCTATGAATATTGTACTGATCTCCGCCGTGTTATCCACCATGCTCGCATCTGTATTCGGACTTGGACAAATGCTCCGTTCTTTAGCAGATGAAGGACACACCCCGGCTTGGATGAAAGACCGTAAGGACATTCCCTATCGTGGAATCCTTATTTCTGGAGGGTCCATGTTAGCAGGACTCGGTCTAGGTATGCTTTTACCGCAAGGGGTCTATCTGTTCCTGGTGAGCTCTGGCGGTTTCTCTGTACTGTTCACGTACGCTATCATTATGGCAAGCCACTACCGGTTACGCAAACGGAATGGGGGACCATTCTCGAAGCAGCATGGATTAAAAGGTTTTCCATATACATCCTGGCTCACCATCGGAAGTCTTATTGCAATCATAGTAAGCATGCCGCTAATCCCTGGACAGGGGGGAGGATTGGCTGCAGGTGTTATGTTTGTAGCAATATTCGCAGGCTTGTACGCATGGGGACACTTTCGTAAACCTGTGGTAGTGGCTCGCAAGCCATTGGTTCGTGTGCCATCTATAACATCGCCTTTTTCCGGATTAGCCCAGACAGAGATGTCAGAAGAACTGACCGAAGGAATACCCGAGGTACTGGCTAAAAGCGCCGAATTGAAGAAGGGTGATGAACCCCGAAAATGAATTTATGAACAGGGACGATTGAGTATGAGATAAGAGATAAAGCCGCCGCTTTGGCGGTTTTTTTAATGGAATAATATAACTATTGATATCTACAGCAGTTATACTAAACCTTATAGAATTATCTATACATAAATGAACGTCCAAGGAGTGCAAATATGGGAAGACAACAATTACTAATCGTTGAAGATGATGAGACTATTGCCTATGGGATTCAGGTATTTATGCAAAAGAGGAACTTTAAGGTAACCTGCGTAGAAAGTGTTCATAAGGCAAAAACAATTTTGCAAACCCAACCGTTTGATCTAATACTGCTGGATTGGAATCTTCCTGATGGAAATGGGTACGAGTTGTGTGCTTACTTCAAGAAAACCTCAAGTACACCTGTTATTTTTCTAACCGTTCGGGATGATGCGAAGGATATTGTGAAGGGACTCGACATGGGTGCAGACGACTATATTATAAAGCCGTTTCAGTTAAGTATTTTG
Source organism: Paenibacillus wynnii (assembly GCF_000757885.1). Classification (NCBI taxonomy): domain Bacteria; kingdom Bacillati; phylum Bacillota; class Bacilli; order Caryophanales; family Paenibacillaceae; genus Paenibacillus; species Paenibacillus wynnii. The sequence goes on along the minus strand of NZ_JQCR01000003.1, from coordinate 1,718,762 downwards.
TTCTCTCGTATTAACGCTGTACTTCGCCGGGGTAGAGTTTTACCCACAACAAGCAACCTGTCCTGTGAAGGAATTATGCTGGATAAGACCAAGACTCAGGTGTTTTGTGATGATAAAGAGGTGCTGCTGACCGCCAGCGAATACCGGCTGCTACTAATTCTTTTGGAGAACAAAAATAAAACCTTAACCCGTAGAATTCTACTTGAAAGCTTATGGGATATGGACGGTGCTTTTGTAAATGACAACACACTGACCGTAACCATGAAGAGACTCCGAGAGAAGCTGGGAGATCCATCCTGCATGAAAACGATTCGCGGAATCGGCTACAGAGCGGAGGATGCTGATGAGTAGAAAACAGTTGACCTTGGCTCTAGTTATAGGCTTTGTTACCGCTATTTGTATTGGACTATTGATGGGTATTCTGGCTTCCAGGGCCATATCAAATACAACGTATAACCATACTGCCTACTTGGTAGGATCTGTATATAGTCAACACCCGGATCTCGAAGAATCCTTGATACAAGGACTCAACCACCCGAAAACTGAGAGATCACAACTTGGTGATGAAATCTTGAACAAATATGGATACACCCAACGGTTGTTTTTCGGAGAAAACCTCTGGGCTAGCATTACACATAGCCTTTGGGTGTGGGGACTTTTATTTCTGTTGTTCACTGTTACCCTATGTGGTTTTACGAGGAAAAAAAGAGTCCGAATCCATGAACTGACTAACTATCTAAGCTCTATTAATCGAAGGCAGGAAGGTGTTATGCACCGGGTTCAGGAAGATGAATTTTCTTTATTAGAGGATGAAATGTATAAGACAGTTGTGGAACTTCGCCAGACGCGAGAGACTGCATTGAAGGAAAGGCAATCCTTGGCAGACAATCTAGCGGACATCGCTCACCAGCTTAAAACTCCAATTACCTCTGTGTTTTTGATGACGGAGCTGCTCTTGGACAGCAATAGGGATAGGGAGGAACTTCTATATGTAGAAAAGATTCATGGTCAAATGACTCGCCTGGAACATCTGGTTTCAACACTGCTTACATTATCCAGACTGGATGCCGGAACTCTGGAAATGCGACAGGAACCGATTAATGTGTTTGAGATGCTCACGAGTGCTTCGGAACCTTTGGAAAAGGTCATCGGTCAGAAGAGACAGACCCTAATCCTTCAGTCCGAGCCAACATTATTCTATTGTGGAGATTGGTATTGGAGTGTGGAAGCGCTGATCAATCTGATCAAGAATTGCTCTGAACATACCCCTGAGGGTGGGGCTATTTCGCTCAGCTACGAGCAAAACCCTATTTTCACGAAAATCGTGGTGGAGGATAGCGGTGAAGGATTCGTGATGGAGGATATTCCACGTTTGTTCGAGCGGTTTTACAAAGGAAGAAATGCCCATAAGAATAGCGTGGGTATCGGGCTTGCGATGGCCAAATCGATCATCGATAAGCAGAAGGGCACCATTCGGGCAGAGAATCGACCGGAGGGTGGAGCACGATTTATTGTAAAAATGTATACGCGCTGAATTCTGGTTTGTCACCGGAATGTCATTTTGGGCGAGTATAATGGCTGCATAAAGGAGGTTCGTACAGATGGAAATATTGCGCTGTGAACATTTAACCAAAACCTATGGATCTGGGGAAACGATAGTAACCGCACTTCACGAAGTGAATCTTTCGGTTCAAAGGGGGGAATTCGTAGCTATTATGGGCCCATCAGGCTCAGGAAAGTCTACACTTTTGCATATGCTAGGGGGCGTTGACCGACCCACACGTGGAACAATATCCATTGAAAACCAGGATATATCCAAACTTAATGAAGAGCAGCTTGCTATATTTAGAAGGAGAAAGGTGGGTCTAATTTATCAATTTTATAATCTGATTCCTACTCTAGATGTGAATAAGAATATTAGGCTTCCACTTCTGCTGGATGGCAGAGATCCGGACGATGAACAATTTAAAGAGATTATACGTACACTGGGTCTAGAGAATCGGCTCAAGCATTTACCCAATCAGCTCTCAGGAGGACAACAGCAGCGGGTTGCAATCGCACGTTCATTGATTTACCGACCTGCTATTATTCTGGCAGACGAGCCTACCGGAAATCTAGATAAAAAGAATACGGAGGAGACAATTGAGCTTCTTAAGCTCTCTAATCAGAAATTCAATCAGACCGTCCTGCTCATCACCCATGATGAGAAAATAGCGTTGGAAGCAGATCGCATTATTCAGATTGAGGATGGTATTATAGCTTCTGACGAGGCGGTTCGGAAATGAAAATCATCCGTGAATATGCGCTCTCCCATCTGATAGAAAACCGGCGTAACAGTGTTTTTATATTCATAGCTATCCTAGTTGCATCTTCCTTAATCTGTGCTTTGGGCGTGTACAGCCATACGGAATGGCTCAATAAAATTGACATGACGATTGCCTCCAGAGGTAGCTGGCAGGGACGATTCGAGGAACCCATTCCACAGGAACGTTTGAAGTACATACAGAAGAATCCCCAAGTGAAAGAGGTATACTTACAGTCGCATGCTCAAACTCTGAAGCTATCAGGTGCATCGCGCTCCTATATAAGTATCACCCCACTGAGTCCCAATTCGTGGGGAACAACCATCGACTTGAAATTGTTGCTGGAAGGGAGGCTCCCCGCGAAAAGCGGAGAAATTGTGGTCTCCAAACTATTCTTCTCCGAGAATCCCCAATATAAGATCGGCGATACACTACTTCTTCCTATGGGAGAGCGTGTACTTGAAGGGAACACGATAGCCGTGGACTCTCCCCGTTTAGAGGGAGAAACCTTTCTTGCTACTGGAGAACTAACGGTTACGATTACAGGTTCGCTGAATGTGAAAGGGGTCTCCTCTTACCCCTGTTATGACTCTTATGGATTCATGGATACACAATTACTCTTACCAGAAGGGCAATACACGGTATCGGCTAGTTTGAAAAACATCCGTAAGGCCTACGAAGTGTTCCCGCTGCTGGCTACCAATAGCGGAGTGAACCTTAATGATGAAGGTCAATCTGTAATCACATACAACACCTCTCTTCTAGAGTTGTATGGAGTTAGAGACCCTAGAGGTTATGGAAGTAATACCGGCTTATCCGGCTATTTACTCTCAGTTTTTCTATCTATTGGTTTGGTCATGCTTCTGTTCATTATTCTTATCTATAATGCCTTTACAGTTACAGCTGAGAGTCAAATCAAACAACTTGGTATCCTCAAAAGCGTGGGAGCTACACCGAAGCAAATCCGATATTGTGTCCTAATGGAAGCTTTTATTCTTGCCAGTTTGGCGATTCCTCTGGGTATTACCCTGGGCTACACAAGTATGCTAATTCTTATTAAATTTGTGATGTCCCAGTTAAAAGATAATACGGATATGCACCTTCAGGTTGTTTTCTCCTGGGAGATTATACTGATTTCTATCCTTGCTAGCGTGATCACTGTTCTATTATCTGCGTGGGGTCCCGCAATCAAGCTTGGAAAGCTACTGCCCATTGAGGCTGTCCGTAATACACCGGCAGCTGCTACTCCTAAGAAGACTAGAGATCACCGCTGGATACGTAAATGGTTTGGGTTTGAAGGAGAGCTTGCCATTAACGCGCTGTATGCCAATAAAAAGGCATATCGAACAACTATAATCTCCTTGACATTATGTATCACGCTGTTTCTAGGATTTCAGAGTTTTTCAGCGATCTGGATCATGGACCAAAAGCAGATGCTTGCCGGAAGAACGTATACGCTAACGATATCAGCGGACATCTTGAAAGATCCCGATCCACTCATGCTGAAGGAACTCTCCGGTATTCCGGGTATCCAAAAACAGGTAATGTACCGTGATTCGTACTATAGCTTGTTATGGGATGAGGAGAGATTAAGTCCTGATTTCCGTGCAGTCGGAGGGTATAAGAACCACTACTTTGGGAGGTACAATCTGGAGCGGGAAGGAGTGCGCCCGCGTATATTTGTGGAATTGAAGGGCCTAGATGCCGCTTCCTTTGCAGAATATGCTAAGAAGGCGGGTGCTGATCCCGCGCAGTTTAAGATTCCAGCCGAGCATAAAGGAATTGTCGTTAATTACACTAGTGGTAATATTAATTCAATTATAGACAAGCTCCAAGCTCCCCTAACTGAATATCTCGATATTGCTGTAGGAGATTCGCTTGCTGTTGAAGAAAGAGCCCAGATTGATATTCATAATCTAAAAGGTTATACGCTAAAGGTAGGAGCACTTACCCAACAATATCCTGAACTGGATCAATATTATTATCCCTTTGGTCTTATTGTTATGGTGCCTATGGAAACTTACGAGAATATAGTGCTGAACCTCAATCCGGAACGGGGGCTGGATTATCAGAGAATTACCTATAAGATGTATATCCCGCGTGAAAATCTAGCCGAAGCTCAAGATAAGGCCAATACGATACTAAGCCAATATCTTCTGAAGGAGGATTGGAATACACGATCCTTGATTGATCAAGAATCGTATTATAACAAACTGATGCGATCCGTTGCGATGCTTATTAACGGTTTCTCAATATTCCTCGGAATCGTCGGAATCACCGGAGCCTTCACCGCTGTGTCCGGAAATCTTATGGCCCGAAGAAGACAATTTGCAGTGCTTCGCAGTTCCGGGCTGTCTCCTAAAGGAATGAACAGGATACTGTTGCTTGAAGGTGTATTTTTTGGATGTATCCCTTTGCTGCTGTCTGTACCTTTGCTCATAGGTGGATGCAGCATCATGCTGCAGAACGCGAGCAGTGTGACATGGGAGACCTTAATATCAAATGCGCCATGGGGTTACGTCGTTTTCTTCCTCCCTTTTATCGTTAGCTGCGTAGGTCTGGCATACTGGATCACGGGTACCAGAATAAAGAGAGAAAGTATTATTGAAGCGATCAGAGATGAGAAACTATAGAGGATTCTAATTAGCAAGCCAAATCAGGATTTACCTGCTTCGGCTTGCTTTTATTCTAAAAAAATATATAAGCTGAACAAAAGAAGGCTCTTACTCGAGATCAGAGCTTGACATTCCTTTTACGTCACTAACCGGGAGCGATTTCGATTTAACTTCGCCTGATGTTTCACTGGATTTGGGCGACTACGCCTTACAGGTAGCGGAATCCGGGTTGCGGGGTAGCGTCAAAAAGTTTGTGTAGGAGAGTAGAAGTATCTCCCAGGTATCCCCGACAAATACGGCAAATCGTCTACCTACATAGGTTTCCATATATATAGTTGCACAATGTACACTTATAGTTCTCCCCTAGCACACTTTAGGATGTTTAATTGCACTTTATACAATTATTTTTGGGTATTCCGGGGTTTAACCGACCTATTCGTATGTTTAGTTGCACAAAGTACATCTATCCATACATCCGAGCGCCAAAGGCTAGAAATAAGTGTAAAAAGTACACCTATTACTCTGACTACCTCCAAGTTTTGGGTAGCGTTAAGAAGTTTGTGCATGAGAGTAGAAAGTAGTTTCTCGGGTGTGGTTTGTAGGTGTGAGTTGTAGGTGTTAACTAAAACGTTCTTTTGGGCGTAACGAATTACTGTCCTTCTCGTCACATGTCAAGCACTGATTTAGCGAAAAAGTAGTGACGCCTTTATAGAAAACAAAAATAGCCCAGTACATATTCAGTTCACAAAGAAGTGTTAGAATTTAGTGGAAGGTAGATATAGATAGAGATGTATAACAGGATATGGAGGAAATTGAAATGTCATTATTAGAAATCAAACACTTGAATAAATCTTACTTACTGGCCGGTAAAGAGAGGGTGCCTGTACTTAAGGATGTGAATGTGAAATTTGAGAGCGGAGAATTTGTTTCGATCTTGGGTGAATCCGGATCAGGCAAATCCACACTTATGAATATAATCGGAGGAATGGACTCTGATTACGAGGGTGATGTTATCATTCAGGGGAAGTCATTGCACACGATGAAGGAAGTCGAAATTGATGCATACCGGAAAGATAAGATCGGCTTTATTTTTCAGAGCTTTAACTTAATTCCTCATTTATCCGTCCTTGAAAATGTAATGATTGCTATGCAAATGACGGACCATAGTACACAAGAACGCACCCAGCGTGCTAAGGAAATTCTCACGGAAATCGGCTTGAAGGATCACTTGGCAAAACGTCCAAATCAACTGTCCGGGGGTCAAAAGCAACGTGTGGCGATTGCCCGGGCGCTTTCCAACAATCCGGATATTATACTTGCAGATGAGCCTACGGGTTCTCTCGATCAGGAAACCAGTGAGCAAATACTCGAGCTGTTGGATTCCATTGCGAAAAAAGGGGTCCTCATCATTACAGTAACCCATTCACAACGTGTAGCGAGCTTTGGAAGTCGGATTGTTTCTGTGGAGGACGGGTGCATTAAGGAAGATCAGTTTTTGAAAGAGCGCTATTTGTCCGTTAAAGAGACGGAAGAGAAAAAAGGGAAGAACCTTAGCTTCAAAGCCTCTTTCAAACTGGCCATCAAGAATATGATCTTGAATTCAAAGCGGAATACTCTCGTTGCTGTCGGCGGGGCTATCGGAATACTGAGTGTTATTCTTATGCTCTCCCTTGGAAATGGAATAACAGGTTACATGAACGACCAGATTAATTCGAGTCTAACTCCCCTCTTAGTAGATGTGGTAAAGCCGGCAAAGGCGGCAGATGCAGGAGATCAGCAGCAAAATGGCGGTCCCATGCAGCAAATATCCAATGAGCCCTTCACGGAGCAGGATATCGTAACCGTTAGCGGCATTAAAAATGTGGAAAGAGTCGAAAAGGTTATAACAATCAGCGGAAAAAATAACATGGTATTCAATGATAAGAACAAAGTACTTTCTTCAGTGGGAACCATTACAGATGCAATCAAAGCTGAAGATATAGAAAAGGGCGCAATGCCGGTGGAGAACGAAATTCTGCTGACGGTAAGTTTCGCAAAAGGTCTTAGCAGTGAAGAGACCTATCCATCTCTGGTAGGCAAAAAAGTTCATTTATATATAAATGAAATGAATGATCAGAACCGACCGGTTACTGTAGAAGCGGATTGGGTAGTCTCCGGTATATATAAGCAGGAAGATAGAGGGCCAATGAGTGGATCTAACGCCTATACTTCGTTCACAACGCTAGAAAATGCATACAGCAAACAAGGATTAACCCTGCAGCCTACTCAACTTAATGCTTATGCGGAGAATATTAATGATGTAGCGGGTATTAAAGAAGTGATCAAGGCAGATGGATTCCAAAGCTCGCCGCTAGCTAGTATTATGGAGAGAGTTACAACGTATTTAAAAATGGCATCATGGGTGCTGTCTGCGATAGCCGGTATTTCATTGCTGGTTTCAGGCATCATGATTTTGGTAGTCTTGAATATTAGCGTTGTGGAAAGAACGAGAGAGATTGGTATTTTGCGGGCGATCGGTGCACGGAAGAAGGATATTCGCCGTATTTTCTTCTCAGAGTCCGCACTACTAGGGTTGTTTAGCGGATTGATTGCCGTAGTAGCAGCTTGGATCATCAGCCTCGGACTAAATACTGTTCTATCCAATGTCTTTGGTGTCGAATTAATAAGACTGTCTGCCACTTACCTGATATTCGGCCTTTGTGTCAGTACATTAATCAGTGTTGTCGCGGGTCTAATACCTTCATCCAAAGCGGCTAAGCTCGATCCTATGGAATCTTTACGTTACGAATAAGTTATATTTTAATAAAACCTATGCCTATGCGGTATGGGTTTTTTCTATCTATATAATAGAAGTAATAGGGCGTGTAGCAGGAATTAACAGGACACTTATCGAATCATACATAATAAATAATCAACAAATTTCGACTTTTTAATACAAAGTGATCGGATGGTAGAATACATAATGAAAAATTGGAATACTAAGTTTTTTCTTATCATTACGTTTGGTTTTATTTTCATTCTGCCGCTGTTAGGAAGTTTAACGAAATGGAAGGATTTGCCGCCAGGCTACGGTGATTTTCCCGCTCAAAAGGTAGGAGTAGACCCGGGATTTAATATCATTTACTTTTCATTAGCTGTTCTTGTAGCTTTGTTTATTACCTTATTTTTAGTGTTTCCTGGGCTTTTTGGTTTTAAAAAAGTGCCAGTGGAACGAAGACAAGCAGCTGCGAAAACGGGCTTTCCGGTTTGGTTCTGGTGGAGCTTACCCGTACTTGCGCTAAGCTGGTTCTTCATGTGGGCGCGGATTAAACTATTCATCTCTATTGAATACTATACGTTTGTTCCGTTATGGTGGTCGTTCATACTTATCCTGGACGGGATCGTTTATAAACGCAATAATGGGTTGTCTATTATTTCCAAGAGGCCTCATGTCATGCAGTTGCTGGCCGTTGTCTCCTGCTTTAGCTGGTTTGCTTTTGAATTTCTAAACTTCTTTGTTTTGGAGAATTGGTATTATCCTAATAATCAAGTATTTTCAAATTTCGGAAATGTTTTTTGGTTTTCACTATCCTATACGACTGTTTTGCCTGCAATTGTTGAATGGTATATGCTGCTTAAGACCATCCGTTTGTTCAGAGATCGATACCGATTCGGCCCCTCATTTAAGGTTTCCAAAATCTTCCTTATAATTTACTATGTGCTTGGACTGATTTTGGCTTTCGGGATGGGCTACTATCCTTATTTGCTGTTCTGGGTGTTATGGGTTGCCCTTGTTCCCATGTTATCCACTGCCATGGCACTTACAGGCTATTGGACTCCCTTTACTCCAATTAAGAACGGGGATTGGTCCAAGGTGATCTTAATCGGACTGGCAACTTTATTCAACGGATTCTTCTGGGAATTCTGGAATTTTGGTAGCGAGTGGTTTCATGATTCCATGCCCACCAACCCGAATTACTGGAAGTATTCTGTTCCTTTTCTTGATAAAATACATATTTTCTCCGAGATGCCTATCCTGGGCTACTTCGGGTATTTATTCTTCGGGTTAAACTGTTGGATTATCTGGCTTATTGCTGCCTATATATTTAACTTTGACGCCGATTTTGAAGTGACGGAAGATAACAGCTAAAGGTGGAATAGGTATGTTTGCAATTGATGACTATCAAATACTGGAGACACTTTCCGATAATTATAGAAAATCCGTTTACAGATGCAGAGATGCGGCAACCGAAGATACTTTTATCTTAAAAGTGTTAAAAACGGAGTTTACCGGACATGAAGAAGTGATGCGATTTAAGCAGGAGTACAGGCTGCTAAAGGAGTTAAGCGAACGAACGTCCGGAGTTACTAAGCCGCTTAAGCTGGAGGAACAAAACGGACACTACATTATGAAACTGGAAGATATTCGCGGACGGTCCTTGAAAAAGATCCTAGAGAAAGAGAAATTGGGTCTTGATACTCTTTTAAAGCTGACCATCAAGATCGTAGATATTATCGGAGCCATTCATGAAAAAAACGTCATTCATAAGGATATCAAACCTTCAAATATTATTTGGAATCAGGAAAAAGATGTGGTGCAGGTCATTGATTTTGATCTGGCAGTGAAACTGGTAAAGGAAAAGAAGGAGTTCCAGAACAGTGGTGTTCTCGAAGGAAGTCTGCTGTATATCTCCCCTGAACAGACTGGCAGAATGAATCGGGATATCGATTATCGTACGGATTATTATTCTCTGGGCGTATGTATATATGAGATGGTGACCGGGGTCAAACCGCATGAGTCAGTAGAAATGCTGGATCAGATTTATTCAATTATTGCTAAAGAAACCACTTCCCCCTATACAATAACTGAAGGGAAGATTTCCAAGGCTTTGTCCGATATAATCATGAAGCTTTTAGAGAAATCGTCCGAGGACCGGTATCGAAGCGCCTATGGACTAAAAGCGGATTTGAAGAAATGCTTAGCAGAAACTAAGGATTTTGAGATTGCCAAAGAGGATCGGCTGAATATTTTCCAGATTCCGCAAAAGATATACGGCAGAGAAGAAGATATAGAGCGCTTGGTTGACGCTTTCCGGAGAAGTGCCAGCGGCAATCCGCAAATGATGCTCGTATCAGGGGATGCAGGAGTGGGCAAGACCGCACTCGTACATGAACTTCATAAATATATAAGCCAAGAAAAGGGAATTTTTGCTGAGGGGAAGTTTGACCAGTACAACAGAAATACCCCATATAGTGCTATGATCCAGGCATTCCGGAGATTGATTAGCCAACTCCAGAGTAGTCGGAATGTGGAATACAAAGATGCTATGAAGAACTCTTTGCTCAAAGCTCTAGACGGAAACGGGGCTCTGATAACCGGACTTATACCGGAGTTAGAGTCTTGGATAGGGGTCCAACCTGAGATCGATCGTTTGAATCCAGAGGAGGAAACCAATCGCTTCTTCATGACCTTTGCCAAATTTATTGAAGGTATTACTAACAATAACAGACCACTCGTATTGTTTCTGGATGATGTTCAGTGGGCGGATTTATCAAGCTTACAGCTAGTTGAGAAATTGATTTTAAATAACCGTTTACGTAAATTTTTCGTGATATGTTCCTATAGGCACAATGATATTCCTCAAGGACATCTGATTTTCTCCTCTATAAATAGATTAGAAAAAAGCAGAGAAGTCGGACGAATTGTTCTCGATTCCCTTTCTGTAGAAACTGTAGAAAGCTTAATCGCTGACACGCTTTGCACCGATTCAGGAAGTGCTAAAGAGCTTGCTGATGTTATCCACAAGAGAACCAAGGGGAACTCTTTTTTTGTAAATGAAATCTTGAAGGATTTATATAAAAAAGGGTATCTCTATTTTGATGACTTAAAGGGAGCATGGAGTTGGGATCTTAATCAAATCCTGAATTTGCCTTTCAATGACAATGTTGTAGATTTCTTAATCATGAATCTCAAAAATTTGCCCGAGGATGTACGCCGGATTTTGATGTTAAGCGCCTCAATAGGAAGTTTGTTCGATTTTAATATGCTGTCTTTAATTGGTGAAGTGGATAGAGTGGATATTGTTCGCTCTCTTATGAAAGCTGTAGATGAGGATATCATCCTGCCTGTGAATTCAAATTATTGGATATTTTCTGATTACCTCGAGGAGGAAGAAGATGTTGTCCAGAAGATGCGTATACAATTCAGATTTCAGCATGACCGAATTCAGCAGGCGTTCTACCAAATGCTTGATGGTGAAACAAGCAAACGGCTGCATCTGACCATAGGAAGACTGCTGCTTAAACATTTGCCTCCTGAAGAAATCGAAGAAAATATTATGGATATAGCCACACATTTGAACAAAGGGGTCAAATATATCCTCACTGGGGAAGAAACAGACCAAGTCATCCTTCTAACCTTGAAGGCCGCTAGAAAAGCCAAAGCAGCTTTTGGTTATGATTCTGCTTTCACTCTATTGGAGGCCGCCAGAAGCCTATTAACGGAGGACTCTTGGCTCGAGAATGAGCAGCAAACCTCGGAGATATACCAATTATATACTGAATGCGGATACCTCTCTCATCAGCTTGAAGCTGCTAACGAAGCTTGCTCGATTCTCCTTAGACATACCAGGGACAACTTTGCCATAGCCCAAATCTACGAGATGCAGGCCAATCATTATACGTATCTGGGGATGATGAAGGAATCAATAGCCTCCGGTAAGTTAGGACTCCAAGCGATGGGGATTAAAATTCCTGAAAAAATCGGAATGGCCTCGGTACTAATAGAATTCTTGAAAGTGAAAGCCAGTCTCAGAGGAAGAAAGATTGAAGATATTTATGAAAAACCGGAAATGGATGATTCGAGGATTAAGCTCATTATGAGGCTGTTGATCAACTTTATTCCACCGAGCTTTATCTCTGGAGAAACCGCACTTTTTGGTTTTGTCGTATTGAAAAAAGTAAGTATGACGCTGAAATACGGGAATTCACCTGAATCTGCCCTCGCTTTTATTGGATACTCCATTTTATTGTCCGGATTTGGCGATCTTAAGGGGGCTTTTGATTTCGGGAGACTGGGTATAAGGATCAACGATAAATTTAATGATCTGCAATGGAAAGGGGCGGCCAATGTTTTATACACGCTTTTCTGCCATACATGGACTGAACCATGGGAGACTCTAGAGGATTGGTATACAACCTCGATTGAATCCAGTTTACGGTCAGGGGATATGCTGTATCTTGCACACGCCTGCTTTTATCTGAATCTTTGGAATCCAACCATGGATATTCCTACAAATCTGCTGGAGAACAGCAAATCCATCGCCATGATTGAGAATACGAAGTATAAGGAAGCCCTGGCGACTGCTAAGCTGTTCAGACAGCAGCTTCTTAGCCTTGCGGGAGAATTAGACGACATCCTTTCTCTAAATGACGGGACCTTCAGCGAAAAGGCCTATGTTGAGCAGCTTGAAGAAGCGAAGTATTATTCAGGGATTGCTATTTACTATATTTATAAAATGAAGCTGCATTTCACTTATGAAAGCTACAAAAGTTCGTTGGAGTTTATAGACAAGGCGTACCCGATTATAGATACACTTGCAGGGTCTGCTTTCATGGAAGAGTTCGCTTTGTACACATTCCTGAACTTAGCTTACTGTTATCAGGACTTAAATACCTTTGAGAAAGTTAAGGCAAAAGCAAGAATGCGTAAAGAATTCAGCAGGGTGAAAAAATGGGCGAAGCATTCCCCAACAAATTTCCAGCAGCATGAATACCTAATGAAGGCAGAATGGGCCAGAGTTTTTTCCGGAAAGGATGAGTTGGCTGGTAAATACTACGATCTTGCAATCGAAGCCAGTGAAAAAGGGGATTTTGTAAGGTACAAGGCGCTGACGAATGAACTGGCCGCCAAATTTTATTACAGCAGAGAGTATAGAGAGTTTGCCGCGTACCTTCTAAGACAAGCTCTATATTACTATACCGTCTGGGGTGCCAAGGGTAAGATTAAGCATTTAAGTGAACAGCATCCTAATACGATGATCAAAATTAACACCAAGGATTTCTTACTTGGAAAGACGATTACTGATTTCACTGAAAGTATTGATTTGAATTCTATGATTATGGCTTCGCAGGCGATTTCCAAGGAAATTGATCTGAACAAACTGCTGGAAGCACTAATGGACATTGTAATTAAAAATGCGGGGGCCCAAAGAGGCTGCATCGTGATGAGATCCAACTCCAACTTGCTTGTGGAGGGGGAATATAGCCCAGAACATAATAAGATAAATGTTGTGATCCACGACTACTCACTATATCGGAATTTACCAGAGTCTATTCTGAATCATGTGGAGGAAAAGGGGGAAAGTCTGATCTACAACGATGCTTTTTCTGAAACGCAGTTTGTAAATGACTCGTACATTGTTAAGCATCGACCTAAGTCAATGGTGTGTATGCCGTTGATTAATCAAAACAAGACGATAGCGATCATATATCTGGAAAATAATCTGGTATCAGGTGTATTTACAAAGGAACGGATGAAAGTGATCAATCTGTTATCCAGGGAAATGGTGTTTTCACTTGAGAATGCTAGTTTATACTCCGATCTGGAGCGATCCGAAGAGAAGTATCGGGAGCTTGTCAACAACTTGCAGGACGGTATCTTTATTACTCAAGACAAAAAATGCAAATATGTAAATGCGGCTTTAGCCGATATGCTGGGGTATGAGATGGAAGAAATGATAGATCAGCCCTTCGAGAAGTTCATCAGTGAGCCGGAGAGGAAAAAAGTGATGCACTTTTACTCGAGAAGGTTTGATGGGAAGAACGCTCCCCAAGAATATGAAACAAGTCTTAGGTATAAGGACAATACCCGTGAGGTATATGTGATTCATAAAGTAACGATAATCAACTATATGGACAAGCCAGCCATTCAAGGGACGGTTAAAGATATAACCGAGCGAAAGAAGGCGGAAGAAGAACTTAGACGACATAAAGAGCATTTGGAAGAACTGGTAGTGGAACGGACTCAAGAGCTGGAGCTGAACAATGATGAGCTTAATAAATATATTCAATTAATTGAGAAAATCTCTATAACGGATGAATTAACAGGTCTGTACAATAGAAGATACTTCAATAAAATCTTTCAAGAGGAAGTAGATACAGCCGCCAGAAATAAAGACTATTTAACCTACATCATGCTCGATATCGACTATTTCAAAAAATATAATGATACGTATGGGCATTATGAAGGCGATAATATCCTGCGCAAGCTTGGGGAGAATATTAAAGAGTTCGCCGGAAGGGCCAACGGTTACGTATTTAGATTGGGAGGAGAAGAATTCGGTATAATTGTCTCCGGTTTTACTCCCCAGCAGTCTGGGCAATTTGCCGAGGGGATTAGAAGGAATGTCGAGGATTTACGAATAGAGCACGCGATGAGCTCCGAATACGGAATCATAACCGTTTCAATAGGTGTAGCGGTAGTCACATTGGAAGGTCTCCGTGAAGAGGATATCTACAAGCTCGGAGACGATGCCCTATATCAATCCAAGGCTAGGGGCAGAAATTGTGTTACGCTGTTGATTGACACTCTTTTATAATTGTACTTGAAAGAAATACTATAAATGGCTATTATATATTTAGGTCTTTTTAACTATATATCAAGGGCAAACCTATTGAAAGGTAGGGACGCAAAGCCATGGGTCTAAGGTTCCTACGAACTACGAAAGCCAGGTTGCAGGTTGAGAATTTTTTTGATTTGACCTTTTAAGGTCATTGAACCCTTCAACTGCTGAAGGGTTTTTTATTTTTACAAGCTTTTTTGAAGACTAGGAGGCTACTGAGATGAAAAAGGTTCTTATTGTGGATGATGCAGCATTTGTGCGGATGAGTTTGCAAGTATTATTAAGAAAAAACGGTTTTCAGGTAGTTGGTGAAGCGGGAGATGGACACACAGCTATTAAAAAATATGTCGAATGTCAACCTGATATTGTTACGATGGATATCACCATGCCGGAATGCTCAGGTATAGATGCTCTCAAGGGAATAATGGAAATTGACCCTAAAGCAAAAGTAGTTATGATTTCCAGTATGGGTCAAGAGAAATTAGTTCGGGAAGCCATGATAGCAGGTGCAAAATCTTTCATATTAAAACCGTATAGTGAGGAACGTGTAGTTAAGACACTTCAACAAATTGCTGATATGGGTGTTTTTGTTTAGCTATTTTGTTCCCTTAGATATGAATAGCATCTACGAAGCAATGTAAATGGACAGGAGAGAGTACCTTAAGACCTTCGCCTATTTCAAAATCCTTCCCTTCTGCAAGCTGTCTGCCTTTCTCTTTGAAATAGATACGGTATAATGCCAGGATCTCGTCGTTAAATTGACTGCGGTGCAGTTCTATAGCTTTGAATTTCTTCTCAAAGGCATCTGTCGTATCTATTATTAGATTTGGGTTGGCCGTGAAATAAAAACCGATAGCCGATACTTGCCAAGGGTGGGTAAGGGTGCCTTTAGGATATCGGGCAAGACCTGAAGAGAGGAAGGCATGCGCAACCGCTTTTCCCGTAATAATATGATCATAGTGCGCTTCATAAGTAAGCCAAGGGTCGGGGCAGAATATGGCTTCTGGTTTCACCGTTCGAATAATCTCGGCAATTTCTCCAGCTAAACGAGGAATGTTCTCTAAAGTACCATCACCGTAATGTAAAGAATGGAAGACCGAGGCTCCAAGGAAACGTCCGGCTTCCTCCAATTCTTTAGTGCGGATCTCGGCGACTTCTTCATGGGTTAGACGCTCATCCATGGAACCCAGATCACCGTTGGTCACCGTTAAGTAATGAATTTCGCAGCCTTTGTCAGCATAAGTAGAAATAATTCCACCCATTCCAATTTCGTTATCATCCGGGTGAGGCTGTACGCACAATATTCTTTTATAATTATGGATGTCAGGAGGGGCCATCAGGGTATTCAAGCTAGATATGTCCAATTCTACACACTCCTTCTATGAGTCTCGAGTTCAATCAACATCTGATTTCTCTGACTATTGCTTAAGGTATAAAAAAGTATTGGAATGATAGCAATCACAAAACACAATGCCGGTAAAACAAACATCACAAAACTTAAACCCTGTTGAAGATTGGCGGTAGCAGGTTGGTTCTCAATATAATTCAACAATCCCAGGCTCGCACCAATGATCAACTTCGAAACAGCCCCGCTAAATTTAGTGATAAAGGTATGCGTTGAGAATACAATCCCCTCGCCTCGGAAGCCCAGCTTCCATTCGGAATAATCAATAGTGTCTAACAGCATGGAGGTACTTACAATTGTGGTCACTCCTGAAAAAAAGAAGCTGACGGCGAATAATACAAGCGTAAATGTTATATTGCCGTCTCCTTTAAAGTAAGGAACCAAACAGGATAGGCTGCCTAATATGCAAGAAATAATAAATACTCTCTTATGTGAAAATACACGGAGTAGCTTTGGTGTCACGATCATCCCCAGCAACATTCCTACAACTAGACTCATTCCCAACTGACTAATATAGCTCGAATCGCCCCAAACATAAACCACATAATATAGTTGAATGCTCTGTCTTATCCCGATAACCAAATTGACGATCAAAAGGGCTGACAACAAAGTTAACAAAGGTTTATTCTTGTATATAGTTTGCAGATTTCTACGAAAGGGGATTTGTTCCGCAGGAGGGGCTACCCTCTCTTTGGTATGGAAGCCTGCCAGAAATATGGAGATAGCTGCGATTACGGCAATAATCATTGCGGAGTACAAATAGGCATGAGTATCTCGTTCTCCACCGAAAGCTAACAGTAATTGAATGCCTCCGACAGTTATAGCGACCGCACCTATCATTCCCCCGATTTTCCCCAAGGTTACGAGGAGCGTTCGTTCATTAGGATCTTTAGAGATTACAGAAGATAGTGCCCAAAGCGGAGTATCACAAACGGTGTAAAGCATCCCCCAAAGTAAATAAGAGACAGTGGCAAAAACAAGCGTCGTCGTAGATGAACCGCCAATATCCCAAAAACATAATACGGTAGCAGCGGCAATCAAGCCCGGGGCAAACAGTAGGTAGGGTCTGAATTTCCCCCATCTCGTTCGGGTTTTATCGGTGATCATGCCCATTAAAGGGTCCAGACAGGCATCAAATATACTTGCGACTACTAATATAGCGCTAGCAGTTGTCGCAGATATCCCTAATAAATCCGTGTAAAAAAACAAGATATACGTGGACATAAAGCTATATAAAATATTCTGGCCCAGCAAGCCACCCGAGAAAAATAACTTCTCTCGCATTGAAATTGTTGTCCCCAATGTTCTTGCCTCTTTTCTGTTTTCTTAACATAACGATGTCCCCCACCAACACACTGGCAGAGGACATATTCGTACTTTAGATCAGGAATTCAGACGTTTACAATTCTCGCTGGCAATACTGACCAATGCTGTATACAAAGGCTGTACATTGAATTTCTTGCCGAACTCGAACTTATACAAGGACGTCTGCAGATTGTTGGACTTGTGATAAGGTGAGGTAATGTAATGAAGCGTAACTTCGCAATCCTCGAAGCCCGTACCGCCCGTTTCCATAGTAACCTCATAGATGGAATTAAGATGTATGGAGGCAACGCGGGTCTTTTTCCCTGTTACTCCCTGATGATCAATTAGAATCAAACGGTCATCCGTAATAATAAAAGCATCGCGGACCAGCTTGAACCCCATCCGAATCTCTTCTTGGGGCGTAAGATAAATCCCGTATTGACTCTTTAACTCAGAAATACTTATCTCAGAATAGTTACCCAACAATCCACCGAACAAGTTAACCATTATTTTGCCTCCTGTTATCAAAAATCTATTGTTGTTGAATTGATACTTGTACATTGTTGATATTCTCCGTAGAATGACAATATCCTGCTTAATTCTTCCATAAATCCAAAAATGTGCAGGCTATTGATGAAATTATATAGAACCAGCGGAGGGATAACATGGATAAGGAAAAAGAGATGAAATCTGACGGTTTTCCTCGGAGGCTTATTGGAACATGTACACTCATTTCCGGAGTAGCAACAATTGCAGCGATGATCAACTCAATATCCTCAGGAGAATATGGCTTATTATTTCTTTGTCTGTCTTGTACGCTAATTTGCCTGCTAAGCTTAATTAATAAAAGCCGCTCTAAATGACGGAAAAAATCTCAATTCTCTTTATCTAATCTTATGGTATAGTTAAAATCGGAGTGACAAATATTCCATTATTATACTTAGCCATTCATTACAGATTTGATGTTAAAGGAGAGAGAACGATGAGGAAAAAAGAGGTTAAAGGACATCCTATTCTATTTTCAATCATGCTGGGGGTAGTACTGACTTTACTGATTACAGTTGCTTCTGCCGCAGCGACGATCATGGAGCTAGATGATTGGGGGATGATGGCTGCTCAGGCTTGTGCATTTTTCGTTATGGCAGTAATTGTTTCATTGTACATGAGGAAAAAAGACCCTACCTTTGGGAGTTTTGGCTTTAAGAAGCTCGATATTCGTAAAGAAAAGGTAACGCTCTATTATATTCCCTTGCTTGTGATTGCTGCTGTTCAACCTATAATGGGCGGTTTCAACTTAGAGCTTACAGCTGCTCAAATCATCCTTATTCTAGTTTTCTCGATACTTGTCGGTTATACGGAAGAATCGATTTTTAGAGGGATAATCAGAGAGAAACTGCTGTCCAAAGGGCCTGTTTTTTTTATCGTCTTTTCTTCCATATTCTTCGGTATTCTACATATGGCCAATGCGCTTAACGGCAGTGATCCCATACATATTGTTCTACAGATTATCAATGCATTTCTTATCGGGCTCATTCTTGCTCTACTCATAGAGACGACACCCAACATCCTGCCCTTGATCGTTTTTCATTTCATGTTTGATGCGCTTGCTCAAATGACGAACACTACTATTGAAGACAAAGAGTTACTGGTGGTATCTATATTGAATATTTTATATTTGCTGTACGGAGGCTACCTGATCTATGTATTGCTGCATAGGAAAAAGATGAACACCCCAGTAGACAGTTTATCTGATATGGTGGTTTGAAATTAAGTAAAAGTAATCTCAAAAAGAGCTGGGATAATGATCTAGCTTTTTTTTGTTTTGTAGAATTAAACCCATAATTAAAGAGAGATGCTCATACTAATGGAGATCGGAAAGGACAGGTATGATAACACTAGAGATTAATGATTACCACAAAGCAATATTGCCTTTAAGCCATGTGAATATCAATACGTTATTTGCAGAAGCGGTGATTCTACAGCGTATTTCAGGTACGATCTATGTGGATTGTGAGAAAGACCCAAGTACGTTTTATGTCGTACATCCCTACGGAATGTCACTGCTATACGGGGACACTGACAATGAATATTTTCATTACGCCCTCCTAGAATACATAACCAATAGCAAGCAGATTAGGCACAAGCCGGAATGGCTGCAGATTGCACCGGAGGGAGCTTGGACAAGCAAAGTTGAGTCTATGGTGAATTCCCATAATTGCGCTAATCATCAGAATCCGATCATCAAACAACAAAGAGTTAATTTCATTTTTAATAAGGAATCCTATCATCAATCGAAAGAACATTATCATAGTCAAGGCACATGCATAATGCAGACAACAAAAGAACAGTTTCTATCCCTTACCGGCAGTGTAAGTCCGAGGTGTTTCTGGAGTAATGCTGACCAGTTCTTAGCGGAGGGTATAGCCTATAGCTTGCTGGATAATGAAGAAGTTGCATCAACGGCATTTTCCGCTTATCGAAAGGGGCATCAGTTGGAGATTGGCATTGAAACCTCTGAAGCGTACCGCGGGAAGGGATATGCATATTCCGTTTGTTCCGCACTGATAGATTATTGTCTGAAGAATGAACTAGAGCCTGTTTGGGCATGCCGGTTGGAGAATGAAGGGTCTTATAAATTGGCTTTGCGTCTGGGTTTTACACCAACAACAACCATACCCAATTTCGGGCTGGCTTACTTTTAAATTCTACCCCGTTAATGTTGTACACGAAATGTCGGATGGTTCACCCTGATTTTTGATACTCTACAGTAGAAGGAGGGAGAGGTGAGGATGTATTCACTTGAGAACATGAACAAAGCATTGTCCTATATTGAAGAAAATCTCACTCAAGAGATTGACTTTAAAGAAGCTGCAAAGAGGGCTTTATGCTCGGATTATCATTTTAAAAGGATGTTTTCATTCCTAGCCGGTATATCACTGTCAGAGTATATCCGCCTAAGACGTCTTACTTTAGCAGCGTATGAGCTTCAAAAAAGTCAGTTGAGGATAATCGACATAGCCATGGATTTTGGATACAGTTCACCGGATGCATTTGCGAAGGCTTTCCAAATCTTTCATGGGATTACTCCCTCAGAATCCAGAATTAAGGGGCAATCTTTAAAGTCCTATCCACGCATGAGTTTTCAGTTAACGATTAAAGGAGGTAGTGAAATGATCTACCGTATTGAAGAAAAAGACTATTTTCGAATCGTGGGTCTCAAAAAGAGAGTCCCTATTATATTCCATGGAGTAAATCCGGAAATAGCTGCGATGTGGGCAAGTCTAAATGAGGAATTAATTACTCAACTGAAACAGCTGTCGAATGTCGTCCCTTTAGGAATGCTTAGCGCATCCGCTAATTTTTCCGAGGGTCGAATGGAGGAAAAGGGAGAACTGGACCATTACATCGGTGTGGCTACAACAGAGGATTGTCCTGAAAATCTCTCGCAGCTAGATATTCCTGCAACGTCATGGGCTGTATTTGAGGCAGTCGGACCTTTTCCCGCAACTCTTCAACAAATTTGGGGACGGATCTATTCCGAATGGTTTCCCTCCTCCAATTACGAACAAGTGGAAGGCCCGGAAATATTATGGAATGAGAGTAAGGATACCACTTCCCCTATTTTTAAAAGCGAGATTTGGATACCTGTTGCGAAAAAGCGGTAAGAGAAAAACAGGTTAGCCGGAAACAGAGCAAAAGAGATGCCTAATCGTAGCATCTCTTTTGTTGTTGATAGAATAGAGGGAATACTTCTAGTATCAAGATAATGTTTTATTCAGTACTAATAGAAATGCAAATATACATCCGTTAATAAACCCATGTGCAGCATAAACAGCCCAAAAACTTCTGGTTTTAATAAATAAAATCCCTAAGAATATTCCTAATACACTGACGACTAGAAGATGAAGCGGAACAAAATAGGTGATTTGGAACGGATACAAAAGGAATCCAATATGTCGGGCAGCAAATATTAGAGTAGAAGCGATAATAACTGCCATCTGAAGATAGTTAGGTTTGGTGAACATTTGGTCCCATAATTTAAAAAGAAGCAGGATCACAAAACATCGGAAGAAGATCTCCTCTAAACCGGAAATCAATAATTGAAATAAAAACCATCGTAAAATATTGCTGATTGTTAGAGGGAATTGGAACGAGTAGTCAAACAAATGTTGTTTTGCCGCAAGAGTGCCGAAAAATATATAAATGATCATGAACACGATAACAAAGATCAGGATGGCTCTAAAGCTTTTTCTAAATGTACTAAAGCGGAAATCCAGTTCTTGATATGTAGGTTTGAGAGCTAGACCTCTTGAACAGACGATTAAGAGCAAAGAAGCGAACAGTGCACCCATGATACCGTTAAAAAGATAAGAAGAAATATATGTATTTATGGATGTGTATGGAACAATATACGGCGCCACAATGTAAGTATTTATCCAATCATTGCTGATGTAGCTTAATAGAACGAGTAGAATAATATGTAAGGGCATAACAGCGAAAGAGAATACTTTTTTCAGAAGGCACCCCCAAAGGAGAATTAATATGATACTCAAAAGTTTTAAAAAGAAAAGAAAGCTCATGGTCAATGGGATCTTATTATTACTGGTATTGATATTAGCTAGAATGTTGGTGGTTCAAATATATTCCCAAAAACTGACGGTTACTACCACACCCATGCCTAGAGTAGAGGATACGCAAGTCAATACTCAAGAAATAGAATTTGAGAAGAATAGTACCCAGTATGATGTGATTTTGATTAACGATACAAGGACCGTTGGTGGTTCTTTCGAGTCATCATTCACATGCCCGCCAAGTAATGACGTTAGAATAGATGTATCGATTAAAAATCGAAAGGGGACCGTAAAGTTCAAAGTATATTATGGTTCGAAAGACTTTGGATTTGTGGATATTAAAGAAGGACAAGACTTAACGAGATCATTTAAATTGACTAACAGCCATACAGAGTCTGAGAGGTGGAAGGTTTATGTTACCACCGCTGATGGACATGGAATAGACATTGATGTAAAGGCAAGACAAATAAATTCGAATAAGGTACCCATAGAGGAAGCGAATCGGTTAATTTTAGCAACTCAAGATATTCCTAAGTCGAGTGGTAAGGATATGGATCTGATTGAAATCACACCCTCTGATTTTTGGGATCAAACAAGGCTTCAGCTTTTTAAAATGGTTGGAGATTCAAGTTGGGAAACATTCATCGTGTCCAAACAAAAAGCTGTCCATATAGGCAACGGATTTGGCGGATATGGGGTAACAAGTGCAGTTCCTTTCGATTTAAATAAGGATGGAACTTTGGATGTTGTCTATGCCTATTCTTATGGTTCAGGTATACATCGCTCTGAGATTTCGTGGTTAGATTTAAAGAATTTTACCGAGCATAGAGTTCTAGATCGCCCGGAAAGTACTGGTTTCAGAATGGATGATTTGATACTAAAAAATGAAAGCAAGGAAATAGCAGTCTATCGTATTTCGGGCATAGATAAAAGTGAAATCAATTTTGACTGTCTAAGAACCTATCCCACGAAGAAGGATATAGAACACATGGCTTTAGAAAAGATTGGGGTGTTATCACGAGAGAATAATTAATTATACAATATTCACCAGTAGGATTGCGAGATGGATAAATTGAAGGTATAATTCAATAAGGGAATTTTTGGAAGATAAATGGATGGGTAGGGGGTGAAATGCTGTGAAAATTAGAAGAAAACCACTGTATCGTACTGCTCTAATTATTTTACTTTTAATCATCATTACCGGTTGTAATGCTGTACAAGATAAATCCATAATACTGAATACATACACGGATCAAAAAGAAAAAGGAATTCCAGCATCATCTTCTTTTATAGCAGATACTAACTTAAACTTAATTATGAATGGTGAGGGAAGCTCAGGTCTTTATTATTCAGGAGATGCGCCCTTACAAATAAGTATTAAAAATATAGGCAGCACTGAATTTGATTTTAGAATCAGGAATAAGGAACGTGAAGCAGTTATTCAACAAGGTACCCTCAAACCTCGTGAATCTTTTGAATATACATATGAAGAATCATCCACTCTTTTTCCCGAAGGGGATTATATCCTTGTATTCAGCCAGAGTAGTGGTGCGGAAATGTCTGCTCACGTCGAGACAGAACTTAAAGAATAATCACAAATTATTTATGCTCAACTGAGTTGTGACATATATTCATAGGCTGTGATTCCAAATACGCTCTTAAAATGCCTGTTCAGGTGAGTTAGATCCACAAACCCGCATTCTGCCACGGCGGAATAAATATCCTTATTCTTCTCAATAGATTGCTTGGCATGCTCTACTTTACAATTCAGGAAAAATTGATAAGGCGATATTCCAGTGTGGGACTTAAACTCCCGGATAAACTGATATTTTGACATCTTAAACTCTTTGCTGAGATCCTCAAGTTTTAGTACATTCTCTAAATTATAGAACATCATTTCCTTTGCTTTGTTAACCAGTTCATTATTCTTTCTAGTGGCTGTATCTATTTCCGTATTGGAAACTAGATCGACCAAGGTTAAGAGTAGATCACTGCTTAGAGATTCTTCTTTGCCGCTCAAGATGGAATGGCTTAGAGATAATACACAGTTCGCTAATTTGGCATCGTAAACGATAGGAGAGGAGAAACGCACCAATTCCTTCTTACCAGAACTCTCTAAAAATAAGTCCGGCTTGATATAGAGCATGACATAGTCAATGCCAGTCTTATCGTATGCACTGCCATCATGCGACTGCTCGGGATTAAACAGCATTACGCCATTTTTATGGGAAGATTGAAAACTGCCTTCCAAGTTATATTGTTGGATGCCGCGCAGAGTTACACCGATCGCATATTCCTCGTGGCAATGTTTCTTATAGGTGAAGTCTGTAAAGCTTGCCGATAATGCCAGAATATCTGCCGATCTTTTATAGTTGAATTTCTCCACGCTCTCCACCTCCAACTCTCTATAGGATCCCTGAAACCATTATTGCAGAATACACTAAAAAAAGCGCCATCAGGGTATTTATCAATTTTTGATGGTTCTGTAGAAATCTTCTGAATACTGCGCCAAAAACAACCCATGTCGTGAATGCCAAGAAACCAATGACAGTTATGATCATGACAAACAGGAACGATGACGCAGATGATGTATAGTAGGGCATTACATAGCTGGGGATTACGGTTAGTGTAAATAGAAGAACTTTAGGATTTACAAATTGCATAAGTAAGCCTGAGACGAAATTGGCTGTTGAGGTAGGTTTGGATTCGGTTGAACCCATCTTATAGATTTGATAAGCAAGGTAGAGCATATATAAGCTGCCTATGATCTGCATGATACTCAGGATATTTGGAATGACCCCTGCAAGAATGCGGTTTAGCATGGAGGAAGCGGCAAGCAGCAGGCCAAAAGCGATCGTGGCTCCGAATACATATTCCATGGCTTTTTTTACACCAAAATGATGCACGGATGATAATATAACAATATTGGTAGGGCCAGGTGTAAATGTAACAACAACACAATAGATAATAAAGGATATTATATTCATTATGACCTCCTGCAAAAGTAGTCACATGAATATACACCGTATAACTTGAATGTTTATAGTATATTATTGCAGATGGTTAAGGAGGAAATATGAAAAGAACTCGTGCAGGTCTTTTAATCCTTATGATCATACTTACTGGGGCATCGCTAAAATACGTGATTACGGAGCATCAGAATAAGCAAGCGGTAAGAACCCTAGGAATGAAATATGTCCGTAAGGAATATGCGGAAGGTGATACGTTAAAGGCCGCAGCAACATGCAAGCCATTATTTGGAGGCAGCGGTTACCAGTTGGTACTCAAAAATTCTCATGGGGAAGCCTACTATGTCTTGATTGTGCTTGGACCGGAACGCAACTTAGTTACTTTGAATGATCTCACATTAGGTGTCCGTAGCGGGTCTTCTATGTTCCCATGCCGTTAACGGTGCGAGAATCAGCGCTCAAACAGGGAGGGAGTCTATTGAAATCAGTTCATTTTTATGATCATCGATGGGTCTGTTATAAAGCACAACAATTATTTATGGAGCATAGAGTCAAAATTAAACAAGTCGTACCGGAAGCTGATATCCAGCATATAGGAAGCACAGCGATTCCGGGGACCTTGACCAAGGGTGACCTCGATATACAGGTTCGGGTGACGCAAGAACAGTTCCATCAAACCGTCAAGGATCTTTCTATTCTGTATTCAATAAATCACGGGAGTTCAATAACGGAAACATTTCAAGCCATGAAGGATGATTCAACGGATCCACCGCTAGGTATACAGGTAACCGTTATGGGATCAGACTTTGACTTTTTCCATAAAATTCGTGATGTATTATTGAGGAACGAGAGTTATAGAAGGAAATATGATCAATTAAAAATAGATTATGAGGGAAGAGACATGAACGTATAGATTGGATTTAGGAGGGTTATTGCGATGTCCAACGAGGCGAAAAGGTTCTTTAACATATTTGCCAAGAAAGTAAAAGAATCAATTGGAGCGGGCTATTATCAAGCCTACGGGATAAATGTTACATGTACTCATTGTCACTATGATAAATTTGAACATGGATATGCACAATTGAATACAGCATTGTTAAGCTTTTTAAATCTGGATTTTGCAAATCGTTCAGCTAATATATTAACCTGCCACCGCTGTGGTTATGTTCTATGGTTTAATAAAGATATTAAAAGAGTGTATAAATAATAAGATAAGTATATTAATTTACAACAAAGGGGCCGAGGGATAATATGGATCAAATACTGTTCAAACAACTTGAATTTGTACGTCTGCTGACAATCAAAGCAGTTGAGGGGATATCAGAACAAAGGCTGGATATCATTCCCGAAGGGTTTAATAACAATCTGAGATGGAATTTAGGACATATTTATTTGGTTCAAGAGAAGCTTGCTTTTCAACTTGCTGATTTGCCCATGCAATTACCTGAAAGCTTTGGTCGATTATTTGGAAGAGGATCCAAACCAGCCGAATGGAACGAGGAACCTCCAACACTTGAGGTATTACTAAAAATGCTTGCAGAGCAGCCCGGACGTATACAAGAATCTTTACAGAATCGCTTAGGTGAACCAGTGTCTGAGCCATTTACCATAAGCAGTGGATTATCTTTAAAAACATTAGGCGAATCTCTAAACTATACGTTTTATCACGAGGGATTGCACTTTAATACCATTACTCTACTGAAACGCTTTGCGGATAAGAGTATTTAGTAGTATTACACTTCATGTATAGGAGATATTTTGTCAAGGATGACCCTATTCAGTAGAACTTTTTTTTTGGAGTGGGTCACTAATGTCATAGGGTCAATTTCTCTACTCATATATAATTGTGCCTGAAAGGGGAGTGGGAAGAAATGCCCGTTAAGAAACTGTCTAAAATATTGTTAATTAGTTTTATAGCCATCATCATTCGTTCAATGCTGCAATTGCTAATACCTTCAGGAAATCAAACGGTGTTGCAACAGAGTGTATTTGTTAAGAATGGAACGTTACCTATTGTGTTTATGATTTATGGTACCTTAGCATTTACTGCAATAACTATTATATTTGAACGGATTCAAAGGGGAATGGGTGGAGGCAGGATATCAAAGGGTTTGAAAGCCGGTATAATATTCTCGGTGGTATGGACTGTTTTCTTAGTGGAACCCTTACCGCATGGCTCTACGATTGATTTATTCTCATATCCCTTGGCTGACGGTTTAGTTCTTTTATTCTTAGGATTCATGTCAGGGAGATTTTTATCAGAGGACTCAGCACAGAAAAAGCATAAAGTAACCTCTAATTCCATAGTGAATATCGCAATTATTACTTTGATTTTCACAATGGGTAGAATAATCCTATATAAAGGATTTCATATTTATTCTATGTTTGAGCAAGCGCAAGTAAGGACCCTTGTATGGGTCATCTGTACAGGAATTGTTATAGGTTTGATGTTTGAGTATTTAAATTATACGATTAATAGTAATAAGGCTTTTACAAAGTCTTTGGTATTTGGTGGAGCGATTTTTGGGATTAATTTAGTATTCTTTAACTTTTTCTTGCCACTGGTTCTAAAAGTAGATATTCAAGATATGATTATTAGAACTGTAATGGATACCGTATCTGTAATCATTGGTTGTCTAATTATTAATGTTAAGGATAGCAAAGTAATACATAGGACAAATAACAGCAGATCTATATCCTAGAAAAGGTACTATCACAGCAGTTTTTCCTTGTGCAAAACAATATTCATGTAACTGAGGCTGATCCGTTGGATTGGCTTCTTTGTTTGGAACAACGTAATGGGCATTTGAGCTTCCGTGATTCACGGGAGCTTTTTTTCATTTTAACGACTATTCTTATGGAAAGGATATCTCTAAACTGAACTATGCTCTTAAATTAAAAAATATTGTGTACATAATGAACTTTAATACCCTCTGCGATCTCTTATCTATGAAAGGGGTGAGAATATGAATGTAAGCCGTCTTGTCAAACAAGCCCAAAAAGGCAGCAAGGAAGCTTTATTACAACTAATCATAGCCGAACAGGACGCTTATTATCGTCTCGCCTATAGCTACATGAGAAATGAGCATGACTCGATGGATGCCATGGAAGACATGATTGTTACGCTTTATGAGAAGCTGGATCAATTGCAAAAAGGGGAAGCTTTCTACAGCTGGAGCAAAACCATTCTCGTCAATCGTTGCAAAACATTACTCCGCAAAAAGGAACGATTTCTTCCATTGGAAGACGAGCAAGAACCGTCACTTGCTGCATTAACTGACGCTAATTCATATCGCAATACGGAGTCTGAGATGGACATGGAGGTGTTGCTCTCTCATCTGAATGTAAGGCAGCGGGAAGCGATTGAACTTCGTTACATACATGATCTTTCGTATCAGACGATTGCAGAGATGACCGATGCACCGGTTGGCACCATCAAATCAAGAATTTCGCAGGCCAAACAAAAACTGAAAGCCATGATCGGAGGTGATCGTTATGACAACGATCGAGGAGAGAATACTGGAGCACAAACAGACCTTGAATATCGTGCAGGCTCCGTCAGAACTTGAAGGCAGACTTCGAAACGCACTTGAGAATGTTCCTACTAAGAAAAGAAAAGTAAATAGAGCGATGACATGGGTTGCTTCGTCAGCTGCAGCACTCCTTCTGATTGTTGGAACTTATCAATATCCTGCATTTGCTTATTTCGGAAGTATGTTATTTAGTAAAAACGAGCTGAGCTCTCTAAGCTTTTCTGAAGTGGCGGAGCAAGGATACGGTCAAACGGTCAACAAAAGCAAAACGCTTGATGATGGCACTGTCATTACCATTAACGGAGTTATTGCAGACGATAACGCATTGCTTATGTATTACACCATTGATCGACCCGCAGGTTCCATATTTAATGAGAGTAAATCATTTCGTTACAACGTGGATAAAGTGCAAGGTTTTTTGACTGATTCAGACATGAGAGGAGGAAGTGGTGGCAGTAGCAAAGACGAGACCCATTACGAGGGAATATCTAAATTCGAACCGGTTAGTCCATTCTCCAGAACATTAACCGTTACATTCTATGAGTGGCTGAATAGTGGGGAAAGGGCATCCTACCCGATTTCCTTCAAGTTTGAAGCGAATAAAGCGATGAGAAGTATGTTTAAAGAAGAGGACATTTCAAAATCCGTTCCTGTCGATCGGGGGATTGTCCACTTTGACTCCATTACAGCTTCACCAACTACAACCAATGTGAAGGGATATTATGAAATGGATTATGAGGGATACCCGAGATTTCCAGGTGAAATAAAGCTTTATTTGAATGGATCAGAAGTGAAGTCATGGGGAATGCGGGGGGAACGTTTCATTGAGGAGGGCATCGCGGGATTTGAACTTGAATTTGATGTACTTCAGACAGACAAGATAGAGACCCTTGAACTTGTACTCGAAAATTTCGACGGATATCAGAAAGTAGAAGAACCCATCTCCCTAGCCTCTCCATCAGATCAATCCATTACGATTGGCAATGAAAAGGTATGGATTCGAAGCGTCACAAAAACCGATACAGGTTATGACATCATTATCGCTAGAAAACAATTTACAATCTTGGAGACGGAAAAATTATCCGTTCAAGCTGATGGTATCGTAGTTCCCGTATCCTCAATATCTTTGTCACGTCCGTGGGATCTGAAGAACGGTAACATCCTGTGGGAGCAGACGTATTCTTTTAACACAATGGAGAAACCGGATCACCTACTGCTAGACGGATATCATTATATTAAAACCTATGACAAGACAATACCTTTACCTATAGAAGATAACAAAAAATAAAATTTAGAAACAAATACAAACTCTCCTACAGTCAATCCATTTTCTAGACCTATCTGTAACGGTATATTGAAATAAAGAAAATGGTTGAAAGGAAGATGTAGGATGAGTATTTATTATGCTTCTAACATAGAAGAGATCACTAAGGAGGCTCTCCAAGAGTTGTTTCTTTCGGTAGAATGGGAGTCTGGCAAGTACCCCAACGAGCTTTTACAAGCAATCAGAGGGTCTCATTCTATTGTTGCAGCATGGGAGGGGGATAAGCTTATCGGGTTAATCAATGCTTTGTCAGACGGTGCTTTAACGGTGTATTTTCATTATATGCTAGTCCATCCGAGTTATAGTAGTAAAGGTATAGGCAGGGAATTAATGAGTATGATGCTCGATCGATATAAAGGCTGCAAAACCAAAGTGTTAATATCTTATCCCCATGCAGTAGATTTCTATAAAAAAATAGGTTTTAATACAGAGGACGGGGCCACACCTATGTTTATTTCAGAGCTGATTACGGTGTGACCACGATATGTATTGAAATTAGGGGGAAGCAAAATAGCATGATGCAAAATGAAAAGTTAAAGGTACATCCATTATCTGAACTTGATCATTTAAAAGTCCATGGTAGAACAACGGGGTGCCTTTCTCCATTAACCTTGTTTTGGACAGGAAGTGCTATTGAATTAAATGTTAAAGGATCTGAACTTTGGATTGAAGTAGAGTCAGATTATGATAATTATGAACCTTGGATTAGCATAGTCATTAACTCTGTTCCAGTAAGTAGACAAATGTTAACAGCAGGACGGTATTGGGTTTGTGTATTTAGAGGTATGAATGAAAATACGGTGAAAAATGTTCGCATAGTAAAAGATTTACAGGCTATGAGTGAAGATCCAGGCCACTCCTTGCAGATCCATGCGGTGAAGGCGGATGGAGAATTTCTACCTGTTGATGAAAAGTCATTTAAAATGGAGTTTATAGGTGACAGCATTACTTCAGGTGAAGGGATAATCGGTGCAAAAGCTGAAGAAGACTGGATTCCCATGTGGTTTAGCGCGATTAACAATTATAGTACCCTGACAGCAGAAGCTTTGAACGCAGACTATAGAATAATTTCTCAAAGTGGTTGGGGAGTCCTTACAAGCTGGGATAATAACCCACATGCAAATATTCCTGAGTACTATGACAAGGTTTGTGGTCTTCTTACTGGTGACAAGAATGAAGCTTTAGGGGCCTTTGAAGAGCACTCCTTTGATTCCTGGCAGCCCAATGTTGTGGTAGTTAATCTTGGGACAAATGATGCTGGAGCTTTCCATTCACCAGAATGGAAAGATGAAGGAACAGGGCAGACTCATAAACAAAGGTTAAATAAAGATGGTTCCTATAATGAAGAGGACTTGGGAGCGTTTGAAGAGGCCGTTCAGAATTTCCTGACCAAACTTAGAAAATATAATACAAATGCACATATCGTATGGGTATACGGAATGCTGGGTATACCGTTAATGCCTGCCATCTATCGGGCTGTAGATATTTATATGAAGAAAACAGGTGACAAGAAGGTTAGTGTTTTTCAAATTCCGAATACCACAGATGAAACCGTAGGTTCAAGAAGCCATCCAGGAGTATTAGCTCATCAAAAAGCAGCACAAGAGTTATCTGGATTTATAGCAGAAATTTTAGCGAGATAATCTAATCCAAGATAGTCATGGAAAAGCATGATATGAAAAGACCCTAACTCCTCGTTAGTGTCTTTTTTGACTTTTGCGGGTTCTCTTCAATGACTGGGCAGAAGCCGGGGTTCGTTGAACATAACCTTTGGGTGAATATCGGTTCAAGCTGCGAGAGTTTTGCGAAATAACTACTTATAATGTGATTGAGGCCTATAGCTCCATTCTGGAAAGTCAGCGATGAGAGAGTTTGGACATGGGTGTAATAGTATTTTTTTTCCCGCTTAGGAAGCTTGTAGATGGTTGGCGGAGCATATGTTACGACATCAAAAAGATTGGCAATACGGTAGCTATTTCGGACATACATGGTAAAAACCTTCGCAAAAGCCGGATCACCTACACGGGGGGAACCAAATGTATATAGGTTGGGTGAGCTGTGTGCAGTGTTGGCTGCAAGATCAATAGCACATAGGGTCGCGAGTGCTGCTCCGAGACTATGCCCTGTAATGTACAAAGTCTTATCGGTTGACAGCTTGGCCAGCGCGGAAAGAACTCCGCTACGGGCTGTAGAATAGATGTCTGTAAAACCCCGATGGGTTAGGCAGTCTTCCTTAATATATTTAAACCTCTTTTGCGAGGCGATCATGTCAGAGATCCAATCAGTCGTTGAGCTCGTTCCTCTAAAAGCAATTATAATCTCATCCGGAGATTCAATAATAAACCCGAAGCGCTCCCATATATTGCTGATGGATTTCGCTTGAATCGTATGACTAACCGAATAATTCAGAGGAACAACAAACGAACCGTCCGCATTTGTAAATTGGGCATAGGTCTGTCCGCAGATTGCCGCCAGGAAGATAGCCCGTTCTTCATTAACAGTATAGTTAGCCACCGGCATCCCGCCCTTCTTTCCTATCTATTTATGATAAGAACACGAGATTGGTGCTTGTTGATGTACAAAAGAAAAAAGGGGATTATTGTATATGCAAAAATGTTATATTTAGTATATCAATTCCAAATCAAATAAAGACTTATAACAGTATCGGGGGATGAAATTGATAGAGGAAATGATCAAGCTGTTTTATTTCTTCATTTTAGTGGCGGAAATTTGAACATGTGGGATGGAATCATACCGCAATTTGAAAAGAATTACAGTATCGTTGCTCCTGATTTTCGAGGACACGGCAAGTCAGACAAGCCCGAATCAGGATATCACATTGTGAGGGTGCCTTATACAATGAGTTTGGAGAAAATGGGTTATTCAAGAATCTACTGCAGTTGGAAGACGGTAGCTTTACTTACTGTTATTTAAACCGCGTTAGAACAGAGTATATTCAAAAGTACTGGGATGTGAAGTTTGAGCAATATTACAAGAAAGTACAATGCCCTATTTTATTTCTTCCAAGTGAAGAAGAGTGCGGAAATGAGAAAATCAGAAGCTGTTTACATACGTTTGCTAGTCTGTTAGATACATATGAAATTGAGCGTCTAGAGAGTTCCGTCCATGCTTATGTTTGGATGCAACTTCCGATTGCATCAGGCGAAGCAGCTAATAGATTTATAAGTAAATATGATGTCTTGGAAAAGGATATATTCAATGATAGCAGTACTGCATATTAATCCATTTCTTACATTTTTATTAGGGGGATTTATGTGACTATTCGCATCAAAAGTTTAATCGCATTCAGCTTAATTTTCGTGCTTGTTTCAATAGTTTTTATTTATCATAATACTATTGCAACTAAACAGAACAATAGTATTCTAACCTTTGAAAATAAAGCGTTGACCTCTGCATTATTAGCGGATGATATAAAACTTTCAGTTGTTCAAGTGCAGCAACATTTAACGGATATTAGTGCAACAAGAAGTCTAAATAGTTTAGATGGAGGATTTAGGGTAGCAAATGAATATGCGGATCTATTTTATAAGGATATTGCGGAATTTCTTGCATTAAACCCAGAGATGAAGATAGAAATAAATGAAATTAAGGATTTATTTAAGATTTATCACCTCACAGGAGAAAAAATGGCACAGGATTTCATTGATGGTGGACCTGCAAAGGGAAACTTATCCATGCCTGCTTTTGACGTTTATTCTGATGCTATCAATAGTAAGATTGATCAAATTCAAAAAAGACAATTGGCATTGATCAATAATAATATGGCTGGAATAATACAATCCAACAGAACAATGATCCATAATACTTTTGTTTTTGGAATTTCAGTAATATTACTCGGAATAGTTATTGCATACCTTCTCTATCGTTCAATAACGAATCCGACCCAGAAACTTATTAGGATTGCTGAGACTATTTCCAAAGGGGATTTTACTAAACCTATTCTTTCACAGTCTAACAATGAAATCGGAAAACTTTCTCAGTCCTTTGAAAGAATGAGAGAAAATTTAGATAAACTACATGATGACCGGTTAAATTTAATTGGCAAAATGGCTTCAAGTATGGCACACGAAATACGAAACCCATTAACCTCTATCGCAGGATTTTTAAAATTGATAAGGCATGATATAAATAGCGGCAGACAAACACAATTACAGAGATACCTGGATGTTATAGATGATGAATTCAAGGCCATAAATATGCATATAACTGGGTTTTTGAGTTTCTCAAGGAATAACGCTTTTGAAGAAGAAAAAGTAAATATCTCTGTTACACAGCTAATTCATTCAACCGTATATTTACTAAATCCACGATTGAGTAATGAAAATATAAATCTGCTTTTAAAAGGCGGAGAAAATTTTTATTTCTTTATTCAGAAAATCTCAATACAACAAGTTCTATCGAATATTATCAGCAATGCCATTGATGCATTAATTTCAGTGAAGATGGATAGAGTCATAAATATAGAATGCATGGAAGATGAAGAGTGTGTTCAAATACATATAAAGAACAATGGGCCTCAAATACCAAAAGAAATAGAAGATTCGCTATTTCTTCCTTTTATAACTCACAAAGAAAGTGGCACTGGATTGGGTTTGGCGATATGTAGAGAGATAATGACTAAAAATAACGGAAAAATAGAGTTTCAGTCAAATGAACAGGAGACAAACTTTATTTTGTCTTTCAATAAATCATAATTTCGCCCAAAATATTTGTATAAAATCGACATAATGATCCACTAAGGAGTAATCAAATGTCTAATAATGATAACTGCGTCTTTTGTAATCCCGAAAATGAAAAGAGGCAAAATGAAATTTTGAGTAATGAAAGCTGCATATTCTTTCAAATGCCGCAGGAAATATTAATTGGATCGGGATTAATTGTACCTAGACGCCATAGAGTGAACGTATTTGAACTTACTGATAAAGAATGGAACGATACATTTAGTTTAGTGAAAGAAGTAAAAGAACATCTAGACAGATTACATAATCCGGATGGGTATAATCTTCAATGGAATACGAATGGTGCAGCGGGTCAGCATTTATTTCACTCACATTTGCATGTTATTCCAAGATTTGTGGATGAGCCCTTGGTTGGTAAAGACTTAAGAAGTTTTCTCGGAAAAGAAGATAATCGAAGAAAGAGTGTAGTATGAAAGAATTCAGATCGATTCAATATATTGCGCAATTAATGGGCGGAAATGAAATATGGGAACCATTGTGGGGACTTAAAACGAAGTTAACTGAAATTGAATCCTGTTTACTTCAATCATCCCCTTTACGCAGATTGCATTTCATACATCACAATGGTTGCAGTTACATTAACACACAACATGTCGCGACTCGTCTGCAACACACCCTAGGAGTATTTTCCCTAGTGGCCTATTATTGTCCTTATTGGTTTGAACTAAGGATTGCAGCACTATTACATGATATTGGACACAGTCCCTTTAGCCACGTTCTAGAACAGCTTGAAGGTATTGATCATCATAAAAGAACTCATGAGTTGCTATATTCCACAGAATTAAGTGATATTCTGACTAAATATAACTTTGACCCTAGTATAATACTAGATTTAATAGAGGGTAATATAACAAGTCCCTTACGAAATAAGGATAATATAATCCATTTGGACCATCTTGATTCTTGGGTAAGGAGTGCACAAATAACAGGACTTATAACGTCTCCTAATCAGCTGTTGTCTAAAATAAGAATAGAGAGCAATTATATTTCAACAGATTTTGAAACTGCTGAATTATTACTGCAATTCATTATTTCCGAAGCCAAATTTCATTGTTCAGAAGCTAATATTGGACCGAATGTAATTCTAAAGCATTTAGTTTCTGAATTAATCGAACAAAATGTAGTAACTGTCGAGTCTTTAAGTGAGATGACGGATTCTATACTTGAATTTCTATTAATAAACTGTGAGCAGACAAAAGAGGAAATGAATCGTTTGCTTTACCGTCCACATGAAATACAGGTCACTCAAATAAAAAGAAATGTTCCTTCAAATGCACACCTCTTTGTTCTTAATAAACTATATCTATCGGAACCCTTAATTACTAAAGGAGTGGGAGCCGTTAATGCCCTAACATCTTATTCTAAACTTGAACAATTAAGTTCGCTCTTAGGAAGTTACTTTGTTTATTGGAATGAGTGAATTGCTCAGGTCGCCATAAAGAGAAATAGCTTTGGAGTCTTCATATTACATCAGAGATTGGTCCTGCAGCGCTTGAGATTGGTAAGATGTTCAAAATAGGGCTGTCGGGGATAAGGTATTCACTTTTAGTCTTCCGAGAGATGTATCTTATGCTTCTCCGTAATAAACAAACTAATGCACCGCTGAATTTGTCTTATACCATTCTCTTAAGTTGGCATAGAATATATCAACCCTAAGAAAAGGAGTGGTATAAATGGCAAACAGTGATGTACGTCTCGCCCTTTGGTCTGGCACCAATTTTTCCGTTCGTCGAATTCTATTCAGACGTGGAGGGGTTGCAGTTCGTGATCTTGGAGCATTTAGATTTAACAACGAACTCTCAAGTTTCAGACTTAGAAATGTTGTACAGAGTTCTGAGGTAACGCTTGTAATCTTTTCGCGAATTAACTTTCAGGGATCATTCCGTGTGTATCGCGGAAGCCAAAGTGTAGCGAACTTGGGTAATGCCAACTTTAACAATGTCACATCTTCGTTTGTTTTGGTAGGGCGCAATCTTACAAATGCCCAAATTACTCAAATTCAAAGCACAGGTAGACCCCCTCAGGATGTCCTCATCATCAGACAATAGAACAAAGATTGTGGAATGTTCCATTGCCATTAAATTTTTATGAATAGTTAATAAAGGTCAACGTAGAAACTATGCGTTGGCCTTTATTTTGTTTGAGTGAGTGAAAATAAAAGGTTATATTAAAATAAATATATGTATTTTTAAAAGAGATTCGAAAAGAGGTGAATCTATAGTGGATAAAAAAGCGAAAAAAGTACTGTTGAATACCTTCTGGTCCTCCAAGGGTTGGAAAGATCGACCGGATCCCTTTGCTGGTGAAGATTTCGACGATGCCAAAATAAAGGACTGATGTTCGATCCTATAACTATTAGTCATGATAAAATGGTTATACGGCTTCAAGAATTACACTTGGAAATTACTAAAGAACGTGTTGCCTCGGCGTTTTTGCACAGTCTTTCTACGAAAAAAACCTATTTGCGGAGCGCCCTTTCAAGTTGGGCTTTAACCTCTAGGTTACCTTTACATTCGTACGGAGAACGAAGTGTAATACTACCTAATTATAGTAATTGCGGGGATTGCAATTTCCACGGGTTAATGTCAGAACATGAATATGTGAATGAGGATTTGAATGTGCTGAATTTCGAGCGGGTCAAATGGGGCGGCGTCCGTTTGAACAATCTTTTATACTGTTGGCTGGATCTCGAATTGTTCAACAAAGAAGAAGACTTCACACCTACCATAGAGGATGTTGCCATACTCCACCAAATGACCAAAGTGATTCAGGACTGTGGGGATTATGAAGGTGCCCGGAGTTTAGAGAAACATTGGAAGGATGTAATCCCCTCAAGCAAGTACGAAAGGGATGTGATCATGGAAATATGGGGATATGCGGGTTTACTTACCCAGCGTGATACGCCCCGCATGCTTCGAGGTGGATATAATGATTTTAACTCTGTAGCAGGTTGGCAGGGAAACGACGGATATTCACAAGAAGCGCTGGAATATTATTTCGGTTCATTTCTTCATTAACGAACAGAAGAGAGGAAGATATAATGAAATTTAATCAAGCCTTATTAATCATCGATGCCCAACAGGAATTAATGGATGGGAATCAAAAAGAAAGTGCTGTATTTAATAAAGACCAGCTTATCCAGAATATTAATATTGTGATTAAAAAAGCAATAGAGGCTAATGTGGAAGTGGTGTTTGTTCGGGATCTCGATGTATCCGAGGGAAAAGGTACAGGTTTTCAAGTGCATACTGAAATCCAGATGCCCACGGGTGCAACCATCTTTGATAAGTTAGCAACAAATTCTTTTCATGGGACAGGACTTCTAAAATATTTAAAAGATAAAAAAGTCGAACATGTAGTCATCATGGGCTGTAAAACTCAGTACTGTATTGATACTGCAGTCAGAACTGCTACTGTGAGTAACTTGGATGTCACATTAGTAGGCGATGGACATTCTACAACAGACAATGATGTTATAAGCGCAGAGCAAATCATTAAGCATCATAATAATACGTTACATGGGCACTACAATGTCGAACACTTCTCTATGGTTAGAACTTCTGAGGAAGACCTGTTTCATCCAACACATGATTCTTATCGGTAAATGTTGTTCAATTAACGGTAAACGAGAGTCCAATAACAAAAGGTCGCTAATGATCAGCGGCCTATTAACGTTAAAGGGCATAATTCCTTGCAGCTAAGCCATTTCAACGTTTGAAATAATCGGCCAGTCCAACGGCGATGGCCTTGGCTGCTTTTTTCTGATAGGAGGATTTTCGAACGATGGCTTCGTCCTTTGGATTCGATAGAAACCCGAGCTCTATTAGGGCTGCTGTGGTGCTGTTCTCTCTCAGGATGTGGTAGTCGCCAAAGGACAATCCGTTGCTCTTCAGACCTACGCCTTGTCCAAGACGGGTCTCAATCGCGCGGGCCAGCAACAGATCTGTCTCCGAATGATAGAAGGTTAACAAACCGGATACTTTTTTAGGTGAGGAATTGTAATGAATACTTACAAAAGCATCGGCGTTCAGTGATTCACTAACCCCTACACGCCGGGATAAGGCGACTTTCCGATCAGTAGTACGGGTCATTTCTACCCGAGCGCCTCTAGCCAATAGATAATCTCGGACGTAAAGGGCTGTTTGCAGATTCAAGTCTTTTTCCATCGTGTTATGGGTAGTACCTAACATTCCCGGATCGCTGCCGCCATGCCCGGGATCAATGACAATCAGTTTCCCCCTTATACTACCCGAGGACTTTACAGAATGTATTGCTGTGCCCTGAGAAAACCCGCTGCGGATATATTGTGCTGCCACCCAACCCACTTCACCACTATTGGTGCGAATCCGTATCCATCCGTTCTGACTAAGAAGCGGTGTTATGGAATCACCAGCCTTCAAAGACCCCTGCACACTATAGGTGGTTCCCGGACCTCTCCTGATACGTAATGAATCGGCTATTACAGTTGCTTTCGTAGATTTGTTGCCACCGGTAAAATGATTCACATTTACGATTGGCGAACCAGTGGAGGTTGATCCGGTACTACCTGCGGAGCTACTGACCCTTTTCAAGTAATAGCCGGCCACCCAGCCTGAGCTCCTACCAGCTTGCACCTTCATCCACCCATGCTTTTCATCGGTAACTGTAACGATTGTGCCGTTTTTTAAAGATCCTGTTACGGCAGCATTTGCGGCGGGCTCGCTGCGTACGTTCAAGGAGTTCGCATATATTTTGGCTGTATAGGCCTCTTTCGCGTTTACTGTAGCAGGTTGTAGTTCTAACATGCCGATTATGTACGCAATGCACACTGCAATGCCGATGACTTTTTTCATAGCTGAACCTCATCTCCAGAGTTAATAGAGATTTTTACCCATTACTTGAGGTTTAGAATACCTTTCAGCTCGAATTCGTACTTTCGACCCAGAGATTAAGCGTTAAGATTAGATGAGGAAACCAATTCACTATTCATACATTTTTGGAATTAAGTAATAAACAAGTCTTTTCAAAAAGAGGGTGCTATTGCCATTGAGAAAAGTGGATATCGAAAGTTTATTGTACTGTGGTGTGATGGGCTTAGTATTTGGTTTGGTAGTTATTTTAACAATAGTAATAGGAAGAAGAAAGAAAACCTTTGCTAAGTCCTTGTTTCAGTCAATAGGTTTGGCTGTTCTTCTATATGGAATGGCGTGTCTTTGGTGGTTTTCATATGTTCAAGATGGTTTAGCACAACTCTTTGGTGTAATGATTTATGGAATCGCTTTTGCAGTTAATGTACTCGTAAACACTGGGATTCTGTACTTTGCAAAAAAACGTTTTGATAAACACACACGTTAAATTAATTGGTGATGGTTGAAATCGTCGCAGAATAATTGTAGAAAGGATTTATGATGAACAAGTATGTTGCGGAGTTTGATAATAAAGTTGAATTTGTGATATACGAAGGTGGAGAAGTTACTTAGGTTATAGTCCATTCATTTAGAAAGGACGGTGCATATCATGTCTTAGGAAGTCAAAAAGGAGGGAAAATCAATGGGTTGTGCTGAAGTTGGACACGGATTTACTTCTACGGCTGCAATTTTGGTTCTTTATATTTTGTTGGTAATCATTTTATCTGCTGGTTTCTTTGTTTAATAGCAAGATCGAATAAACCAAGAACAAAAGCCTATATTCTAGGCTTTTGTTCTTTTTTATGATATGAAAGAAAATAAACTTTGCCCCCATTTGAAAATTTCATGCCCGTGGATTTGTAATTTGCAATTTCTACATACATAATCAAATTATTCTAACTTTTGAGTCGGGTAACTTGACAGTTTTCTGCAGTCTTATGGTCCTGGGGAATGTTGCATACGTTATATTACGAAAGGTTTGATAAATCAGTTGAAAACAAAGATTGTTATGGTCAGTATTACTCTAGTGGTTGTAATTGCATTTCTATTTTCTATGAATTTTAAAAGTAAGGGGCCCGACAACGTATTAATCAATTTAGATAGATCTGATTTAATACGGATGAAGAAATTTGTTTCGAGATTTAATGAGGGAAAATTCGATTATCTTATAGCAGTTGTTCCAACAATTGAGGGTAGTTATATCTTTTATGATTTTATCTCCACTGGATCAGAAGTGACATTTAGTATAGATTCATCTAGAGATCCTTATTCTGTTGATAACGTTATAAAAAAATACCAGTGTAAGGGAATCTCAATAAGCCATAAAGTTGAAATGGAAGGGATATCTGGCCTTCTAGAGGTTAGCGATTGTACAGGGGACCAAACCATAAAAAAGGCAGGAATATTAACATTCAGATACTAAGATTTTGAACAATTTAGAGACAGTTTGTCATTTAATACTCCCGCCGTGGAACATACATTCATAGACTTTTTTGCCATTACAGAAGATCTCTTCATAGCCTTGGAACCATTCAAACCTCCCGGTTACCATACAATGATAAGTGTAATCTCCATTATGGTGGAGCAGGGGCCCCCGATACGGATATTCCTGAGGAACTAGGCTCAGAGCTTCTTTCAGAAAATCGCCGCTGAAGCCTTCGGCAAGGATACGTCCGGCATAATTCATGGACCAGAAAGGCTGATTGTCCAACCACATGGCTTCTTCACCGGCAAACTTCTCCCCACCCAGATAGGTATCAATATAGCTAAGCAGTCCCTCAGTATAATGCAAGTCATGGGACCCGGGTCTGGAAGGTTCGGTCTCCGCTCCTTTTGCGGCATAAGTGGATTTCTTGGCCCGGCATAGAAAATCAATAATGGAATTATCCGATTGCAAATGGTTCTGGACGCTGTCAAACAGGCAATTTTCATCGGTATGCTCTTTGACCAGATGATCAATACTGACCCGGAATAAATCACTTAAACCGATAAGGTTCACCATATCCGGGTAGGATAGTCCAACCTCCCATTTAGCAACCGCTTGTCTCGAAACCCCGATGAGTTCAGCCAGTTTTTCTTGAGACAGTGCCTTTTCTTTCCGCAAAATCTGCAGTTTATCCTGAAATTTCATTTTCTTCACCTCTTGGTATTAGGATATCGAACCCGTCTCCAGCTTACTACCAATTATAGTTAACAGATATGACAACTGCTGGTTGTCAAAAAAGCTTTTTTAAGAGTGCACATACATTTTGTAAGGAGGTAGAACAGTGGAGAAGCAGAAATTAATACGTGTCTTCGATAAGCAAGCAACCCAATATGAGAAAAAAACAGGGGACCCAAACCAAAAACGTTGGCGGCAGCATCTTGTTAGTCATGCAAAGGGAGAGGTGCTTGAACTTGCAGTGGGGGCAGGTGCTAATTTCCCGTATTATCCTCCTGGGGTAAAAGTTACTGCAACTGACTTTAGTAAGGTTATGCTTAAGAAAGCAAAACGAGCCGCAAAATATCATCGGATAGAGGCCAATTGTATTTGTTCAGATATTGAAGAAATGGATTTTCCAGATCATTCGTTCGATACTATTGTTTCTACGTTATCTTTTTGCAGTTATGACAATCCCTTAATGGTGTTGGATAAAATCAAACGGTGGTCCAAACCGGACGGGCAAATCCTTTTGCTGGAGCACGGGATTAGTTCGAACTTTGCAGTATCGGCTGCCCAAAAAGCACTGAATCCGCTCTTATACCGTGTTTATGGATGTCATCACACAAGAAACATTCTAGAATTAATCAGAGAATCAGGTCTTGAAATCAATAAGGTGGAATTCTACTGGCTTAACACGGTTCATCTGATATGGGCAAAAAACTAAACAGCCACCCCTGCCTCATCGCTGCGAGGTGGAGGTGGTTGTGTCTTACACTGCTGTCATAGCCGGGAGGAGAATATTCCAAGCTGCCTTATTCTTTAACTTCTCTGTCTGGTAATTGTGTCACATAACTGTCGGACAGGTGTAGGAGCTCTAGCGCACGGTTGAATTCATCTTCTGTAGATTTAAGGGGTTTGTTGCCGTCGCCAGATAATGTATAATGCCGGCCGTCCTCGAACCCGCTACCGGATAAGAATAGCTCTTCGTTATTAACGAATGATCCGGTAGGCAAATAATAACGCTGTGGCAGCAAATTATAGGCGGTCTGATTCATCAAATCCTGTCCAAAATGAATATGGTTCTCCAGGGAAACGCCTAATAAATTCGATACCGTTGGTAGAATATCAACCTGTCCGCCTAATTGATTCTTAACGCTTGGAGTCGAAACTCCACCAGAAGCTATTATTAGTGGAATATTGATTAGATCGCGCTCTGTGTACTCATGTTCCAGGATTTCCTTCATTAAGTCCTCATCTTCATCTTCCAACGAGAAAATCGGGAGTCCGCGATGGTCGCCATACAGTACGACTAGGCTGTCATCCCATACACCGTTCTGCTTGAGTTCTGCTATAAACTGGCCAAGTGCGTAATCTGCATAATTCTGAGCTCGAATGTAATCACCAATGAAGGTCCCCTCGAATCGTTCGGGCAACTGCATTTGGTATTTGCTTTCCGGAATGGTGAACGGATTATGCGATGACATCGAGATAACCTGCGAATAGAAAGGTTCGTTGCTGTCATTCATTCGGGCCAGTTCAGCAGCTGTCTTCGAATACAGTACTTCGTCGGACGCTCCATAAAATACAGTGTCCTCTTCGCCGAAAAAGGCCTTGTCATAGTACTGATTAAATCCCAGCGCCCTGTATAGCTCACCACGATTCCAGAAATCAACTTCATTCGTATGAAAGGTAGCGGTGTCGTAACCTTGCTCCTCAAGAAGTTTAGGTAAGCTTGGAAGTTCTTTGGGAGCATATAACTCCGTAGCAGGACCATCCGGTGGAACATAAAAGGAAGTGTTCACGATAAATTCAGCATCGGAGGTGTTGCCTTGCCCGACCTGCTGGAAGAATCGGGGGAAATAGATATTGCTGTCCGCAAGCTTATTCATATTCGGAGTGATTTCCTGTCCATCAATCGACAAATGGATTAAGAAGTTCTGAAAAGACTCCATTTGAATAATGATCAGGTTCTTTCCTTTGGCAGCTCCATATAAGAGCGGTTTCGACTGAGATTGAATGCTTTTAGTCTGATCAATGACAGATTGAGTAATTTGGGAGAACTCGATTTGCTCTTCCTCTTCATCAGCAAGCAGGGCGTAAGCTTCGTAATTCAGAATGCCCATTTGCTCGGCTTGGACATTTTCATTCATACTGGCCTGGTTCGGGAAGATATTCATCATACATATAGCCAAGGATATACAGAACAAGGCAGCGACTACCCTCCGGTTGCTGGGGCGTGACATGGATTTCTTCCAGGCCAGCGCTTTCTTCCGGCTGAGCATAATGAGGCTGATGATAATAATATCCAGAAAAATAAGCATATATTGAGGATGAATGACCGCAAAAATACTCTTCTTGACAGCTCCTACTTGCTTGGCCTGGCCGATCACTTGAGAAGTAGCTATAAAGCCAAAGTGATTATGGTAGACAATCAAGGAAAAGAACAAAATAGTAATTAATAGATTAACGAGCATGTAGATATAAATCTTCCGTTTCGTGGCGAACCATTCAATCAAGCAGAAGATGATGAGAATAAAAGGGATTTCCTTGAACCATGTACTCCAGGTTGGCCCGTCTTCGAATAAGTAATACCAGGCAAAATAACTTTTCGCTAGCATAATCAAAGAGAAAAACAGTATAGATCTTTTGCTGAGAGTGCGAGGTATCTTCAACTGCATTGTTTATGCGCATCCTTTTCTTTGAAATTAGTTCATTCTATTCTACTTTAACTAATACATTCTATTCTATAGAAGGTTTCATAATCAATTATAAAAGATTACTAGAAATTTCTACAAAAAGTACATTGGGTGGATATTCCTATATCGTCGAAGCAAACATTGATTCCTTTCTTGTGTGTTACGAATTAACACCTAAAGCTTTCGTTATTTTAGCTCCGCATTGCCCTGATTTACCTTCGAATTACCCTGTTTTTGTAGCAAGACTTTATTTATGAGGGCAACGGTGGAATGCGGGTTTGAGGGCTGTTTTTTAGCAAGGGTTTATTCATTCTGAACAAGTAGAATACTGACTCATTTATGGAAATTTGATTTTATTATTGCCTAGTGAAAGGAATGATAGTTATTATGAAGAAATTAGAAAGTGAAAGATTAATTTTAAGAGATTGGAATGTTTCTGATTTAGTTGATTTTCATGAGATTTCATCTAATGAAAAAGTTTCTGATTTAGCTGGATTTAGACTTAAAACTAGTAAAGAGGATAGTTTTAAGAATTTAGAGAAATTTATTGCTGCGTCAGATGATTCAACATGGAAAGTGAAATTAAAAGAATTAGACCAAGTAGTTTTTTGGGCTATTGAATTAAAAGAGTTAAATAAAGTTGTTGGTTGGTTTGAATTATGTGAGGCTTCATGCAAACCCGAACAAGAAAGGTTTAAATATGCAAAAGAAATAGGTTTTGTTTTAACAGAAGAATATTGGGGACAAGGTTTA
Source organism: Paenibacillus wynnii (assembly GCF_000757885.1). NCBI lineage: Bacteria > Bacillati > Bacillota > Bacilli > Caryophanales > Paenibacillaceae > Paenibacillus > Paenibacillus wynnii. Next base: position 1,673,897 of record NZ_JQCR01000003.1, on the reverse strand, counting down.
ATGCCAGAAGTTATTAAACGAATTCTTATTTATTTGCTTAATGAAGAAGAAATTGATGCTGTTGTATGTTCACACTTTATAAATAATTATCAATCTGAAAAGGCAATGGAAAAATGTGGATTTAAATTTTATTTAGAAGATGATGAGGAAAAATATTATTATGTGACTAAGCATGCAATAGATAAAATTAAAATATAGAAGTGATTCGCAGAAAAGCATATGAGTTTTGAAGCACAAGAGTATGCATCAAATAAGATAATAATATTAAAGAAATTGTTAGATATTTCTCATAACAATAATGAATTGATCGGATGGGAAAACATAAAAAGGAGCATGATGCGTTTAATCGCATGATGCCTTTTTTTTAGTTCAATGTGAAATCATAAGTAACAACTGTCTCATTCCATTCTACTATTATTAAATATGAACCTGACTGTAAATTATTAAATATCTTTTTATCTTTGTATTCTTCTTCAGGTTCTAAATTGAGATAGTCCTTAATGGGAACTCCACCTTTTTCAATTAAATTATTATCTTTAAGTAATTTATATCTTGCTCCTCCAATGACTGTTATCGTTTCTTTGCTTTTGTTTTTGAATGTGTAAAAGACTATTGTTTCTGTACCTTCTACTTTTATATCTACGTTACCTTGTAAGCCTGTTGAAACAGATTCAGATTCATTATCTGAATTTGTATTTGAACATGCAGATAATACCAGTGAAATACCTAATATGAAAATTAATATATAATTCATCTTTTTTCAAATCTATCATCCACCTCGTTAATTTTTGACTACACATTATATACGAAAACTTTGATGAAGTTGTTGCTATCACCTTTTTGCAGGTTAAAAAATTGGTGGACTTTTCATTGACCTTTAAAGTATAGACACAATGATGGTCATGACACATATCGCAATACCTCAAGCTATTCAATTGGCTTCGGATGATCTTGGTTGTCAAATCGATATCGAGTGGATACCAACTTCTTCACTAGAGAATGGTTTTGAACAAAAACTAGCAACGTTTCAAGCACTTTGGACCGTGCCTGCTAGTCCTTATAAGAGTATGCAAGGTGCGTTAAATGGTATCCGATTTGCACGAGAACATAATGTACCCTTTCTAGGAACATGTGGGGGTTTTCAACATATGATTATTGAGTTTGCTAGAAATGTTTTGGCACTTTCAGAAGCAGATCATGCTGAGGAGAATCCTACCTCCTCATTAATGTTGGTTGCTCCTCTCACTTGTTCGGTAAGTGAAAAAACGCATACTTTTAAACTTACACCTGGCTCTAAGGTTGCTGATATTTATGGTGGTCTTGAGATTGTTGAACAGTACGGGATTTGTAATTATGGTTTAAACCCTGAGTATGCTCCTCTGTTAGAGAAAGCAGGTATGCGAATTACAGGAATTGATACTGAGGGTGACACTCGTATTATGGAACTAATTAATCATCCTTTCTTTATGGGGACGCTTTTTCAGCCTGAACGATCAGCATTTAAAAATATTGTTCACCCAATAATTAGGGCGTTTCTTCAAAAAGTCATACAATAACACTTTTAAAATCATATCACCAACTTTGTGAAAGACACTAACCCCTCGTTAGTGTCTTTTTGCCATCAAGGGAGTAATACTAACAATGAGCCATACCCCACTCCCCATATCTACTACAACATGCATATAACCCAGTGAATTGGTATTCCTGGGGAGACGACGCTTTCACCAAAGCCCACGAACAAAATAAACCAATAATTCTAAGTATTCGTTATTCCGCTAATTATTCAGTAAAGGGTAATTAAATTAGTACCAAGTATGGCTACTGATAATCTTGATGATCTAAATCCAGTACCATCCCATGTCAAAAGGTTTTCTACGTACCCAATTGTATCCGAATTTGTAGAGCCGATAATTCGTTGAACAGCAAGTAAATCATAACTATTGCTTCTTTCGTTTGTAACAATGGGATATAACGCACCTAAAGCGAGCACCTCTCCCTTAATCGGTTGTTTTAGTTTACTGTTTTCGTTGTAATACTGTGATAAATATTCATTGCCTTTGTAGCTAATATCTATAGTAAATAGCACGTTAAATTGGGGGTTACCTACACTAACTTTATAAAAATCCTCATAGTTCACATTGAATTTATAATCATTGTTATATTTTTCAGCATTAAACATTTCACGTAGATTGTTATCCTTAAAGGAAAACATATAGAATATGCCATACCCTCCGCTTCCTCCAGTATCAATACTTATTAAAATATCCGACACGTTATCCTTAGAAAAATCACCCAGAAATAGCCTAGCATTATATCCCGCATTGTATTGAAGACTTACCGTTGTAGTTTTGTTAGAATGACCATCTTCGATAACTAGAGTGATCTGATCTGCAAAGATTCCAGTTTCTTCTGGTTTATTTCCGTATAAATATATGTTATCAATTGTTCCGTCCCCATTTACATCTCCTTGCTTCATATCCAACAAAGTAATGTTTCTGAAAGGAGTATTTCCATACTTTTGATATAATTGCTCTAAATATTGTCGTGGAGTCCCATAGTAAATGATTTGTCTATATTGCGGGTGAGTGGATTCAAATGAAGTGGCAGGTGGAATGAGTTTCACGGTTAATTTTTGTGAGTTAAAATTAGACATATATAATCCTCCATGTTATTTAGGTTATAGTCCATACATTCAGAACGGACGGCGCATATCATGTCTTAGGAAGAAAAAGGAGGGGAAATCAATGGGATGTCCTGAAGTTTGTCACGGATTTACTTCTACGACTACAATTTTGGTTCTTTATATTTTGTTGGTAATCATTTTATCTGCTGGTTTCTTTGTTTAATAACAAGACCATATAAAGCGTATTAAGCAAGAACAAGAGCCTATACTGTTAGGCTTTTGTTCTTTTTTGTAGTATGGTGAACAACAACCTATTTATTTAGTTCCAATCACAAGAATATATCCGATGTATTCTTCATAACTGTCCATTATATTGTTGTACTTACTTATTATTTCCCAAATGGAGAGGTCAAGAAAGGAACCCACATCAATTTGTTGATAATAGTCTGGATGCTCAAAAAGATCCTCACTTGATTTAGGAAACATGAAGGGACCCTCTATCTGTGAACGAATAAATCCAACTGTTTGTACTAAGGCTGACCAATCTTTAATGTCCCATAGCCTATCAACGTGATAAAATTTAGTGATTTCTTGGTTGATTTCTATAGGCATGGGTTTTCGTTGGATCATTTCTCTGTCAAATAGTTGGCCTCCAAACCGCAAAACTCTGTAATATTCCGAAAAAGCCTTCCCCGTGTCAGTGAATATGGATACAGACTCGACAAGTATCACATCAAAGGATTCGTCAGGAAAAGGCAGTGAAATTGCATCTCCTTCCAAGAATGTTAATGTTGCATTTTCTTTTTCAGCCCGTTTTTTGGCTTTTGCGATCATATCTGGGCGAATATCTAGACCTACTACATCATGACCCTGAGCAGCTAAATAACAAGATGTTCTGCCTGTGCCACAACCCACTTCAAGAATTCGGGAGTTAGTGGGTATAGGGAATTGTTCTAACTGCCTTAAAGTTGCAGCAAATCCTCCAGGATGAGCATTACCAATACCTAATTTGGCCAGCATGTCGAAATATTTCATGTATTAAATTCCTTTCATCGGAGGTTTTATCTTATAATATGTAAGAAAATTAACTTTGCACCGCAGTGGAGGATTTTATTGACATAAGGACATAAGAAACCAAGAAAATAATTTATTGATAACTAAAGATAAAAGATATATAGTATATTTAGAAAAAACGATAGTTAGGATGATTTATTTGGCATACTCTACAGCTTTATCTCAAGGGATTTCCATATTGCTTTATATTCACGGTATTACAGAGGAGCACTGTTATAACTTTTTATCTACCAAGGTAATTTCTGAGCAGTTAAATATCCCTGTTCCAACAACGGTTAAAGTCATCCGCAATTTGAACAATGCTAAACTGACTATTGCCAAAGAAGGGGCTAAGGGCGGCATACTGCTGGCAAAGGCTTTATCAGAAATTACATTATTGGATGTTTTTCTGGCCGTTGAACCTGGAAAAGCGTTGTTCAAACTTCATACAGATGTAACACTTCAGGGGAAAGAAGTTGACGAAGTCAAACAAAAAATTGCCGATAGTCTACAAGCAGCGGAGATAGCTATGCAGAATCATTTAAAAGAAGTAAGATTAACCGATTTATTGAATTAAAATGGGTTAATCTCTTTTTTTGAGATAACTTAATATAATAAATATTTAGAATATTTTGAATATAATGATACTAATCAAAGAAAAGGGGCAGTCAAATGAATTTAGAAACGAAAGTAGTGGAAGCAATAAATGGAGTCAAAATCCCCCAATTAGGTTTTGGAGTTTACAAAATAACGAAAGAAGAAGAGTTTGCAAAAGCGATCAGTGAGGCTATTCGAATAGGCTATCGGCATTTTGATACCGCAAAAATTTATGGGAATGAGGAAGCTTTAGGGAGAGAGATTCGAAATAGTCAAATCCCCCGTGAACAATTTTTTATTACTTCTAAAGTCTGGAACACGGATCATGGTTATGAAGCCACTAAGAAGGCCTTTGAGCAAACTGCTAAAAAGTTGAATATAGATTACTTAGATATGTACTTAATCCATTTCGCCTCACCTAACTATATAGAATCGTGGAAAGCCATGGAGGAGCTATATTTAGAAGGGAAAATCAAAGTCATTGGTGTTGCGAATTTTGAGATTCAACATCTGGAAGAATTAATAAAACATTCCAAAATCCCACCAATGATCAATCAGATTGAGACACATCCAGAGTTCCCGCAAAATGGCCTGCATACCTATCTCAATAACCATCAGATATTGCACGAGGCCTGGGGTCCACTTGGTCAAGGAAACAAAACATTGCTGAACCATCCAGAATTAAAAAAAATCGCTAATCAATATCATAAAACGGTGGCTCAAGTCATCTTACGTTGGCACTTGGAACGGGGAGTAATCATTATTCCAAAATCATCAAATCCTAAACGAATACAAGAAAACAGTCAGATATTTGATTTTGAGCTTACCGGCGATGATATGGAAAAGATCGATCAGTTGAATACAGGCAAAAGGTATTCGATCAACCCAACGGGTTATATCGTTAATCCTATCTATAATAAGCTGATGAAGATTTTTGTGAAATAAATACAAACTCCTCTACAATCAATCCATTTTCCATACATGTTTTTAACGATATATTGAGATTAGAAGAGAAGTTGTGTAGTAATTCCTTTTATGAAGGGGAGGCTTAGGGTGAGTATTTATTACGCTTCAAACAAAGAGGATATCACTAAGAAAGCTCTCCAAGAGTTATTTCTTTCGGTAGAATGGGAGTCTGGAAAGTATCCAATGAGCTTATACAAGCGATTGAAGGATCTCATTCGGTTGTTGCAGCTTGGGATGGAGATAAGCTCGTCGGTCTAGTAAATGCTCTGTCCGATGGTGTTGTGACAGTATATTTCCATTATATGCTTATCCATCCGAGTTATCAGGGTGTAGGAATAGGCTTATCAGAGTGCAGTGGATTTTAATCATAAATGCGGCTTTTCCAAAGAGGATGGAGCCACGCCTATGTTTATTTCAGAGTTGGTTTGATTCTGCTAATCTTTGATTCATATCCTAGTTAATTTTTCTTATCACTATCCCGCTAAACTCTTGTTGTATAGAACTAACCGCAATTGAGAAAAATATGGAAGGAGATATAAACAAAATAGGAGTGAGTATATTGGAAATCACACTAGGAGCAGATGAAGTAATTAATCGGATTAGGCAACTTCGATCCAATGGAGAAACAATTAGCAAAAAACAAGTGAAACAGAATGATCCAGAGTTAATGCGGAATGCATTGTTTTATTTTCCGAGTTGGGACCATGCATTAAAAAACGCAGAGATTTTGTAAAAGAAAAGCACGGATATGCACCGAAGAGTCGAGGGGTTTGCAGGAATCTGACCATGCAATCCCTCGATTTTTTTGTGACACTTGGTTGGAATGATCACAGTGTAAGAGTTTTAATTGTATAAAGCTGAAAAAGACGATAAAGAAATTAGGAGTAACCTCCATGTTTTCCATTTCGGGTGTATAATTTTGGTAGTCTAATACAAAAGTAATTGGAGAATTCGATAAATGAAGAATGACTATAAGGATAGAATTGATAAAGTAATTAAATACATAGAGGAAAATAGTAATCAAAAACTCAATCTCGATATATTGGCTGGTGTTTCAAACTTTTCGAAATATCATTTTACAAGAATATTTACATCTATAGTCGGTGTGACTCCAGTTGCATTTGTAAATCAAGAGCGTTTACAAAAGGCTGTTTATTATTTGGCTGAAACCAATAAGACCATTTTGGAAATTTCGAATCAATGTGGTTTCGAATCGTTGTCAACCTTCAATGCCCTCTTTAGGAAACACTACAGAAAAACACCAAGTGACGTTAGAAATAGCGTAAGGAAAAAAAGCAATTTCTCATTACATTTCAGCAATAAGCAAGAAGAGTTATCTCCTCTACAGGATTACAATAGAAATAGAGAAAATCAACTCTTAAAAAGAGCGTGGGAAAATATGATTACAATCAAAGAGCTTCCAGAACATGAAGTGGCGTACCTTAGACATGTCGGGAGTTATTTGGATACTCGTGTTGCTTGGGACAAGTTGGGACGTTGGGCGAGCCAACAGGGACTTACTCCAAAAAACTATCAGTTTATAGGAATATCGTTGGATGATGGAAATCTTGTAGAAGAATATGCTTGTCGATACGATGCTTGTGTTACATTACCCAGTGGATTCGAGAGATACAAACATATGAAGCATGTGGAATTCAAAACACTCTCTGGTGGAATGTATGCTTTATATCCATACTACGACACTATAGAAAAATTTGTTCTCGCCTATCAAAACGTATTCAGTCTATGGCTACCCAATAGTGAGTATGATGCCGACGATAGACCATGCCTCGAATTCTGTATGAATGATCCTGCTAAGGATAAGGATGGGAAATGTAAAGTCGATTTATATATACCGATCAAGAAGAGAATATAAATAATCGCAGGGAAGGATGATGATTATTGGGACACTCTATAGGTATTGTGGATTGGGTAGAAAAAAACGAAAAAATGGATGAATTATTAACTCAAGTGAACACCTTAACTACACATTCAATGGATCATGGATTTGAAGCTGAAGTTATGAAAATAAGCTCAAATAAAGAGAGCTTTGTATTGAAAGTATGGAATAAGGGTTCCAAACCGGACGTTAGTTTTCAATTTCATTTATTGAATGTCCTTTCTGAACGAGGGTTATCAGTCTCTAAGCCAGTGGGTTGGGGGATAAATCCAAACGCAGATGAGGTGTTGCTAACAACCTTTGACGGAATGCCTGTTCTTAAAGTGAATGAAAAGAAAATGGTTGATATTGCGAAGATATTATCTAGAATACATAAAATCCACGTGGAAGAGATAAGATATGTAAATCTTCCCAAGTACGACTTCATTGATTACTTTTTTCCTGAAGTAAGGGAGCATGATGACCTAAGTAGTGCATTATTTTCTCTGGTTCAAATCATTCCAATAAAGCAAGATCGTATAATTCATGGTGATTTCCATGTGGGAAACATTTTAGAGGAGAATGACCGATACACCGTAATAGATTGGACGAACGGACAATTAGGGGATTCCAGATATGATTTTGCGTGGGCACTTACTCTACAAAGTATATACATGTCGGAGCGATATGCACATGTGTTTCGTTCCGCTTATCTATTGGAAAATGATATTGAGCAAAAAGAACTTGAAGTTTTTGAAGCGTTCGCTTGTCTTAGGTGGATATTGCTTAATAGAAATGGTGGTGTACCCAACCGACCTAATACAATAGAGAGGGTAAGAAGTTTAATAATAAATAATTCTTTCTTAAATGAGATGGAGTTTAGAGATATTCCGATAAAAAAGAAAATATGGGGCGGTGACGGAATGAACATTGAAGCAGTTTTTGAACAGTTTCCTATCCTAAAGTCAGATGATTTCGTATTGAAGAAAATTGAAGATCAACATCTTGACGATGTTTTTGAAATCTATAACAATGACAAAGTATTTGAATACTGTGGCATAATACCCAAACACAATAAAGAAACTGTAAAAAATATGATTGGTCATTTTGAGAGAGATTATAATAAAAGGTCAAGGGTTAAGTGGGGGATTTTCGCCAATCCTAAACCCGATCGATTGCTTGGAATTATTGAAGCTGTTGACTTTAATCAAAAGGTAAACGCAGTGACGATTGGCTACTATTTGTCGGAATCACATTGGGGAAAAGGTAACGCTACCGAAGCGGTAAAAATATTACTCGATTTTTTGTTTGCGGATGTCAACGTCAATAGAATTCAGGCTGAAGTTATGCCTTTAAATGAGACTTCAAAAAAGGTATTGTTGAAGAATGGCTTCATCAAAGAAGGAACATTGAGACAAGCAACACTATGGGCAGGTAAAGGAATTGTCGATTTAGAAATATACAGTATTTTAAAAGAAGACAGGCGTGCTATTTAGTATCAGGCAAGAAGAAGGAAGGGGACGAGTTTATTCGCTCCTTCCTTTTGTTTTATCCTGTATAACGGGATCGGATAAATGGATTTATAAAGCTAAAGACTTGACTGCGGCCGCGATTACGAGCAATGCAAATATGAAACTAATGATTTTCGGTTCCCGGTACGGAAGAAACATAAAGCTGAATGCCAGCCATGCAAGGGCGGCAGCGATGGCAAGTGTAACGGCCGGCCACTCGGCTGCCAGCTGCGGCGCCTTCAGACACAGGATCAGACCAAACAATCCGAATAGAACCTCTCCCAGTGCAAAGGCGGTATTCATCCCGTAATAATAGGTGGATTCCGTACCGGGAGCGCGTACTCCGCGCACATACTGGGAGACTACATCAACCATGAAATGCATTGAACCCGTAACGATAACCCAGCCATAGGCTATAAGCCACAACGTCATTCTCATTCTATTCAACCTTTCGGTAAGGAAAAATTATGAATTAGCAATCTTGTCAAAATCCACATGTGTCAGCTGTTTGGATACTTCCCACAGTCTGGCCGCGACAGTGGTATCCAACCCTTGAGGAGCGATCTTACCCGGCTTTGGCAAGCCCCTCATTTCCATGAATCTGCCGGGACCGTAATAAGTATTGGGTTTCGCATCAGGCGATGTCGCGGCGAACAGCGTTGGAAGCGCGCCTTGCGCGGCCGGCTGGAATAGGATCGGCCCCAGCAGTCTTCTTGCAATACCCGCAGGGCTGTTCGGCCCGGCCCCGTTGAGAAGTAGATCCGTGCGCGATATTCCCGGATGAACCGGAATGCTCAGCAGTCCCCAGCCCGATATGTCGCTGCGCCGCTGCAGTTCCAGAGCGAACATAATCATGGCTATTTTTGATTGGGCATAAGACTCACTTGCATGATAACGCCGTTCAAATTGCAGGTCGTCAAAATGGATGGAGCCGTTACGGTGGGCAACACTGCCTAGACTGATTACACGCGGTTTTTCCCCTTTGCGCAGTAAAGGCATCAGATGCGCGGTCAACGCGAAATGTCCAAGGTAATTTGTGCCGAATTGAAGCTCGAACCGGTCTTTCGTGACCTTGCGGGTTGGCGGTGTCATTACGCCTGCATTATTGATCAGAAGATCAAGACTTTGCCGTTCCTTATTCATCCTTTTCCCAAAGGCTTGTACCGAGGCCAGGCTGGCAAGATCCAGTTCCTCAAAGCGTATGTTGGCCAAGGATACGCTGCTGCGGATCTTTTTAACTGACTCTGCTCCCTTTGCAGCGTTGCGTCCGGCCAATATGACCTCTGCTCCGTTTTTCGCCAGTTCTAACGCCGTTTCGTAGCCTAAGCCCCCTGTGCCGGTAACGATGGCCGAGCGGCCCCGCTGAGAGGGAATATTTGAAGATGTCCATTTAGGGAATTTTTCCATTTTTTCTTTCTCTCCTTTGTCTGCTTGCTGTATCTTCCAAAAATGCTTGAAGCTTAACGTATGGCACCTGAATTGAAGGTTGACCAGCCGTTCGATATACTTAATGCTAATACTTAGAGACATATCGAAGTCAAGCTGTCTTTAAAATACCTATTTCGAGGTGAAAGATGATGTACAGCATCAATGAAGTAGCTACTATTTGCGATGTGACGGCGCATACGCTCCGCTTTTACGACAAGGAAGGATTATTGCCTTTTGTGGGTCGCAACGGGGCAGGTAATCGTATATTTTCTGACGGGGATCTAGTGCTTGTCAAAGTGATTTGCTGCATGAAAAACACCGGAATGCCTATTAAGGACATCAGAACGTATATCGAATTGCTTATGGAAGGTGATACTACCAAGGAAACTCGGCGCAGCATCATGATCGAGCATCGTAAGGAAGTGCTACGGCAGATAGATGAATTAAAGAAGAATTTGAACATTATTGATTTGAAGGTCGCCATGTATGACACCAATAATATCGATTTGCTTCGGGAAATCTAATCACTTTTTAGTTAGAGTAGTCTCTAACTGTTTATAGCCCAAAAGACGCTTTTTCCTAATCGCCAACTTCTAGTGAGTTTCAATTTTTATGGAAGCATTCTAAAGAATAGCATTAGATTATCGCATACCCTACTTGCACAATGCCTTATCCGCTACAAAGATATTTTCTATGATATAGTAGTCTTTGATTGTATGGTTGGGGCTGATGCCTTGGCCGGCTAATTTGTTGGGAATGTAGGAGGTACATATGGAAGTTGAAAATCAAGTTATTTCAGTCAAGCAGCCCCGGAAGAAAATCGTTAATATCATTATAGACGGGATTTCCGGTATCTTTCTTCCACTGGTGAATATTTTGAGCGCGGCGGGAATTATGAAGGGTTTGTTGGCTGCCGCAGTAGCATTAAATCTGTTAACCAATAAGGAAGGTACCTATTTGGTGCTGAATGCGATGGCTGACAGTCTGTTTTATTATCTTCCCGTTCTTCTGGCATTTACATCGGCTAAAAAATTCGGGGCAAACCCATTTAGCGCTGTAGTCATTGCCGGAGTGCTGTTGCACCCGAGTCTTAGCACTCTCTTTGGAGACGATCAAACGATTAACTTTTTTGGGCTAAGTATTTCCCCTGTTACATATCCGGCCAGCGCGATTCCTATTCTTCTGGCGACGGGCTTGCTGCTATATATCGAAAGATTCTGTTTTAAAGTTTTACCCGAAGTCATCCGAGGCTTCTTCACCCCCTTATTTTCAATAATTATAGTCTCATCCGTTACACTATTGGTCTTTGGTCCAATGGGTATGGTCGTGGGGGATGCGCTCGCAAAAGGATATAGCTTTGTGTATAATCTCAGTCCGGTCGGTGCGGGAATAGCTCTAGGGGGGGCCATCCAGGTGATGGTCATATTTGGACTGCACTGGAGTTTGGTGCCGCTTGCTATAAACAATATTTCAATCAATGGTTCGGATACGATTTTAGCCTTGATGGGTCCGGCTGCTTTCGCTCAGGCAGGAGCGTCATTGGCGGTTTTCTTTAAAGCCAAGGATAAAAAGTTTAAAACTCTGTCATTATCCGCATCGATTTCAGCATTATTCGGTGTCACCGAGCCCGCGATGTTTGGTGTGAATCTCCCCTTGCGTAAGCCGATGGTTGTCGTTTGCTGTGCCGGCGCCGTTGGTGGTGGAATCGCTGGAATCTTTCACTCGGCTGCGATTTCTTTCGCCTTTCCTGGATTGGCAACCTTGCCGGCTTATTTGGGGGACGGATTCAGCGGCTTCCTTATCGCCTGCGCGACGGGATTGGTCATATCCTTTGTTGCAACCCTGCTACTAAAGCTGGAGTTGGCTCCTGCCGAACAGTCGGTAAACGAGTAGATGTCGGAAATTGAATTTCTCGCTCAAAAAAGCTCCAGTCTGCATTACCTATGTGCAACAAATTCTCTAAATAAAGCCTGCTTTTAAATTGGAGATATGGTTAAAATCAGGAAAATAACTTATGCACATCAAAGACACTAACCCCTCGTTAGTGTCTTTTTTCTTCCAACCAATTCGTTTAATATATGACATTTTATACGTGCGTTTACATCTATAATTGAAAGAGAGTTAGGAAAAATAGCAATATTTCATTATACTTTAGCAATAAGCAAGAAGATGTATCTCCACTTGAACAGGCTGAAGTTATGAAGATAAGTCAGCTAAAGAGAGCTTTGTTTTGAAAGTATGGAATAAGGGGTTCCAAACCTAATGTTAAGTTTCAATTTCATCTATTGAATGTCCTTACTGATCGAGGGTTATTAGTCTCAAAGCCAGTGGTCTGGGGGATAAATCCAAACGCAATTAAATAGTGCATTTGGCTTGCCTTAGCTGGATATTACTTAATAGAAACAGTGAGAAATATGATTGGGCTTTTTTAGCTACTGAATACATGTTTAATGGAGAAGTTACAAAAATATATGAAATAACAATATATTCAGCTAACGTGAAACGATAGATGAATAGTTACCCTTTAAAGGTGGGTGAAAAAATGCAGTATTTTTTAGGTGTTGTTCCTCCGAATGAGTACAAAGAACAAATAATCAGATTTCAAAATCGTTGGTCTAGTAACCGCATTTCGGATGTGGTAGAACCTCATATTACCGTTAAAGCCCAAGGAGGACTTAATCAGGACATGGTTTGGATGGGTAAAATCAAAGAGGCGTGTTCTTCGTTTTCGCCTTTCCAGCTATCACTTTCTGAAACGGCGTCGTTCGGTAACTCTGTTGTATACATATGCGTTCAATCAAATATGATTTTTGAGCTACATAGGCGTTTGGTTGAAGCAGTAATGCCCTCAAAGGAACTTATTGAACGATATTTTGAATTGGACAGTTACGCACCTCATTTGACACTAGGACAAACATATTGGGGTATGAATGAAACAGAACTGAAATAAATGAAATTTGATACAGGCAAGGCGTTATCCCCTTATCCAACTTTTACTGTGACGCACGTTCGGGTATATAAAGAAGTTGAACCTGACAAGTATGTACCTTATGAAGATATTCGATTAGCGGAGTAGGAGAGTTGATGAGGTTACCTTATTTCTAACTTGCATTCAGGAGATCTTTTAGTAATATACCGAACTCTCCAATTTATCATAGCTTTATGTCGAAATGTAGAAATATGCAAGAGAAGGATGTCAAGCTCCTTCTCTCGATATAAACCGGTATAGGGTTACCAGGTGAACCGGATGACTTCTGTTATCCAAGATAAGAAATGCAGCTGCCGGCGCGGTGGGAATTTCAGATAACTGGCCGGGGAACAGTTATCTTTGAATATCTTTATAGAGCTAAAGACTTGACTGCGGCCGCGATTACGAGCAATGCAAATATGAAACTAATGATTTTCGGTTCCCGGTACGGAAGAAACATAAAGCTGAATGCCAGCCATGCAAGGGCGGCAGCGATGGCAAGTGTAACGGCCGGCCACTCGGCTGCCAGCTGCGGCGCCTTCAGACACAGGATCAGACCAAACAATCCGAATAGAACCTCTCCCAATGCAAAGGCGGTATTCATCCCGTAATAATAGGTGGATTCCGTACCGGGAGAGCGTACTCCGCGCACATACTGGGAGACTACATCAACCATGAAATGCATTGAACCCGTAACGATAACCCAGCCATAGGCTATAAGCCACAACGTCATTCTCATTCTATTCAACCTTTCTGTAAGGAAAAATTATGAATTAGCAATCTTGTCAAAATCCACATGTGTCAGCTGTTTGGATACTTCCCACAGTCTGGCCGCGACAGTGGTATCCAACCCTTGAGGAGCGATCTTACCCGACTTTGGCAAGCCCCTCATTTCCATGAATCTGCCGGGACCGTAATAAGTATTGGGTTTCGCATCAGGCGATGTCGCGGCGAACAGTGTTGGAAGCGCGCCTTGTGCGGCCGGCTGGAATAGGATCGGCCCCAGCAGTCTTCTTGCAATACCCGCAGGGCTGTTCGGCCCGGCCCCGTTGAGAAGCAGATCCGTGCGCGAAACACCCGGATGAACCGGAATGCTTAGCAATCCCCATCCCGCAGCATCACTAAGCCGCTGCAGCTCCAGGGCGAACATAATCATGGCAATTTTGGATTGCGCATAAGATTCCATTGCATGATAACGCCGTTCAAATTGCAGGTCGTCAAAATGGATGGAGCCGTTACGGTGGGCAACACTGCCCAGGCTGATTACACGCGGTTTTTTCCCTTTGCGCAGCAAAGGCATCAGATGTGCGGTCAACGCGAAATGTCCAAGGTAATTTGTGCCGAATTGAAGCTCGAACCCGTCTTTCGTGACCTTGCGGGTTGGCGGTGTCATTACGCCTGCATTATTGATCAAAAGATCAAGACTTTGCCGTTCCTTATTCATCCTTTTCCCAAACGCTTGTACCGAGGCCAGGCTGGCAAGATCCAATTCCTCAAAGCGTATGTTGGCCAAGGATACGCTGCTGCGGATCTTTTTAACTGACTCTGCTCCCTTTACGGCGTTGCGTCCGGCCAATATGACCTCTGCTCCATTTTTCGCCAGTTCTAACGCCGTTTCGTAGCCTAAGCCCCCTGTACCGGTAACGATGGCCGAGCGGCCCCGCTGAGAGGGAATATTTGAAGCTGTCCATTTAGGGAATTTTTCCATTTTTTTCTCTCCTTTGTCTGCTTGCTGTATCTTCTAAAAATGCTTGAAGCTTAACGTCTGGTACCTGAATTGAAAGTAGACGTGCCGTTCGATATACTTAATGTTAATACTTAGAGACTTATCGAAGTCAAGCAGGCTTTAAATACCCATTTTCGAGGTGAAAGATGATGTACAGCATCAATGAAGTAGCTACTATTTGCGATGTGACGGCGCATACGCTCCGCTTTTACGACAAGGAAGGATTATTGCCTTTTGTGGGGCGCAACGGGGCAGGTAATCGGATATTTTCTGACGGGGATCTAGTGCTTGTCAAAGTGATTTGCTGCATGAAAAACACTGGAATGCCTATTAAGGACATCAGAACGTATATCGAATTGCTTATGGAAGGCGATACTACCAAGGAAACTCGGCGCAGCATCATGATCGAGCATCGTAAGGAAGTGCTGCGGCAGATGGATGAATTAAAGAAGAATCTGAACATTATCGATTTGAAGGTCGCCTTGTATGACACCAATAATATCGATTTGCTTCGGGAGATCTAATCACTTTTTAGTTAGAGTTGCCTCTAACTGTTTATAGCCAAAAAGACGCTTTTTCCAAAGCGCCCCCTGAATACATATTGAGAAGGCAAAACTTAAGACTCGCAGTTGACCGCGGCGCTCTAATAATCATCTTTTTTATGATTAATACTTTAAATTTGAGGGGGAGTTTTGTGAGTAAGATTGGATTAATTGGTGATTTTGACGTAGAAGTTGTTGCACATATCGCAATACCTCAAGCTATTCAATTGGCTTCGGATGATCTTGGTTATCAAATCGATATCGAGTGGATACCAACTTCTTCACTAGAGAATGGTTTCGAACAAAAACTAGCAACGTTTCATGCACTTTGGACCGTTCCTGCTAGTCCTTATAAGAGTATGCAAGGTGCGTTAAATGGTATCCGATTCGCACGAGAACATAATGTACCCTTTCTAGGAACATGTGGGGGTTTTCAACATATGATTATTGAGTTTGCTAGAAATGTTTTGGCACTTTCAGAAGCAGATCATGCTGAGGAGAATCCTACCTCCTCATTAATGTTGGTTGCTCCTCTCACTTGTTCGGTAAGTGAAAAAACGCATACTTTTAAACTTACACCTGGCTCTAAAGTTGCTGATATTTATGGTGGTCTTGAGATTGTTGAACAGTACGGAATTTGTAATTATGGTTTAAACCCTGAGTATGCTCCTCTGTTAGAGAAAGCAGGTATGCGAATTACAGGAATTGATACTGAGGGTGACACTCGTATTATGGAACTAATTAATCATCCTTTCTTTATGGGGACGCTTTTTCAGCCTGAACGATCAGCATTTAAAAATATTGTTCACCCAATAATTAGGGCGTTTCTTCAAAAAGTCATACAATAACACTTTTAAAATCATATCACCAACTTTGTGAAAGACACTAACCCCTCGTTAGTGTCTTTTTCCCATCAAGGGAGTAATACTAACAATGACTATTTGTGTTATTTTAAGAAACATACTCCACTTTATTTGATATAATTTTATGTCTTTTACGGTGAAAAAACGAAAAAAGCCAAGGTATGCATTTTGGAGAATCAAGTAACTTTATTATGGATAGAGTACAATAAGGTTCCTTTTATAATGTAACTGATAATAGCCCAATAGTATTAACGATATCATCATCTACATGAGTGACACCGAGTAAGCAGTTCGGCAGTAAAAAGTAATCTATTTTGAAATTAACATCCCCATTGAAAGAGTATGAGTTTTTTTGAGAAAGTTACATTCGATCCTCCTTTAAAAGACACTAACCCCTCGTTAGTGTCTTTTCGTCCTCCAGTGGGTAATACTAACAATGATCCATACCGCACAAGGAGGTTACATAAATGGAATTCAAAGAAGGCCAAAAGCCTAACTGATTGATAAATGTGAAGTCCCCATATCTACTACAACACGCTTATAACCCAGTGAATTGGTATTCCTGGGGAGACGACGCTTTCACCAAAGCCCACGAACAAAATAAACCAATAATTCTAAGTATTCGTTATTCCGCTAATTATTCAGTAAAGGGTAATTAAGTTAGTACCAAGTATAGCTACTGATAATCTTGTTGATCTAAATCTAGTACCATCCCATGTCAAAAGGTTTTCTACGTACCCAATTGTATCGGAATTTGTAGAGCCGATAATTCGTTGAACAGCAAGTAAATCATAACTATTGCTTCTTTCGTTTGTAACAATGGGATATAACGCACCTAAAGCGAGCACCTCTCCCTTAATCGGTTGTTTTAGTTTACCGTTTTCGTTGTAATACTGTGATAAATATTCATAGCCTTTGTAGCTAATATCTATAGTGAATAGCACGTTAAATTGGGGGTTACCTACACTAACTTTATAAAAATCCTCATAGTTCACATTGAATTTATAATCATTGTTATATTTTTCAGCATTAAATATTTCACGTAGATTGTTATCCTTAAAGGAATACATATAGAATATGCCATACCCTCCGCTTCCTCCAGCATCAATACTTATTAAAATATCCGACACGCTATCCTTAGAAAAATCTCCCAGAAATAGCCTAGCATTATATCCCGCATTGTATTGAAGACTTACCGTTGTAGTTTTGTTAGAATGACCATCTTCGATAACTAGAGTGATCTGATCTGCAAAGATTCCAGTTTCTTCTGGTTTATTTCCGTATAAATATATGTTATCAATCGTTCCGTCCCCATTTACATCTCCTTGCTTCATATCCAACAAAGTAATGTTTCTGGAATGAGTATTTCTATACTTTTGATATAATTGCTCTAAATATTGTCGTGGAGTCCCATAGTAAATGATTTGTCTATATTGCGGGTGAGTGGATTCAAATGAAGTGGCAGGTGGAATGAGTTTCACGGTTAATTTTTGTGAGTTAAAATTAGACATATATATTCCTCCATGTTAGTTGGGTTATAGTCCATACATTCAGAACGGACGGCGCATATCATGTTTTAGGTAGCAAAAAGGAGGGGAAATCAATGGGATGTCCTGAAGTTTGTCACGGCTTTACTTCTACGGCTGCAATTTTGGTTCTTTATATTTTGTTGGTAATCATATTGTCTGCTGGTTTCTTTGTTTAATAACAAGACCATATAAAGCGTATTAAGCAAGAACAAGAGCCTATGCTGTTAGGCTTTTGTTCTTTTTTGTAGTATGGTGAACAACAACCTATTTATTTAGTTCCAATCACAAGAATATATCCGATGTATTCTTCATAACTGTCCATTATATTGTTGTACTTACTTATTATTTCCCAAATGGAGAGGTCAAGAAAGGAACCCACATCAATTTGTTGATAATAGTCTGGATGCTCAAAAAGATCCTCACTTGATTTAGGAAACATGAAGGGACCCTCTATCTGTGAACGAATAAATCCAACTGTTTTTACTAAGGTTGACCAATCCTTAAGGTCCCATAGCCTATCAACGTGATAAAATTTAGTAATTTCTTGGTTGATTTCTGTAGACATGGGTTTTCGTTGGATCATTTCTCTGTCAAAAAGTTGGCCTCCAGACCGCAAAACCCTGTAGTATTCCGAGAATGCCTTCCCTGTATCAGTGAATATGGATACAGACTCGACAAGAATCACATCAAATGATTCGTCTGGAAAAGGTAGTGAAATTGCATCTCCTTCCAAGAATGTCAACGTTGCATTCTCTTTTTCAGCCCGCTTTTTGGCTTTTGCGATCATATCTGGGCGAATATCTATACCTACTACATCATGACCCTGAGCAGCTAAATAACAAGATGTTCTGCCTGTGCCACAACCCACTTCAAGAATTCGGGAGCTAGTGGGTAGGGGATATTGTTCAAATTGTCTCAAAGTAGCAGCAAATCCTCCAGGATGAGCGTTGCCAATACCTAATTTGGCCAGCATGTCGAAATATTCCATGTATTAATTTTCCTTTCATCGCAGGTTTTATCTTATAATATGTAATAAAATTAACTTTGCACCGCAGTGGAGGATTTTATTGACATAAAGAGGATTTGATCTTTTAAAGCCTAACCGATTTCCACAATAAAAATTATTTGTTCAATTATTACTGGAAAGGTGGCTATGGCAGTCACTATTATTTACAGCAGAGCAAATCAGTAAGACTCCAATAGCGATATTTAATACTCAAAAAGACACTAACTCCTCGTTAGTGTCTTTTCGCCTTTCATTGGGTAATACTAACAATGGCACTTATTGCTTTAGG
The DNA here is from genome assembly GCF_000757885.1 of Paenibacillus wynnii. Taxonomy (NCBI): domain Bacteria; kingdom Bacillati; phylum Bacillota; class Bacilli; order Caryophanales; family Paenibacillaceae; genus Paenibacillus; species Paenibacillus wynnii. Next base: position 1,654,917 of record NZ_JQCR01000003.1, on the reverse strand, counting down.
AGGTTACATACATGGAACTTAAAGAAGGCCAACAGCCTAATCGATTGGTAAATGAGAAGTCCCCATATCTACTACAACATGCATATAACCCCGTGAATTGGTATTCATGGGGAGACGACGCTTTTGCAAAAGCTACTGAGCAGAATAAACCGATCTTCTTATCTATCGGTTATTCAACTTGTCATTGGTGCCACGTCATGGAACGCGAGTCCTTCGAGGACGAGGAAGTCGCAGATCTTCTTAACAAATACTATGTTGCAATAAAGGTTGACCGTGAGGAGCGGCCGGATATTGATGCGTTGTATATGTCCGTATGCCAGGCGCTCACGGGATCTGGTGGGTGGCCGCTCACGGTGCTGTTAACGCCGGATAAAAAGCCTTTTTATGCCGGGACTTATTTTCCCAAGCGGCGAAAGTATGGGCGGATGGGGATTATGGATGTGCTTGAGCAGATTCAGGTGAAATGGGAAGAGGATGGGCATGCGCTGAATAAGATGGGCGATGACCTGCTTGCTGAGATTCAAGCCTCTGAGCATCAACCTGAGGGAGGCGAAGGGGAAGTTGTTGGAGAAGAAATGCTGCATGAGGCATACAAGCTGTACCGCCATCAGTTTGATAAGGAGTATGGAGGCTTTGGAGACGCACCCAAATTTCCATCCCCGCATAATCTATCTTTTCTCTTAGCATACAGTCAGGCCTATAATGAACCCGAAGCATTAAAAATGGTGGAAATCACTTTGGAATCCATGTACCGGGGTGGGATGTACGATCATGTTGGATTTGGATTTTCTCGTTATTCCACAGACCGGCACTGGTTGGTCCCGCACTTTGAGAAAATGCTGTATGACAATGCGCTGTTGGCATATGTCTATTTAGAAGCTTTTCAGCTTACGGGTAAACCGCTCTATGCTGAGATCGCTGAGAATATCTTCACTTACGTACAGCGTGACATGACTTCTCCAGAGGGTGCTTTCTATAGTGCAGAGGATGCGGATTCCGAAGGAGTAGAGGGTAAATTCTATGTGTTCTCCAGAGAAGAGATTGAGGAAGCGCTAGGTCTTGAGGATATGCATTCTTTCTGCCATGTATTTGGGATTACACCGGAAGGTAACTTTGAAGGCAAGAATATTCCGAATCTCCTGCAAAGCCTACCGGATGAATTGGCAGAGAACCTCGGGATGAATCCACTCGGGCTGCGGACTCGAATAGAGGAATGGCGTGAAAAGCTGTTTGTCTACCGGGAGCAGCGAATTCACCCTGCCAAGGATGATAAGGTGTTGACGGCATGGAACGGGTTGATGATCGCTGCCATGGCTCAGGGAGCAAAAGCATTACAGAAGCCGGAATACGCCAAAGCCGCCGGGGCAGCAGCCGATTTCATATGGAATCAAATGCGACGTGATGATGGAAGGTTGTTGGCCCGTTATCGTGAGGGGGAGGCTGCCTATCCCGCTTATATAGATGATTATGCTTTTTTACTGTGGGGTCTTACGGAGTTATATGAAGCTACAGGGAATGCGGATTATCTGGAACGTACGCTTATTTTAAAAGATGGGCTGCTTGGGCTCTTCTCCGATGAGGAGCGCGGCGGATTTTTCTTCACGGGCATAGACGGGGAGGAGTTACCTATTCGCTCCAAAGAGTTGTATGACGGTGCGATGCCTTCGGGCAACTCTGTGGCAGCAAGAGCATTGTGGAAGTTGGCGGGCATAACTCAGGACGCAGAGCTAAAGGGTGTCGCTGAACGTACTGCGGATGTACTCGGAGCCGCAGCTTCTCATTATCCACCGGGTTATGCAATGTATTTGCAGGCACTGCTTGCCATGGTCGGCGGTGGTAAGGAATGGGTCCTTTCCGGTAAGCGGCAGGATCCTGTACTTCACGGTATGATTGCTCATGTTCAGCAGGCTTATATGCCGGATGCCTCGCTGCTGATCAAGTGGGAGGGTAACGATGAGGAAGCTATAGTGAAGTTGTTGCCACATCTTGCGGACAAGCCATCCATCCATGGAGAAGCAACCGCCTATGTATGCAGGAACTTTGCCTGCCAAGAGCCGATTACGAATATGGAAGCTGTACGGGAGCAGCTTGCTTTTACTAGGGGAAAAGTATAGCCGTTCCTGAACCTTTGGGTGAACTTAGATTGCGTAAGGAAATAGTGAATTGCTGGGAACGACATGAGCCAAGGAGTAAAGATTAATGTTACTTAAGGAAGATTCGCAGTGAATGGGAGTATGGTGCGGCAGAGTGGAGTGGGAGTATAGGCAGACATAAGTCAGACAGAAAGAAAGTAAAACACATGGACAGAACGACAGAATGAAAGAGCGACAAAACAACAGAACGACAGAACGACAGAATGACAGAATGACAGAACGACAGAACGACAGAACAACAGAACAACAGAACAACAGAACAACAGAACGACAGAACGGCAGAACGACAGTGGATATGGACTGTAAAGACCTTATTTTGAACAAAAATGTCTTTGGACAAACTATGTGGACAGAGGTGCCGCTATTTGATGGATAGTGATCGTAAAATGATGATTTTGCATCCAATAGCGTCCACTGAGTCCGCAAGATTACGGAATCTGGAGTATTTAGCTAAATAGGGTCTTCTGAGTCCACATGCGCCACCATACCCACCATACCCACCACAAAGAGAGGTGCAGCCCCAGCCGCACCTCTCTTTCTTTTACAATAAATCAATAAATCAATAAATCAGTCAGCCATCCTTAATCTTCCGCAGCCGCCTTATAGTAGGTGCGAAACATGATGTCCTGATTATAGTTCCCGAACCCTGCACCGTATAAGGTTAAACCGCCGACATGGGCGGCATCTTCTTTGACTTCCAAGCGAAGTGTCCACTGGTTACGCTCAATGGCTAGTTCTGGCAAACCAATATCAGACATTTTTTGGCCATCTAGAAACGTACCGTTGGCATTAATCTGAATTTGCTTCAGGAATCCGTATTGATTGATATCATCCCTCCACCACGTAGGTGTATAGGTTCCCCGTCCCTCACCTGAATCTCCAGGACTCGTCCAGGACCCAAGCTCCGTCCCATTCAGAATAAAGCTGATGTCGGAGGGCCAGTTCCGGTTGATACCCGGTGCCTCGGAGCCCATTTCCAGAGAAATCTCAATCTCCTCAATTTTTTGGGAGGATAGGAGGAAGTTGGGCAGTTTGTATTCTACGTACCCCTTGCCGAACCAAAGAATACCCGCGTTCACACGCTCTGGATCCAAGAAGAAACGGGGATCATCGAATTGACCGATTAATTTACTGGTCGTAGCCAGCCCGCAGGTTGGAGCGATCTCGTAATCGTTATAGTGACCGATAGGGACGGAGATTTCATGAAACAAGCGCGGAGCATTTTTAAGAAAAGGAAACAGGATCTCAATCGCTTCAACCGCGAGGGTATTCATCTTATGGGTACCGCCGTCTATCCGGATCATTTCTGATCTGACGATTCCGGTTTCTTGGAGCTTGCGCACATGCATGGATACGATCGCACCGCTTAATTTTAGATGGGATGCTAGATCTTTGTTGTTCATAGGTTGCTCAGCGAGCAGTCTTACTATATTCAGCCTCACTTCACTTGCTAAGGCTTCAAATAACGGGAGCCAGTTCGTGTCTGCGGAAGCTTTTATCAATGTCAGCCCTCCAGGATTCTCAAATCTATAGTTATTCTAAGACAGAATCAATGAATGTACAAATGCATTTCCAAAAAAATAGTTGCAGAAGTCAGGATATACTCCTATTATAGTATTTAAATTAACATTTACGCAACGCGGTTAATTAAAACGTTAATTCAAGGAGTGATTATACTAATGGCTAACAAAGCAACCATGATTGTGGACAAGGATTTTGTTATCGGTGATATTGATGCAAGAATTTATGGTTCATTCATTGAACATTTAGGTAGAGCCGTATACGGCGGCATTTATGAGCCTGGTCATCCGCAATCTGATGAGAACGGTTTCAGGGAAGATGTGCTCGAATTAATCAATGAGCTTAAGGTGCCGATTGTCCGTTACCCGGGTGGCAACTTTGTCTCCGGTTATAACTGGGAGGACAGTGTCGGTCCTAAGAGTGAACGTAAACATAGACTGGAACTTGCTTGGCGTACGATTGAGACGAATGAGTTCGGTTTCAATGAATTTGTAGATTGGGCGAAGAAAGCCAATACGGAAGTGATGATGGCCATTAACCTGGGAACCCGGGGTATGGATGCGGCCAGAAACATTTTAGAATACAGTAATCATCCTTCTGGAACCTATTGGAGTGACCTACGTCGTGAGCATGGATATGAACAACCCCATGGGATTAAAACCTGGTGTCTAGGCAACGAAATGGATGGTCCTTGGCAAATCGGGCATAAAACAGCACATGAATACGGCCGCCTCGCGCAAGAGTCAGCTAAAGTTATGAAATGGGTTGACCCTACTATAGAGCTGGTAGCCTGCGGGAGTTCAAACATTGTGATGCCAACCTTCCCGGAATGGGAAGCTACCGTTCTTGACCACACGTACGATCATGTGGAGTATCTATCGATGCATCAATATTATGGAAACCGTGAAGATGATACGCCGACCTTTTTGGCACGCTCGCTTGAGATGGATGATTTTATCCGTACCCTTATTGCTACCTGTGATTATGTAAAAGCCAAAAAAAGAAGCAAGAAGAAAATGATGTTATCCTTTGATGAATGGAACGTTTGGTATCACTCCAATGAAGTGGATAGCAAAATGGACCCTTGGAGTATTGCTCCGCCACAGCTTGAAGATGTTTATAACCATGAGGATGCTTTACTTGTAGGCTGCATGCTGATCAGTCTTTTGAAGCACGCGGATCGCGTCAAAATGGCTTGTATCGCTCAGTTGGTCAATGTAATCGCACCGATTATGACCTCTAAGATGGGTGGTACATGGAGACAAACGATTTTTTATCCTTATATGCATACCTCTGTATATGGCCGAGGAAAAGCACTGGTACCTTTAATCAACTCTCCAAAATACGATTCCAAAGAAATTACGGATGTGCCTTACCTGGAATCGGTTGCCGTTCATAATGAAGAGTTGGGAGAAGTGACAATCTTTGCTGTTAACCGTCATTTGGAGTCTGAACTGCTGTTCGAGATTGATCTTCGCAGCTTCGGATCTTGCACGCTGATTGGACATACAGTTATGGAGTGTGATGATCTCAAAGCCGCTAATACAGAACAACAGCCAGATCGTGTTAAACCGCATAATAACGGCAATGCAGTTGTTGACGGAGCTAAAGTAACAGCCTCACTTGTAAAAGCTTCCTGGAATGTCATTCGTCTAAAGGTGTAGATTTATCGCTTTGAAATTTGTAGGGTTCTACTAACCAATGAAAGAAGGTACTTACACATGGCTAACCGTTTAACTGTCAACACAGACATTACAAAAGGGACCATTAACCGTAATATTTATGGACATTTCTCTGAGCATTTGGGGCGCTGTATTTATGAAGGACTATGGGTAGGCGAAGATTCTCCTATTCCGAATACGAATGGTATCCGCAATGATGTTGTAGCAGCACTCAAGGAAATGAAAATCCCTGTACTTAGATGGCCGGGTGGATGTTTCGCCGATGAATATCATTGGAAGGATGGAATCGGTCCTAAGGAAACTCGCAAGCGGATGATCAATACCCATTGGGGCGGTGTTGTAGAAAATAACCACTTCGGTACCCATGAGTTTATGATGTTATGTGCAATGCTTGAATGCGAACCGTACATTAACGGGAACGTGGGTAGCGGAACTGTACAAGAAATGTCGGAGTGGGTGGAATATCTAACTTTTGAGGGTGTATCCCCAATGGCTGAGCTGCGTAAGGAAAATGGGCGGGAAGAGCCTTGGAAGGTTAAATATTTTGGTGTTGGCAATGAGAACTGGGGTTGCGGTGGTAACATGCGTCCAGAATACTATGCTGATTTGTACCGTCAATTCCAGACCTATGTACGAAATTATGGGGACAACAAGATCCATAAGGTTGCTTGCGGTCCTAATGTGGATGATTACAATTGGATGGAAGCGGTAATGAAAAATGCTCACCAGTTCATGGATTCTATTACCCTACATTATTATACGATTCCAGGAGATTTTTGGACCGGAAAAGGGGCAGCTACAGGCTTCCCGGATGCGGAGTTTACCGGAACTCTGAAAAAGGCATTTTACATGGAAGAATTAATTACCAAGCATACAGCGATTATGGATCAATATGATCCGGAGAAACGAGTAGGTCTGCTAGTGGATGAATGGGGGACTTGGTACGATGTTGAGCCGGGAACCAATCCGGGATTCTTGTATCAACAGAATACCATTCGTGATGCATTGATTGCCGGAATCTCGCTTAATATTTTCAACCAGCACTGTGATCGTGTACAGATGGCTAACATTGCTCAGCTCGTTAACGTACTGCAATCGGTTATTCTGACCGAAGGCGAGAAAATGATCTTAACGCCTACTTATCATGTGTTCAACATGTTCAAGGTACACCAAGATGCACAATTATTGGACATTCATCTATCGAGCGAAGAACTGGGCAGCGGCAAAGAAGCTTATCCTCAGCTCTCCGTATCCGCATCCAAGAATGATGCAGGTCAAATTCATATCAGTATTTGTAATTTGGATCATCTAACCGGTACAAATATGGAATTGGATTTACGAGGCCTTATGGGTAGTCAGGTTACAGTAAAGGGAACTACACTAACTTCCGATACTACAGACGGACATAACACCTTCGATAATCCTGACCGCGTGGCACCTTCCGAATTCACATCATTTTCTTTGGAGGATACAATGCTGACATTGGAGCTTCCAGCAATGTCTGTTACGGTTCTCGAATTAACTGCGGAATAGAAGGTCAAAGGTATGAACAATAATCGGTCTTGCAAAGGATGTCGGGATGATTATCAAGTAACAGAAGTGCAAATCAACCGAGTTCTGTCTTCACCTATGTTCAACAACGCGGCGCATTCTGTTCCTGACGCGATCTACGAGGAACGATTACTCCATTGTAAGGAATGCCCTAAGCTGGTAGGCGGGTATACATGCTCTCTATGTGGATGTATCGTGCGAATCACCGCCAAGCTGAAAGAGAAATATTGTCCTCTGCCAGGTAATCCTATGTGGCGTCCCTATACAGAGAGTGAGTAAATATATTCCAGGCTGCCCCGTCTATGATTGGGCAGCCTGTTTTGTTAAACTATCAAAAACAAAAGTTCACTATAAAGGTAAGAAAGGATGATGTTTTTGATCAAAATAATCACGATCCTTAAACAAACCTTATTCCGCCGTACGATTACCCGAACCATCTTTCTTTCCTACCTTTTTATCAACATTCTCCTTGTTTTTCTACTGGGTTATTTCTCTATCCGGGATTCTACCGCCACCATCACAGACCAAGCTGCAGCCTCCAGTTACAAGGTAATGGAACAGGCTGCACAATTATTTAATTTTAATCTCGAAGAGGCTAAGCGGCCTTTAGTACCTTTAGCTGGACATTACTCGGTTATCGCGCTAATGAAATCCGGTTGGACACCAGGTGCCGACGAGCTTATTCAGCATGAGCGCAACATTGCCGATTTAGCTTACGGGATCACTGCCTATCAAAGCTTAATAAGTGACGTTCTTATCTTGGGGAAAAACGGATACGTGAATAACGTTGCCGGCCGTAATTTACTGCGTTGGGACTACCCGTTTACAGAGCAAACCTGGTTCCAGACAGCGGTAACCGAGAAGGCTGACAAAGGATTTAAGACACTGGGCCTTCATAAGCAAGATTATTTATCTTCCAGTAATGTGTATAGCTATAACCAATATACACTCTCTGTGGCTCTTCCGGTCAAAGCGTACAATGGTCAGACCATTGGGGCGGTCATAGCTAATCTGGATTTGGATAAGTTCAACGGATTGTTCGAATTAAGCGCCTACCAGGATAACGAAGATATTTTCATGATAGATGATAAACGGACGATTATCGTGAATAAGCATAGCGAAAGTATCGGCAACAAGTTAGATTTTCCCGGAATTGAGATTCTATCCGAACGACAGTCCGGCAGCTTGATTACTACTATTGCCGGGAAGGAACAGTTGGTTACCTACCATCCCACCTCAACGCCAAGTATACGAATGGTCTCCACCATCCCTATGTCGGAAATTCGTGCGCAATCGGATCAGCTGAGGAGTTATCTGGCGGGAATTATGTATTTATGTATCCTCTTTAATGTCCTCATATCCATTCTGATTACGGTTACGATCTCAAGACCCTTCAAAAGACTGCTGCTTACACTGGATACTATGGGGGAAGATGATCTTTACGTTGTCCCCAAAAACTATATATACCGGGAGCTCAATCTCATCGGCAAAAAATTCAAAGAGCTTGTCGCAAGAATTGAAGGATTGGTCAAGCAAAACTACCTATCGCAGATTTCGATGAAAGAGGCGGAATTGAAATCTCTTCAATCGCAAATTAACCCCCACTTTCTATTCAATACTCTTCAGGCACTTCAAACGGAAATTGTCTGCGGAAATACAGACGATTCCAACCGCTTGGTATTATCTTTGAGCAATCTGCTGCGGTATTCCATGAAGCAATCGCAAGAAACGGTAGAACTGGAACAAGAGCTCAACAATGTAAGGGACTATTTGTTCATTATGAACATCAAATATGATCATGCCATCGACATTCAATACGAGATTCCAGATCCGGCAGTATTGCGCAGCCGAACCGTGAAATTGATGCTTCAGCCGCTGGTGGAGAATGCCATACTTCATGGCTTCAAGGAGAATCCCCAGTCAGCCTGCATAAAGATTAGTGTGAAGTTTGTTCAACATGGGGTATGTGTTGCCATAACGGACAACGGAGCGGGGATTACGGAAGATTTTCGACAGAAGCTTGCAGAGCGATTGGAGCATTCTTCTACAGATTTATCGTCAGAGAGCATCGGGCTATACAATGTAAACCAGCGAATTAAGCTGAGGTTTGGTGATCCTTATGGCATAGGAATTGAGAGTGAACCCGGCTCTTACACCTGCGTTTATGTAATAGTCCCGGAATAACCGAAGCTAAGAATGGAGTGGATGTTATGAAGCTACTTATTGCAGATGATCAAATGTCGGTCCATAAGTATCTAGAGAAAACAATGGATTGGAAGGCTCTCGGAATTAAACAGATTAAACATGCTTACAACGGGGAAGAAGCAGCTAATCTTGTGGAGTCCTACCATCCCGATCTATTGATTATAGATATTCAAATGCCTTTGTTAAGCGGACTTGAAGCCCTGCAGCGTATTCAATCTTTGGACTGGAAGCCGAGAACCATTATATTGAGTGCGTATGATCAATTTGAATATGCCCGGGAAGCACTCCGTCTAAGAGTTTCTCAATATATCTTGAAGCCTATAGATTCAGAGCAGTTAAGGAAGGTTCTGGAGGAGCTGATCGAGGAGGCTCGTAAGGATATCCTATCATCCATCGAGAACGAATTGGACAAAGCAACGTATGCGGGAGTATTACCAGAGACTGCAGTAAAGATCATTCAGGAGGGATTTGAAAAGCTGGGCATTAGCTCTTACGCAGCCCTGGCGATTGATGGTCTTCCCTTCGATCATTTTTACGGGGAGCAGCAATCTTGGGAGAGGGAGGGCATCCATGTATGCAGTGTACGGACTTATAAACACCATAAGGAGCATGTGATTGTGGTGGGTCTGCACTCGGGAATTAAAGATGCCGAATTGTTGCAATGCACCAAAGGGAGTGTCATCCATTGGAAGGAACGGTATCCTATGGAGTCGATAAATATAGGGATAAGCGGAATCGAGTCTGATGCAGGATTGCTGCTGACCCGTATTGCCGAGTGCAGGGAAGCGGTACAGCACTCTTTTTTTGAAGCGGATGCTATCCATACTTATGCTGCGATTCGAAATCGCAATGAGGGTTCACTTGAACTTCTTCAGAGCAGGGAAAAGGCTTTTGAAGACAAGGTTAGGATGGGATTACCGATACCGGCATTGGAAAAGGACATTCGTGAATTATTTGAAATGCTCCGCTCTAAACGTCCAAAACCCGAATCCGTATATTTGATCTGCTATCGTTACCTGCTGCATTTGAATGAGATCTCTGCCCCTGGTGAAGAGTTACAGAATAAACTGCCTTCTATACAAGAATTGATGAACCTGTATCGTCAAGTAGATGAGCTGGAAAATTTATTGCAACAACGCCTTGCGCTGCTGTCCTCCTGTCAAGAGCTGCCGTTACCGAAACTTCTGGAAATGATCAGGGTCATCAAAGCTTACGTGGATATTCATTATGAGGAGGATCTATCTCTCCAACATGTGGCCGACCGGTTCGACATGGACAAGTATCAAATCAGCCGTACATTTAAGCAGGAATTTAATGAGAATTACTGGCAATATGTCACCCGGATCCGTATGGAGAAATCAGCCGAGCTACTGAGAGAAACGGATTTGAAGAACAATCAGATCGCTGAGCGTACCGGTTTTTTGGATGACAGTTATTTCAGCCGGGCGTTCAAGAAGCATTTTGGCATGTCTCCCAAAGACTATAGAAGTTCGCACAAGATAAACGGTTTATAAAAAAATCATGCAACAATTTACAAGAAATCATGCAACGATGTGAATTCATTCAACATCCATTCCGGGATATCATGTAGTTATGTAAGTGCTTACAAAAATGATTTGGGGGGCTTAGCCAGTATGAAAAAATCATATGGAATCGTTTTAGCTGTCATCTTGTGTTTGTCGGTTATGTTAACTGCATGTGGAGGGAACAACGGAAATGCCACGAATGCCGGAAATACAAATACTAGCGGCGATGTCGGAGGCTCCGGAAATTCAGGCAAGAAGGTAAAGCTTAGTATCTTGTCGTGGAACAATGAGAAAGAAATGGCTCCTTTGCTGGAAGGTTTCCAAGCAAAGTATCCTAATATATCCTTCGATTTCCAACATGCTCCGCCTGTTAAAGATTACATTTCCAAGCTGCAAACGATGCTGCTGTCCCATTCAGCTACCGATATCTTTATTATCGCTGCCGAGAACCGTAATGAGATTATTGACGGGGGTTATGCGATTGACTTAACCAATGAGCCGTTCATGGATGTGATGCTTGAGGGTAATAAACCGATGCTTAGTAAAAACGGAAAAACCTACGCTTTTACACAAACGGGCTGGGTCGGCGGGCTCTGGTACAACAAAGACTTGTTCGCGAAAGCCGGTATCACTACCTTTCCTGAGACGTGGGATGAGTTCATTGCAGCCTGCTTGACTCTAAAAGAAGCCGGTATCATTCCTTACTACGATAACGTAGGGGATGTGACGATGATACATGACGGATTATTCGCAAATACGACGCTTGCAAAGGACGCGGATATCGATGCCAAAATCTTTGAAGGAAAAGCTACCTTTGAACAATCCTGGACCGAAACCTTCAAGCTGTGGAAGTCGGGCCTAGTGGATAATAAAATTCTTACGGCTGACATGATTGGGCTGACGGCCGATCAAATCGTCAATGAATTTGCCGTAGGCAACGTAGCTATGATTACAGGCGGGCCATGGAATATTAACACTTTTAAAGAAGCAAATCCGGACCTCAAGTATGAAATGGCTCCAATTCCCGGACCGAATCCTGGCGGCAACTACTATGCAGGTGCTCCTGGTGTGGGCTTGGCCATTAACAGCAAGACCAAATATAAAGAAGAGGCACTTACGTTCTTGAGCTATTTGGCTTCTCCTGAAGGCTTAAAGAAGTTTGAAGAAGGAAGCGGTGCCTTCATTACAGCTAAAGGTTATGAAAGTACAGTAAGTCCTGAAATCGAGAAAGCTTATAAAGAAGGTCTCCTTCAAGGCAAGTTCTACTTACCGATGGTTTCCTGGCCGAGACATCAAGAAGCTCTGCGCAACCAATTCATGATCTCCTCACAAGATCTAATTGTAGGAAAAGGAACCCCTGAAGGGATTGCACAAGCATTGGATAAAAAGCTGGCCGAAATGGATAACAAATAAAACCTGCTGGAAGCTCCCGGAAGGAGGAGGGGCCACTTGCCCAAGTTTCTCAAGCAACTGCAATATCAGCTGTTCTTGATTCCGATTCTGCTATTCTATACCTTGTTCACGATCTATCCCTTAATCAAGTCGTTCATTTTCAGCTTGACTGATTTCAACGGTTATAATAAAAACTACAACTTTGTCGGGATGAGCAATTATTTAAAAATATTCAAAGACGATGCTATAGTATCCGGGATTAGCTATACGCTCTTATATGCAATCTCTAGTACGGTACTTATTACCTTAGTTGCGATACCGCTTGCTCTTATTCTGGATCAGAACTTCTTCACCAAAAATATTCACCGGGCGATATTCTTCTTCCCGTCCATCCCGAGTGGATTGTTGCTAGCGTATATTTGGGGATTTATATTGGCCCCTATCTCATCCGGTGTTCTGAATACCGTGCTTAGAGAAGTGTTTAATCTCGGTCCGCAGCCCTGGCTGTCAGACCCGAACTTAGCAAAATTAATGACGATCATTGTTGCAGCGTGGGCAGGTGCCGGGTGGCACGCCGTTCTCTATCTGGCTTTTCTGCAAGGCATCTCCAAAGACTACTATGAAGCTGCCTCCATAGACGGGGCAGGACGCTGGGGGCAAATCCGCCATATTACACTGCCGCTGCTTGCACCAGCTATGACAGTTAGTATAATGCTGCTGCTAACCGGGGGACTCAAGGTGTTCGAAATCCCTTTTGCTTTGACCAGAGGGGGACCGGGATTTGAGACCCATACCATCACTCAGGTAATTGTGCTCCGCGGGATCTCTGAGGTCCAATACGGCTTGGCATCTGCCATGTCCATCGTTTTCTTCCTAATTGTGCTTGTGATTACGTTCTTCCAAGTATCATGGATGCAAAAGCGGGAGGAACGTGTCCTATGATCCAATCCGCAAAAAGAAACTGGCTGCTGGATATCCTGATGCTTCCGATCGCCATCGTCACTTTCTTTCCTTTTTATCTAATTATTATTAACACGGTGAAAAGCCAAGCCGAGACCGCTCGGCATCCTATGGGATGGCCTAAGGTTTGGAATTTCTCGAATTATGTCAAAGTCTTTGAAGAAACACCGCTGCTGCGCAGCTTTGGTAACAGCTTAACCATTACTGTTTTCTCCGTCATGTTCATGGTATTGTTCGGGGCTATGGCGGCATATCCGGTCGTTTTCAATGCCAACAAAATGAATAAAATAATCACCACCTATTTGCTGGCAGGGTTTCTCATCCCGTTTCAAACGACACTGATTCCGTTATTTGAATTAATGACGGGCTTACATCTGGTCAATAAACTGTCAGGGCTAATTGTTCTTTACATGGGGGGAGCGGTGTTCGTATTCTTCCTGATGATGGGGTATATGAAGACGATTCCGAAGGAATTGCCGGAAGCTGCGGTCATTGACGGATGCAGCATCTGGGGGATTTTCTGGCGAATTATTTTGCCACTTCTTAAACCCATCACCGTGACCAGCATTATCTATCAGACGATGTGGATATGGAATGACTTCCTGGCACCCATGCTTTTCTTGAATTCATCCAATAAAGCAACACTGGTACTGCTGGTGTACAAAGCCAAAGGAGAGTTCTCCGTGAACTGGCCGATGTTCATGACCTTGACCGTAATTGTCCTTATCCCTATCTTTATTTTCTTTGTGGTCATGCAGAAACAAATTGTTAAAGGAATTGTAGGAGGGGCCGTCAAAGGTTAGAAAGATTACGACAAAGGTTGATTGGTATTCACCTAGGCATGGGCTTCTGCATAGAATGGAGCAAATCCATTTACGGAGGTCTCGATAAATATGTCGACATTAAACACCGGACAACAGTCCGTTATCTATCAGGCGGATCCTGCGGTAATCCAACACCTGCATGGTGTGAAGGAATCCTTGCATCAATCCTGCAAGCCTTACATGAACCACAATGTGAAGGTGCAGACGCTAGACGGTCAAATGCATGAAGGGGTTATCAGCGGGCTTGATAATAAGCACTTATACTTGAGTGTGACCGTCACACAGGAAACAGCCCGCGGGTTCTATAACCCTTATTACAAACCGTATCCGGGATATTACCCAGGTCAATATCCGGGTTATTATCCAGGATATCAATACCCTGGTTACGGCTATTACAATAACGTTATTTTACCGCTTGCTCTGTTCGATCTACTCGCCATCGCTTTGATTTAAAGTGTCACTAATCCATTAAGAAAAGGGCTTGTCCCAAAAGAAGATATTTTTCACGTATGAGGCAGCCTTTTGCACTTCAAAGCTATAAAAGCTAAAAAACTAGCCAGTCTCCGGGTTATTGGAGACTGGCTAGTTTTCGTTTTTGATCCGTATTGGCTTGCTTTAGCAGGTTATTTATCCTTCCTCGCTCCGCAGTAACTCCCTTGCCTGCTTTCGGTAACGTAAGGACTCCATGCTGACGGTGACTTCACGGTTTCCCGCGGCCTTTGTACAACTAGATTTCAGTGGACAGTCTTCACAACTTGCGCTTCGGTAATGACGTTTACGAATTTCATATGGCGGTTTCTAATTTCTCGCCGGTCAGTTCTGATCTTCCCGCTGCTCGTCAGTTTCAATGGCAGCAAAAAGGGTATACACTTTCTCCTGTAACGTTGGTCCATGGTATATTAAATGTATAAAGAAACCTCTCCTTTTGAAATGGTTGGTCGTACTTCCATTCTACCAAAGAGAGGTTTCTTTTTGCTTTTTTTGGAATAGATTTTGGAATGGTTTCCGCTGAAAGTAGCGGAGAGGACGGAACGATTGCGGAAAAGCGGTAGCGGTCGCCCGAAAGTTTTCCGAAGGAAAACTAGCTTCGAAAGCATAAGCTGTCTCCGGATTTTTACCGCTAAGGAAAATAAATAAAATCTGGAGAGCACAGCGATTGGAGCAACGGTCCGTTCGCGGAGCGTCCTCACAAGCATAACCGTCTATCCGACTCCCAAAATGAGGGGTGTCCCAAGTAGCCATCCCATGGCTTATGGGACACCCCTTTTTTCATGGAGAGGGTTGTTTATTTAATACGGAAGGTCCTGGGTGAAAGTTTGTACACCAGTATCAGAGCGGCAGTTATATACACCATAGTAGCGATAAGAACAACAACTGCGAAATAAGCAGGAGTGCTTTGAAATTGAAAACAAATAATGCAGATACCATATACGATGCCATTGACGATGCGGAAAAAGGGGTTTTTCATATTAAACTCTGTACTGTAAGGTTGAAAAATATAGTACATAAATAAATGATGAACGGAGAAGAAGAGGGAGAGAAAAATAATCGATAATAAAAAGCTGAACGCATCCATCATTGGCCAGTGGACCCCTGAGAAAAGAATCAATGCACTGACAGCAATACAGATTGCTGCGGAGGGAATGAGATTTAGCCCGGCTATTTTCATAAATCTAATTTTGAAATTTTGCAGGATAGTCTCTTGATCCCGATAAAATCCATAGCGTAATAGACTGATATCACAATTGTAAAACATCGCTTTACATACTCGTTCCCCGATAGATGTGAAATACATGATAAATACTAAGATAGGCAGCCCATCAACTAATTGGGAAGCAAGAGTGAATGAGGCCTCGGGAAATATCAGCATGCTTGCAAAGCCGGCGGCAGTGAGAACAGCGATAACATATAGCCTTCTTATGACGGGTTGGATTAAAAAGCGTCTATGTCTGTCAAAAAAGATGGCATTCAGGTATGCATAACCTGTTTTGTCGCTATATCTATCAATGGCTGAATATGTGGAAGAGCTATCGGATTCTTTGATGCTAACCTCGGCCTGCTTTGCAGTAGATATCATTTTTCCCATGTCAAGCAGCGGTTCATCTATCTTGGTTACGGCATCTACCGCCCTGCGGTAGTCAGGGTATTTTGCAATATAAAATACCGCAATTACTCCTAAGGTTAGAATTGCAAAAGAAATAGGAAGGTTGAAGATGACCCTACTAATAGCAAATGGATTGCCTACCGCAAGGGGAATATAAGCTGCCAAAGTGCCTGCAAGGATGGCTGACCAAACAAGAGTATACTTTTTCCACAGTATTATGTCCGTCTTATCAAATATCCAGAGAGTTAGGGCCTCACCGATTAATCGCCAAGCAGTCATTAAAAGTGTGAACAGAATTGCTTGCCCCGTTGATGCCCCGAAGATGGAGAAAAATACAATGACCGCTGGCAGAAAATAAACAAAAAAATGGACAAATTTAAAGCCAAGAGTAGCTTGTGTATATCTGGTTGGAGAAATCCTTAGCAGCTTTACACAGATATATTTATCTCGTTTAGCTTCTAAAATTACGGAATTTGAGATTGGAGCGATTACAAAACTTAACAGTACAAAGATATAAAGAAATAGTTCAAGCTGTTCAGTTACCTGGAGATCTTTTTTATAATAAAAGACGGGTAAGTATATTAGGGCGCCTATGTACAAGAATTTGTTCAACAATCCCCATATCACACTAAATATCATTACAACAATGGCTAGGCTTCTTTTGAAAGAAATATTGCCGTATAGGCTGTCATCGAGCCGCTTCCCAATAATCGGAGTTCGTTTGAAATAGAAAATCAGACGGTTGGTGGTTGAGGAAACCCGGATATTCAGAATACTATTAAGCGTACTAATCATAATTCTCATCCTTTAATAAGGTTATGATCTTCTCTTCAAATTCAGGGCTATGCAGAGTACTGGAGGGAATCTCCTCAAGTTGTCCGTTACTCAGCACAACGAGCTCATCGCATAGATCGGTAGCAAGCTGCAGGATATGTGTTGAGAAAATAATGATATGATCTTCCTTCATGTCACGCAGTAGTTTTTTGATCTCCAAGGCTACCACAACGTCAAACGAAGTTAACGGTTCATCTAGCAAGATTAATGGAGGCCGGGTAATGATGACACAGAGCATTTGGATCTTGTTCTTCATTCCGTGAGAGTAGCTTTTGATCAACCGGTGCCGATCCGTCTGACCAATCTTGATGAGGTCAAAATAGGTCTCGATAGCGGTGCTCGGCATTACTTTCTCCTTATTAATATCCATAAAAAACTTTACAAACTCATAACCCGTTAAAAATTCCGGTAAAATGGGGAGGGAATACACATAGCCGATATCCTCATCCTGGAGTTGTCTTTTAACCTCATGAATACTAAGAAAAGCGCCTCCGTTATCGGGTTTGATCTCACCGCTTAGACAGTTGAACAGTGAAGTCTTCCCTGCGCCGTTGCGTCCTAGTAAACCATAGATTTTTCCTTTTTCAAAGGTATAATTAATTCCCTGAAGCACTTTTTTGTCTCCAAAACTTTTGTGGATATTCTCTAATTCCAACTTCATTGCAATCACCTCTATCCATACTTATTCATGCTTTTGTGTACCCAGAGTAAATACGTAAATGGATAAAGTTGGTTTCGCCTTTAAAATAATCCAAACCACTCTATAGATGTATAGCAAAAAAAATGCGTGGACAGAGTCCACGCAAACAGCAGTTGAGAGTTGTCAATAAGCGTTACGAGACTAGTACCCTTCAGTGACAAGATCAAGCGCTCCGGTAGCCGGATCGATAATCATGCCGTGTACAGGTATGCCCGGTGGAAGTAATGGATGTTGTTTTATTAGCTCCACAGTTTGAATTACCCCGTCTTCCACGTTGTCAAACCCGCGCAGCCATTTCGTCAGCTTAATTCCTGAGTTTTCCAGGGTAGCCAATACTTGTTCTGAAACACCGCGATCCTTGATGGAGTTAATCATCTTGTCAGCGTTCAAGGAGGCCATACCGCACTCATAATGGCCCACGACGATCACTTCTTCTGCATCCAGCTCATACAAAGCAACCATTACACTGCGCATAACGCTGCCAAAAGGCTGGGAAATAACGGCTCCGGCATTTTTAATGATTTTGACGTCACCGTTCTTGAAATTCATAGCCTTTGGCAGAAGTTCTACCAAACGGGTATCCATACAGGTAATTATGAGGATTTTTTTATCTGGAAAACGACTGGTCAGGTAGGATTCATATTCTTTTTTCTCTACAAATTCCTGATTAAACTCCATGATTTTAGACAATTGACTCATACTGTATTTCCCCCTCCACATTTCTTCGACAGTGCTTACCTTACATACAGGTGCTTGATTTAAGGATGAATTTTCGAAGTATTTCAAATTAAAAATGAATACCTTGAAGTTGATTATACGTATTTAAAAAAGTATCATCAAGTGGAGATAAGTAAAACAGAGAAAGTGGGTGTCCCGAAATGGAACAACACGTAACGGAAGAGTGGGAGAAATTTAGCGCACTATTATCCAAAATCAGCGGATATAATGAGGCGATTGGTCTGCTGCATTGGGATTTGCGTACAGGTGCGCCGCGTAAGGGAGCCGAAGTTCGGTCCAGAACAGTAGGAATGCTGAGTGGAGAATCCTTCAGGCTGGAAACCTCGGCGGAAATGGGACGTTTTACAGAGTTTTTCAGCCGCCCGGCTATTATGAATCAATTGACCGATATCCAGAATAAAATCGTAAAGGATTGCCGTAAGGAGTACGAACGCAGCAAAAGCATCCCTCCTGAAAGATACGAGGAATACGCTGTGCTGGCCGCTCACACGGAGACGATGTGGGAAGCGGCGAAGGAAAATAATGATTTTGCCTCCTTTGAGCCTTTTTTAAGCAAGATTGTCGATTTCAAGAAAGAGTTTATTGATTATTGGGGTGTAAAAGAAACACGTTATGATACGTTGTTGGATATGTACGAGCCTGATCTTACAGTGAAAAAAGTAGATGAAGTGTTCAGCCGCCTGCGCAGCCGTCTTGTTCCTTTAGTGGAAGCGATCGCGGCATCTCCCAATAAACCGGACACAGAGTTTTTAAATCGTATATTTGAAAAGGATCAGCAGGAGAAATTCGGCCTGTTTATTCTGGAGCAGATGGGCTATGACTTTGATGCAGGGCGGCTGGACGAGAGTGTGCATCCGTTCGCCACTGGACTCAATCCTGGAGATGTCCGTATCACTACGAATTATTTACTAGATAACGTGACCAGCGCAGTATTTAGTTCTCTTCACGAAGGCGGACACGCGCTCTATGAGCAAAATATCAACAAAGAGCTCGTGGGAACACCTTTGGCTCAAGGAGCATCCATGGGTATTCACGAATCGCAGTCTAGACTTTGGGAGAATATGATTGGTCGCAGCCTTCCCTTCTGGCAGCGTTATTTCAACGATCTGCAGCAGCATTTCCCTGCCCAACTTGTTAATGTTGAAGTTGAAGATTTCTACCGCGCTATTAACAACGTATCGAATTCCTTTATTCGAATTGAAGCAGATGAGCTCACCTATAATTTGCACATTATTATTCGGTACGAGATCGAGAAGCTGATTTTTAATGAGGGACTTGATGTAAAAGACCTTCCTGCAGTGTGGAATGCGAAGTATCAAGAATATCTGGGAATTACACCGCCTACAGATAGCTTAGGTGTGCTGCAGGATGTACATTGGTCAGGTGGAGATTTCGGATATTTCGCCTCCTATTCACTCGGGAATATGTATGCCGCTCAAATGTTGAATACTCTCCGCAAGGAGCTTCCGGAGTTTGACGAGTGGATTGCAGCGGGGAACCTGCTTCCGATCAAAGAATGGCTTACAGACAAAATCTATCAGTACGGGCAAAGCCTGACGCCTTCACAAATCATTGAACAAGTGACCGGAGAGCCGTTGAACCCCGATTATCTGGCTGATTACTTGGAAAAGAAGTACACCGAACTGTATAAATTGTAGTTAGAGGCTCCCGGGTGGTCTTTCGGTGCAGTGGAAGGGCACCCGTGGAACGTCTATAATAGTAGAAAATGATTCACGAAAGGATTTGGCATGGCGAATACTCATACTTACAGCCGCAAGGAAGAAGTGGCAAATGCGGTAACCCATGGTATCGGAGCCGTATTAAGCGTCGCTGCACTTGTGATTTTAATTGTTTTTGCAAGCTTGAAGGGAACGGTCTGGCATGTGGTCAGCTTTTCCATTTACGGCACGACGATGATGCTTCTCTATTTCAATTCCACATTGGTGCATAGTTTGAATGAAGGTAAGGCAAAGGATTTTTTTGAATTTCTAGATCATTCTTCAATCTACCTATACATTGCCGGTTCGTATACACCTTTCTTACTTGTTGCGCTCCGTGGAACATTGGGCTGGAGTTTGTTTGGCATCATTTGGGGGATTGCCATCTTTGGAGTTTTATTTAAAGCCTATTTCGTTAAAAAATTCCTATTTATGTCCACCGTCTTTTACATCGTTATGGGCTGGCTAATCGTTATTGCCTGGAATCCACTTTCTGCTGTAGTCGCACCAGAAGGCATGACGCTGCTGATGGCAGGCGGGATTCTTTATACACTGGGTACGATCTTTTATGTATGGAGAGGCTTCCCATACCACCATGCGATCTGGCATCTATTTGTGCTTGGCGGAAGTACCATACACTTCTTGGCCGTCTTCATTTATTTGCTGCCAATCCATTGATATAGGCCTAATTTCTGATAAAAATTATGGAATTAAGACAAAGAAAAAGATGACAAGCAAAAAGGCTTGACATCTTTCTTTGTTTTAGGTATTATAAGGGACGTTGTAGTGCTGTAAAGTGTTTTGCCTTGACGAAGGGAGTGCCCTTAATGAGTCAGGATAACAAGCTTGATAAAACAAACCGAATTAACTTGCTTTTTGCTTTCTACGAACGGCTGTTAACAGATAAGCAGCAGACGTTCCTTAAATATTACTTTCATGATGACTTCTCCTTGGGAGAAATTGCCGCTGAATTTGAAATTAGCCGTCAAGCTGTATATGAGCATATCAAACGGGCGGAGCAAGTGTTGGAGAACTACGAGGACAAGCTCGGTTTACTTAGTAAACATGAGAGTCGTAGTCACTATATAGATGAACTGCGCAGATTGCCGGAAATCGGACTGCTGTCAGAAGAATATAATATACGTTTCACAGAAATAATAGACCGTTTACAGAGCTTGGATTAATGAAGAAGGGAGGCGGCAGAATATGGCGTTTGAAGGTTTAAGCGGAAGACTACAGAGTGTGTTCAGCAAACTACGCGGCAAAGGAAAAGTTTCTGAGGATGATGTTAACGAAGCTATGCGCGAAGTTAGGCTGGCCTTGCTGGAAGCAGACGTTAACTTCAAGGTAGTGAAGGATTTCGTATCCAAGGTGAAGGAGAAATCCATCGGCAAGGAAGTGATGGATAGCTTTACTCCCGGCATGGTCATTATCGATATCGTTAATAAAGAATTAACGGAACTGATGGGTGGCAGCCAAGCAAAGCTGGCGAAGTCAAACAAGCCGCCGACTGTTATTATGATGGCGGGTCTGCAGGGCGCCGGTAAGACGACAACCTCTGCTAAGCTTGCGAAGCTCTTGCAGAAAGGGAATCATCGGCCATTGCTTGTGGCAGGAGATATTTATCGTCCTGCTGCGATCAAGCAGCTGGAGGTTCTAGGAGAGCAGATTAAGGTTCCGGTATTCTCACTGGGGGATAAGACTAGTCCGGTAGAAATCGCCAAACAAGGTCTACAGTATGCGAAGGACAATAACTTAGATTATGTGATTATCGATACTGCAGGTCGACTGCATATAGATGAAGATCTCATGGAAGAACTCAAGCAGATTCACGCTGTAGTGAACCCTGATGAAGTCTTGCTGGTTGTGGATGCCATGACCGGTCAAGATGCTGTAAATGTGGCCGACAGCTTTAACAAACAGCTTGCCCTTACGGGTGTGGTATTAACCAAGCTGGATGGTGACACTCGAGGCGGTGCTGCTCTATCTGTTAAAGCCGTTACCGGCTGTCCGATCAAATTCGCTGCTCTTGGCGAGAAGATCGACGCTTTGGAGCCGTTCCATCCGGAACGTATGGCATCCCGGATCTTGGGTATGGGCGACATGCTGTCGCTGATCGAGAAAGCCCAGTTCAACATTGATGCTGACAAAGCCAAGGAAATGGAACGTAAGATGCGTAATGCGGAATTTACGTTCGATGATTTCTTGGAGCAGATGGATCAAGTGAAGAAGCTTGGACCTATCGACCAGATTCTTGACATGCTGCCTGGCATGAACAAAGCTAAGGGCATGAAGGATTTGAAGGTGGATGACAAGCAAATGGGACGCGTAGAGGCCATTGTGCATTCCATGACTAAGGCTGAGAAAACTCAGCCTGAGATCATCAATCACAACCGCCGTAAGCGTATTGCAACAGGCAGCGGTACTTCAGTTGCTGAAGTTAACCGACTCATCAAGCAGTTTGATGAGATGCGCAAGATGATGAAGCAGTTCTCCGGCATGATGGGCGGCGGAGGCGGCGGTAAAGGTGCCAAGAACGCCATGAAGCAGCTCAAAGGCATGGGCGGCAAAGGTATGAAGTTCCCTTTCCGTTGATCTTTTGAACTTGATTTTAATCAGTTGATCGGTTTCCCGATAATCCATAGTACAACATAGGATTAATCTTTATCTTTATTCCTTATGTTTTCTAGATACCGCAAGCGTAAAGCGTGTCCCGCCAGGGACGTAAGCGATCATACACCCAAACGTCCTAAGTACCGCCATACTGAACTCTATCGCCAATACGTTTTTGGTGCGGGTGTCCAGAGGGTGCAACCCTTGGGGCCCTCCCTTGGAAGGGAGGGTTTGGGTGGGATCGAAACTATTTTAAGGAGGTGAATTTCGTGGCAGTACGTATTCGTTTGAAACGCATGGGTGCACATAAAGCGCCATTTTATCGTGTAGTGGTTTCTGATTCCCGGTCCCCTCGTGACGGTCGTTTTATCGAGGAAATTGGTTATTATAATCCGATTGAACAACCGGCAGTAGTTAAGATCGATGAAGAGAAAGCTCTTAAATGGCTTCAAACAGGTGCACAAGCATCTGATACCGTTCGCAACTTGCTTTCCAAAGCAGGCGTGATGAAGAAGTTCCATGAGCTTAGACAACAGAAATAATGACTGAATGCGAGGGTCCCCTATGGAAGAATTAGTTGGAGTTATTGCTAAGGCTTTAGTGGATCATCCAGAAGATGTGACCGTACGGACCGTTGAGAAGGATCACCTGATTGTATATGAACTGTCCGTACATCCTGATGATGTTGGAAAGGTCATCGGCAAGCAGGGCCGGATCGCCAAAGCGCTTCGTACCGTAGTTACATCAGCAGCAGTCAAAAGCGATAAACGTGTAACTGTAGATATTTTATCTTAAGTAGATCGCACAATGAGGGGCTCGGGATAGTATATCCCAGCCCCTTTTTGTTCTATTATATAGAGTAAGAAGGATTAATGAACGTTGCTAAAGGAGAGGTTCACATGACGGAAGATTTATTAACCGTAGGCAGACTGGCAAATACACACGGTATTCGCGGAGAAGTAAAAATATTGTCCTATTCTGATTTTCCCGATGTACGTTTTGCACCCGGCAAAAAGCTGTTGGTGGTTCCGGAGAACGGAAGTTCTTTTGAAGTAATAGTGGAATCCGCACGCGAACATAAAGGGATGTTTATTACCAAGCTTAAAGGATATACCGATATCAACCAGGTGGAGAAGTATAAAGGCAGCCTGTTAAAGGTGCCAAGCAGTGATTTGGTGGAGCTGTCAGATAACGAGTATTACTTCCACCAGATTATTGGGTGTGCGGTTTATACAGACGAGCCAGGCGCAGAGCCGTTGGGTTTGATCACTGAGATTTTGACACCGGGAGCCAATCATGTGTGGGTTGTCAAACCTTCTAAAGGGGCTGATATCCTTATTCCTGTTATTGATGAGGTCGTACTCGATGTAGATGTACAAGAACGGCGTGTAACGATTCATCCCATGGAAGGGCTGCTGTCATGATAAGAATTGATGTGCTGACGCTGTTTCCTGAAATGTGTGAAGGCGTTTTTGGCACAAGTATTCTTGGCAAAGCCCGTGATAAAGGCATTGTATCGTTGAATGCTGTCAATTTTCGTGATTTTTCCGGCAATAAACATAATACGGTAGATGACACTCCCTATGGCGGAGGCGGAGGGATGGTTCTAAAGCCGGATCCGATTTTTGCGGCGGTGGAGCACCTGTTGTCCCCTTTACCGGCTGAAGAGGTTAAACCGCGTATTATCCTGATGTGTCCTCAAGGCAAGACTTATACTCAGAAAATAGCCGAGGAGCTGGCTCAAGAGCAGCACCTAATCTTTATTTGCGGGCATTATGAGGGGTATGACGAGCGAATTCGCGAGCATCTGGTAACAGACGAACTTTCCATTGGCGATTATGTACTTACCGGTGGCGAGCTCCCGGCTATGACCGTTATTGATTCCATTGTCCGTCTTCAGCCTGGAGCGTTAGGCAATGAGACGTCTGCAGTGTCTGATTCGTTCAGCACGGGACTGCTCGAATATCCGCATTATACGCGCCCAGCGGAGTTTCGTGGCTGGAAGGTGCCGGATATGCTGCTAAGCGGACATCATGCCAATATCGATGTGTGGCGGCGTGAGCAGGCGCTGCAGCGCACCTTAGAACGGCGACCTGATCTGTTGGAGACAGCAGAACTGACCCCGAAGGATAAACAGATTCTGGAGCGGTTAAAAGGCAGTAGATCCTAATACGTAGATCGAATACGTAGTTCCAAATACGTAAATCCAAATACTATTTTTATAGGTTAAAACCTGAAGCACTTTATTGACGTGATCTCACGTTAGTAAAGTGTTTTTTTTTATGTTCAGAAACGCGAAAAAATATTTTTGAGATTTGTCATCAAAATAAATATCCGTGCATATACTGATAAAGTGTGTTAGAGAGCTGATTTATGGGTAATATGTAATGCAGCCGATTAACACATGCAGCTATGTTGCATTTTACTAACGAAAGGAATGAACTAGAGTGACTACGAAAACGCGCGAAGAATTCAAGCAGGACGTTGACGCTGTCCAAAAAGAAGCGGAGCAGCTCCGCACGGTGAGTGATATTATCGATTTTTACAAAAATCGGAAATCGTAAAATTCCAAAGAGAAATGAACATTCAGAGGAATAACCACATAGGATGAGAAATAAACCATTAAGGTCAGGTGAACTGCATGTTCGCTGCCCTAATGGTTTATTTTGTTGTAGGCATTTATATTTATAATCTGTAAAGTGACTCGAATCGACTGTTGTGAGGTAATATCACGAAATCAAATGTAAAAGTGCAATTGAAACGGCAGGTATGAGGGGATATCACGAAATCATAGGTAAAAAAGGCAATGAAAAAGACCGTCCGAAGACGGTCTCTCTACTCGGGGCGCTATTTAAAGCTTGTAAGGCCTTGATCCGTATCCCGCGCCACCAACGTGAATATTACTGAATGTTGGTTCGAGTAAGGGATACGTTCAACATGTCATGCTTGATGTGAACGCACCTCCTTTCCTTGTAGGGAGAGTATAGCACAGCCCAATTGAAATATCCATAAAATTTTAAAGAAAATTATCGATCTAATAAAAATAGTTTCATAGTCTTAATTATTAATCGTTATCGCACCGATGGAGGAGGCTAATGAGATTAAGGGTCCGCCGCCATTGATCTCACTTTTACCGTCTTCCGCCCCTTTTATAACTCCAAGTTCACTCTCAATTTCAAGGCTGCATTGAAGTGATTTTGCTAGAGATGCGGATATGCTGCCAATATCTGTTTTGACTTTGAGGCTGCTCTTAGCCTTCATATCGGCAATATCCAGATGAATACTTCCGGTATTAGATTCTACTGTAGATTTTCCATTAAACGTTGCTCCTGATATTTTTACGGCGCCTACATTGCTGACAATGTGGTAGGTTCCTTGCAGATCATGAAGTTGTACCTCACCCACATTATTAGTGATTTTGTACATATCTACGCTCTCGGGAACTTCTATACTATAATCTATACTGAAATTGGAGTAGTCGAATTTATCTTGGGCCCAAGTCCACAAATCCTTTTTCAAATTGTTCTTTACATGTGTCGAAGCGGTTATTTTGTCTCCATTCAACTGGATGGAGACTTCTGCATGGTCCATGATCTCCTGGCGGTCAGCCTCATGATTGGAATTGTTGTCGAACCAGATCGTAGTATTCACAATGATCTGATTACCTGATGCAGGCTTTACCTCTATCGTTCCAACCGGATTATTGATGCTCAGAACCGTTGAGGAGCCGACCTCCTTAGCTACAGATAACTTTTTGCTGATTCCCTTGGTTATGATGTGCTCAGATAATTTAATTGCAGAATCCTCTACCGTCTGCTCCAGGCTAGCTGCCGCTTCGCCTAGATCCTGCTGAAGTGCAGCCCCAAGATCGAGACGAACCTCGTTTTCTCCAATAAGTTCCAGATTGGTGTCCGCTTTACCGGGGAGCTGTGTACAACCCGCCAGCAGTACCATAGATAACACAACTGCCGCAAGTATCGGCTTATAATTTTGTCTCATTCAATAAATCCTCCTTATTATAGGGTCATTCTTTGATGTTGGTTGTTATGTAATATGATTTTGTGCTTATATCAGTATATAAGATGGAAATTTATTGTAAAAGGGGCTGTAGGAGGAATTATATACTGGACTTTAGACTAGGATTCTTTGGGGAATACAATACAATATTTAACGGAGAAATAAATGAGTATCAAAATAGTATGTTCCTCTAAAAAAAATTATCTTATAATAGATAATATAGTTCAAATGCCGTAAGAGAGAAGGTATGGCAAAAATGCGATATGCCGTTATTATGATCCTATTGCTAGTAGTATTGGCATTCATTTATTTTCTTAATCGCCGAACAAGAGACCAGAAAGCGGATCAGCGTACCTCCAAAAGTAATGTTATATCCATGGACAGGCATCGCAATACTAAGAAAATAAGCGGGGAACAGCCCTGCTCTTCCTGTAAAAAGAAAAATGGAAAGCTAATCTTCTACGCTCAGGACAATGGAACAGTGGTCGGATTATGTAAGGACTGCCGTACAAAGGCGAAGAAGCAAGATATGTTACCAATATAGTAGATAAATATAATAATATAAGTTGAAATAAATATTCCATTATGGTATTATTATTTTTGTTGTGTGGAATACGGTGGTCCTCTGCGGATAATGATGGAGAGCTAAGTTCTCTCTGGAAGAGGCATGAACACCTGTACGGAAGGAGGAAGTCATAAATGAATATCCTACAAGCTATTACGCAAGAGCAACTTCGCAAAGATCTCCCTAATTTTCGTCCGGGTGACACTTTGAAAGTACATGTAAAAGTTATCGAGGGAACTCGTGAGCGTATCCAGTTGTTCGAAGGCGTTGTAATCAAACGTCGCGGCGGTGGAATCGGTGAGACTTTTACAGTTCGTAAAATCTCTTACGGTGTTGGTGTGGAAAGAACTTTCCCATTCAACTCGCCTAAAATCGAAAAAATCGAAGTGGCTCGTCGTGGTAAAGTTCGTCGTGCGAAACTTTACTATCTTCGTGAACTACGCGGTAAAGCAGCAAGAATTAAAGAAATCCGTCGCTAGTATAGTGACAAAAGGAAGGGGCTTGATTTCAAGTCCCTTTCGTTTTATCAAAATACAAGGAATTACTGTTCATAATAGAGCGCTGGGGAATGGCTTCTCCAAAAAGACCTCCTGAAGGAGTATCTGTGGAGGGATTTTTGGTGGGAGTTTTTTTGTGTTTGAATAGTAATGTCAGTAAAAGGAGAGGATGGTGAACTATGCAGCAGGATTTGCCGCAGGGACCAGGGGAGACTGGAGAGTCTAGTCAGCAGCTTCCTCCCAAGCAGAAAAATGAAGTATTGGAATGGTTGAAGGCTATTGCGATTGCTTTAGTGCTTGTTGTTCTGATTCGCTGGCTTTTGTTCAAACCGTTTATTGTAGACGGGCCTTCCATGAAGCCTAATTTCCATACCGGAGAGCGGGTAATTGTGAACGAGATTTTATACGATATTAGATCTCCTAAAAAGGGTGAGGTTATCGTATTCCATGTGCCGTCAGAGGGCAGGGATTTCATTAAGCGTGTAATTGGTGTAGCTGGAGATAAGGTGAAAGTAGAAGGGGATGTCGTTACAGTTAACGGTGAACCGGTGAACGAAACTTATATCCAAGGTGTGATCGATGATGCGCATAAAAATAATTCTTTGTATAATGATAAGAACTTCCCTAACGAAAAATTCACGGACGGCACTGTGCCCGAAGGTCATATATTCGTAATGGGCGATAACCGCTCCGATAGTACAGACAGCCGGATGATCGGCTATGTACCTTTGGGTGATATAGTGGGACGGGCAGATTTAATATTCTGGCCTGTGAAAGATATTGAATTGATTAACCATTAATGTATAGAAGTCAAAGGAGGTGACGGCAATGGCCATACAATGGTTTCCTGGTCATATGACGAAGGCTAGACGGCAAATCGAGGCTAAGCTGAAGCTGATTGACGTTGCAATAGAACTGCTCGATTCACGTCTTCCTCTTTCCAGTCGCAATCCGATGATTGATGATATTTTGCGGGACAAGCCAAGGCTTATTATTCTGAACAAAGCCGATTTAGCGGATCCGGAAGCAACACGGAAGTGGTTGGCATACTTTAAGGCAGAAGGACATGTCGCACATCCTGTAGATGCTTCTACTGGAACGGGTATTAAAGAAATTCCGGAGCAGGTCAAGCTACTGCTAAAGGAAAAGATCGATCGGCAAATTGCCAGAGGTATGAACCCGAGGCCTTCCCGTGCACTTATCGTCGGTATCCCTAACGTAGGGAAGTCTACATTGATCAACAAAATGGCCGGAAGGCACATTGCTGCGGTCGGTGACCGCCCAGGTGTAACCAAAGGTCAACAATGGATCAAGACGGGTGGGAATTTGGAACTGCTGGATACCCCGGGTATTCTGTGGCCGAAGTTCGAGGATCAAGAGGTAGGTTACCGTCTGGCGGCAACGGGTGCCATCAAAGAGGAAATCCTCAATATTGAGGAAATTGCTTTTTATGCAGTGAAGTATCTGGTTAAGGAT
Source organism: Paenibacillus wynnii (assembly GCF_000757885.1). Taxonomy (NCBI): domain Bacteria; kingdom Bacillati; phylum Bacillota; class Bacilli; order Caryophanales; family Paenibacillaceae; genus Paenibacillus; species Paenibacillus wynnii. The sequence goes on along the minus strand of NZ_JQCR01000003.1, from coordinate 1,625,841 downwards.
TACGGGTCCAGATTTAAAGAGCGTTTTGGAATTGAGAAGCTTCCTGAAGATTTGGGAAATCCGGATGAGATCGTAGCTGTTTTGGAAGCGATAGGTCGGAAACGTGGTTGTCTGATCAGTGGGGGACGGGTAGATCTTGAGAAAGCCTCCCGAACACTTTTACATGAGCTACGTGAAGGTAAGCTTGGCCGTTTTACGCTGGAGACTCCATAAACCAGCGCTACATAGAACGGATTATAACGTTGTAAATGGATGGAAGAGCCAGCCGATTGTCGGTTGGCTCTTTTTATTTTTGCGTGCCCCAAAGTCACTTTTTGAACAATTTAACAAGACTAAAGAGGGATGCCCCCATAAGCATTCGTATGGTAAGCTGATGTGTAAGCGTTTTGGAGAAATTATAATTGGCGGTGAAGGTAAAGTGAGTACTGTTGATATGCTGTTATATGAAAAAGAGTGCTGGGAGCAGTCTTTTCGCCACATTGCTGGTGTAGATGAAGTCGGTCGGGGTTGTTTATTCGGTGATGTTGTGGCGGCGGCTGTTATTTTACCGGAGGGACTTATTATTGAAGGAGTAGACGATTCCAAAAAGTTGACTGCCAAGAAAAGAGATGCCTTATTTGAAATTATTATGGAGCAAGCTCTGGCAGTTGGCGTGGGGCATGTGGATTCTCGAGTAATCGATGAGATAAATATAAAACAGGCTTCCCGTTTGGCTATGAAAAAAGCAATTGAGGGCTTAAATCAGATGCCGGATTATATGCTGGTTGACGCCGAGAAGGTAGATTTGCCTCTCCCGCAGCGGGCTATTATTAAAGGGGATGCGAACAGCCAGTCGATTGCTGCTGCATCTATTGTGGCCAAAGTAACGAGAGACAGACTCTGTGAAGGCTTGTGGCATGAATGGTATCCGGATTACGGAATTGCGATACATAAGGGGTATGCGACCAAATTGCATAGGGAACAAATTACGACGCTAGGGGCGACACCGATGCATAGGCGCAGTTTTCTCGGGCGAATAATGGCTGAACAGCAGACCCTTTTTTAGAATGAAACAAATGAGAGGCATAAGCCGATATAAATACTAAAACATTAAAGATTAAAGATAAAAAGATAAAAGCTGGTAGATAGAAAGTTAGTTATGAATAGAAGGGAGGGTGCAGAATGAACATTGGATCCATGATTCGTGGACTTCTCGGAGACAGCAAGGTGACGGAACCGAAGTCTTTAGAGCTTAAGGAAGGGCAGATTGTGCGAGGTGTCGTTCTTAGTGTGTCAGAGTCGGGTAAAGAAGCGGTTGTCCAGATCCAAGGCACCCCGGTTCGTGCGGAGCTGGAAACACCGCTGAAGGTAGGGCAAACGATGAATCTTCAGGTGTCTCCTCCCGGTGAGGGCGGGCTTCCCGTATTAAAGGCCGTATCCATGGGTGAAGCTGCTTTGGTCTCTCCGCAAAGTATGGGCGAAGCGTTGGAAACCTTGGGTCTATCGGATGCTAAAGCAGGCCGTGAAATTGTACAGGCGATGCAGTCCGGAGGAGTTCCTCTTACCAAGGAAACTGCAGAGATGCTGAAGGCAGTCATGAATGCCAAGCCTGCGGGAGTTCCGACAGAACAGTGGCTCGAAGCCGCAGTTATCTCCGTTAAAAGAGGGTTGCCAGTTACAGCTGAGAGTGTAAAGGGATTGCAGCAAGCTGTCTTTGGTCCGCAGCTTCATCAGCTGATAGCCAATTTGGAGGAGCAGTTGAATGTATGGGTAGGACAAAAGAAAGGAGGCGGAGAAGGAGCAACATTAACAGGTGTTCCTATTCCTTCTTCAGAGGCCGAGATTACAAATAGTATGCCGAAAGCCTCAAGCACAGGGGAAACAGTATCGCAAACAACAACTGACGATGGAGTCTCGGACTCAAGGACAGGGAAGATACCACTGAACAGCTTGGAGAAAGGGATTCCATCATCCAAAGGAACGGGAGCTGTCCCAACTGGAAACGTTGATGTGAGTCAATCTCTGGACGTAACGGATGAGGCCACGAACGGAGGGCGGAATCTATCTAGCGGGGTTCGTGCTGGAGCGGGTGAAGTCGTAGTTACTTCTGGGAATGGGTTTCCTCAAGCCCCGAATGGGTCTCCAGTAGGGGGGGCTTTAGGAACCTTAGCAGGGAATAGTCCGGCGAGTCTACTGCAGGATATGGACGGTATACCCGGTGCAGAAAAAGGCAATGTGAGTTCAGCCAGTAATCTCCCTGAAGGTAAAGGTGCTGAGAGGGCTGGTAATGCAACTATAGCGGTTAAAACTGCTGGAGATACAGGTGGTTCTTCCGGAGCAGTGAAAGATCCGACCAATGGAGTTAATACAGTGACCGCTGGCAACGGTACAGCGGTTATGGAGGGTGCTGGCAATCGTACAGCACCATCCGCCCCTGCCCTGCTCGCGAAGCTGCAGGGCGTGCTTACGGAGCTGCGCGGCACCCTGCCGCAGCTCGCCGCAGTCCCGCCCGCTGCCGCGGCGGGACAAGAACCGGCCCCCGCAGCGAGTGCGCCGCGCGGGGGGGACAGCCCTGCAGCCGCTGCGCAGCCGCTGCAGGGCGCACCCGCTCCCGCCCACGACACAGAGTCGTGGGTGGGGCGGGTGCTGAAGCTGCTCGGTGCGGAGCACGAGCAGCAGGCCGTACGCGGCGGCGCAGCCATCGCCGCAGAGGCACGTCCCGCGGCGGCTGGTATCGCCGCGGATGGGCGTTCAGCATCGGTGTTACCGGCGCTGAACGCTTCTGTCGGCGAAGTGGAGAACGCCGACACACTGAAGGGCGTGCTGCTGCAAGTGCTGGGCAGCAGCGAGGTTCCGCCGGCGCTCAAGGAAGCCGCCAGTCAATTGGTGCAGCATATGACCGGTCAGCAGCTGCTGCTGAACACGGATCGGACGGCACCTTTTGCTCAGGTGACCCTGTTCTTGCCCCTACAAGGGCCAAACGGGGAAGAGACTGCATCCGTCCATATTCAATCCAGACGGGGACGGAAGGGTGAACTGGATGCGGCCAATTGCCGATTATGGTTCGATCTGGACATGAAACGTCTGGGTCAGACTCTTGTTGACGTTCAGGTGGTGGATCGTATCGTAAGCTTGAAGCTTCATAATAATGAACCTTGGGTTCTAGAGCTGCTGGAGAACCGGCGGGATGAGATCAAAGCAGCGGTAGAATCCATCGGTTACCAGCTGTCAGGACTCAAAACAGAGCCGCTTCCCGTTCTGAAAGGAACCGATTCGGATAAAAATCTGGGGAAGCTTACCGATTTTGTTCCCGATTCTTATAAAGGGGTGGATTATCGGATATGAATGAGCATCCCGATCAAGTTTCACAAAGACTCAAAAAAGCAGTTGCTCTCAAATACACTCCCGGCCAAAGTGAAGCTCCAATGGTGGTAGCCAAGGGCCAAGGAGCTGTGGCAGATATCATATTACAGAAGGCCAAAGAGAATGGGGTTGCTGTTCAGGAGGATGCCGCATTGGTAGAGGTGTTGTCGAAGCTAGATCTTGACCAGCAAATACCGGCCGAGCTTTATCAACTGGTAGCCGAGGTACTGAGCTTTGTCTATCAAAGTGACCGGTCAGCGGGGGCGCGGAAGTTGAAATGAACAATCTGACTCCTGGAGCGAAATATAACCGCAAACAGAAGGGTTTCGCTGCTGAAGAAGCAGCTGCTCAATATCTGTCTTCCTTAGGTTATGAAATTATTGAACGGAATTGGAGATGCCGCAGTGGTGAGATTGACATTATTGCCTGGGAACGGGGTCGTCTTACTTTTGTGGAGGTACGCAGCCGCAGTAATAGAACTTTACAAGGGAGTCCGGAAGAATCCGTTAATGTCCGCAAAATACAACAAGTACGCAGCGTAGCGGAAGTTTATTTGTATATGAAACGCCATCCGGAGGGTCCTCTTTCTTTCGATGTGATCAGCGTAATATTGAACAGCGATTTAAGTGTTGCCTCACTATACCATATCAAAGAAGCCTTTTAGACTGTAATTTGTATGCATTTGGTAAAATCTCAACAATTATTATGAAAAAGATCAATCGGGCCGCTTCAAATGGGTCATTTCTAAAAAGAAATGGGTAAACAGTTAGTGTGCTTTTTTCAAAGCCAAGTAAAGGAGGGCTGTCCGAGTGAACGATGAACCCTTTAAAATTCAAGTGAGTTTTGCATGTCAGCATTGTGAACGGAAAATCGAAGTGGTATTCAGCGGGGAGCCTGTGTCCGTTGTATGCTGCCCGGATTGCCGTAAAACATTTACCGTCATGCGGCCAACGATAGCCGAAGAAATACTGATTGATTGGGAAAATGAAGCCCTGTTCCAAAAAATTCGTGCGGATCAGACGCAGACCAATAATAGCAGTTTAACGGCACTGGTTATACAAGTGGTGGAACTCTTAACCTGGCGAGATAAAGGCGATGGACAGGTTGAGGCCATCAGAGCTATGCGTGAATGGCTACTTGAGAATGAATCGGTATCCTCAATAGCAGAACTCATCCATGTTGCTGATAAACGACGTCGATTCCGCAAATGATAGGTAAGGAAGTGAACACCCTGAATAAGCTCCGAGCTTCCCCAGACGATTGGGAAGCCGGAGCTTTTTTACATCAGCACCTCATAGTACAATGGCTAAGAAGACTGAAGGATATCGAGAGAGGATTGGTAAATAATGGGTAATGTATTTTTTACATCAGATCACCATTTTGGACATAAGCATATCATTGATTTTGAATCCCGTCCTTTTACAGATGTGGAGCAGATGAATGAATTCATGATAGACAGCTGGAATTCTGTTGTAGGAAAAGAGGATCAGGTTTTTCATCTGGGTGATTTCTCATTTCTGAACAAAGAAGCTACAAAGGCTATTCTCGTAAGACTAAACGGCTACAAAATACTGATCATGGGCAACCACGACCGTGGACGGGGTAGGGATTGGTGGCTTGATGCAGGTTTTGCTGAAGTGACGGCATATCCGCTGATTTACAAGGATTTCTTCTTTCTCTCTCATGAACCTATGTACATGAACAAGCATATGCCATTCGTAAATGTGCACGGTCATATCCATAGTCAGAAATATGAGGGCAACAGTTATTTAAATATTTGTGTGGAGCACTGGGACTATAAGCCGCTGACCTTTGAAGAAATCAGAGCAGCGGTGGTTCCAAGTGAAGAGGGATAAATGATTTTGCCATTCTTGGGAAATTTGGTAATCGCTTAGTCGGCACCGTTTTACCTGTTCAGGCGGGCCGATGAGAAGAATGTTTACTATTGGACACCGAAAATAATGAATAAAGGAGTTTCATTAATATTTTCTTTTTGGTTTTTCTTATGGATGCCAATCATTATTTTGCTACCTTTATCAGTTTTCCTCTATTGGTTAGACGGGGGAACCATGTCAATCTCCTTGTTCAAAGAATGATTTCGTCTTATACCTTTTAATGGGGATGATTGGTTGTTGATTTTCGGAGCTGTAATTTTGACAATACTCTTTGATCAACTGTTAGAGCCAGTAGGTAAGTTTTTTGCACGGTTACGATTTTTTTCTCCTCCCAGCTACCTACCGGCACCATTTAAATTTTTTGATGTATCGCTAAGTAAAAATTGGAGATTGTTTATCTTGTTTGTGCCGATACATATCCTTGCAATGTTTAGCGAAGAGTTAATGTGGAGAGGGTACATTTTACCTTTACAGATAAATACATTTGGGGATTATGTGATTCCTGGCATGTTAATAGCACCTTGGATTGCACAACATACAGGTTCCACCTGGGCCTCATTTGCTGCACATGCTATTCCGCTTTGGATAATTCTACTTCTAGGTATTCTGAACTCGCCGTTAGATGAGGACAATAGTAGTGCTGAAACGAGCACATAAGAAACCACCCCAATGATTTGTTTGTCACTCCTCAACCAACACCTGACGATCCAAATTGCGGTATTGAACAGCTTCCGCCAGGTGTGCGGAGGTAATTTTAGAGGCCCCGTCCAGATCGGCGATGGTGCGTGACAGCTTGATAATGCGGTCATGCGCACGCATGCTAAGTCCAAGCGTCTCCAAGATATGATGAAGCATTTCGGCTTCTTCCGCTCCAAGTCTGGCAAAGCGGCGGAGGGCTGCGCCGGACAGTTCACTATTCCATGATATGGATAGATTCTTGTACCGTTGAAGCTGAAGGGCTTGCGCTGCAGCAACTTGCGTCCGCATTTCCATAGAAGAGAGGACAGGGCCTTGGCGGTCCAATTCTTTAGGTCGGGGTACATCAACCTGCAGGTCGATACGATCAAGCAGGGGGCCGGAGATTTTGGAGCGATATAGAGCTATACGAGCCGGACTGCAGGTACACCGCTGTTGAGGATTCCCGCTCCCCAGAAATCCGCAATGACAACCGTGCGTGGAACACCTTTGGAATTATAAAACGAGTAGCGAACATTTACGGAAGCTTTTTTCCTACCTCCACCAGGGGGATCTATGGTTTCAATTATAATCTCTTGGACCAATGTTTTTACAATCTCTCTTCGAGTTTCAAATGAAGGACTGCCTTCTATTTTTGACCGTAACTTATTCAGCATAATTTCAGCAGAATCGAACTGGTAGGAGTGGTCTTTCTCAGCTTCCATTAATTTGTCTAATTCTTTTAAGCGCCGTTCTAAAGTGTTTGTCTCCGTTAAAATATCTTGGAGCTGTATTTCAACATCTGTTGCTTTAATCATCTTTTGTCGGTAAAGGGAAAGAATACCTTGTCGTTCAGGTTCTTTATCTTTTAAGCCTTTAAGTATCATTTCTTTTTCTTGCAAATAATTAGCTGTATGAGACTTCCTTAAATTCAGTCCTTGCTCAAATTCTTTGAGAGCTTCACCGGGATTGCGGATAAAGCGAACACATTCATCCCAAACCATTTCTTCAATCCACTCACAAGGAATGTTCTTAGAATAACATTTCCCTTGAAGCGGCCCCTTATAAGCCGTCTTACCTCCGCAGAGATAATAAGCCTGAGGTTTATTTTTTGCACCTTTAAATGCTCCTCCATGATAGGTCAATCCACAACAACCGCATCTAATTAAACCTCGTAGAAGATAATGACGTGTTTGGTTACGGAAAGCTTCAATTTGATTATCTCTTAGGACTTGCTGGGCGAGCTGCCAAGTATCTTCTGAGACGATTGATGCAACTTCTCGAATGATTGTTTCCCGTTCTCTAGTGGCCCGCTTTCCGTACTCATGCACGCCTTTATAGGTAGTGTTGACAATCATGTTACGAATGCGGCCAGGGCTCCAGACTCCAGCTGTGTTCTCCTTACGCTTACCTTTCTTGACTTGACGCCCGTGGATTACATATGAAGGTGGTATCTTTAGTGCATTTAAGTAATCAGCTGCTTTGATAGTCGACAACTTTTGATCAGCGATAAGATGATAAATAAGTCTAATAACTCCTGCTTCGGACATGTCCTCTTTACCAGGTAGAGGTTCTTCATTAACTTCTAGGAACCGTTCGCTGTTCACTTTATAACCGTATGGGATTATACCGCCAAGCCATTTACCTAGTCGCGCATGCCTGTTAGCTCCGTGCCACAATGTCTCCAGTAAAGTATCTCGATCAAACTCAGCTTGTCCAGCAAGTACGGTAATAATAAATCTACCCATTGGATCCCCAGTGTCAAATGGTTCTGTCATGCTTTTAATTTTAACTCCGTGCTCTTCAAGTTGGTAAATCGCATCCAGAGTTACGCGAGCCTTCCGGCCAAGACGCTTCATGTTGTAAATGAGTACTGTATGGAACCTTCCAGACTTAGCCTCTTCAAGTAGCCGTTTTCCCTGATCGCGCTGATCCAGGCCTATCGTTCCAGTAACACCGTCATCTTTGTACCATTCAACTATGTTCATCTTGTGGAGCTCGCAATACTTTTCTGCAAACTCGACCTGATTTTCTATGGTTTCACGTTCCTGCTGATCGTCGGAAGATACACGAGCATAAACGGCTACATCTTTAACTTGTGTCGACTCAGAATAATTAAACACTGATAACTCCTCCTTTAAATCATTGCTAAAAGTTCAACGCATCGTCTATTGCTTCCATAGGTAGATACAGCCGGCTGACTGATTTGCCGTGTCTCCAGGCCACTCGGGATAAGTTAATGGTGACGCATCCGTTCCGATTTGGACAAACGGAGAGGTCTCCAGATAAAACAGGTGCGGATTCCTTGGACATATAAGAGGGGAGATCGCAGCTTCTATAATTTCGGTCAACCTCAATATGCAGTGGCTTATCCCAATTGAAACCTTCTCGTTGTTCGATCACTAGGGTGTGCGGCCGGGAAAAGTCGTTGTAGTCGTAAAAGGCACGTATCCGCTGAGGTAAGAGACTTCCGTTATCATCTTCTTCTTGTGTAGCTGACTGTTCGACTAAACTGTCATCGATATTTGTAAAACCAGCCAGAAATCGAGCACCGGCAATCCGTTCTCGGATCTGATCCAGACGCTGTTGGGTAAGTTCGGGGTGAGTCCTGAAGGTATGTGCTGCTCTACTGATTGCTTCGCTTAGTCGTGCTGGTAACCGGAAATTCTCAAGCATGAAAAATGGAATAGAAGCATAAAGGGTGAAGCGGTCAGCTTCATTTTCTTGGGCTTCACGGAACATATCGGGCATCCACCGCTGATCGCCGGAGTGACGAACAACGTGGCAGAGTTCATGAAAAAAAATCATTCTCTGGGAGATTTCTTCCTCATTTCGATTCAGAAAAATAACGTAATCCTCATTATCACTAAAAGGTCCGTGATCATAATAGACTACGTCTACACCAAAAATTGTAGCAATCTTCTCGATTGTGAGATCAGCCGGCAATAATATTCCATTTGCCCGATACTGCTCTTCGATCATTTGTTCAAGTGGAGTTTTGAAATATTGGGAAAAGTTCATATGTATTCCTCCTAAATGCGCACGTATGTTCTGTTTTGTGTTGAAAAGAAAAGCCATTGCTGGCTTATTTCAAATTAATGGGATTCTATTGTACTTCTTGATGTCTGCTCCACGGGCTGTGATTTTGAATCATCGTTCATTATACCTATAGCTACAATAAGCAAGCATAGAGTAGAGACTAAAAATTTATATTTTGCAGTTTTATCTTTTTTAATAAGAGCTACTATAGCTAGTGTCAAAAAAGCCGTGAATCCCACTAAACTTAATATCAAAGCGATTATGATTAAATCATCCCATAACAACATAACAACTATTCCAAGAAAAAGGAACGATATTATAGTTTTTATCTCTTTTTTATAGATAATAGCAAGTATCAAAAAAATAATTAGAATAAGCACAAATCATCAGCCTTTTATCAATATCCCCATCGGCTGGGGTATTTGCTCATTTGTTCTTCTCCGCTTGTTCTGTTGCTCTTTTCTTCATCTCTCGATAACGCAGGAGAGCAGCTTCCATCTCATCGATCTCATCTGGTGTGTATTTTTCAGGGCCTCCGTAAAACGAGAGGTTTGTTTCTTCACGACTTGTCTTATCAGTACGACCAAAAAGATAATCAGTTGTAACTTCAAATCGATCTGCGATTTCATTAGCAAGTTTAAACGAAGGCTCTCTTTCGTCACGCTCATACATCCCAATCGCGCTTTCACTGAGTTTAAATAACTTAGCAAATTCTTTTTGAGTTAAGTTTTTGGCTGTGCGAATTTCGCGAAGCCGTTCACCAAAAGTGGCCATATATTCATCACCCAACATTAATATAACACATAGCGTGTTATTTTTTAATAAAAAACACAAAACGTGTTGACAGCACGTTTTGTGCGGTGTATATTTATTTCAACAACACAATACGTGGTTTTCGAGAGGTGGTGTACCAACAAAATGAAAGAAGTTATTGCAAAAAGATTGCTGGCTTTGCGTAGTGATTCCTCAAGAGAAGAAACGGCTCAAGCTATCGGAATCAGTGTTAGTGCGCTGCAAATGTATGAAAATGCTCAAAGAGTGCCCCGGGATGAAATTAAGGTTAAGATTGCGAATCATTACAAGAGTTCGGTTCAGTCAATTTTTTTTGATCCAGAACCGCACAATTCGTGTTCTTGTGATGAACAAATCGTAACGAAGGAGGTGGGGTAGGTGGACAACCCAAGAGGAATTCAGTACATCGCTACTTACGAGCCAGATATGAACAAGATGGTCAAGGCCTTGCGGATTGTCAAAGAAGCTCCAGTGGTTAAGCCGCTGTTAGAACCAAAGCAAAAGCAGAGCGAAAAAGATTCAGCCTAAAAAGAAAACCGCCGAGCTGTACCGGCAACGGCGGGTGAGGGTTTCGGCAAGGGGAATTGCTTAAGAACATTATACATCAGGCCTCTGTCCGATAGCTTCCTACTACTTTGGACAAATGAGGTGAAATTCAATTGTCAGTTGGACATTTTACTGAAGCCCTACAAGAAGTAATGAAACGGAAGGGTGACTCCTTAGCAAAAGCTGGACGAGCTGCACATGTAGACGGTTCACAGATAGGGAAGATCATTAAGGGAACTCGAAAGGCTTCTAAGCCAGTGATACAAGCAACCGTGCAACATTACGATGACGGACAACTTTTCTTAGCAGCTGCAGCTGAGGTAACCGGAGGAGCATCAGTTCCTTGGTTAGATCGCGCTGACCTTCATCCGAGTTCAGCTTACATCAAGACACTTGAGGAGATTAGGGAGGCAGAAAGAGCTTTGCTTGGTTTACCTATCACAAAAACTTTGGAGCAACTGAGTTCAACTGATCGTCAAATTATTAGGGACGGGCTTATGGAACAAATTGAGGCGATAACTGCCCTGACGCATAACGTTGCAGTGCTATGCCGGAAATATGATTTCTCCTACATAGGGCTTTGGAAAGAGCACAGGGCAGAACTGAAAGCTAAAAAATACATGAAATGAGGTGCTGGAATGAAACTAGAGGATTTGGAAGGTGAAGCTAGGTTCGTGGCTCAGAATGCAGAACATAATCTGCAATTAATCAAGCAGCAGGCCGATGTGATTGATCCTGTAAAGCTCGAGCGTAACATCAAATGGCTTGAAATGATGATCAATCTGCATGAGCATGACCTGGCTGCAGCAAAGGCACAAAAGAAAAAAGCCCGCCTGGCAGGGCGGACCGGTTTGAGAACTCGCTTAAAGTATCTCGTTGCGTCCATTTTAACCCTTGATCACGATAAACACAAGGAGGGGGCTGCGTGACGGAACAAGAAACTAAGCAGTTTGGCGAGGCGCTTGCTGAGCGCTTCTGGCAAAAAGAAATGGATCTCCATTTCGCAGAGAAGCGTCACTGGGACGACTTATCGAATGCGGCTTCCACTACGAAAGAGGTACAGGGGACATTCCTGCTTCTTAAGGCAGCTAGTGATAATCATAAACTTTTCCTTGAAATAATCGGCACTCTTCCACATGAGATACGCATTATTTTCTTCAATCATTACAACCAAATCAATGGAAACCAGGGAGGGGATTTATTATGAAAGCAACTGGAATTGTGAGAAAAGTGGACGAGCTTGGAAGGGTGGTCATTCCGATTGAGCTACGGAAAACGATGGAGATTTCGAATGGTGATCCGGTAGAAATATTTGTGAACGAAAATATGATTATCCTTAAAAAATATGCACCAGGATGTGTCATCACAGGCAGTCAGGATGATTTGGTGTCATTTCAAGGTAAGCTGTACAGCCGATCCGTAATCCGGCAAATGGCTCTGCAGGTAGGCATTCATTAAATCGGCAAGGGCTTCGGCCCCTGTCTCGGAATATCGGACCTTAGAAATAACCTTCCTCCGGCCGGTATTCCGAGATGCGGCTGACGCATCAATTACATAGAGAAAGGAGGCATTGTATGCTCCAAGTCATTCAAAAGTTAACAGTGGTTAGTAATCCAACACGAGTATTTGAGGTCGGAACAGAGCATGAAGGTCGGGAAGTTATCGAGATTAAGCAAGTAGGTGCCGAATACGAAGATCACGTTCATTCAGAATTCTCAGTTTATGACGAGAATGACAACCTGATCGCAAGTGTTGAGAACGCACCGGTGATCGTTGATTATCGGCAGATCGTAGATCATGACAACGAAAAATAGCCCACTGGCATGGGCTATCACTGATCATTGACATTCAAATATTTACTTGCCCCCACTATAGCATGCTGGGGGCGCATTTCACAAGAGGGGGAATTAGCCATGCGTGGAACACATTCATTTTTAGTTAATGAAGAGACGGCTGAGTTTTCAATCGATTCGGAAACGCACTTCAACCCTCCAGTTTTGAACATTCAACTGGGATCTGGATCCATTCAACTCCATGCCGACAACGAACAACTTGCTGAATTAGAATATGCACTTAAAACATATCTGGATGGTATTCGTTATCCTGAGACACCCGATCAACAGATGATTTTTGTTGCAGAATGTAGTGCAGCAATCGAGGAGGTAATCGCTTGAAGAGAATCGTTATGGAACGGTTGTCGCTTCGCAATTTTAAAGGAATCAAGGAACTTGTTCTCGCCACTAACGGTGGGGACACGGATGTTTATGGTGACAATGCCACCGGCAAGACCACTGTTTTTGATGGATTTGTTTGGCTGCTGTTCGGTAAGGACAGCCAGAACAAAGCGGATTTTGAGATCAAAGGTTTGGACATTGCAGGAAAGATTCTTCAACACAAGCTGGAGCATGAAGTTGAGGGGGCCTTTCTGGTTAATGGTCGCCCTCGCACATTTCGCAGGGTGTACGCCGAAAAGTGGACCAAAAAGCGCGGTGCACCAGTGGAAAGCTTCGAGGGTCATTCCACAACCTATTATGTAGACGGGGTTCCGATGGGCATGCGGGAGTATCAAGCAGAGGTGGACAAGGTCATCAAAGAGGACCTGTTCAAGCTTCTGACCAGCCCTTCCTATTTCAACGAGCAACTCAAGAAAGAGGAGCGGCGAAAGACATTGCTGGAGGTATGTGGCGATCTAACGGATGGTGAAGTAATCCACGGTCATAAAGATCTGGAGCTTTTGCCAGCCATCCTGGGTGACCGAAATATTGACTCTCATAAAAAAGTGGTCGTAGCACGGTGTGCGGTGATAAATAGCGAAATCAAGGAGTTGCCGGTCCGGATCAGTGAGGTCCAGCGGCAGATGCCAGATGTAACCGAGCTAGATGAGGAGTCCTTGAAGGAGGACATCGGTACATTGCGTAGCCGAATCGAGGCGCGGGAGGCTGAGTTGTCCCGCATCCTTTCTGGTGGAGAGGTGGCAGTTAAGGAAAAGCGACTCAGAGAAATTCAAAGCGAGCTGTTGGACATTAAGAGCCGGCTACAGTCGGATGTACTGGACAAGGTGGCTATTAAGCGAGACGCCGTAAATCAATTGCATCTGGAGCTTGATAGATTTTGCCGCACACTTGAGGACAAGAAGCAGCGAATCAAGCAAAATGAGCGCCTTGCGGATTCACGGCGCCAGGAAGCGGCACGGCTACGGCAAGAATTTGCCGACCTGAAGGGACTCGCTTTTGAACATCCTCAGGATCATGACCCTAATTGTCCGACTTGTGGACAGGCAATCCCGGATGATCAAGTCAAAATTGCTCACGATAAAGCGGAAGCCGACTTTAACCGCCAGCTAGCAGAGCGTAAGGAACGGATTAACGCTTCTGGAAAAGCGGCTGTGGCTGAAGCAACGAAGTTTGAGCAGGAAATTGAACGCCTTCAGGGTGAGATTGAGATCTTAAACGATACATCGGCTAAATTGCAGACTGAACTGACTGCTGCTGAAGCAGAGCTGGAAAACTTACGTTCTGGCGTGAAAGATCCTGCAGCTGATCCGGAATATGCCGGTAAGCAAGCCGAGGCTGTAATTGTCCAACAAGCAATTGAACAGCTAAGTTCTTCCACGCAGGAGGCAGCCGGAACGGTTCGGGAAGAGATCCGAGGGCTTCGCGATGAAGTGGTTGGAATGGAGCAGGACCGCGTCAAGTTTGATGGCTTCCGTAAAGCTCAGTTGCGTATAACTCAACTGGAAGGGGAGGAACGAACGCTGGCCACTGAGTATGAGCGCCTACAACATGAGCTCTATCTTATGGATGAGTTCACTAAACGCAAGGTCTCCATGCTGGACTCCAAGATCAACAGTAAATTCCGTCTTGCACGCTTCCGACTTTTCGAAGAACAAATTAACGGTGGCATGAAAGAAGTATGTGACACGTTGTACAAGGGAGTTCCTTATGACGCTGGTCTTAATAATGCGGCCCAAATCAATGTCGGTCTGGATATCATCAACACGTTGGGTGAGCATTACGGTTTCTCGGCTCCGATCTTCGTAGACAATGCGGAAGCGGTAACCAAACTGATCGATACGGATGCTCAGGTGATCCGGCTAGTAGTGAGTGAAGCAGATAAGCGACTGCGCATTGAGACGGCAGCCATACAGGAGGCGATTTAATTGAGTACTACAGATCAAACAAAGCAACAATCGGCACCAGCAGAGATCACAAAGAAAGAACCGACTGCCTCAGAACGCTTTATGAACAAGGTTGTTTCTGAATTTGGTTCCGGCGTGGGGGAGGTTGCCCTTACTAATTTTCAAAAACGCTTAGCGCAGAATTACTTCATCGCTCTGGATGCCATTCTTAAAACCACTGAGGAAAAGCGGCTGAAGAAGTCGGAGAAATTTCGGGATGCCGTTCCAGTTACCTGGCAGCATGTGAACATGGAAAAACTTGCACGTGATGTGGTGGCTATGGCAAGGGTTGGTTTTGACCCTTCTCAACCGAATCACATTAATCCCATCCCTTATAAAAATAAGAATAGCGGCAAATACGACATCACCTTCATCGAAGGGTACCGTGGTATTGAGCTCAAGGCTACGAAATACGGTCTGGATGTTCCAGATCACGTGACCGTTGAGCTGGTTTACTCCACTGACAAATTCAGACCAGTCAAGAAGGATTCGAAGAACACGTATGAAGGCTACGAGTTCGAGATCGTCAATGCCTTTGATCGCGGGAATATTATCGGCGGCTTTTACTATCACAGTTTTTCCAAGGCCCCAGAAAAGAACAAGCTTGTCGTCATGACAAAAAAGGATATCGAAAAGAGAAAGCCAGATCATGCTTCTCCGGAATTCTGGGGAGGAGAAAAGGACAAATGGGAAAATAACAAAAAAGTTGGTACAGAAACAGTTGAGGGCTGGTATGACAAGATGGCATGGAAGACCATTTACCGTGCGGCCTATGGTGACATCACCATCGACTCTCAGAAGATAGATGACGATTACTTGCGCCTGAAGCAAATGGAAAGTGATTTTGCTGAGGCGGAGGTTGATGAGGAAATCCGGGCGAATGCTAACGGACCGATTATCGATATTACTCCTACTAATCCACCAGACAGTACACCTGATAGTGAGCCGGCAGACTCTAAAGGGAGTCCGGGTCCTGATAATTTCTCAGGTGATGTTCCGCCCATGGAACAAGAGATGGATTTCTAATGATTGACATTCAATGCCTCGGCTCCAGCAGTGCAGGTAATGCCTATCGCATATCTGATGGCCATACCACGCTTCTGCTGGAAGCCGGCTTTCCATTTAAGTCGATTCAGCGGGCGCTTAACTTCCGTATGTCGGACATTGCCGGTTGCTTGATCACACATGAACATATAGATCATAGCAAGGCTGCTCCTGAAATCATGAGAGCAGGCATTAACATTTACACCAGCGCAGGAACGGCGAGTGCCAGAGGGCTGTTAGGTCACCGTCTAAAGGTTATCAAGGCGTTGGAGCAGTTCACGATTGGCACCTGGACAATCCTACCTTTTGATATTCAGCATGATGTCGAGGAGCCTCTAGGCTTCCTGCTTGCCAATACAGCAGGCGATAAGCTGGTCTTCCTAACAGATACCTATTACTGCCGGCATCGCTTCAGAGACCTAACGCACATTATGGTGGAGTGTAATTACTCCAGGGATATCGTCAATAAACGGGTGGCTGCAGGCCATCTGCATCCCGCCCAGAAGAAGCGGCTGCTTCGTTCGCACTTTGGACTTGAGCACGTGAAAGACTTCTTGAAAGCCAATGATACCCGGAATGTTGAGGAGATTTGGCTCTTGCACTTATCGGATGGTAATTCAAACGCAGAACTTTTTAAGAGAGAAATTCAGGAGACTACAGGCGCACTGGTCAGGGTAGCAGACCGATGATCGAGGACAAACCTCTGATGCAGAGCATGATGGGCGAGCGGATCTGGCAGCTGATGCAAGTGGACCAGGAAGCATTCAAGAGGGAGGCTCGGGAGTATTTTGCCCGTGGTTATCCTGGATGGACCATAAAGCGAGTTAAGTACCCCATTGTATATCTGCTGGATGAGAGGGGGCAAGTCAGTGAGTAGTGTTGAGCAGTTGGATTTGTTTGCTGGAACTGTTCCGGAGTTAGCAACTCTGTTAAACGGGATGTATTACGAGAAATCCACAGGTTTATTTGTCTCTTATGTTCTGGGCCGCCGCTATTTTGAGGTAACGCCAAGCAGATGCCTGGGGGATAAGGAATGGAAGGAAAAGACCAAGCGGGAGCGTGCGATATGAGTAATGTGTTGCTTCATGAGAAGATTTTTAAGCAAATGGAATCCTTGCTAGATGAAGCTTGTCAAGGTGGGCATGATGCTGTTTTGGCACATTTGAAAGCCTTGGCCTACTCCCTTGGAGCTCAAGTGGCTGTAATGAGTAGCCCAGAAGAAGTACCGGACAAAATCAATGAGGTCATGACGCAATTTGGCCGTGGAGTACAATCTGGAATGCTTACGACCCATGGGCTTACGGGCAATTTTACAGTTCAGATACGCAGTGTTACAAGGGGATGATTGAATGCCCGAAGGCAGTTACCCGTTTCCGACATACTCAGGGCTTTTGGAGCCGCGACATTATAAACAAATTGGCACAGCGATATGGCTTTTCCTGTGGTGTATCAGCTCCACGACTGCGGAGAAGGAGAAAGAGGGAACTGTCTGGGGCGTCGTCCTCGGGAATAAGCCTATTCGAATTAATGAGCTTGAAGAGATATTTGAAGTCAGCAACCGCACCATCCGTTCTTGGATAAAAACACTCGAAGATCATGGTTACATCCGGGTGACAAGAGCACCTTACGGACTCATTTTTAGTGTTAGAAATTCTAAAAAGTATCAAAACAGAGTGGCAGAAAACTTCCACTCTCCTGATAGAGATCGGCAGAATGTTGCCACTCTGGAGGGTAGTGATAGGCAGAATGTTGCCGATCTCGCGGCAGAAAACTGCCGATCTAATAAAGATATTACAGAGATATTAAAAGATGCTGCTTCTGCTTCTGACGAAAGTCAGATTCTGAAAGCAGTCTCTCAAATTGAAAAGCACTTTTGTCAGAGACGCGGTAGAGGGCTGAATGTATCCCCTACAGATTTTGCCGAAATCAAGCAGATGATTATTGATGGACTACCAGTCGACTTGATAAACAGGGTTGTCGATGATTCCTTTGACAACTACAAGCCGAAGCATAAGCGCGATGAAATCCGAAGCATTACCTACTGCGTCCCTCGCTGCTATGACGAGTGGACGAAGTTGCAGCAGGAAGAGCCCATAACAGGTGCGGTGCCGCACGTACCTGTCGCCATTGGGAGTCCGCAGCCGCAGCGCAAAACGAAGCATCAACGAGATCTTGAAGAATTAGACATGATGATTGAGGAGGAGAGACGACGTGGAGAAACTGGAGGTTATTCTTCTGGTCCGCACCATTAAGGCCAATTATCCCGGGTTTGACCAGTCGCCTGAAAACATTGATCGGCTGCATAAATATCTTCAAGACTTCCCTTATCAAGTGGCCATGCACAATGTGAATAACCACATCTTGACTGAGCGCTTCCCCCCGAACATCGCTGAAATTAGAGGGCGGGTCGGAGAACTATTGGAGCGGGATCGGCTACGTGCCGCCACGGATAAATTATTTGCAGAAATGGACGCGGCGCGTGCGGCTGCAGTACCGCCTCCGCGTGGGCTGAAGGAGAAGATTTATGCAAGACTACTCGGAAATCCAAGGGATTGAAATACCACACAGCGCGGAATCAGAGGCTTCTGTTCTGGGTGCGGTGCTCATCGACAAGGAAGGTGACGCTCTGGAAGCGGCGCTGGAACTATCGTCAGAGGCCTTTTACACTCCTGCAAACCGATTTGTATTTGAAGCTATGGCTGAACTGGCGGAGGCCGGGGAACCGGTCGATGTAGTAACAGTTGCAACAAGGCTGGATGCGAGTAAGCGGCTTGTTGATGTTGGTGGAGTTCAGCATCTCTCCCGGATCGCCGGAGCGGTACCCACAGCGGCGAACGTTGATCATTACATCAGCGTCTTAAAGGACAAGCATATGCTGCGTGAGCTTATCCGCTCCGGTATTGAGCAGATCCGAATGGCCAGCGAGAGCGGCGATGCTGCACAGTCCATTACGGCAATGCAAGTATCCGCAGCTCGTCTGTCAGATCAGGCAGCACCCAAGCAGGAGTTTAAGCGGGTGCGTGATGTCGCGGTCCAAGTGTATGAGGACATGGAGCATCGAGCAGTCAACCAAACAGAGAACGGTGTAACTGGCCTGCCCAGTGGATTCCCTGACTTGGACCGAATGACTTCCGGCTTCCAGCGGAGTGACCTGATCATCGTAGCAGCCCGGCCATCTGTCGGCAAAACGGCATTCGCGCTTAACATCGCTCAAAACGTAGCGGTGAGGACCAAAGAGACGGTCGCAGTCTTCAGCCTAGAAATGTCAGCCTCGCAGTTGGTACAACGGATGATCTGTGCTGAGGGGAACCTGGACGCGAATCATATGCGGACAGCAGCCTTCCTGGATGATGATTGGGCTAAGGGAGCTGAAGCTATTGGGCGGTTGGGTGAGAGTAATATCCTGATCGATGATTCACCCGCGCTGACGGTCCATGAAATTCGGAATAAATGCCGGCGGCTGAAGAAGCAGGAAGGGCTCGGGCTGATCGTCATTGATTACCTGCAGCTCATCTCCGGATCCGGAAAGCGCAATGATAATCGACAGCAGGAAGTTTCAGAAATCTCCCGTACCTTAAAGCAGATCGCCCGGGAACTGGATGTGCCAGTGATCGCGTTGTCGCAGCTCAGCCGTGGCGTCGAGCAACGCCAGGACAAACGGCCGATGCTTAGTGACCTTCGGGAGTCGGGCTCCATTGAACAAGATGCTGATATCGTCGCCTTTCTTTACCGGGATGACTACTACGACAAGGAAACCGAGAAGAAAAACATTATCGAGATCATTATCGCAAAGCAGCGGAACGGTCCACTCGGCACGGCCGAATTGATCTTCCTCAAGCAGTTCAATAAATTCGTTAATTACGAGCGGGCGCATGCGGATCAGTCATCGCCGCCTGCTGGGAACTTCAAGGATATCGACAAGCGCAAATGGGCGTGAGGGGGCAAACATGGACGAGAAGTTTTACGGATATTGCTTCCCGGAGCCGGATGGCTGGCACACACCGTCGGTCACATTGAACACACCGGAGGAAATTTATAGCTACACGCAGCTACACGGTAAAACGGGAATGTTCAGGGAGGTTCGGGTTACGGACTCAGGAGATTTTATGGTCGCGCAGATGATCGATGGCAAGTATGTCTGGCCAGAAGAGTGGAAGCAGCTCAACAAGGAGGAGACTGGGGATGAAACAAGGGAAGCGACCAACACGTCGGCAGAAGGGCGAGATTAAAGCGGCTGGGCTCATTCCAGCAAACTGGCTGATTGAACGGGATACTCAAGACAAACTTATCGTGATCAATCGGGTATCTGGCAAGACTCGGGACATTCGGCGGTGGGCGTAATGGGTAGCCGTTGGAATTACTGGCATGTGTATCAATTCATGATTACCCTGTTTACTCAAACGGGGGTAGCGCCGGACCGGACGGATTTAATTGCCGAATTCACTGAGCTGGAGCCAGCTGAAATAGACGAGGGTATTGCAGAATTTGAGCTTGTGATCGGAAAGCGACAAAGGGGGGCGGACCAGGATGTCTGCAAAGAAGCGTAAGCCAATTGATCCGTTCTTTCATCGTCGTAACTTTTATACCGTGTGGGACGACATTGGACGAGTCGCCGGTACGGTCTATGTACTTGATTCGGCCATGATGCCGCCAAGACAGAGGGGAGCGAAGAATCATGAAAATCATGGGCATCGATCACGGAACAAATTACTCAGGTTGGGCGACTATGGAAAGCGGCAAACCGATTGAATTTGGTCTCCGTGATTACAGCAAGATTGCAATGCCTCATGTGCTGGATGCCATATACCAGGACACCTTCCGGATGATTGAGCAGGAACAGCCTAATTTAATCGTATTGGAGAGGCCGGTTCATTTCAAAAATGCCTCGAGCGTTATTGCCCTGGTCGGTGCTTACTCCATGGTTACATTGGCCGCACTACATATGGGTATCAAGGTTGCTGATATCCGGCCATCAGAACTCAAAATGCAGACAGGTAAGGGTAATGCGGATAAAGAGACGGTCGCTGTTGAAATGCAGATGCTTTTTGATCTCGATTATGACGAACTAGCTATACCGGTCTTATATAAAAAAGACGATCCTAAGGGCAAGTACAAGAAGGGGGATGTTCAGCAGCGGCTGTTCGATCCCTCGGATGCTTTAGCGCTCTGTTGGGCGTACAACCAAAAATATATTAAGGGAGTGGCATAAGGATGAGCTATATCAACTTCAAAGGAACCGTTAAAAAGATCAATTTGAAGTCTGCTGAGGAGACGGAGATTACAATTAGCATCCCGGCTTCCGAATTGGACGGGCAGTATAACACGCTTCAAAGCATGTTGGAGCTGAAGGTTATCGGAGGATTTGATTCGCAGATTGTTACGTACAAGATTATGAAGAATGCGCTCACCGGTAAGCCTTTAACTAAATATATCGTTGATAACACAGGCGTTGTGTCGGTGGCTCAGCCGGATGGTGAACAGCTTGCTATGGACTTGGGATTGCCACTCGAGAAGGTAGAGATAAAAGCGGAGCCGGTTCAAATTGACCTTGAAGTTATCCATGAGTTTATTTTAAGCGGATTGGCTCCGAGCTTCGATGATCTGAAGCATGACTTCTATAGCATTACGGAGAGCCTTTCAGAAGGTGAGACATACCTGAAGCTAGCTGCAGATGCTGATATGGGTGTTGGTGTGTTTGTGGTAATGGTGGACGAATACCGTAAGCGCGTGGCTCCACTGGCTGCTAAGTGGGATGAGTGGCGCACTGGTAAGGTTAAACCAGAGGCAGTAGTCAAAAGAGAAGATTTCGATGCTGTATCTGAGGGAGATGAGAATCCTAAAGATGATAAAGCAGAGGGCAGTCCAGATACCATTGAACCGGACTGGAAGAACGGTGGAGATAATCAGGATCTGGAAGGGAACCAAGATACAGAGATCAGAAACACTGACCAGGATCATGTTCTAGGTGAGAGGGAGAAAGACTCAAAAGAAGGTATATCCGATCCGGCGGACTCAGATATTGAAGCCGAAGTGAGTAAAGAAGAACTGGACGCTTTTATTCTTCAAGAGCGGCCACTTTTTCCAGAGGTTGAATATGAAGGACACCCAATTCCCTTTCCTGACCTTTTAGAAAAGCGCTTAAAGGAAAATAAGGTTTGGAGAGAGATTGCGATAGAGCGCGGCATGACCAGTGGGCAGTTATCTTCACGGTATAATGCCTACCGAAAATTGGCGGCAAAAAGAATGATGGATGGGGGAGGAGCAGCGTAAAGCTGCTTCTTCACTTACAAGGGGGACAGATCGGGTAGATGGTAGAATATTACGATTGAAAAATAAAAAAAGACACCACAAGGTGTCTTAGTACAGATACTTTTCGCTCGAATCTCACGAGCTCGTCAGTGAACTGAGTCCATAAGCAAGACTGGCTACGGCAAACAGATGAAGAGATACAGTAATATCAATGTTGAAATGTGCGGAAATATTAATATTCATAGATAACCACGCTCCTACAGTAAACATAGACATTAAGATAACTTTATAAATCATTTGGCTTGCCATCATCAGTGCCAGGTAGCCATCCTGTACAGACGCTTTAGCGTTTCGGCAATTATAGTATACTTAATATTTTGTGTTTTGCAAACCAAAGACCCCCATATCCTTGGCCGGGGCGGGGGTCCAAACTCTTACCTTCATTCGAATTATACCACGAGTGAGGGGATTATCATGGGGAAAAGCGACAAATTAGCAATCCAACTGGCTTTTGACATCCTCCCGATCGACGAAATTGAGACCCGTCGGAGGGTGGAAGAGCATTTGGAGACGATACGTGTATATCGGCAGATTGGATTCGTACGGCGGCAGGCAGCATTAACGGCCAGTCCGGAACCGCGGTATCACGGGTCAACCAATGCGATTAGCCGAACGACGGAGAACATAGCGATATGGAATACAGATAGAGCAGCGGAACTAGAGCAGCAGTCGAAGCTACTTGATTTGGCAATGGGGAGGCTTAAGAAGGCTGAGCGGGAGATAATCCAACTACGTTATTTGGATTATGAAGACGAATATGATTCGATTCTCTGTGGGGAATTGGGAATGAGTGAACGGAAATATCGAAGGGTGAAGTCGAGGGCAATTTATATATTGGCTTGTGCACTAGGAATTGAAGTTTATAGGGAGAATAAGAAGGATGCTGAATAACCAGCATCTTTTTTTATGCCTGGTATTGGAAAATGTCGGAATTTTAGATAGGATGGATGTTATAAGAGAGGATGTTAACTATGGGGGAAATAGGAAACTTGAGTAGAAGTGATAGTAATTTTCAAAGTAGCTGCAAAGTAATACTTGAGTCGTTTTCTCAAGCTAAGCGGGAAGAGTTCACAGCACATGGAATTGCGATTCATATTAGATCAACAATACCACCAATTCTTCTAAAAGAGGCTAAATTAGATCAGTCAATGTATAGAGTTCAAGGTTCACCTGGTCAGGGGAATTGGGCAGATGTACCTTGGGTAGCAGTTTTTAATAAACAGAAAAATGTGGAAGCTACAAAGGGTTATTACATTGTTTTTGTATTTCGTTCAGACTTCAAAGGTTTTTACATTAGTTTAAACCAAGGGTGTACTTATTTTCATGAGAAATATAAGGAAAAATTGGGGAATGAAAAATTAGGTATAGTTTCAAATAAAGTACGTGAGTTATTACATACAATACCAAAAGAACAAGGTTTGATTAATATTGACTTAGTGAGTCAAGGAAGGTTAGCAAAAGGATATATGAAAGGACATATCTGTGGAACTTATTATGATCAAGACAATTTACCAGACTCAAAAAAAATTATTGAAGATCTAGAAGAACTTTTGATTACTTATGAAGAATTGCTTGTAATAATGAATGGTCGGACTCTTGAACAATTTAATGACTATTTGCTTTTAAACGATGATCAGTACTATTTAGAAGATGAAAGTAGTGAAGAGAAGTTCCAAGAAACACTTCTGGAAATTGAGAAAAAAAATCAGAATGTTCCGAACTATATTGAAGAGAATCCAGAACTGAGACCGCCTGCATTGGTTGATAAAGGTGGTAGTGAAAAATGGCCTAGAGATTCAAAAAAAGCATCTAGAGCTCTTAGAAATAATAATTTCAAATGTTCATTTGACGATTCGCATAGTACTTTTATTTCTAAAAAATCTGGGAAGTTTTACGTAGAAGCTCATCATTTTATACCAATGGCTCAACAGAAGAGTTATAAGTATAACCTAGATAGAGTCGCTAATATCTTTGCTCTGTGCCCAAATTGTCATAGAATGGTTCATCACGGGAGGGATAATGACAAAGTTATCGTTCTACGGAAGTTGTACAAGGATCGGATTCACAAACTAGAATCATTAGGGTTAGGCATAACGTTTACAGATCTGTGCAAAGCTTATGGGATTAGTAAAGGAGGAAATGATCTGCTATGAATGAGTTAATAGAAAAAATACTTGAATTTAGACAAGAGCGAGATTGGGAACAGTTTCATAACCCGAAAGACTTAGCAATCTCTTTGAATTTAGAAGCTTCGGAATTACTAGAGTTGTTTCAATGGAAAACAAGTGAAGAAGCGTTGGAGAATAATATTGATAAGATTAGGGATGAATTAGCGGATATATTCTATTACATATTGCTCATCAGTAATGACTTGGGAATCGATCTAGAAGATGCTTTGCGAAATAAAATGATAGTTAATGAAGAAAAGTACCCTGTTGATAAAGCTTATGGCTCAAATAAGAAATATACAGAATTATAGAAGAAGTCTTATAAACCTGAAAGTAAGAAAGGGTTGTATTAATGGTCAACGCATTTTCAATCTATCAGAGGATAATTGACGGAAGATACTCTGGAATAAAATCAATGATAGGCAGCCGCGAAGAAAACTTATTTCTTGATTTTAAACAAAAGAGTGCTGCTCAAGTTCGAGGTGCTCAAAAAGATGATAGGAAAATATATGCAAAAGCTCTATCGGGATTCTCAAATTCAGCAGGAGGTGTTATTGTATGGGGGATTTCTACTGAAAAGGAAAACAAAGAAGCAGCTGATATAGCAAGTGAGGAAAAACCAATTAAATATATAAAAAATTTCCTTACTGATCTAAATAATTTGATAAATGAAGCAATCGTTCCATTAAACATTGGAATCATAAATCAAGTAATTTACATAAATGATGATCAAGAATGTGATGAGGGGTTTGTAATTACATATGTACCGGAAAGTGAATTGCCACCACATAGAGCAATGCTTGGAGATAACTTATATTACACGCGAGCTGGGGATAGTTTCATTAAAATGGAACATCATATGTTGGAGGACAGTTTTGGGAGAAGGCAAAAACCAAAGTTGGAAATATTTTATAATTTGAACCAACATGAAGGAAATCGTTTTTCAATTGTAGTTGGGATTAAAAATACAGGTAAATATATAGCGACATACCCTTCAATTAGAATTATACCAACTGAAGATATAAAGGATGAACCTATACAGATTAATCTTAATGTTGTAACGCAATATTTTGAAAATGATGAAAGTAAAGGAGTGTTTTTTGCAGGTGGGATTAATGACGTGATTCATCCTAATACATATATTGAAGTTACGATACTTCATCCAAAGGATAATTGGTTAGACAAAAAAACATTATTTTCTTATATGCATAAAAATAGAAATCTTGAATTTAATTATGAAATGTATGCTGAAGGATGTACTTCAGTAATGGGGACTGTGAAAATAGAGCCTTCGAAAATCCTAGAAAGTCTTTCTCTATAGAAACGTGTCCGCTTTTTGACCGGGTTATGACCGCACAATGGCCGTTCACTAGGGTTTTAGCATGATATATTTGTACTGTGGAAATCAGGCGAGAGTGACACGCACGGCTGCAGGAATGCAGCGCTAACCGAGGCGTATCTCCTCTCCCTTTTTTCTGTTGCTAAGACTTCAAAACTTTTTTAGCGACCACTTCGTAAAAAGTTGCGACTTCTTCTGCAGAAGGGAATCTTCTTTCTTCTCCTGTTCCAGCGCCAGCAATTGCTAAGTCGGCCTTAGCTTTTAACCATGCACTAGTAATATCACCGGCAACAGTTTGATATTCTTTTGAATCTGCCATAGATAATCATCTCCTTTCATAGGTCTAAAGTTCGACACCAAAGGAGGAAAATCCTTCCTTTATGACGTATATTGGACTATAAGAAGATATTAGCGGAGGGGTTTCAGATGGCAAGAAGAAAGAGTAAGGCAAAACAGGAAGAAGAATTTATTCAAGGTGTTATGGGACTTGCAGCATTTGGATCGCTAGCTGGAACTTATATGTTAACGAAGTCGATTCAGGCATCGGTTATTGTCTGTGTTCTTGTAGTTGCTGTTGTGGTTGTAGTTTTAATAGCTCGGAGAATGAAGCATGAGGAGCGCTTGAAGAAATCGGGGATTGCAGACATTGATAAAATGGAAGGAATTCAGTTTGAGCAGTATCTTGGTCATCTATTTCGAGCACAGGGATATAAGACTGAGGTAACAAAAGCCGCTGGTGATTATGGCGCTGATCTGATCCTTCAGAAGGATGGGAAGAAAATCGTAGTACAAGCCAAGCGTTACAGTAAGAACGTAGGGATCAAGGCGGTTCAGGAGGCACAGGCTTCCATCGCGCATTATGGAGCTGTTGAGGCTTGGGTTGTCTCTAATAGTGATTATACGACCGCTGCTTATGAACTGGCGAAGTCCAATCATGTAAAGTTAATTAATCGTGAGGCATTAATTGAAATAATTTTGGCTATGAATCCCGGGACAGCTCCGGCACCAAAGGCTGTTATCGCTGCAACCCCGGTGGATGAGATGACTTGTCCGAAATGCGGTAGCACGCTCGTTCTTCGTAATAGTACTAGAGGTCAGTTTTACGGATGCAGCAGTTTCCCAAAATGTCGGCATATCAAACAGATAGAAGCAGTATAACGATTGAGTGAGCAGTGCAAAGGGAAATAGGGGAAAGCGGGTATAATTTGTCCGTCATCGTCATTGGGTCAATTGACTCTAATTTCGGTAGCTTTGTAAAATGGTCTTGTCCTCCTTTGTAACAAAGTCCGTAAAGATTTAAAGCAAAGAGCGTAGCGCATTTGCTGCGAATGCGGAGCGGACGCCGTTCTATAGATCTGGCTCATTGCACGATTGAATTGAATTCATATTCTGAAGTCGCTCATTTTATTGGGCGGCTTTTTCTATTGGGGGAATTGATTTGAAGAGGAAGCAGCAGCGGTTAAAAGATCCGCCGAAGCAGCCAAAGAAGTGCAAAGGCTGTATATGGGGCCGTTGGGAAGGTACGGCTCAGTTTTGTTCCAAGGTAAAATGCCAGAAGGAAAAAACTTCCTAGACGTCGAAATATGATGTCGAAGGGAGGATTAAAATGAACGTCAAAATTGAAGTCACTGACAACGGCGAATCTGTTTTTTATCGAGTGATAGAAGGACAGGACTACATTAGAGCAAATGGCTTTCTTGTAAATGTTAATCAAAAAAAATCAATAATTAAATCATGGGAAGATGATCGTGGTCTTGGCTCTTTCAGATCGGAAATTGAAGCAGTATTAATGTCCTATAAAGAAAATGATGTTAAATTCACTTATGTAGATCCTGACGGCAGAACGTTATTGTGAGCATTTTCAGTGAAGTACCTCTGAGTGCATTTTTCTAAAATGAAAGAACAAAGATTCCTAAATTTTAAATGTGATGTCGAAGGGGGATTTCGATGAGTTCTTGGAAAGAAGAGTTAAAGACAAGCGTTGCAAGCAATATTCAATCTAGATCAGACATTAAAAATGCCCTAATAAATGTACTGAAAGAAATTCAGTCTGAGCTGGGATATGGTGTTGATGCAAAGCCGGTAGGGATTTCACCAGCTGATTGGGCTGTTAAAATTCAGATCCCAAGTATAGGTGTCATTGAATTTGTAATAACTCATAAAGAAATTTCTTCAGCTGGAGGATATTTTGATGATGTAGGACAATGGAATGCCAAATTTCCTGATAATTTAGAAAATGCACTAAAGGAAATTGTCTCAAGTAAAATTATTGAAACAATAGAGTTATAAAGCACCTTCTGGTGCTTTTTTCATGTCTGTATTTGGCCCTCTGTAAGCCATTCTCAGGATTTAAATGAAGGATCGTGCGTTTGTGTGGTGAAGGGCGGAAAAGAGCAGGGTGGGTAGATTATCTTCGTCTCCCGCTGAGTTTCCACCTATCCGAAGATGGGGAAACCAACTCAACTCAAAGAGGTGTTCCCAATCTGCAGATGATGCCTGATTTACCCCAATGTATCTTATAGTATCTATTTGTAAATATATTTCCACTATTAACCGAAGTATAGGGTTAAGGGGGCTGAAAGATGGATCAAGATATTGAGAAATATTTGAGGTGTATGGAAGAGATCAAAGCTCGAATTGAAGTGATAGAGTCACACATACTAAAAGTAAATATTTCGTTATTTGATGTTGAATTTATTTATTTACAATTCAGAAAAATAATCGAACTTATTGCTCTATCTTCTATAGCTGCGAATAAAACGGAATATGGAAAGCAATATCGGGACTTCAAGAAACATTGGAATGCCAAAAAAATCCTCCGAAATTTATTTGCAGTTAATCCAAAGTTTTATCCAGTTCCAAGTAGGCCTGGATATAATGAAGATCAACAGAGAACTGTAGAACTATTATCTGATGGATATCTTACGAAAAGTGATTTAATTGATCTTAATAAATGGTGTGGGGAGATTCTACACGCCACAAATCCCTTTCGTAAAGAGAAAGATTATGAAAAATTCTTCAATGAAGTCCCTGTGTGGATAGAAAAAATAGTAGTACTACTAAATCATCACCAAGTTCAACTGATTGACAAGGACTACGAGCTTTGGATTTCTATGCAAGAAGAGCACTCTGGTAATGTACACTATGCGTTGATGAAAAAAATAGACCAACCCACTAATATTTAGTACTACAAGCTACTCAAAAGAGTAGCTTTTCTTCTGTCTATTAAATAATGAAGGATGAGAGTGAATTGAGAATTAAAAACATATCAGTAGAGCGAATCAATCCCGCCGTATACAATCCCCGCATAAACCTTCAGCCAGGCGATCCAGAGTACGAGAAGCTTCGACGCAGCCTGGACGAATTTGGTTATGTGGACCCGATCGTGTGGAATGAACAGACCGGCAACATGGTCGGTGGTCATCAGAGATACAAGGTTCTAGTCAATGAGCAGGGTCTTACAGAGCTGGCAGTGTCTGTCGTCAACTTGGACCCGGAGCGGGAGAGGCTGTTGAATCTGGCACTGAATAAAGTATCTGGCCACTGGGATGATGAGGCACTGGCCCGGTTGCTTGGTGAGCTGCAGGAAGGTGGTGCGGATCTGGCTTTGTCCGGTTTTGATCCGGATGAGATCGGTGAGTTGATTACAGAGTTTGGCGGCATGCCGGATACTGAGATCGATCAACTGGTTGTTGAAGATGATTTCGACGTGCAGGGGGCTCTTGATCAGATCAAGGAGCCGGAGACGCGTCGCGGTGATGTGTGGCAGCTCGGACGTCACATTCTAATGTGTGGTGACTCTACGGATGCTGAGGATGTTGCCAAGCTGATGGACGGGGTGAAGGCTGCTCTGGTTGTGACGGACCCACCGTATAATGTCGCGGTGCAGAGCGGCTCTGCCCGCCTGGTTGAAGCCGGCACCAGCTCAATAATGAACGACGATATGCCCACAGAGGAGTTTGCGGGCTTTTTGCATGCAGTCTTCGAACAGTACGCCGTGGCCATGGAACCGACCGCAGCAATCTATGTATTCCATCCATCGTCCTATCAGCGAGAGTTTGAAGACGCGATGAACGCCGCAGGGATTACTATTCGTTGCCAATGTATTTGGGTTAAGAATGCAGCGACGTTCGGCTGGGCTCAGTATCGCTTCAAGCATGAACCGGTGTTTTATGCTCACATGAAGGGGAAGGCTCCGGCTTGGTGCGGCGACCGTAAGCAGACCACTGTATGGCGGGCCGGCTTACCGGCGGAAGATCCACTTCCGGAAACAGTTTGGGAGGTTTCGAAGGGGGATGTGACTAAATATGTGCACCCTACGCAGAAGCCATTGGAACTCCTGGCAATTCCGATTCGGAACAGTAGCAGGCGCGGGGACACGGTTGCTGACTTCTTTGGCGGTAGCGGCTCCACCATGATGACCTGTGATCAGCTTGATCGCTCCTGCAGGACAATGGAGCTTGATCCGGTATTTTGTGATGTGATTAAATTACGGTACCAGGCTGCGACCGGCACAGAGCCGGTGCTGCTTCATCGCTCTGATCCCGTTGCATAATTAAAAGGAGGACGCGCTAACGTCCTCCCGATCATCCAGGGTATCCCCCGGCTGAGACAGCGGCGCGCCACGCGTGGCATTTTCGGACATCCGCTGTCTCGTTTCCAATACTACATGGAAGCCGAGGGGAACACAATGGGAACAAAAGATGAACTTTTATTGCAATATGAGCTTGAAGTCATGGCCGGAATCCTTGAGAGCAAGGCACAGTACCGGAAGATCGTTAAGGCCGGCATAGCCAAGTGGGTAAAGGACTTTCAGGACGGTCGGATTGAGATTAAGACGGTTGATGATCTGAAGAAGTTGATTGAGATAGATATTGAGCTGCAGAAAGATGAATTGTAGTTTATTATTTGTGTTTTAAGTAAGCGAATATGCCCAATCTTACATTTTTTCGTCTTGGTCTGATTTATCCTTAAGAGAAAAACATAAGGGATGATATAATGGGCGCTTCTTCTTCACATGGACAAAGGCAAAAAGGGGCAGGGTTTATATTTTGGTTTATAGGATGTTGTTATTTGTTTATAACAATTGGTACTTTCGGTATTCTATATCGTGATGGGATCTATAAAACGGAGAATGCTGCTACCTCTGTACCCTTATTAAGGGAGCTGCTGAAAACTATGGCTACTATGAATATTACAATTGCATTAGGTCTAGCGGCATTATTATTCTCTATTATTACAGTGAATAACAAAGTGAATACGAATAGTGGTGTGAAAAAGGATGTAATAACTATTTCCAGACCTTATTTAATGTTTCTTTTATTAAACTCAGTAATAGTTATGCTTAGTAGTATAGATTTATATGTAACTAGTATAGTATCAGTTTTGACTTCGTTGTTGGTGAACACAGTCTTAGTTTTGCTTGCTAGTTCTGTATATAAGTTCATGAAAAAAGTTCTATTGTCGACATGATACTTTAATGTTTATCAATAAAAATCAGTAACTATTGGACAAGTGAATGCTTGTCCTTTTTTGTTGGAGGTGGTGACATGTAGCATGGCCAGAGAACGCAGTCCCGAAAGGGACAAAGCAAAGCAGATGTGGCTGGCGAGTAGTGGAATGATGAAGCTAAAGGACATCGCCGCTGCTCTTTTTATTGGCGAAAACAAGGTCCGAAAGTGGAAGTCACTGGACCGCTGGGAAGACGAACTCAAAGGGAACGTTCCACATAAATCCAAAGGGAGCGTTCCATTAGAAAGTAAAGGGAACGTTCCACATAACCGTGGCGCTCCTAAAGGGAACAAAAACGCTGTTGGCAATCGTGGTGGTGCTCCCCCAGGGAATCAAAACGGCAAAGGTAACAGCGGCGGTATGGGTGGGCCTGTCGGAAATAACAAGGCAGTCACCACCGGTGAACATGAAACGATCTGGATGGACACTCTTACCGAAGCCGAGCAGCAGCTCATCGATCAGGTTGACACCAATCCAATCGCCCAAGCGAATGAATCACTATACCTTCTGACCATTCGTGAACGACGTATGATGCAGCGGATAAAGGTTCTGATTGATGGTCTATCTGAAACAGAGCGAAGTGTGCTCTATGAAATGAAGGCCATTAAGGAAGTTGCAGAGATCCACGATGAGAAGACTGGCATCACGAAGAAGATTCCGCATAGCCGTAATGAAATGGTGGAATCTAAGATCGAGGAGAAGGGTTTCCGTAAGCTGGACGATATTTTGAAGCTGGAAGAGGCGCTTACCCGCATCCAGGACAAGAAGATACGGGCTATTGAGCTGAAGGGCCGCCTGACGGACGAAGAGAAACGTGTCCGAATCGAGATGCTGAAACATGAACTGATGATCAAGCGTGGCGGCGCTGAGCCTGACGAGATCCAGGACGATGGCTTTATCGATGCTTTAAGGGGAAGGGCTTCGGAGGTGTGGGCTAAAGATGGCGAATCTGAAACTTAAGCCTCCCACGTTCAAGTGGAAGCCTTTTTCCGATAAGCAGGTGCAAGTGCTAACGTGGTGGATGACAGAGAGTCCTCATCATGACAAGGATGCCATTATATGTGATGGTTCCGTTCGTGCTGGCAAGACGGTGGCTATGTCGTTCAGCTTTATCGTTTGGGCGACGGAGACATTTCACAGTGAGCAATTCGGATTGGCCGGCAAGACGATAGGTGCACTAAGACGGAATGTCGTGGGATCGCTGAAAAGGATGTTAGCTAGCCGCGGTTACCAGATTCATGACAACAAGACTGAGAACGTCCTAACGATATCCAGAGGGCTGGTCAGTAACCAGTTTTTCCTCTTCGGCGGTAAGGATGAACGCTCCCAAGACTTGATTCAGGGTATTACGCTTGCAGGAATGTTTTTTGATGAGGTTGCGCTGATGCCGAAATCTTTTGTAGATCAGGCGACAGCACGCTGCTCAATTGACGGTGCAAAACTTTGGTTCAATTGCAATCCTGGAGGACCCTATCACTGGTTTAAGGTGGAGTGGTTAAACCAGCTTCAGAAGCAAAATGCGCTGCATATACATTTTACAATGGAGGACAATCTTTCACTCTCCGAGCGGGTGCGCGAACGGTATCGGCGGAGGTACACCGGGATTTTCTATGACCGTTTCATTCGAGGTCTTTGGGTTATGGCTGAAGGGGTTATCTTCTCAAAGTTCGAAGATGCCATCCATAAGAAGGCGCGGGACTGGTTCCCGGCCAAGTTTGACCGTAAGTTCATTTGTATCGACTACGGGGCCAATAACCCGACAGCGTTCCTGAAATACGGAGTCCTCGGGAACATCTATTATGAGCTGGATGAGTATTATCACAACATTCGCCGCAAGGGTGAGAAAACAAATGGCGAATACGCTGATGACCTGGAAGCCTTTCTTGACGGCGATGAGTATGCAATCTTCATTGACCCGTCAGCAAAGGCTTTTATTATTGAGTTGCAGAAGCGGGGTATTGCCAACATCCGGGCTGCTGTGAATACGGTGTTGGATGGAATTCAAACCGTGTCCAACCGGTTCCAGCGCAATGAATTATATATCTGTGCTGATAACACCAATTCCCTAATGGAGTTGGTGTCTTACGTTTGGGACGAAAAAGCGGCACAGCGGGGCGAGGACAAGCCCATTAAGCAAAATGACCATACCTGTGACGCTCGCCGCTATGGTATCCATACGGATTACCTGCTGCAGCGTGTGAAGCAGCGGAAAAAGGACAGAGAGGAGCGATCAGATCATGATGTGGGGTGGGTGTAACACATGAGCGGTGAAGCTCAGTGGTTCCAGATATCCAAAGCAGAGGACCGACATATCCCTTCCAGTGCGCAACTGCCGGATAGCTTTGAAAACCTCTACGATCAGCATGGGCTGCTGCCGTTCCCTCCAGGCAATGACCCTGCATCCTGCAAGCTGCTGGTCAAGAACAGTAACATCATCCCGCAGTGCATTGAAGCGTACAGGCGGAACATTGCGGGTTACGGTATTGCCTTGGAGTATATTCCGGGGGAGAGCGACCAGACGGCACTGGAGGAGTGGAACAGAGCTGACAAGTTTCTGGAGACCTGCAACCTGGAGGATACACCGGATGAGATCATCAGCTCTTTGATTGAGGATATTGAAAGCAGCGGGAATGCGAATGTAGAGGTCGCCTGGCCTGCAGGCAGTGAGTTCCCTACACTGTACCGGATCAATCCTAAGTTCGTGCGTTGTACCCGGGAGACAGATAAGGTGACGATTAAGCGTAAGCGGCTGATCCGGTCATCGAAGAAGGTCGAGGAGTTTTCTCAGGATATTTACTCCCGGAAGTATGCTATGAAGCGCGGGCAGTCAGTGGTATGGTTCCGGCCGTTCGGAACAGAGGGTCAAGGTAATCAGATTATCCCCCTGAAGCTGGGCAATGACGGTCCATATGGTGAACCCCGTTGGTTTGGGAATGCGCCGGGCGTGGTCGGCAGCCGAGAGGCCGAGGAGCTCAACGTTTCCTACTTCAGCAATGGCCGCATGCTGTCCATGCTACTGACCGTTACCAATGGCCGGCTGACGAAGCAATCCATGGAGCTACTTAAAAACGTTAAGGGTTCACAATCTCAGGGTGGCATTCTCTATTTAGAAGCCTTGGGGGAAGAGACCGGCGGGCCACTAGATGAAAAGGTCGAGAAGGTATCCATTAAGCTGGATAAGCTAAACGATCTACTTCAGCAGGATGCGCTCTTTCTAGAATACGGAAAGGACAAAAAAGCCGATATCCTATCTGCGTTCCGTCTGCCACCAATTCTGGTCGGACAGAGCTCCGATTACAACCGCGCCACAGCTCAGGCCGCCCTACGATTTGCAGAGGAGCAGGTCTTTGAACCGTATCGCAAGTGGATCATGGATGAGATATTCAACAAACGTTTATTCCCGGCCATGGGTATCTTCCGCGTGCGGGCGACCTTGCGAGGGCCGCGCATCATCGATCCCGAAGACCGCAAGGCACTTCTAGACTTTATCGCAGACCGAGGCATCATGCTGGTCCGGGATCTGATTCCGATAGCCGAGGAAGTTCTGGACACAACCATTGATGAGTCTAAATACAGCGAGGAGTACCTGGATACCCCGATTGCGCAGCTTATGAACAGCCAGCCGGCGCTGACGATTCCAGATACCGATGGGGATGATATGCAGGATCGTGTGGCTACTATTGCCAAGCGCCTGCTGTGTCAGAGCCATGAGGAGGCCGAGGGACATGTGTAAGGAATGCTGGGAGCGGATCGCTAAAGCGGATGATACTGAGTTTCTGGACAGTCTGGAGCTGACAAATGCGGAACGGGTCGTGCTGGAGGAGCTATATAAGCAGGGAGAGAACCTGATTGTCGAGATTCTTGAACTGCAGGGGAAGGCCCTGCATGATGCCATTGAGGAATTGAGCGAGGATCTGCTGATTGATATCGGGGAGCTGGGCAAGGTACTGGTGTCCGTTCAGAACGGTGATTTGTTTACCATCCAATTCGAGCAGGCAGTATATGATGCCTTTACACCGCTGTATCACCTGGCCGGGGAATCAGAGCTCTCGGTTCTTAGTAATGAGAAAACGTGGTCCACGAAGAATAAGGCTGCTTCACGGTTTGCTAAGAACCTGCAGAAGCTTGTTCCCGATATGAATGGCACTTCTAAGGACACCATGACTCGTGCCTTTCAGAAGGCGATCAAGGAGGGCAAGACACCTTCCGATCGGGCGCTGCTGGTACGTGAGATCAGCGCAGCGGCTGCCAAAGGTGATGCAGGACCTTTTACAATGGAACGGGCCATTACAGTTTCCCGAACCATGAGCACGGCGGCTGCCAACGGCGGGAAACTGGAAGGATGGAAGCAATCGGAGGTCGTCAACGGCAAGAAGTGGCGGTCTTCAAAGGGCGATCGTACACGCAAGAGTCATAAGAAAGCAAACGGCCAGGTCAGAGCACTTGACGAGCCGTTTGAGGTTGGGAAAAGCAAACTGATGTTTCCTGGTGATCCTGCAGGACGTCCCGAGGAGATTATTCGTTGCCGTTGTACGATGCAGGCAATAATGGAATAATTATTCTTCGGGAAAGCATCCGGCCCAATTGGGCTCATCACCATATTCAGGTTTTATCTTACCCGAAGCAATATCATTCATCCGAGTGATGTGTGCCCCTATAGTTGCGTTTAAATCATTAACATTAGATTTTCGTTTATCAAACACACCTATTTTGTCTTCAGCGATGAGTGTTTTTGCGATTTCAATAGCGGCGAAAGATGAGTTGTGTTTTTTAAATAATACTCTGTACTCTGGCAACATTCCGATAACTTTAGCATTTTCAATTGGGGTCCATTTCAAAGACATAAAAAAACTCCTTTGTTTTTGGATTATTGTACCATATACACTTGGAAGGAGGTGAGAACAAAACATGACTTTCAAACTGAAGGACGCAAAGATTACGCACATTTCCCTAGTGGACAAGGGAGCCAACGGCGTACCCTTTGCTATCATCAAGGCTCAGAAAGCCAACAAAGCCGGTGTTATTCAAAAGCAGGTCCAGATCGCCAAGATTGACGATGATAAGCTGATCGTTAAGGGCGTGGTGTACCAGCCGGATGTGGCAGACGCACATGACGATCAAATGGACGAAGTCGAGATCGAGAAGGCAGCCCATCTCTTCATGGAGAAGCAGCACACCTACAACATCGACAAGCAGCACGATCTCGAAGCCGACAAGGGATTTGTCATTGAGTCGTACATCGCTCCTTGCGACATGACGCTTGGTGATCAGCAGATCGTGAAGGGCTCCTGGGTGGCGGCCGTGAAAGTGACGGACGACGACACCTGGGAAGCCATCAAGAAAGGCGAGATCACCGGCTTCAGTATGTGGGGTGTCGGGAAGCGGGAAGAGATCGGGGAGGAAGAGGAGGTATCCAAGGGAATCTTGAGCCGGATAGCCAAAGCGCTGGGCCTGATCGAGAAGGGCGCGGTCGCTGACAAATACCATAAGAACCGGAAGAACCGAGAATTTTGGGCGGCGCAGGATGCCCTCAACTCGGTTCTTTTTAATTGGGACAGCTGGCAGAGCGGCCTGGAAACCGATCCGGAGGCCATCCGGGAGGCGCTACAGGACTTTGTTGATATTGCCGAGGATGTGCTGACCAAGGAAGACATCATCAAAGCCATCGGCAAGCCGCCGGAGCAGATAGCAAAGGCCGGGAAGAAAATATCAGCCGGAAACTTGAAGCATATAGATGAGGCGATTGCAGCTTTAACTGAATTGAAAAATAAAACGGCTCCCGTAGAGGAGGAGCCAAAGGAGGAATACGATTTGAAAGCTGAAGATATCGCCAAGGCTGTAACGGCCGCACTGGCTCCAATCGCTAAGCAGGTAGAAGGCCTTACAGCAGAGATTGCGGAGCTGAAAAAAGAGGAAGGTGTCGAGGGAGAGCAACCTGCAGGCGGTGTCGCTCCGGCTGCGACTGCAGAAGAAACGGCAATCACAGATGCCATTACCAAGGCTCTTGCACCGCTGAGTGAGCAGATGCAGACGCTGGCAGCTGATGTGCAAATGGTAAAAAATAGCCGCGGTGCTTCCGCGCAGGGTGATGAAGAAGAGATCCAAAAGTCAGGTAGCGCCGTAAGTTTCGGACGCTTCTTGTAAATCAAAGGGGGAATGCAAATCATGAGAACAAACGGTAATATCGCCAGTGCCAGCATCCAGAAATCTACCATCGTTACACCGATGGATCAGAATGCTTTAAATTATCAGGAAGTCGAAGCCTTTACCGATATGGCATATGAAGCCAACGGCTTCCTTAAAGGTATTCGTCATGAAAACCGGAAGAGTTCCAAAGGGACCATCGACAAAGTAGGTGTACGGGGCCGGAACATGCGCAGTAAAAAAGAGAATGTTATGGCATCCAACACACCGGGACTGACCTTTCCACAGATTCCATATTCGGTGGAGCCAGTGGTGCTACCTTTTGACATTACCGAAGAATTTATTCGGCAGACTCAACGGGTTCGCGGACAAAATGCTGAAGAAGTCATCATGCGGGCTATGGCAAACAATTACGGCGAGAATATGCAGGATATCGGGTTTAATGGTGACATTGATACCCTGAACACTGACCCTGATTATGAGTTCTTGTCCATGAATGACGGTTGGTTAAAAAAGGCACGAACCACCGGTCATTACTTGGACTGGGCCACTCTAACGGCTGCTGAGAAATTAGGGATTTTGTTTGAGGTAGAACGTGCAATTCCAACTCGTCACCGTGCTAGTGGTGTATTTAAATACTTTATGCATCCTAACACCTTCAGCAAGCGGCTTCAGAAGTTGGCAGAAAAGGACACTAGCGCTTCGATACAACTTCAGATCACTGGTGGTGTCAAGAAAGTTAATGCCTATGATGTCGAGGATGTATGGAGTATGCCGGAAGGAGCCATTCTCTTTACTTATCAGCCGAATTTTGTGATGGTCCATACCTATGATATGCAGATTCGTAAGACAACTGAAGGCAAGGAAGCGATCTGGACTGATAAGCGCTTTTACGCAATCCATTCTGATTATGATTCGATTTTCGAAGAGCCGCAAGCTCTGGCTTATGTGGAAGGGGTGGAGTTTTAATGGCGTACGTCACTTACAGAGGGAAGAACGCCTCCCTGCGGCTGCATAGTATCCGGTTTGAACCTGTCTTACCGATCCTCGTAGAGAGTGAGTCTGTCCTGAAGCATTTTCGTAATCTCTCAGATTTCGAAGTTCAGGAGGAGAAGGTGATTCCCTTAGAGGACCTATCGGTGGTACAGCTGAAGGACAAAGCGAAGGTAGCGGGCATTGAGGGATTCAGTGACTTGAAGAAACCGGAATTATTGGCCGCACTGAAGGCGCTGGAAGGCAAAGGACAGCTGGATGCTAACAACGACACTCCTTAAGAGTCGCAGCCGTGTCAGCGCTGTACAGGAGGCCACTCCCGAGCAATTGGAACAGTATATTGATGATGCTCAGACTCGTATCGAGTTGTATTTGCCCGTTGCTTTCCCAGAAGTAGCAGACAAGCAGCTCATGCTGGCCTGGGTGAAGCTGGCGGAATCTCTGGCCCTGCAAGACAGTGAGGAATACCTGGCTTCCGTTGCCCGCGGTTATTCAGCGGAAAGTGACGGTGCCTGGACATACACACGGCAGGCAGTGGAAGGGAAGACCACCGGAAACGCCGATGTGGATTCTATT
Source organism: Paenibacillus wynnii (assembly GCF_000757885.1). Lineage (NCBI taxonomy): Bacteria > Bacillati > Bacillota > Bacilli > Caryophanales > Paenibacillaceae > Paenibacillus > Paenibacillus wynnii. Next base: position 1,587,291 of record NZ_JQCR01000003.1, on the reverse strand, counting down.
CTCTTTCTGTGGGTCAAGAAACAGCAGGCAGGGCCGGATGATGGGAACATTACGGCCTATTTGTTATGAATCACCGAATGAATACCCCGCTGGCGGTTTACCGACTCGGCCGCCAGAAGGATGCAGATAACCTGTTCAGTGATCGGAAGGCGGGAAAGATCGAAGATCTGAAGTGTTTCGTTGTTAAAACGCAGACTGATGCTAAGACAGAATCCACTCCTGTCATATACATTATCAAAAAGACAATTGGGGTTCCTAAGACAGCGGACGTCCGGATCAGCGACGAAGTATTGCTGTTCGGACGTAAATATCTGGTGATTGACTCCAATCCGCGCCGTTACTGGCGTGAGTTATTGGTGACCTGTGAGGTGAAAGGCAGTGAACATGCATGACTTTGACGGCCTGGCTAAGAAGTTCAAGAAGTTGAGTGACGAAGGTGTGAATCAGATCCTCCGGAACATTGCGGAAGCGGTAGGAGAGACGCTGCTGAACTTGATCATTGATGAAGTTGATAAGCAGGACCTCATTGATACCGGTACAATGTGGAACTCTTTTACCCGCGGGGAAGACGGAAATGTATGGGAGTGGGACGTTGATAGGAATTCCATTTCGATCGAAGTGGGTTCAAACCTTCCTTATGCGCGTCATCTTAATGACGGTTACACCATCCACAATGCGCACTTTGTTCCCGGGTATTGGGCAACGAATGGCACATTTGTCTATGACCCTCGCGCGAAGTCCGGATTTATGGCAAAGCCGCGTTCATTCATTGGCCGGCATTACTTTGATATTGCTGTAAAGGAGCTGGAAGGCGGGATGAATGCTTTGATCATGAAACGGCTGGAGAAAGAGCTCGGGAGGATGCTGTCATGATGGATGTTGGGTTAAAAGCCTGGGCAGAACTCGTGCAGCAGGTCTATCCGGAACTGCCGATTCTTCGGGATCGTTCCCTCTGGCTGGCCGGGCAGTTTGATCGTCCCAGCGTGTTCATCGAAACGGACCTGGTGTCCGATAAGGCGCACACTCCGCGTGCAGACCGAATCATTGAGGATGTGGGCCTGGTCTTTCACTACGACAGCGATCGTAGCGGGGCAGAGGACGCCGGAGAGCCGGTCCCCTTGCACTTATCTCCCTTCTTCCTGTACCTTCGCCAGCGGCGGTTCTGCGTGGCTTCACAGCGCTTCGGCATTATGATGGTGATCGAGGCTCCGCGCATGCGGCCACTGACTGACCGGATGGAAGTAACCTTCAGGTATTCATATCTGCTGCATGTTCCGAAGCTGCTTGTAAACATTGACGGCAGTCCAGTCGCCAAGATTAACGATTTCTATACGAATTACGAAGGAGAGGAGCAACAGGCATGAGCAGCAACAAGCGAATACAGCATCCGCAGCCGTCCAGCCTGCCGGTGACAGTAGCGGAGGATGTGAACAAACGGTATAAGCAGGAATGGATTGAGAGCGCAGTGGTTTTGAAGCGGGAACGCTTTGAAATCGCCGGCGCTCTTTTTGATTGTGTGGATGATGCACTGCTGTCGCAGCAGGAAGTCATTCAGAAAGTGGAGGCCTATTTGGGTCGGACAACAAAGGAGGAAATAGTAAATGTCGATACAACGGAGTAGACCCGGCGCCTATGTGGAGCTGCAGGCGGTTGCGAAGTCACGCGTCCTGTCGGTTTCCGGCCGTGTGCTGGTGCCATATCAGGCGGAGTGGGGCTTGCCGAACAAAGCTGTGGATATGACGGATCAGTCGGAACGATTCAAGGAATCCGGATTGCTGGTAGACGAATTGGAGCTGGCAGCGGAGAACGGGGCGACCGTTGTCGGGTACCGCGTTACCAATGGCAATGAGGTGGCAGCTTCCGTTGCAGTGGCCAGCAGCTACACAATTGAGGCCCGTTATCCCGGAACGCGGGGGAACGATTTCGAATATATGATTCGAGCCAGCCTGGTGGACGCCGCAAAGAAAGAGATCTTGATCCGGGACGTGAAAGGAATTTATGATACTGAGACCTTCCTTGTAGCTGATAAAGCGGAAGCTGTCGAAGCTCTTAAAAAGTCCAACATGGTTCGGTTCAAAGATACCGGTGCAACGGCGCTGGCCGATGTCGCATATACCAAACTGATCGGGGGAGTGTCGGGTACTGCAGCCATCACAGCAGCTAATTGGAGCGGCATCTTTAACCGAATTGACGGTTTGGTGTTTGATGTTGTGTATTTGCCTTCGTCTGACGCTGCTGTTCAGGCAGCCGCCAAGCAGTGGCTGCTAGATCGTCGCAGCAAGGCTCGTAAGTTGGCACAGATGGTTGTTGTTGGGGCAGCAGTTTCCGACGATGATATCGAGGCTCACAATACCCGGAGCCGTGCCATGAATGCTCGCTTTATCATTAACTGCTCTTTGGCCGGGGAGCATACCAACGGCAAAAGTTATGACTCCTTGCAGTGGGGTGCTTGGGTGGCTGGGTTGGCAGCAGGTACACCAGCGAATAAATCCTTCACCGGGGTAAAAGTGCCGATGGCAGAGGCGAAGGTAGACTGGAGCCATAGTGAGGTTCTGAAAGGCCTCGCGGAAGGAACTCTTATGGCCACTCGTGATGGGTATGACTACATCATTGAGTCTGGGGTGAATACTCTTACCACACTGGGTGCCGGGGAACGGGAGGACTTTGGAAAGATTCGTGTGTCTATGACGATCGATCAGTTGCTGAATGATATTTATAGCGCCGGCAAGGTGAATAAGGCCAAGCTGGATAATGATAAGGATGGCCGGGGGTTATTTATCGCTGCGGTTGTCAGTTACCTGAAGACTCGCGCTCAGCAAAAAGCGATTAGTTCTGAATTCACTTTTACGGAGCATCCAACGAAGGTTAGCGATGCGGATTATGCCTACTTCTCTTTGTCCGCTAAACCTCTTGATGCGATTGAAATATTTAATATTGACTGGGAGGTGGCGTAGTCCATGGAACGCGAACTGATTGGCCGTAACTTATCCGTTCAGGATGACAACGGTGATACAATACAGACCATCAAAGAGATTGAGGTCATTTTGAAGCCGGAGACGTTGGATATTATCCGCGCGCGAAAGATGTCCAAGACGAAGCAGATCGTTGGGTATGAAATCACTGTGAAACTGGTGATGTCAAAGCTGGAGTCTCAGCTACGTTATCGGCTGCTGCAAGATTTTAAAGCGGGTAAGACCATGTTCCTGGAACGCATTACCGGCTCTCTTCAGGATATGCAGACCGGTAACGTGGAGCGGGTGATGATTAGCGGCGTGCATATTCATGATGATATGGATCTTCTGGTTGCTAAGATCGACGATAATAACGGGATTGATATTACACTGTCAGGTACCGCAAATGATTTTGATTTCATTGAGCAGTTCCCTGGTTATATGGCGTAAGAATCCCCTTCTAAATGCTCCTAGCATTGGACAATCAGCTTGAAGCATATGGGTTATATAAACCCCTCAAAGGTGGCTGATATGACCCATGTTTCAAAATCAAGAGTTTAAAGTTTACATTATAACCACTGGAGATATTATGCGATTCTTTGTTATAGAGATAATAATCGGGACAATGACATACTCTCTGGCTATGAAGCTTTTTCATAATGTTATACTGGCAAGTGCAGGTGGATGGGTTGGCACAGAAACGATAAAACGATTGAATGCCGCTGTGAAAATTTTAGTGAAGTAGAAACACATAGGCTTAAAGACAACAATCGCTGCCTTGGAAAAGGCGGCTTTTTGGTCTTCAAGGAACGAAAATTTAGGAGGAAATAGAAATGAGCGATAAATTAGAGAAATATCTGTCCAAAGGCAAAGAGGGCCGCAAAGATGATACGATTTTAATTACAGCTGACGGCGAAGATTGGTCTGTCCGCCGCCTGACTACCATCGAGGTACGACGTTCGTATGAACTGGCTTACGAGGAAAATGGTGACCCAAAGGAATCCTTCAATGAGATTGACGTCATGATCGTCAAAGCAACGGAGCATGAATTTGATTGGAATAACACCGAGCTACTTAAAGCCTATAAGTGCATCAGCAAATATGAGCTGCCACCGCGCCTCCTGGACAACCCTGCGGACTATGCAGAGCTAAGTAAAGCCGTGAACAAATTCCAGGAGACAAAGGATGCGCTGCTGAAAGAGGCAAAAAACTCATCAAGCAAGACGGAGAAGCAAGCTGGGTAGCATCCTTTTGGATGAACCAGAAGCGACTGCCGGCTGAGATCCTTCCTTATGAAGTGGACAAGCAGCGGCAGTATTATTTCTGTCTTGCTGCGGGCATGATTGCCGAAGAAGAAGCGAAACGTTTGGCAAAGAAGTAAAGCGGGTTGGAGGTGAATAATCATAGCAGCAACATCAAAAGTGACGGTCCCGTTCGAAGCACGGGACCTTATTTCCGGTGCTGTCCGGAATATCCGAACGGCGCTGCGTGGTGCGACCGATGATTTACTGGATTTTCGGCGCGCTTCAGGGCAGCTGGGTGACAACCTGGTGTCAGATCTCCGAAGGTCACGGAGTGCTGCAGACGATTTAGGTAGTCGTATCGGAGATGCTGCAGATGAAACCCGCAGGCTGGGAAGAACCAACGTTGACGATATCTTCCGGAGGGCTCGCGGTGGTGCGGATGATCTGAGGCATTCGATTTCCCGCGCGGACGCTGAGATCAGGGGTATGAGTGATTCTCGTGTGCATCTTCGCGCGCGAGATGAAGTAAGTCCGGTCCTTGATGGTATTTCATCCAAGATATCGACAATTGCGATGACAGCGGGAGCCATGTTACTTGGGGGTGGACTGAAGGACGCCATGTTTAGCGGTGCGATAGATTATAATTCCGTGGCTTCACGGAGTGCGGCTCTATTACCCGCTGATGTGCGCTTGAAAGGTCTTCAAACGGTTAATACGTTGCATGCCCAAGGACTTATTCCTTCTCAAACCGAAGGCGCTAAGCAATTAGCCGACTTAGCTCCTTTGGTAAGGGACAAATCACAGACCAGTGAATTTCTAGGTGCTTCTGCAAAGATGCAATTTATCCGTCCTGATTCAGGATCTGAAGAGATAAATCGGGCACTTGCTCAGTCGGCAGACACATTTAAAGAGTCTTACGGATCCGTAGCGGATAGCATGATGTATGCGTACAAAGAAGTCGGTGATCGACAACAGGATTTATTCGATACCTTCTGGGAATATAGCGGATATTTCAAAAACACCGGCGCCAATTCGGGACAAATGGCTAACTTCTTAACGCAAAGTGTAAAGGAAGGCAGCTTTAACTTTGACAAACCAGCGGATTTTATTAAAGAGACGTTTGGCGTTAAAGCTTTGGACTCCGGGGACATGGAGAAGTATTTCACGCTTCGTGGAGCTGGCAAAGATGAGGCTGCTAGGCAGGCTGCTACATTTACCGGGGATATCAACTCAGGAGAAGAGCAGCGGGCTAAAGGCGCTCTGATGGCTTTGGTCGCTGACTTAGCCAGCCAGACGCAGAGTGAGCTTAAAGCGTCGCTCGTCTCCCTTGGATCTGCAGCAGCTGAAGACAATGGTAGTGCTGTTCTGAAGACCTTTCAGGTACCATTTCAACCTGCGCCTACCGGCATATCCGGTACTACAGATGCAATGGTGAAGGCTCAACAAGCTGCCAATCCGATGCAAGGCATCATCCAAACGCGTGCTCAGATTGACCAACAAATGCAGGAGTTAGGGGCAAATATCTCGACTGCTGTTCTTCCAGCACTTAAGGAATTCAATGTTCTTATTACAGAGAATAAGGACGATATACAGGAACTAGGCTCTAAAGTTGTTGGGTTCGTTAGTGGGATTACGAGTATCTATAGCGATCATTTTTCAACAATAAACACTAGTTTACTTCTTATAGGTGGTAGTATTGCGGCTATAAAAGGAATTAAATTTGGAAAAGGAATTATTAACGACACAATTATAGGTACTAAAAAAGTCCGTGGTTGGTTCAATTCGGGTAACGTTGGACCATCTCCTACACCGGTCCAAGAAGTGGGTACACCAACCCGACGACGATTCACACTTCGGCGAGGGGGTACAGGAAGTTCTAGTAGTGGGTTGGGTGGAATGAGCTCAGTATCGTCCATGACGGTTAATGCTAGTATTGTATATCTTAACGAGGCTAGGGGAGGACTAGGCAGCCAAAGAGGAAGTCAGAGTCGTCGAAGGAGTAGAAGAGGACGAACTGGTAGCACCAGAAGAATCAACCGTAGCACCATAGATAGCCGTACTACAGGAGGCTCCATCAGTGCTCGACGAGGTACACGAAGAACAAACTTACCAGATTCAGATACAATACCTGATGTAGCCCCAAGACGGGGTCGGGTCATTTACCGAAACTCTAGCAGAATACCAACCCCTTCATCCATTCCGGATGTAATTCCTGATATTCCTGCACGTGGTGGAGTGATCAAAGGGTTGCTTAAGGGTGGTCGTAAGGCTGTCAAAGCGCTAGGTATAGCGGGTACAGTCGCTGGGATCGGTATGACGGGGTATGACTTATACCAGGCATCCAAGGAGGATGGACTTAAAGAAGGTATATCTTCAAGCGGCGGTTCTTTGGTAGGTGGTACAGCCGGAGGTATTATTGGCGGTGTCGTAGGGTCACTCGCTGGACCAATTGGAACGGCTGTTGGTGCAGCTGCTGGAGGGTTCATTGGTGAAAAGCTCGGCTCCATGGCGGATAATGCCGGTTGGACTAAGAAAGCAGTAGATGGTATCTACTCCATAGGCCATTGGATTACAGGGAAGAAAAAGGAAGAGCCTGTGCCAGTTGTTAAAGCACCACCTGAAGCCAAGGTTACCTTCGGCAGTATGACCCCTGAGAAAGAAAAGAAGTTGAAGGAAACGTTCGGTGTGTTCAGTTCAGATATTGCTAAGAATGGTTTGATATCTGCCGTAAGTGGTGCCTTTGAAAAAAGTGGGATCAAGCAAACGGTGAGCACCGTTAAAGAAGATATCTCGGTTATGTGGAAAGGCACCGAGTCGACGGCCGCACAGCAAAATATGGAGGCTGTGGGGACTGCTGCAAAGAAGACTTCCATTCAGGCTGAGCTACTCGGGGTAACGACGAAAGCTAGCACTACAGGTATAGTTCAAGGAGCGAGTGCTGCAGGCATAAGCATGCTTGGAGTCGGTACTGCTGTGAAAACGGCAACGGACGAGACTAAGCAGCACCTTCTATCTATTCAGACGATGACGAGCCAAGGTGAAAATTGGGGCAGTAGCCTAATCACTTTGATCACCAAAGGGATTCGTAGTCGTTTTCCGGGTCTTATTTCTGTAGCGACTGAAGCAGGCGGTATGCTAAAGAGCATGATGACCGCTTCATCGTCAGTTTCCTCTGGTACTGGATTGGGTGGTAGCTCGAATAGTTCAAGATCCAGTGGTGGCGCAGCCTACGCCAACGGCGGTGTTATAAATCGTCCTCATCTTGGTTTAGTCGGTGAGGCAGGTCCAGAAGCAATTATTCCGCTTTCCGCAGGGCGAAGAAAGCGCGGTGTTGAGTTGTGGGAGCAGGCGGGAGAACGCCTCGGCGTTCGGGCATATGCAAACGGTGGAATTGTGGGCGCGCAGCCACTCCGAACAAATGTATTTAAGGCCAAATCTTATATTGACGATAACAACGACAACATCGGGTACGGGGCTGGTTATGCCGAAGGGATACACGGTTCATTAGAGCAGGTAAAGCGTCAAGGGATTAAGCGGTACACCAAAGCTATGAGCAAGTCCAATAGCCTCACCGATGCGTATAAGGTCCGGGCAACAGGCCACCAACTTCGAAGACAGGCAGCAAAGGTACGAACATTCGCGAAAGGCAGCCAACTGCTCGGCAAGGTTGTCCGACCGGTTGGCTACGCCATGGATGCATGGGATATCGCCTTTGCTAAGAAAGGCACACGTGGTCGTCAAGCCGCTAAGGTAGTAGGTGGGGTGGCGGGCGGCGTTCTCGGTGGTGCGGCAACAGGAGCATTGTTAGGGACTTTCCTGATGCCCGGTGTCGGAACTGCGATCGGTGGTGCAATTGGTGGTCTTATTGGCACCTTTGGTGGCGAGAAGTTAGGTACAAAGCTTTACGATGGTATTTCAGGTTTCTTTGGTCGAAGAAAAAGACGAAAGAAGAAAAAATATGCTGACGGTGGCCTGATCAGTGGTCCACATATGGGGCTGGTTGGCGAAGCTGGGCCGGAGATGATCATTCCTCTTTCCCGGCAGAGGAGAAACCGAGGGATGGCCTTATGGGAGCAAGCCGGCAGTTTACTCGGCGCACGGCCGTATGCTGATGGCGGCGCTGTAGGCATGAGATCCACAAGCATCCCTGTAGCGAAAACGCTGGCTCAAGCGCCTGCTGCGATTCGTGACATTGTGATTGAGAATATTAATATTGATTTTGGTGAGTTGGCGAAAGGCATTACCAATTTCACAGAATTTGCAAAAATGTTAACAAGCCCGCAGGGCCGATCACTCTTCCGAAAGATCTTTGGTGAAGAGTTATATAAAGCCCTAGAGAGTGGGGGGTAGCATATGTTGACCATGATTCGAGACAAGAATCGCTTTACCTTCCCGATTACGCCTGCGGAGATCCAAATTACATCCAGCAATGAGGTCGAGACCTTCACCGTCATAACCGGGGAAGAAAAGACCGGTAAGAGACTCACTTCGAAACTGAAGCGGGTCTCTTTTTCTGCGATTTTTCCGCGTGGATGGGACGAGCTGTGGGAGACAGGGAAAGAAACGGCCGTCTATCAGTCCCCAGAGCAAGCATGGAAGCTTATGGAGGAATGGAAGGCTAAGCCGGTTGTCGTTAATTTTGAATCTCTGTTCTCGCAGACGATGTGGTTTGAAAGTTTTGAAGCGACGTATAAAGACGGTCAAGCGAATCTGCATATAAACTTTAATTTTATTGAATTCGATCCGGTAAAGATCGTGTCTTATTCAAATACCAAGCAACTACTGAAGCCTGGTGTCATCATCACGAAATCGTCTAAGAGCAGGCCGAATACCAGCGGGAAGAAGGACAAAAAAAATGAGACAGCGAAGAGCGAAAAGCAGAAAAAGGCTGAAGCGAAAGCGGCTGCCGTCAACGCCAAAGGGAACTTTGATTACCTCGTTCAGAAAGAACGTATCTTGACAAAGAATTCCAGCGTAAAGGGCGGGACGTAGCGTGGACAATTTTGCGGTTCTATATGGAAAAGAGAGCAAAAGGATTTTACTGACGGATGCGGTGATTGACGTATCCTGGTCTTCAGCACGGGATGAGATAACTCGCAGCATGACCGTCCGGCTCCGGAACGCGGTAAACATTAAAGTGGCCGGTATGCTGATGTGCTTTTCGCAGCAGTTGGCTGGGGTGGGAGTTCTTCACCATAAGAACCAATTTTTCCACGGGCCGATCATCAAGTATGAGCGAAATGAATTTACGGATGAGTGGGAGCTTGAAGCCCGGGAGATCAGCTGGTACCTAGCCAAGAACAAGGGAGCTCGTCCTTACCTCAAAGGGGAAGCCGGCGTGGAGCTGCAACGGTACATCCAAACAACCGGCATCGATTTCCGCTGTCCTGTTTTCGGCTTTAATCTGGATGAGCGCTACGGCACGATGTTTCATTCGGAGGTCATTTTGGACGTGTTGCAAAAGGCATATGAGCGTAGTGGCTACCGATATCATGTCGGTGTTATTCGGACTAATACCGGATTTTATCTGCAGGTCGTTCGGGAAGGGAGTAATACCCGTGTTCCCGTATTTATTCCTGAGCAGATGGAGGCTAGCACAGCCGGCTATAGCATCGAGGATACCTATTCGGTAGTGACGGCACAAAAATATAAAGATGACAAACTAGCTTCCTCCGTCACCAAAACAGCGGAAGGAGTTCTGCAGGCGATGGGCCGGATGGAAGAAATCATCGAGGTGGAAGAAGATGAGGACCCGGCCACGATCGCTACGCAGCGCCTGAAGACTTTGTCGCAGGCTAAGCAGATCAAGAAGATTACGGTCAAGCACGAAGATCATTCTTTGGCTGGGCTTCGCGCCGGCTGGATGGTTCTGATCAAAACGGATCATACGTCCAAGTGGATTGTGGAGAGTGCGGATTCAAGTTTCAAAAACGGAATATACACCGTGAAGCTGGAACTGGAAAGGAGGGGGTAGCCATGTTGAATGACGCGCTTAAGCTGCTGCGGGAAAAGACAGCTGGTCACATCGATGCCCGGGATACTGAGAGGGCCACTCTGCTGAGCTGGCCGGAGAGCCCGACGATTCAAGTTGACGGCGATCAGGAGCCTTACCCCGCCGACAAGCTCGTCTTCGCAGAGTATTTGCAGGAACGTCGCATTGATACAGTGTTTGAGGTTAAGCAACCGGCTATCTCTACGCTTACAGGTGTCTTAGTCCTCCCCAGCCCCTTGCAGGTGGGCGACCGACTCATTGTGTCCCGGTTGACCGGACAGCGATACTACATTCATGGAAAGGATGTGGGCGGCAGTGGCGGATGATGGTTTGTTTCCTGTTCTGGATTTTACAGACCTTGATGGCATTGAGCTGGCGGAGTCCGTCGTCTCTGAGACCAAATGGACATACGTCATCGATTATCGAAATCGATGTGCCGTGCTTGATGATGCGGGTTATCCCAAAAAGACCTGTACCTATGAAGAGTACCTGCTGCAGACGGCGCTCAAGATTTTGAATACCGAGCGTTTTCGCTATGCGGTGTATGGCGAAGAGGTCGGCGTCGAACGTTCCGAGTGGTCCGATTGGGAGGACGTAGAAATTAAGCGTGACATCGAAGAGGCGTTAAAGGCCCATGCGGAGATCCAGCGGGCCGAAGTGAGGTCAATGCAGCGCTCAGGACAGAAGGTGGTACTGCTTAACATATCTTTATCAGGCTTAGCCGGCAATGCTGAACTGGAGGAGGCGATTAGCACATGACTATTAAACTATCAGATTTGCCAGCCCTGCCGAACATGCCGATCCTCCAGGAGACACCAGAGGATATTTATCGACGCTGGGTCAATCGAGCTATTGCCCTGGCAGTTGAGCGTGGCCTTCCCCCGCCGCCTATGGATGAAGGCGAGTATTTTTATGACCTGTGGTACCCGTTGGCCATTGAGATTGCAGAGCAGCAGGCCTTGTGGACATATGGGTTTCTTCAGGGCTTTCCGATCTGGGCGGATGCGGAGTATCTGGATGGCCATGGTTGGGCAGCGGGGGTAACAAGAAGAGAAGGGGAAGACGACGACACGTTGCGCCTCCGGATGTTGGAACGCGCTGTGACGGAAGTGGGCAGCGGACGCCGTAAAGATTATGAAACATGGGCTAAGGATATGGAGGGAGTAGGCTCCGCTATAGCCCGGGAGAAAGAGAGGAATGAGAACTCCATTGATCTGTACCTCACGGATCTGGCTGGCCAGCCGATTACTGAAGAATTCGCTGAGACGGTAAAGTCTTGGATGTGGGAGGAGTGGCGAATCGCTGGTCATGATTTGGAGGTGCATCCTGCACCGGTCTTTGTTGTCGTGGTGGAGACCCAGCTTATTACTGTCGATGGTTCGGATCTTGTTGAAATGACCGCTATTATACAGGAGCGGATCATGGAATATGTAAGTGAGCGAACCAAACTGGCTTATAACTATGTCGGCTCGTTGCTGCTTGTAGCTGGAGTGGAGGATTATGAAAACTATACTCTCAACGGAATGGAGGAAGATGTCGAGATGACGCCTTCCTCCATTCCTCGTGTAGAGGTGGTTTTATTGTGATCCCTGAACGGTACAGCGGCATGTTGCCGGCATATTGGTATGAGATAGACATGGCCGACCGTCACTTTTCTGTCATGGAAGACGAAATGGAACTTCGGGAGCAGAAGATTGATGAGTTAAGTGATCAGTTTATCCTTCCCAGGGCGACATGGTCCTTATTTATATGGGAGTGGATCTATTTCAGACGCAAAATGAATGGGTCTGATAGCTCCCGAAGGGAAGCCATTCGGCAAAAACGTTGGGGGAACAGTCCATTCCGGATTCCAGTTTTACGTGATCTGGGAAATCAACACGGTAAGCTTCTGGAGATCAAAGAGGATTTCATTAACAAGGTCATTGAATTACAGTTTTCAACAGAAGAACCTATTGATCAGGAATCGCTAAAGCGAAATTTTGAATATATTCGGCCTGTCCACATTCGTTCTATGACGGTGAGCCTCAAGGCACCGGATTGGAGCAGCCGTATAGATATATCCGAGCATTATTCGGTTCTCAACTACCCTTTCCAGGCTTTTGCGAGTAACGCGCTTTACGCGGGCGTCCTATATGAGGGGACTAAGGTAGCAACACTGCCTACGCCGCCGTTGTACTCCGGTGAGGAACGGATCGCGCAGACCTACGAACTGGTCCTGCAGGCCGCTTTCCCGATCACAAGCCTGTTGTATGCAGGTAGCAGCGGGGCTATCATCCCGCCAACGATACGACCAAATGACCAGGTGGTGACCTATAGCAGCGAGGAGACGGTAAGTGGATCTTATGAAACGCAGCTGCAGGTAGCCTACAAGCTAACTGGCACAATAAACTCGGGAACGGAGGAGATCATTTAATGTCTTTAACCACGACGGCTCATGGCAAAATGAAAATCTGGCTTCAAAATATGATATCCCATGGCACATACACCATTGGAAACACGGTTACGATCATGCCGATTCAGACATTGACTTTATCTGGTGATGTTATCACGCTGCAATTTTACATGGCCGATTCGGTGAGCGGAACAATCACCAAATTCCAAGTAATTGACAAGGATGGTGCAGTATTCGACGACCAACCAGACAGCATCACCAAGCCAGCGATTAACGGTCTGCTGGTGACCTTTAAGTACACTATCACAAGAGTATAGGAGGCCTGATCGTATATGACAATTTACAGTAAAACGGCGTGGAAAGATCATATCGTAGACAGTGAAGGGGCGGTAGTCCAGCAGGGTACACCCTTAAGCGCTGGAAATCTGTTAAAGATTGAAGAAGGCCTGGCGAATGCTACGGCCCTTACGGCTGGGGAACTAGGGGCTGTTACGGCGCATAGCGGCGTACTGGAGTATGTCCAAAACGCCACGGGTTCGGTAGCGGCCGCAGTAGCGGGGCAGGTTTATGTGAATTACGGTATTGACTGGGCTAATGCATTCGGCATAAAGGCTTTCCTGTCTTTAATTGCTGGCACGGCAGTAAATGCACCAGCTACAAGTATTAATAAGGTAACTATGCCGGCCCCACCTACAGAAGGCACACGCGACGACCTGGTATTTCTGGAAGCCTGGCGGGACCAAACAACGCAGGAATGGAAAAGCCGGATTCGAACCGTGGCGAGCGTGGACTTTACTGTATATACGATTGATGGCTTCGTTTCAGGGGCGGGGGCTGCTAATCTCGATTTTAAAGGACAAGGAGGTTTAGCTGATATTACAACTGACGCCCTAGCCGTATTTTATGGCTACGGTAATAGACGAGCCACTGGCAGCGCTGGCCGGAAGGTATCTCTGGATGATGTAGGCCTGTACGTAGCTGGGGACGGAACCGTAGCCAGTAAAGACGCCTTGAAAACCTACGATGGCTACGCGTACGCTATCCCACTTTTCAAAGTAAACCGCCGGAATTCGGGGGCCTACAGCGTAAACAATCCAAACGGGGCGCGGGAATATTTTAATATTACCCACGATAGGAGCGCGTCGGTTCCTGGTGGGACTGCAACGTTAACTAACGTTACAAACTACGACAAAATTAATGTGGGGGACACCCTCAATAGTTCCGCAAATGTTGCAATTTATAAAGTAACCGCTAAAAACGGAGACAACACGATTACAACCCAAAATATCTATACCAGTAATTTAAGTAGTGGAACAGCTATAACCGGGTATTATGTACTATCTGACCGCCCCGACAGCCTATACGCGAACATCATAGACGATCGCGATATAACCGATTTGCGGCATAAAACGTACCTGGTATCCCCAAGTTATGACCAGCTGCTGATCGACGGTACAGACCAAATCCTGCGGGGTGCTTCCCAGGTCGGGCGAAAAAAGACCATGCGGAAAACATACGCAGGCGTTCGGAAGACACCGCTTGACGCGAACCATATATTTTACGCTTCCCTGGATAGCGGCAGCACGGCAGAGATTGGGGGGCCTATAACACTGGGAACCGGTTCGTTTGTTCCTGGACCGACTGGCGGCGCTTATCGTTTTAATTTGGGGACTATGACGCCGCGAACATTTGGGGTAGCTGCTTCGACTAATGAAGGAACCGTGGAATTTTTCCTAACTGTTCAAGGGGCGGCTTCCGGTAATAGCGAGGGCCTTATCAACCTGGATTCTGCTGGGGGCCAGCGAGCGCTGGGTATGTATCTGAATTCGGTAGGTGTTGCAAACGTCCATATTTACGGTAGTGACACGGTAGATACCACGCTAGTATATACCACTTCAGGAAACCCCATTCCGAATGGGACAAACCATATTAGAATTACTTGGAAGTTAGGAGACTCGCTAAAACTTTACGTAAATGGGAAGCTGGCCGGAACTTCATTAGAGTACACTACGCCGGGCCAGGCACCAGTTAGTGTAATATTGGGCGACCTAAGAACAGGAGCGCCAAGCGGCGGGACGGGGTCATTCCGGGCCACGTCCCGGTATTCTATGAGTGACGTTTCGATCAGCAATATAGACCGGGGTGCGACCTTCGCCACGCTGCCCGCTGATTTTATTGCAGGCTATGCGGATATCGGGCCAGCCCTAAACTACCAGCGCCGGATCAACAGCGATGCGCAGACGTCCCAGAAGTCCTTCGCGTCGGCCAAGGTGCAGAACCAAACCCAGGAACGCGGGGTTACGGTTACGAAGGGGACCGGCGTAAATACCGCAGCCTGGGAAGCAGGCGACAAAATCAAAGTGAAGGGTCTAGCGGGGGAGATTATCGGGGGAGTTATTGACACGGATACAGCGCTGGCTTATATCGCGGAAGTAAACACAGCATCCCGAACAGTGGTTAAGGTAAGCGATACGAGTAAACTAGCCGTAAACGATACTATCCGGTTAGTGGCCAGCGACGGCGGGGTTAGTGGTGTGTTTACCGTAACAGCTGTAGACACCACCGCCGGAACAATAATCCTTAACACAGCTACGACCTGGTCATATGGTAGCTGGTTAGTCGAAACCACCGCCAGCACTTCCAGCCCTGTAGTGCGGGCCATTATTGCGGGTACTTCGACAACCGTACCGGGAACCTGGGCGAACCTGGGAACGAACGAAGCCGAAGTAACCCTGGGAACGTTGCCTGTCGGCCTGGACGTCGAAGAAATCATTATCGAATATAGCCTTAACATGCCAGCGGGGCAGGGATCACTGTACCAGGTGTACACGAAGGCCCTGGGGGGCGAAGCGAACGGGAAGAAGCTAATACCGGGAACCTTGGCCATTACTGACGATTTTGTGGGCAAAGTTGCGGGAAGCACGACAATAAACCCGAACAAGGCTTACAGCGCTGTAGGTAGCGCCCTGGCTACGCCAACGGCCCCAGGTACAGAATTAGCCCAGGCAGACTACGACGCAATTAAAACGCTGGATTCATCCTTGAAGGTAGTTACTACAGCGGTTAACGGCCAGCAGGCCCAGCTGGTAGTTATGCTAGACGTAATTACAGCGGTAGAGTCTGTTTTCGGTAAAATTCCAGGAGCCTACACGATAGCGGAGAAAATAACCTGGATAAAAGCTAACATAGGCGCTTCTGCCTTTAACGCCTGGGTCTACGGGAGCGGCCCGTTAGGTAACAAAGCTACCACCACCGACTGGACCGTATCGCTGTCTCAATGGGGCTCCCAAATACTGCCCCAGTATGGCGTTTCTACGACGGCGGCAGTCCCTACGAAGATTACAAAAAACATGACCAATTTGACTACCAGTATCGACGGCAACGGCTTTATGTCTTTTATAGTCTTCGCGGAGCCGTCCGATGGTGTGACGGCTTCGACGCTATACGTAGACCGGGTTAGTATCGACATGAATATAGTCACTAAAGCCGGTTACGACACCCTGGTTCCTGAAAGCCCACGCCGAGACAACGGCCTGTCTGGTGTCCTGTACGTCCGCAGATCGACCCGAGAAGTCGAAAGCCTGTTCCCAGGTAACGACGAAGATAACGGCATTATCGTTATCGGGGAATATGTACCGACGCAGGATTACGCTTCGTCGCTGGTGGGATTCAAGGAAATACTGCAAGGTATGCGGGGGCTAGTTACCACCGCGGGTACGAATAGGGCGTACGGTAGCGTAAACCAATACTCTAACATAATCACCAGAATACTAGGACCGGAAAGCGACCTGAATTACAAAGTAGACCCCCAGGCGTTAGTGGGTACTATACCTTACGAAGACAGCAATAACAGCGTACTACGTTACTGGTCTATCGAATGCCCTCACTCTGCCGGGGTTTCTGTAGGGGTATACACCGACGGCATACCAGCCTGGGCTGCGAAGGTGGCCGAATTCTTATGTATGGTCCCACGATTAATCGAGTATAACGGGGAAATCATGCTGCGAGTAGATATTAAGAAGCGCAGCGAACTAACTTTTGTAGGCCTGGGGGGAGCATCCACAGCCAGATACTACCGCTTACCTGGACGCCCGCTAATCAGAAACTAAGGAGGATCACCCGAATGGATAACGTAATTTTCAATCGGCAGGATCACACCGTAGCAGGGCTTAACCGCCCGGCCGGTCCCTGCGAATATTCCCTGGCCCTACCCTTCCCGATCACGGCCGTAAAGACCCTGACCTGGACGAACGGCGAAAAGCAAAAAGCGGACGAAAACGGCCAGCTGCTGTACAAAAGCCAGCCGATCCTGGACGAAAACAACCAGGAAACGTACAACGAAGTAATCACGGCCCGAATTCCTACAGCCTGGGAAGAACGAACCCAGGAATATAGCCTGGTCAACGAAGACGGCAGCCGCACTCTCTTAACTAATACCACCCAAGTCCCGGTCGAGTGGGAAGAACTGCAGCCAGCCATGGTTTCGAACGTCGAGCAGTACCAAGTAAGCTTCACGGAGCAGCCGAGTTTGTTTACTTACGACGAACTGCAGGTAGCAAAGCTGATTAGCATCAAAAAGGCCTATTCGGGGGTACAACTGGTTTACTATGACGAGGATTTTGAACCGTCAGGTTTTTCGACGGACCTGGCAGAGCATGCGGCCAATATGGGGGACGGTGTACTAGCGGTTCACCCGAACGGAAAATGTCGGACAACAAAGTTACCGCTGGGGAAAATAGCCGACACGATCCAGCTTTACCTGGAAGCCCAGGCAGGGATCACGGTCGAAGTCGGGGCCACGGTAACCGGCTTTACCGAAGTCGTCCAGGGGATCGCTCAGCTACCCGTGCCTACCAACGAATTGTATGTGCGATTCACGAATACGACAGACAGCTATAAGGAAGTGTACGCCTTCGGGATCCTTGCATAAAGAACTGATTTTATTATCAGAGCGCCACAAAGGCGTTTTTATTTTGCCCTCGGAGCCGACCCGGGGGCTATTTATATTGAGGGAGAAGTAGAGAGGGGGAACAAATATGACAGTAGGAGGCGGAGTTGTGGGGACAGAGGATAAGCTTGTAGAGATACAGATACAACTTGCTCGAATAGAAAAGACACTTGAAGCTGTGCCGACACTTACAACGACCATTGAGACTACACGGGATTTAGCTCGAGAGGCTATGCAATCTACAAAATCAGCTCATCATAGGCTTGATCGTATGGAGGAAGCTCAGAGGTGGGTTTGGAGGACTATCGGAGGGTCAATTATTACAGTGGTTGTAGCTGCTATTATTGCTGCTATCAAATTAGGAGGTAAGTGATGATCAAAAATAAATATGTAATCGAACGGCGTTATATAGATATACGCCAAAACGTTCGGCCCGGCACACGGTTAGCCTCCGGAGTACCGGGCTTTTTAGTTGCCCATGATACAGGTAATCCAGGAGCGACTGCGGATAATCATTTTACCTATTTTCAAAATCTTACTGATCGATCAGCGTCTGCCCAGGTATTTATTGATGATAAAAAGATACTGGAGATCATCCCGACAGGTACCGGGCCTGATCCAGCGGAAAAAGCCTGGCACGTCCTGTACAATGTGACGACTGATAACCAGCTTTATGGTGATGATGCTAACGATATTGCTCTTGGCATCGAGCTGTGTTACGGCGGTAAGATTGAATTTGCAGAGGCATACAAGCGGTATGTGTGGTATCTGGCTTATTGCTGCGATAAGTGGAGGCTTAATCCTCTGATCCATATTCCTAGTCATAAGCAGCTGGACCCAACTCGTAAGAGGGACTGTGAACAGGGGTTGGTTACTGGTAATAAGACTTTCAAGGATCTACTGTACGATGTGGTATCTGAGATCAAGGAGCAACCAGCTATTATCATTCCTCCTGAAGCTACACAAATGCCAGCTAATGTGGCGCAGCGTTTGATAGATGAGTATGTATCCCTTGCATGGTTTACAGCACAACACGCACGCGATCAGGTGGGCATGACGCATTTTCATAACTTGGCGAATAATCTCCGAATGGCATCATGTATTCCATTACAGCAAGGATCAGTAGTACCTTTTAAACAATTGTACAAGAGTAACGCCCAGGAACTTATCTTTAGATGGCTCTCTCCGGACTGGTTCGCTGCCAAACTCAAAGGCGATAAGACGGTAATGACTTATTACAATAACACTGCTAATCATTTACGGCGTGCTGCTGGAATACCAATAGAGTAATAGGGATGAGAGGATGATGTAATATGGAAAATCAAAATCTAACGGAGGTTCTGATGTTTGCATCTCTGCTTTCCGTTTTTGTATTAGCGGGCGTGCAGTTGGTTAAGACCACGATTACCTTGCCTAAAAATATTATACCCTTGATCGGCGTCATTGTAGGTATGCTGATCGGAGCTGTAGCTTATCCGTTTACCGATCTCCAGCTGGTATTGCGGCTGTGGGCTGGAGCATTGGCTGGGTTGTCGGCTACAGGCTTGTTTGAACTGGCCTTTAGTAATCGTTCAGGAACGACCAAAGAGTAAAGTCCCAAGCGCCTGCGAATTTTATTTACAGATTGTCCCAGATGAATTATGATTGCTTTATTGAAAATTGTCATCTTGATCCCCCTTCAGCCATCTGGATGGGGGATTTCTAATGACATTATAGTTATCTTGTGTTACAATACCGACCGATACTGCGTTCAAATTTGTTGAAGGGATGAACCGCATGAAAACAAAAGACATAGATATAAGAACTTCATTGCATCGACGTTTGAAGGCGGAGCATGCTACCGAAATTGCAGATACACTAATTCTTGATGAACTTGCCCTTTGCCAAGGCGATGCGAGGATTGATGTCGCTGTCGTTAATGGTGCAATCAACGGATATGAAATTAAAAGCGAAAGTGATACCTTGGGAAGACTTCCACGACAATGTGAAGCATACAGTAAGGTTTTTGATACTGTCACTGTCCTAACAGCATCGAAATATGTTGAGGGCATTATAAATTTGGTTCCTGATTGGTGGGGCTTAACACGGGCTGAGATGGAAGAGGATGGGGTAGTTCACTTTTTTTCCATTCGTGAGCCGCAAAAAAACCCATGTATTGATTCTTTAGCCCTTGCTCAGCTTCTTTGGAGAGATGAGGCTATTATTATTCTCAAGGAAAGAGGCTTGCAAAAGGGTCTCTTAAGCAAGCCGAGAAAAGTGTTATGGGAAGCCTTGGCCGAAAATCTTTCTCTTGTAGATTTGCAATATGAGGTACGTAAAACTCTTAAATCAAGGACAAATTGGCGAGTTCATTGATAACCACAGCTAAATGATGATTGGTCCCAACTTTTCTCCAATTAGTAAGATTCCCGGGACCGTCATCACCACTTGCAACATCGCTTATATACTTATCTCCTTCTGAAAAGTTACTTCCATAATACTCACGATGATTAACTACAAGGTTTGCCAAGGAATAGAACTGATCATACCCAAATTTTCTCAACCATCTCCCTTTAAAAATGATAAACTTGTCATCCGCAGTATATCGTATGTTAGCACTAATTCTTAGGAATTTCGGATCAGCCTCGAGAATATCTGGATGAGAAATTCCATAATCACCAAAAACAGGCAAGCGGATTGGACGATTTGAAATAATTCGTTTCCAGATCAACCATTCAGATCTTTCTAAGGTATCAACGGAATCCGCATCAACATCTGAAAGATCTTTGGGAAAAGAAGTCCCCAACAAAACTACTTTTCGCCATCTATCAACTACTGGTATACTGTTTAGTAATAAATGTAAAAATTGATATGTTCTTGTTCTTTCAGCAGGGTTCACATAACCATAGTCAATTATTAAATCGATCATTTCGGGCTCTAATTGGACAATTGAAAGAAGATCGGTTATATTTTTTCCTATATTTTCAAAATCCTCGCCTACCAATCGAAAACATACTCCCAAGTTATCAATTTGGATCGCATTAACTACAGCTGATTGGTATTCTGTGTCCTTATCTGTACCTAAGACAGGTACCATTTTCACACTATGTTCTCTTCCAGAGTTTAATATATGAGATAGATAGTGATTTCCATCGGCCATTCTCTCCTCTTGATCAATCCAAAGACAATCAATATAAACCTCTCCATCATTATTCCAACATTGACGTAATGATTCACCAATCTTCTGTAAATGACCGTCAATTGTTTTCTTCGGCTGGCCCTTATCAAAATCCCAATCGATTGGCGCGACTTCAATAAGGGGTGTAATTATGCTCTTTGATTCATCGCTAAGGCATTCAATTGCTTTCTGCTCTCCCTGTTTCCACTTGATTACGGGAACATAATTCTCTTTGTATGACATTTCTACCTCCTCATTTCTTCATAAGATAAAAGTACTATTATAGGACTTCTGGACGACATTATCCTACAACATAATACCTAATTAGAGATATGTGGAAGTTTATTTACAAAATAAGCCATTGCTGTTAAGCTAGTTTCATATGATCCAAAATAGAGTTCTTTATTGAACTTTAGCTAAGTTAAGATTTTCGTTGATGATTTTTTTGAACTCGAAAGAGATACTTCATCGAGATGTGAAGCAAGGAGATCACTTGAGTAATACGATCAATATATCAGAGCTGGAATTCACCAAGGCATATGAAAATCGTTATTTACAGATTGTCCCAAACATGATATTGTGTTCTTACACGAATTGGAAGCACCGAGCGTGCAGTCCGAAAGAATCGGCAAATACCCCTGTTGGCTACTACGGCCGATGGGGGTATTTTTAAATATATCTAGGAAGGAATGTTTTCATGAACTTTGACTGGAGCGTAGTAATATCAGCTGTAACTGTTTCAGCAGTAATAAATGCTGGTGTGCAATTATACATAAAAAGTAAAGGTGAAAAAAGTTTAGAGAATCATAAACAAAAGTTGAATGTACATACAGAAAATCTAAAATTCGATCTTCAGAAGAAAATTCACGATTACAGTTTATATTCAGTAAAAAGACATGAGATATACCCTCAACTGTTTAAATTACTTCTGATAGCTGAAGGTAATATTCGTAGCTTGTTTGGTTTCAGGAGAGTGTTGACATTTGAAGAATTTAATAAGGCTGATATAAAGATATTTATGGAAGGTAGGGAAGTTGTTGAGGGTAAACAAGAACTAATATTGAGTCTTTGGGATAACCAAAAGAATAATGCAATTGAAGAACTAAAAGCATATTTAAAAGTGTTAGATATACAGGACGCAAGGAAAAGTCTGGTGGAGGCTAAAAACTATCTCTTGTTTTCAGAATTATTTTTATCAGAGAATGTTGCTCTGAAAAGTGACGAAGTTTTTCAATCGTTGGCAATGATTTTAGCCTATAGTGAATTTCCCACTCCAGGTGACTACAGGGAAAGAGATCAACTTAACAGTGGATTGAACGAAGTAATTGCCGAACTAAATAAACAAATGAAAAAAGATCTTTCTGATATTTAGTACATAAAACAAAATAAAAAAATGGAACCCTGACAATGAAATATTCAGGATTCTTTTTGTTTAGAAAATAAACTCTGTGAACACAGGACTCCGTAACATCCCTGATTTTGTCCAATTCCTCGTTCGAACCTTCGCACGTAACCTCGGCTCCAGATATACAAACTCCTTATCTTCACCTTTAACTAATTGCTTAGCCACTCCATAGAATGCTTTCTTATTCAGCGGGCTTGCTCCAAGTTCTATAATCCCAGCTGGATGCAGCCTCCCTGATGTTCCGGAAGGAATTGCTGTTAACCACCCGAATTCATCCTTGCGATATCCCGTTATAAAAACCTCTGCATAAGTCCAGTTTATAACCTTTTGCCATGCTGGGGATCGGCGGCCAGTCTCATAAAGACTTGTCTTCCTCTTGCCTACCACACCCTCCATACCTCGTGATTCAATTTGCACGAATAATGCTTCGCCATCCCCATCTATATGCGGCACCACTCCGAAACTTCTTGATGGCAAAGTAATACTCAAAAGAATCTCCCTACGCTTCATTAGCGGTAATCCACGCAGATCCTGACCTTTGTATCGCAGTATGTCAAAGATGGCATAGTAAGCTGGAAGTGTGGTTGTAAGACGTTTTATTTTATCTGCCTTTCGTGCCTGAAACCGACTCATCACCGATTCAAAGTCAGACACGCCATTTGTAGGATTAACGCAAGCTACTTCTCCATCTAGGATAATATCTTCTGAGAATGGTAGTTGAAGTTCGGGGTATTGCTGGGTACATTCGTTATTGTGGCGAGTATACAATTGGACCAAACCGGACTGCTGGGAATAAATAAGACGATGGCCGTCTATTTTTGGTTCAAATATATAATCGCTGTGAGAAAACGGCCTGTGAGTAGTCTGCAGCAGTGTAGGAGCAATAAACAAATAGATCACCTCCCAATAATTATAATTCCTCGAGAGGGCATGAAGGGCAGGTAAGTGTTGGGTAGATTCCTTGAGGGGTAATTGTGCTTACAATTGATATAAAGTTCATATATATCTTTGATCGTTACCACAAGTGGTGGGCATCGAAGAGGAGGGAGAACTTTTGGTTATTCAATAATGCAAAAAATGACTATACTCTATAGAATATGAAGAATATGAAGAATATGAAGAATATGAAGAATATTAAGAAAAAGTCACATTTGGATTTAGGGGTTCTCCTTTTTATTCATAAAATATACAAATATTCTTTTTAAAATGATCTAAAAGATTGAATTTACAGACCCGATAATACACCAATATAATAATATTGGAGGCCGGGAAATTGACACCTACAAAAGAGGAGATTAGTCAAAAAATTAATAATATTTCCGAAAGTGCGAATGAATATGAGGATATAGGCATACTGCTAATCAGTAGGTGCCGAAAATTACATACAAAATTGAATAAAGAGCCAAGTATGTTCTCAAAAATAATACTTCCGCTTATTACCAAAGAAAATCCTGATGCTCATCAAATTTATTTAGAAAAAAAACTTTGGGATATTAAGTTTGAAATTGATAAGCTTGAGGTAATCTTACACGATCATAGGGACGGGAAACAATCGGCACATAGGCGGTTATCATCACAATTCAGCCTGCAAATGACCTATTTTATATTAATATTATGCATTATGATGTATTCAGTTATGTTCGTTATATTGGATTCTGATTCTCCGATTAAAGTGAATGAGAATTTGAATGTTTACTTAAAATATTTTCTTATATCTGTGATGGGAGGCTTGTTGTACTTTTTAACCAATTCAGTCAGTGTGTTTAGTAAAAGCATCATGCGCCTTCTTGTAGCAATGCTTATACCAGTGTTGTTCTTAGGAATTGTATTTAAAACAGGTAGTAATCAATCCCATACGTTAGACTTAACCAGTACTAACGTTATGTTGTTCTTGTTTGGGTACTCATCAAATCTAATTACTATTATATTGAATAAAGCTATTTCCAAAATAGAAGAAGTGTTTAATGTCAACTAAAAAAGAACGTAACTCACTACTTGGGAGTTACGTTCTTCTTTAGTTGAATCACTCTGTTAACGTGAGTAATTTCGTTATATGGAATCCATACAGCCCCATCAAAACATATGACTTTTGCTCTGTCAGGGTCGGTTGATACTGTTGCTACTCCATTAATAGTGCCACCATCTCGAAGAATAATTGTTACCTCTTCACTTCTTTCAGCAGCTACATACAATTGTTTCCTCATAATACACCTTCTACACCCCTTGTATCAATTTGCCTTTTTATAAAATATTATTATTCCCTAAAATAAACAAGACAAAAAAATACAGTTTTCAGTGTCTAGATCATTTAATATGTGAATGAAGGAACATCAGAGACAAGTATACCATGTATGACCAGGGGATTTATGTTAGTGTGGTGGTCACAGTTTGTTGGACAAGAGTCATTCTTCCAAATGAGGGTATGTTAAATCACTCTCTATAATCGACTTCATTTTTAATGACCACGATAGCTGCGGCTGTGGGCTGTCGGCAACCGGTCCGTTCGAGCAACCGTTTTTCGGCATGAAACACTAAGTAATTATTCTTCCGCCTACTGGTTCGAATGGTGGCCCATTTTAATTTAGTTGGTTGTTTATTATGCCTTTAGAATAACTATTAAATATCATATCATTGCTTTAGACAGAGGGTGTTGGGAAAAACATCTATTGACAGCTATGATATGATTTAGTCAAATAGGTGTAAAGTAAATTATCTTGAAAGGTTTGTTCTTATGAGCCAAGCATATGATAAAATATGCAAACTTATTTCTGCTATTTGTTATGAACACGATAAGTTTTCTCAAGCATATTTGGACACTTACGAAGATAGTGCATTAAATTTGAAGAAAAAAGAAGTAAAGGATATAATGATTAGTGATCACGAAATCATAAAGTACTCGTTTCTTCAATTAATACAGGACTATTTAGATCAATTGGGAAACTTAGTCGTTGATCTTGAATATGAGTACGAATATGAAGATCTGGATTTTCGATTGAGAATTAAACAAAAAGATTCTATTGTTAATAAAATTTATCATTACAAATTTGGTAAGAACGAAGAAGGAAAAGTCCCCCTTAATAAATGCTTAAATGACTTATTAGGACTAAGAATTATTGTTAATTCATTTGATCATAATTGTGAAGACTTTAAAAGTATTTGCGAAAACTTGAAAAAAGATTACAAAATGACGAAAATTAATTCATCGAAAGATAAATACAAGGCAACACACGTATATTTTTATGGAAATAACAAATACTTTCCTTGGGAGCTTCAAATTTGGGACTCTTCTGACTCCCAACAAAATGAAACTTCACATAAAGAACACAAAAGTAAACGTGAATACATAAACTGGCCTCAAATGTATGCGAAATCTAATGAGTACGAATATTCTAAGAAAGGAGGAGATTTATAAATGGCTTTCCATTTTATTGCTATTGCGAATGATTATGTGCAAGGAAGACGTTTAGGGTGGCACTATCCATCGAGAGAAAAGTTACGTAAAGAAAGAATTCAATCATTTATGAACAGAGTTGAGTTAGAATGTGGTGATATTCAATTAGGAATACACAAATTTTCAACAGAATCTAAAAAATGGGATTCTGTTTTGGAGAAGGATTCGTTTTTTGAAGACGTAATCGTAACCGAAAACGAAGATTTTTTCATTGAGCAGGTTTCTTCTGGAAAAGAATTAAGGGCTTATGATGTAGCAAAATACATTCTTTCCATCACACCATTGACACATTTGAAGTTGCAAAAACTGTTATATTACGCGTATGCTGAATATTTACTGGCAACAGGAGAGAAATTGTTTAAAGATCCAATTGTGGCTTTTAAGTACGGACCAGTAGTAGAAGATGTATTTTACCAATTCCGACACAATGGGTCTTCCCAGATAGATTATAAAGAAGATGAAGTCTTTTTCATTCACACAAAAAAAGCTCCTCCTTCTTTCGTAAGGATAATCTCTTCTGATAACGGATTGATTGCAGCTGCATTTGTATTAAAAACTTGGAAAAGATACATCGACTTTACTGCTAAAGAACTGGTTGAAAAAACACACAAACGAGGTGGACCTTGGGATCGTGTTTATAAGTCAGGAACTAATCAGGTAATATCGGATGATCATATCAAAAAATATCATCATGTAGTTCAATAATAAATTAAACAAGTAAGAAAAGCCTGCTAACTCGGTCTGGAGTGGCAGGCTTTTCTTATTATCTCTGAACAAACACCTGTCATCTTAATGTTGTTTGTTTGATCCGTTTGGGGATAAGGATTACAAAGGAATAGTTATGGCTGTGGATCGACGGTTACGCCGGATTAAGTTGCGGTGGTCTGAGGATGACTGGGATTGGGTTAATTAGAGGTCATACCTCAGTGATTACATAATTAAGCCCCGGGGCTTTCCTCACCAGAAATCAGTGGCTATAACGTAATAACCTGATTTCCGTACTTACTATTATTCTCAACCATAAGGAATGTGAGAAGACCTGTGGCGTTTTAGCCAACAGGTCCCTTTTTTATTCTGAGATTCTTTTTTCCAGCAAGATGTTATACATATTTAATGCATCATCTAGTTCTTGACTTGCTTTTATAACCTCCGGGTCGGCTAGGCGTTTATATGCGGATAGTTTATTCAATTCCAACCGGAGTTCTTCGATTCTTAGAATGATACTCTCCAAGACGAACAGCCCCTATAATCCGTATATCTATGTAATACGCTCGCCGTGCACTGCGACCGTTTTGCGGATATCCAATACCATTCGGTTTGAAGGTGGTTGACCTGATCCGCATCGGGTCTCAAAGGTGATTGCAAATTTGCTTATATATTATTCGATATTCTTCGCACAAATCCTCCAAAATGTTACAAATGAAAAAACCCAGTTAGGCTCGAGGCCTGACTGGGTTTCATAACTTACTTATTGTGCTGTATATTCACTTACTTCAAAGGTTAGAATTTTATTGTGAATTACATATTCAGTTCTCTTCTCGAAGGGACCTTTGTTGTTATCATGTTTATTGATTCCATACTTAGCCGATCCAGAGGCTCCATCATACCAATTTAGGAATGTTGTTATTTCTGACATTGGAAGATCAAACTCTTTATCAAATCCATTCTCCAAAGTGATGGATAGAAGTGCACGGTCTCCTGTAGGAATTTCAGGAGTAGGAGATGGAATTACGCTTGGTGTTACTGTTGGTGACGTTGTAGCTGTTGCAGTTGGTGTCGGTGTTTGAGTAGGTGCTGGAGTATATGAAGTTAATGTACCATCTACATCAATAGCTGCTATTGATAAATAATTCATGGTATTATTCACGAATTCAACGGAGTGCTCTCCCTGCGGTAATCCTATTTTTTCAAACATGATTTTTCTGCTTGAACTCTCAGGACCATTAAGGGATATTTTCTGTACAAACTGACCGTCAATCAAGACGTCTACGTCAGTAGAAAATGAACTCCAAGTTGGCGAAATAAGTCTGACTTTTGTCCCATTAAAATTAAATTGTATCTTGGCTCCGCTTTGTTGCCATTGTGATCCATAACATATCGGGGCTGGGAGTGCATTCCAGGTTCCGCCGGAGTAAGTAATTTCAGGCGTGTTATAATTGTATCTAGTCCATCCACTCTCGGGGGATGGAAGTAAATCTCCAACTGATGCGGCGAATATGTTTTGTGTAAAGGTAAAAATGAGTAGAAAACTAAGTGCGATTGGAATAATTAATTTTTTGATCTTTTTCAAATTCGAGTTCTCCTTTTATTTGAATTTCCTAAGATAGGATATAATTAATGGAAGAAGAAGTCCGAGCTATATTTTCTATATTTTGAATTTAAAGGTTTTATTCATCAATTATACATAAACATACCAGTTAAGTAATAACCTAAGGGTTGATTGCGGGACATTTGCTTGGCTATAATACAAACAAATGTTCTTATATTGAGGGATAACTGATGTTAGACGATACACCGCGTAAGTTGCTGAGGATTATGTATCATTTTTCGGGCCACTTCAAGAGGATGCCTACAATGCCAGAAATGGAGCGATTAAGTGGACGAATGCCGGTAGCGATTAGAAAAGGAATGCTTGAGTTGGCTGATCAAAACTATATTTCTTGGAATCCTCACACGACTGTTGAGACAGCTGTAATCATTGAGGGGTGGGAAAGGGAGAACGATACCTCAGAACGTCCACATGAGCATCGTAGTTCATCACAAACTGGCAACTTAGATTATTGGCAGTATTATTGAGGAGGAGAAGTATGTCGAGAAAATTGGATAGCATATGGGACTGCAACAGAATGGTGATGCCAGAACATAAACAACGGATAATAAGGGAAGAGAGGGAGCAGGAACGGCATGTCAAACCCACTCTGGACCCTCAGGAGATTGAGTTGATTGATAGAGTTCTTTACCAATCTATGGAGGCTCATAGTCCAGTTACGTTGACGTTATTCGACCCTTTTAGAAATAAACAATATAAGGGCATTGTCATGAAGGTGGATCGACAACTTGGCATAAAACTACGCTGGTCTGAAGATGATTGGGACTGGATCAAAATAGAGGATGTTATAAGTGCAACTCAATGAATAACCACACTTAGGTTTGGCTTTGTGAATCCTTTATCTCTATGCCTGTATTGTAGGGGGGACCACAAAAAACCATACTCGTCATGAGTATGGTTTAAAAGTTTAAGGGGTATCTTGCCGATTAATTGCGAGGATTTCTAAAAATAGATTTAATTCTTTCATATGCCTACTCAGTGGTTTTCTTTTATCTGTCTCCCAATTTCTTATTGTCTTCACATCTACGCAAAATTCAACGGACATATCTAAAACTAGCATCCCCCGATACATACGCGCCTTTCGAATTTGTTCTCCCAATGATACTTCTGGTAGATCCTCAAAACATCCGAGATAATAGATCGGGAGATCAAGAACATCGGATAAACTTTTTAAGGTCGGAAGGGAAGGTATATTTTTATTTCCTTCTATATAAGAGAGTGCTACTGCAGAGATCCCTATTTGAGCAGCGACCTCAACTATTGTCATATCTTTGAGTTTTCGCCCATGACGAATCCTTTTACCAGATAAAGCTGGTACAACAGTCTCTATTTGGAGGAGTTGCAATGGCTTCCGTTGTACTATATAAATACCCGAGGTGTTATCTTCACGGACACGGATTCATCGAACAAGCCAGCATGAACTGCGCTGGAAAAGTAAAAGCCGCCCGTGCCCGGCTAATGGTTACCGACCCATCTTCTAGAGGCTGGCGTAAAACCTCCAGAACGTTGCGCGAGAATTCCGGGAGCTCATCTAGGAACAGAAGCCCACGATGGGCAAGGCTGACTTCTCCCGGTTTGGGGATTCCGCCGCCTCCAATAAGTCCGGCTGCTGATATCGTGTGGTGAGGTGAACGGAAGGGACGGCTCCGCAGCAGACCGCTGTGAGTTTCCTTCAGTTTACCGGCAGCGCTGAATATTTTGGTGACCTCCAGTGCTTCGCTGTCAGAGAGTGGAGGAAGAATACCGGGCAGGCGTTTAATCAGCATCGTTTTACCTGTTCCGGGTGGGCCGATGAGAAGGATGTTATGCATTCCGGCAGCGGCGATGGTTAAAGCTCTTTTGACATGGTATTGTCCAATTACATCGCTGTAATCGTCACTCATCTCGGATTCGGGAGAGGAGCTGGCGGAGGAGAGGGATATTTGGGGCATATATTTCAAATGTTCCAAGGATAGAGCCAAGACGGGGGGCTGTTCTTTGGTAGCTGATCCAAGGCTGGTGGTCACAGGGAATCCCATAGAAGAGGTTGCTGTTGTCTGATGTTCTTGGTTTATAACAGCAGCCCCTGCATGTTGCTTATATGATCCATGTTCATCTACAGAATGCCTATACGTATTGGGCAGAGGAATGACTTGGCCCG
The DNA here is from genome assembly GCF_000757885.1 of Paenibacillus wynnii. NCBI lineage: Bacteria > Bacillati > Bacillota > Bacilli > Caryophanales > Paenibacillaceae > Paenibacillus > Paenibacillus wynnii. Next base: position 1,557,282 of record NZ_JQCR01000003.1, on the reverse strand, counting down.
GATCGGGCAGCTCACGCAGATGATCGGCGGCATACACAGTCATGCCGCTGATGAGTGAGGCTTCCGCTGCGTTCCCGCGTGGAAGAAGCACGGCGCGGAAGCCTGCCCGGCGGGCGGCTTCCACCATCGGCAGCACACCGGTCACCGACCGCAGGCTGCCGTCTAGGGCAAGCTCTCCGATCAGCAGCATCTCCTCGGCAGTAGGCATGACAAGCTGACCGCTTGTCGTCAGTATGCCGAGGGCGATGGCCAGATCGAAAGCCGAGCCTTCCTTGCGCAGGTCCGCCGGCGCAAGGTTGATAGTGATACGCTGCTGAGGATAGCGGTACCCGCAGTTTTTTACAGCAGCGCGGACTCTTTCTACCGCCTCACGAATGGCGGAGTCGGGCAGACCGATAATATTCGTCTGAGGCAGTCCGTTCGCCAAATCGATTTCAACCCCGATCATAACGCCCTCTATACCATAAAGACATGCACTGTGCATTTTTCCATACATAACAAAAAAACACCTCTTCTCTGGGATTGAGCCCTATGTGGGCTGTAAGGTTCCAGGAAAAAGGGTGCTTCCTCATCTTCCGATTTTTATACGATAATTGTATTATACATAGCAAGTCAGAACTATTTCAACACATTGTTAATGGATTCATCTAACAACCTCTTTTGTAACTATTCAATTAGAAAGGAAAAGAACGATGATTGAGATTCTGGCTACAAAACTGGCAGTAAGGATCAAGCTTATTGTTCCTGAACATCCTGCCTCGGAATCAGTACTAAAATTCGCATTAAGTCTGCTAATAAATGCAATCTCCATTATTTTCTTTAGTTTGGCCATATCTTTGTTAACTGCAAAGACTCTAGAGACGGTAACCGTTCTGATAGCCTTCGCCATTTTGAGACAACTTTCAGGCGGATTTCACTTAAAGTCGGGTTTTTGGTGTGTTGTAGGGACTACAGCCATGGCATCAATTATGTCCTTGCTGCAACCCAGTGCCCTTTGGATTCAAATCCTGAATATCACAGGAATTTTATTAGTATTAATCTACGCACCTTCAGGAATCGAAAAGCAATCCCGCATACCTTCAGTATTCTATCCTTATTTGAAAATCGCAGCTGCTTTAACTGTAGCCTCTAACCTACTTATTCAATCACCGATGTTGGCTTTATCTTTCTTCGTCCAAAGTGCAACGCTTATTAAGTTAAGGAGGTGAGATTTCTATGTTCAAAAAAAGTATTTATGCATTGGCTAGCGGCCTTTCATTATTTGCAGCTATCATCGTGTCTACACCCAGCTTTTTGTTTATCTATCAAGGTGAAACCCCGCGGGAGCTGCTTAAATAATCCTTCAGAAAAGGTGTTCAGGATTCCACAGCTACTGCGAATTGAAAAAGGAGCCTTTCGGCTCCTTTTTTGGCTGTCTGGATATACTATTTTTACAGTACATTAATGTCTACAACGATATTACCGCGTGTGGCGCGGGAGTAAGGGCATGCTCCGTGAGCGGCTTCAGCTAGGGAAACGGCTGTTGCATGATCTACTCCTTTTACAAGTACATCAAGCTTAACAGCAATCCCGAAGCCGCCATCTTCCACTTTGCCAAAGCTGACCGTAGCCGTCACTTCACTACCCTCTATTTTCACTTTGCCCATACGGGCAACCATATTCAGCGCACTATCGAAACAAGCGGAGTAACCGGCTGCGAACAGCTGCTCAGGATTTGTACCTTCTCCGCCGGCGCCGCCCATTTCACGGGGTGTACTGATATCTAAACGCAGCTGGGGGTTGTCTGATTCGATAAAACCGTTTCTTCCTCCAATTGCTTTAACCGTTGTTTCGTACATTTTTTGTTGTATAACCATCATAAGTAATCTCTCCCGTTCCGTTAAATGTATTGTACACAATATAATTTAACACAAAATTAATAATAGTCAAATTATTTTTTGCAATAAACATGAAGTTGATAACACTTTATGATAAAATGATAGCAAGAAGGCAGGTGAATAAGACATGGAAAAAAAGACAACAACTCCGGAATTACTGCTTGAAAATCAACTCTGTTTTACGATATATGCCTGTTCACGCGAGATTACTAAGCTGTATCAGCCTTATTTGGACAAGATTGGTGTGACCTATTCGCAATATCTTGTGATGCTCGTCTTATGGGAGAAACAGCAATGCACGGTGAAGGAAATCGGAGAGGCGCTTTTCCTGGATTCAGGAACTTTAACTCCGTTGCTCAAGCGGTTGCAGGCTGCCGGTCTAATTATACGTGAGCGTTCCCTACAGGATGAGCGTAAGGTACTCATCTCTTTGACTGAACAAGGCTGGGCTTTGCAAGCAGAAGCAGCATGTATTCCAAGTAAGATGATGGAGGGTACAACGATGTCCGGCAAGGAGTTCGAGGATCTGTTGGGACAGTTCAAAAGCTTGCTCAGTCGGGTTCATGAAGTGAACGTAAGTACCCCGCGGAAATAGCCAAAATTGATTTGTCAAGGCGATTGATCTCGTAGCGGCATGAAACCGAGCGAAAATATGTGTATATATGATGATTATTTTTAAGGAAAGCGTTTTAAAAACATGTTACACTATTCTGGGCTTCATTATTAGACATATAAGAGAGTATAGCTGGGATTCATACTTTGCTTCATATGTCGCTCGGAGAAACTAAGCCGTCCCTAGGGGGCGGTCTACCGTTTCTACTAGTCCCGGGAAGTGTATATTGTACCGGCCTGGACCATACCCCGCGGCAATCAAAACGGAAAGCGGAGCTGCAGGCAGCCTGCAGGACACCGCAACACTTTAGGAGGCTTCCGGAATGAATATCCACGAGTATCAGGGAAAAGAAGTGTTGAAGAAGTACGGAGTCACTGTGCCTAATGGAAAAGTTGCTTATACAGTGGAGGAAGCAGTTCAAGCCGCTGAGTCCCTGAAAAGTCCGGTAGTTGTCGTAAAAGCCCAGATCCATGCCGGTGGACGCGGTAAAGCCGGAGGCGTAAAGGTTGCTAAAAGCATCGAAGAAGTGCGAAGTTATGCAAGTGAAATTCTAGGTAAAACATTAGTTACACACCAGACAGGACCTGAAGGCAAAGTCGTCAAAAGGCTTCTTATTGAAGAGGGCTGTCAAATCGTTAAGGAGTATTACATCGGATTGGTCGTAGACCGAGGTTCAGGCCGGGTCGTTATGATGGCTTCCGAAGAAGGCGGAACGGAGATCGAAGAGGTTGCGGAAACGCATCCGGAGAAGATTTTTAAAGAAATCATTGATCCGGCTGTTGGTCTGCAGACATTCCAGGCTCGTAAGCTCGCTTACAGTATTGCTATTCCAAATGAGCTTGTCGGTAAAACGGTCAAGTTTATGCAAGCGTTATATTCAGCTTTTGTTGATAAGGACTGCTCGATCGCGGAGATCAACCCACTGGTTGTTACGGCTGATGGAGACATTATGGCCTTGGATGCCAAGCTTAATTTCGACTCTAATGCATTGTTCCGTCATAAGGACATTTTGGAGCTTCGAGATTTCGATGAAGAGGATGAGAAGGAAATTGAAGCTTCGAAGTATGATCTAAGCTACATAGCGCTAGACGGCAATATCGGCTGTATGGTGAATGGGGCAGGTCTGGCGATGGCTACAATGGATATTATTAAATATTACGGCGGAGAACCCGCTAACTTCCTGGATGTAGGGGGCGGTGCCACTACAGAAAAGGTTACAGAAGCTTTCAAAATCATATTGTCAGATTCAAAGGTTAACGGAATTTTTGTGAATATATTTGGCGGTATTATGCGTTGTGACGTCATTGCAAATGGTGTGGTGGAGGCAGCCGGCCAACTTGGCTTAACTAAACCTCTTGTTGTGCGTCTCGAAGGAACAAATGTAGAACTTGGCAAGCAGATTCTGGCTGGTTCGGGACTGAATATCGTACCAGCAGATTCAATGGCGGATGGGGCCCGTAAGATCGTTGCTCTTGTACAGTGATAAGTGATAAGGAAAGTTTAATCTAGTTGATCGTATTGACCATTAAAGTAGGGATGTGACACGCATGAGCATTCTTGTAGATAAAAATACGAAAGTTATCACGCAAGGTATAACGGGTTCAACCGGGTTATTCCACACTAAGGGAGCATTGGATTACGGCACACAAATGGTCGGCGGAGTTACACCGGGTAAAGGCGGAACCTTTGTTAACATCCAGCTGGAAAAGGGTGGAGAGGTCAGCCTCCCGGTCTTTGATACCGTAGTTGCAGCCAAAGCGGCAACAGAAGCAACAGCCAGTGTAATCTATGTACCTCCGGCGTTTGCAGCCGATTCTATTATGGAAGCGGTCGATGCTGAACTGGACCTGGTCATTTGTATTACTGAAGGTATTCCTGTATTGGATATGGTCAAAGTATCTCGCTATATGGAAGGAAAATCAACTGTACTGATTGGCCCGAACTGTCCAGGGGTTATTACTCCGGGGGAGTGTAAAATCGGTATTATGCCGGGTTATATTCATATGCCGGGTTATGTTGGAGTCATTTCACGCAGTGGTACATTAACTTACGAAGCGGTTCACCAGTTAACTACCCGTGGAATCGGGCAATCTTCTGCTGTAGGTATCGGTGGCGACCCTGTTAAGGGCTCGGAGTTTATTGACATACTGAAGATGTTTAATGATGACCCGGGTACCAAAGCAGTAATTATGATTGGTGAAATTGGCGGAACTGCTGAAGAGGAAGCTGCGGTATGGATACGTGATAACATGGTCAAGCCCGTTGTTGGCTTCATTGGTGGTGCAACCGCGCCTCCGGGCAAACGGATGGGTCATGCAGGAGCCATTATATCCGGTGGTAAAGGAACCGCAAGTGAGAAGATCGCTGTCTTGGAGTCTTGTGGAATCAAAGTAGCGCCAACACCTGCGGAAATGGGTTCCACGCTGGTAAGTGTGCTTGAAGAACGCGGTATTTTGGATGCTTGTACAACACACTAAGAAGAAACGGTATTACCGTCTTTTTAATATTTTTGGATAAAATCTCCACAACACTTTGCAGTTCAGTTATAATCATACCAAAGGTAAGCAACCTTTTGTTCCCGCAGGGGAATGAAAGGTTGCTTTTTTGCGTCTTTACGAACAAACGGCAATCCGGATAGAGATTTATAGTTCTTCAGTTATACATAATAAGGAAGGAAGCTCCTTCCAAGACAGGGAGAGTTTGCGCATGCTCGATCGCGATTTGTTATTTGGACTCAATGAAGTGGAAGGCATCGGCTGGAAGACCATCTATAAAATTAGTAAAGCAGGTAACTTGTCTAATAAGCTCTTCAAAGCTTCTAGTGAAGAATGGGAGGGTTTCGGATTAAAAGAAAATATGTCTGTAAAACTCGCTGCGAGCTTTACAGAAGCGTGGGTTTCTACACGTTACTCTTTAATGAAAGAAAGTGGTGTAGGGCTGCTTACAATTTTGGATGAGGAATACCCTGAACTTCTTAAGGAAACTGCCCAGCCTCCTTGGGTGATCTATTACCGGGGGAGACTTGAGTTACTGTCCCGCCCTTCGGTCGCCATGGTGGGGACGCGAATCCCTACGTCGTATGGCCGTAAGGTTGGATCGTGTTTGGCCGAAGAGCTCAGTGAAGCCGGATTAACAGTTGTGAGCGGACTTGCCCGAGGCATCGACAGTGTCTGTCATGAAGCATCTCTAATGAAACGAGGAGGGACGATTGCTGTCATAGCTACAGGAATGGATAAGGTATACCCTCCGGAAAATCGAGACCTGCTGCGGCAAATTGCACAGGATGGTCTGGTTGTATCCGAATATCCTATTGGGACCAAAAGTCATCCGGGTTTGTTTCCACAGCGTAATCGCATTATAGCGGGTATTAGCCTTGGTACTGTGGTGGTAGAGGCAGACACCCGCAGCGGATCGTTAATTACATCGGATGCAGCCTTAGAGGCAGGAAGGGATGTATTTGCTGTACCCGGACCTATCACCTCTCCCAAGAGCAGGGGCGCACTTGAACTCATTAAACAAGGGGCGAAACTAGTAACCTGTACGGCCGATATTCTTGAGGAATATACTCATTATTTGTCGAAGTCAGACCTCTCCCAGAAAGAAAACGCCTCCATTGTGCCTGATTCTAAAGAGTCGCTAATTGAAAAAAAATTGACAAGAGAGGAGTTCCAACTATACCATATACTGCATCAGGGCCCGTTTACTCTCGATGAGCTGCTTGCACGGAGTCGGTGGGATTTTGGACATTTGCATTCAGTTCTGTTATCTTTAATCATAAAAAAAGCGGTATCACAATTACCAGGTGCTATTTATAAGGTAATTTAATATAAAAGCTTACGTAGTACACGAGGAGGACGAATTTGTGGCTGATGTATTAGTCATTGTCGAATCGCCAGCTAAGGCGAAAACAATCGGCAAATATCTGGGCAGTAAATATATCGTAAAGGCATCCATGGGTCATATTAGGGATTTGCCTAAAAGCCAGATCGGTGTAGAAGTTGAGAATGATTTCAATCCAAAATATATAACGATTCGCGGAAAAGGTTCCATTCTGAAAGAGTTGAAAGACGCCAGCAAGAAAGTGAAAAAAGTGTATCTCGCAGCTGACCCGGATCGCGAGGGTGAAGCGATTGCTTGGCACTTGGCGCATGCGCTGGATTTGGATCAAACACAGGAGTGCAGAGTTGTTTTTAACGAAATTACGAAGCAAGCCGTGAAGGATGCTTTCAAGACACCGCGCAAGATTAATATGGATCTAGTTAATGCGCAGCAGGCGCGACGGATTTTAGATCGGCTTGTAGGATATAAGATTAGTCCACTATTATGGAAGAAAGTCAAAAAGGGACTGTCGGCTGGGCGAGTGCAATCGGTTGCTGTTAAAATTATTATGGACCGTGAGAATGAAATTTCTGATTTCGAGCCTACTGAATATTGGAGTATTTTAGCCAAACTCGGTATAAGAGATTCTGTCTTTGAGGCTAAATTCCACAAATTTAAGGGTGAGAAAAAAGAGCTTCATCAAGAAAGTGATGTTCTTGAAGTTCTAGAAGCCATTAAGGATTCTGCTTTTACGGTAAAAGAAGTTAAGGAAAAAGAAAGACAACGCCATCCTTCAGCACCGTTTACAACAAGTTCACTACAGCAAGAGGCAGCAAGAAAGCTTGGCTTCCGTGCAGCCAAGACCATGTCAGTTGCCCAGCAGTTGTATGAAGGCGTTGAGTTAGGGAAAGAGGGTACCGTGGGTTTGATCACCTATATGCGTACGGACTCAACTCGTGTATCCACCACTGCACAAGATGAGGCTAAAGAGCTGATTATTGGAAAATACGGCGAAAAGTTTTTGCCGGAAACGCCACGACAATATTCTAAAAAAGCCGCAAATGCCCAAGATGCCCATGAAGCCATCCGACCAACCTCAGTACTTCGTGAGCCTGAGCTGGTGAAAGAATATATGAGTCGGGATCAGTTCCGCTTATATAAGCTGGTATGGGAACGTTTTGTATCGAGCCAAATGGCTTCAGCAGTTCTAGATACACTTTCTGTAGATATCACCGCAGGTACTGCTATTTTCCGGGCTGTGGGTTCGAAGGTCTCATTCCCCGGCTTCATGAAGATTTATGTTGAAGGTAATGATGATGGCACTACGGATGAAGAAAAGTATCTGCCTCCTTTGACAGCCGGGGATGATCTGGTTAAGCAGAATGTTGAACCGAAGCAGCATTTTACCCAACCGCCTCCGCGCTATACGGAAGCCAGATTGGTAAAGACGCTGGAAGAGCTGGGTATAGGCCGTCCGAGTACGTATGCACCAACACTTGAAACCATTCAGAAACGCGGTTACGTTGCCATTGAAGAAAAGAAGTTCATGCCCACAGAGCTCGGAGAACTTGTAATTGAGCAAATGGAGCAGTTCTTCCCGGAGATCTTGAACGTAGAGTTTACGGCTAATATGGAAGATGATCTTGACCATGTGGGTGAAGGTGCTGAGGATTGGGTCAAAGTATTGGCCGAATTCTACGAGTCATTTGAAAAACGCCTTGTATTTGCAGAAGAAGAAATGAAAGAAATTGAGATTGAAGATGAAGTTTCTGATGAGTTTTGTGAAAAATGCGGTAAATCAATGGTCTATAAGCTGGGGCGCTTTGGTAAATTCCTGGCTTGCTCGGGCTTTCCGGATTGTCGCAATACAAAACCTATCGTGAAAGATATCGGTGTAGGTTGTCCAAAATGCAATGAAGGTAAGGTTGTTGAACGGCGAAGTAAAAAGGGTCGTGTCTTCTACGGTTGTGATCAATATCCAGGCTGTGATTTCGTGTCATGGGATAGACCTTCCCTTAAGCCTTGTCCGGAATGCAGCACATGGATGATAGAGAAACGCAATAAACAGGGAACTAAGCTGCAATGTACGTCATGTGACCATACGGAGGCAGTGGAAGACAACGAAGAATTAGCAGAATAAGAGTCTACACAGGAGGTAAGGGAAGTTGACGGAAACAGCAAAGGTAACAGTAATAGGTGCAGGTCTGGCCGGTAGTGAAGCTGCTTGGCAAATAGCCTCGCGTGGGGTACCGGTAAGGCTTTATGAAATGCGGCCTGTCGTTAAGACACCTGCACATCATACAGATCAATTTGCAGAGCTTGTCTGCAGCAATTCACTGCGCGCCAACGGATTAGGGAATGCAGTGGGTGTACTGAAAGAAGAAATGCGCCGGTTGGATTCTCTGGTGCTTGGTGCTGCTGACCGTCATGCCGTGCCCGCCGGTGGTGCGCTTGCCGTTGACCGGGATGGCTTTTCCGGCGAAATCACAGCAACCTTGCACAACCATCCTTTGGTAGAGGTTATAAATGAGGAACTAACGCATATACCGGAGGAAGGGATAGTTGTCATTGCAACCGGCCCGCTGACTTCTCCAGCATTGTCTACTGAAATTAAAGGCCTGTTGGGTGAGGAGTACTTTTACTTCTACGATGCAGCAGCTCCTATTGTTGAGAAGGATTCCATTGATATGAGCAAGGTATATCTGGCCTCCCGTTACGATAAAGGTGAGGCGGCATACCTTAACTGTCCAATGACGGAAGAGGAATTCGATGTTTTCTATGATGCACTCATTACGGCAGAGGTAGCTGCACTCAAAGATTTTGAGAAGGAAATCTATTTCGAGGGCTGTATGCCCATTGAAATCATGATGAAGCGTGGCAAACAAACAGCCCTGTTCGGGCCGATGAAGCCGGTTGGATTGTTAAATCCCCATACAGGGAAACTACCGTATGCAGTGGTTCAGTTACGTCAGGATAATGCCGCAGGAACTCTTTATAATCTTGTGGGCTTCCAGACACACCTGAAGTGGGGAGAGCAAAAGCGAGTGTTCTCTCTTATCCCGGGTCTTGAGAATGCGGAATATGTTCGTTATGGCGTTATGCACCGCAATACCTTTATCAACTCTCCGAAGTTGTTGCATCCAACCTATCAAATGAAGGGTAAGGAACGGCTGTTCTTTGCCGGACAAATGACCGGAGTGGAGGGGTATGTGGAATCTGCCGCTTCAGGGATGATTGCCGGAATCAATGCAGCGAGGGCAGCGCTGGGTCAAGAAGGACTTATATTTCCTTCAGATTGTGTATTAGGGAGCATGCCGGCCTATATCACCTCCGCTGATCCGGAACATTTCCAACCCATGAATGCGAATTTCGGATTATTACCGAAACCTGAGAAGAGAATGCGTAGCAAAAAAGAAAAAAATGAGCTTCTTGCTCACCGCGCATTGGAAGTTTTATCAGCGTTTGCTTCTCAGACGGGTCTCCCGTATTCTGAGCCTGTAACCCAGGAGCAAGATCTATCTTAAGGAGGTTCTAGAGATATGGTTCCCAGTTTTCATGCAACGACAATATGCGCAGTTAGGCATGGAGGCCAAGCCGCTATAGCCGGTGACGGTCAGGTAACTTTCGGAGAAAGTGTCATTATGAAGACGACTGCTAAAAAAGTGCGGCGATTATACCGAGGACAAGTGATCGCAGGATTTGCGGGATCGGTCGCTGATGCAATCACATTGTTTGAGAAGTTTGAGGGTAAGCTGGAGGAGCATCATGGGAATCTGCAGCGTGCAGCGGTAGAACTTGCCAAGGATTGGCGGCAGGATCGCATACTTCGGAAGCTGGAAGCACTGATGATCGTTATGGATAAGGAAGGAATGCTCCTTATTTCCGGTAATGGTGAAATTATTGAACCGGACGATGATGTTTTGGCTATTGGCTCTGGAGGTAATTTTGCATTAGCTTCCGGACGTGCTTTAAAGCGCCATGCCCCTACTCTAAGTGCAGCTGATATTGCCAGAGAGGCTCTTCAAATCGCTTCTGAAATATGCGTATACACCAATTCCAATATTATTGTTGAACAATTGTAGGCCTCAGTGCCATAGAGAGATGGAGGAAGTATAGATGATAAATCAATCGCTTACACCCCGCCAAATCGTAGCTGAGCTGGATAAGTATATAGTGGGTCAGAAGCAAGCAAAGAAATCCGTGGCAGTTGCACTTCGCAATCGTTACCGCCGCAGTCTTCTAGCTGAGGAGTTGCGTGATGAGGTTGTACCGAAGAACATTCTAATGATTGGTCCTACCGGAGTGGGGAAAACAGAGATCGCCAGAAGACTTGCAAAGCTGGTCAACGCTCCATTCATTAAAGTGGAAGCAACAAAATTTACTGAAGTGGGCTATGTAGGACGCGATGTAGAATCAATGGTTCGTGATCTGGTCGAAACTTCAATTCGTATGGTGAAGCTGGAACGCACAGAAAAGGTCAAGGACCGTGCCGAGGAATTAGCTAACGAAAGAATTGTGAACATCCTAGTCCCTTCCACTTCGAAGAATAAAGGCCAACGAAATCCTTTTGAAATGATATTTGGTGGCAATAGTGGTGGACAGGACGATTCCAAAGAAGAAGTGGAACAGGACGGAAGCCTTAGTGAACGCCGTCGTGGAGTTCGATTCAAACTGCTGGCCGGCCAACTGGAAGATGATATCATTGAGGTGGATGTTGAGGATACCGCACCGTCGATGCTGGACATGTTTGCTGGTCAAGGAAATGATCAGATGGGCATGAATATGCAGGAGATGTTCGGAAGCCTCCTCCCTAAACGGACTAAGAAGCGTAAGCTCCCCATCCGGGAAGCTCGTAAAGTGCTGACTCAGGATGAAGCTTCTAAACTTATAGATATGGATGATATCATTCAGGAATCGGTTACCCGGGCAGAGCAAACGGGGATTATCTTTATAGATGAGATTGACAAGGTCGCAAGCCAAGGAAAGGGTGCGGGTCCCGATGTCTCCCGGGAGGGTGTGCAGCGCGATATTTTGCCGATTGTCGAAGGCTCGACCGTAATGACGAAATATGGCCCTGTAAAGACGGACTACGTGCTCTTCATGGCTGCCGGAGCTTTCCATATTGCGAAACCTTCGGACCTCATACCGGAGCTCCAGGGGCGCTTTCCGATCCGTGTAGAACTGAGCAGTCTTACGTTGGAGGATTTTGTTTCGATTTTAACTGAGCCGGAGAATGCACTTACGAAGCAGTATGTAAACTTATTGGCTACAGAAAACATTGATATCCAATTTCAAAAAGAGGCCATATACGAAATTGCCAAGATAGCTGCTACTGTTAATCAGAACATGGAGAACATTGGAGCACGCCGTCTTCACACCATTCTGGAGAAGCTGCTGGAGGATCTTTCTTTCGAAGCTCCAGAGTTGACTCTAGACACTATGGTTATTACACCCGAATACGTGCGGGATAAACTTGCGAGTATTGCTCTTGATCGAGACTTGAGTCAATATATTCTTTAGTTTACAAATTTCGTGCTGCTATTTCCTGAATTCGCCAAAAATCCATAAAATTCGTGACAAAATATTGGGAATTAAATCCATCGTATTCATAAACGAGTATTTATTTTCCATATAAAAGTAAATATATAGAAAAAACATTCAATAAGCCCTCTCTTTTTTGAAAAGATAGGGCTTATTTCTTATTGTAATAATATGCATTTTCCACGAAAATCAAGATATGTGATTATGACTGTTTTCTGTTCTACGACAACATTCGACTTTAAGTCGATGGAAAGCTACTAATTTGTAGCCTTTTTTGTCGAAAAAGAAGGATTACTAGTAGTGTTGTGGAATTCTTTTCAATATGGTAGTTTTGGAAGGGGGATATTAATGGGATTGCTGAATAATGTCAGTTTTCAAAGAATGCAGGGAGGCATGGAAGCTGCCAACAAACGACAAAGTGTTCTTTCCAATAATGTCGCTAATGTAGATACACCGAATTTCAAACGGTCTGATGTCTCATTTGAAAGTTTTCTGCAGCAGCAAGATAAAGGGATGAAACCCCAACTCAGCGCGAAAGTGTCTGATTCGCGTCATTTTGCATTCGGAAATAATGTAGTTGTTCCGGCCGCGGTGGTCACTACGGATGAGGTTTCTTCAATGAATAACAACGATAATAATGTTGATATTGATCGGGAAATGGCACTTAGTGCAGAAAATCAGCTTAGGTATAACTCTTATATCCAACAAATTAATAGTCAGATTTCAATGATGCGAACAGTTGTTGAGGGGAGATAACCTAGTATGAATTTTGGTAGCAGTTTTGGGATTAGCGCCTCGGCACTAACTGCCCAGCGGTTGCGTATGGACGTGATTTCTTCCAACATCGCTAACGCTGAAACGACTCGGGCTTCGGTGGTTGATGGGAAAGCGGTTCCTTACCGTCGAAAAATGGTTGTCCTTGAAGCCGTTCAAAGTAGTAAGTTTTCTGATATTTTAAACAATAAAATGAACGGCGGCTCTAGAGGGGTTAAGGTACAGGCTATTACAGAGGATGCCTCGCCGCTTAAGCCAGTGTACAATCCAAGTCATCCGGATGCGGACGAGAATGGATATGTATATATGCCTAACGTTGACGTTACGAAAGAAATGGTTGATATGCTATCCGCTTCCCGTTCCTATGAGGCAAACGTTACTATGCTTAATGCAAGTAAAGCCATGGTAAGCAAAGGTCTTGAGATTGGACGGTAATCATAAACACATAAAGGAGGGAACATATTGATACAAAATTTAGGAATAGGTGCCCAAGCTGTCCAACAGCTTGCAATGAAAACTCCAACGGCACCGTCTTCATCCGTTCCAACCGGTTCATCGCAAAGCTTCAGTTCATACCTAGAAGATGCTCTGAACCAGGTAGCCGGTCAGGAGCAGCAAGCGAAGGAAATGAACAATAAATTTGTACTTGGTGAAGTAAATGTAGATGAAGCACTAATCTCTTCCCAGCAGGCATTGCTAAGTTTGCAGTTGACTACACAAGTCCGGAACAAAGTGATTGAAGCCTATCAGGAAATTATGAGAACTCAGATATAAATATCCTAGCTAAGTTTCGGATGGGGTGACACTGTGAATGAAAGATTTGCCCAGTACAGGGACAAGGGTGTTCAGTACTGGAATAGATTCAGCAGTAGACAAAAGATATTATTCTTTTCGACACTGTTTATCATTATTATTGTCATCGTTGTTATAACGATGCAGCTTTCAAAAACCGAGTATGAGGTAGCCTTTCAGGATTTGGATAGTACGGATTCGGCTGCAGTTATGACTTATTTGGATTCATCGGGTATTTCATACCAATTAAGCACGGATGGGAAGAGCATCTCTGTACCAAGTACGGAGGCTGCCCGGATTAAAGTGGACGTAGGTTCTCAGGGGATCGTTCAGGGAGGGTCTATAGGGTATAAAGTATTTGATGAAAACTCTTCAATGATCGGAACGACAGACAATGAGTTTAATGTAAAGTATAATAATGCGCTTAATGGTGAAGTTGAACAATTAATGAGAAGAATGCAAGGGATTAAAGACGCAAAGGTATTAATTAATTTGCCGAAAGAGACGGTATTTGCATCGCAGGCAGATCAAGAGAAGGCCTCTGCTTCAGTAGTGCTATCGTTCAATCCTGGGTTTAGACCGAGTCAGGAGAATATTGACGGTTATTTCAACCTTGTTAAAACAGCGGTTCCTAATCTTCCGATTGAGAATATTACGATTGCTAACAATGAAGTTGAACTTAAACCTACATCAATGGGTGGTCAAGCAGGGGTATCAAGTCAGGTTGAAGAGAACTTTACTATGCAGAAGAAATTCGAAGAAGAAGTCAAAAAGAATGTAAAACAATTTCTTAGTACCCTGACAGGTCCTGACAAAGTAGACGTTCTAGTATTTTCAAAGCTGAACTTTGATAAAGAGAGCCGCAAGGAAGATTTGGTATCGCCAGTGGATAATGAGAATATGAAGGGAATTGAAATCAGTTCTCAAATTATTAGTAATTCATTTTCAGGACAAGGGAATACGAGTGGTGGTGTAGCGGGTACTGGTTCACAGGATGTGGCAGGTTATCCTTCGGGTACTGATACTGGAACTTCCTCTTCTGAGGAATCATCTGAGACCAGGAACTATGAAGTTAACCATATTACCAAGGATATTATAGCTAGCCCATACACTGTTAAAGATTTAACCATAAATGTCGCAGTTGAACCACCTTCAGGTCAAACAACTTTGGATCAACCGACAAAAGACGCTATCCAAAACATTTTAGTGAATATTGTGCGCGCTTCATTGGCTGATTCTGGAATTGACTATACAGACGCAGACTTGAGTAAAAAGGTTTCGGTGTACTCCCAACAATTTGGTAGCAACGCTGCAGCTGCTGCTGCGGGCAAGCTGGCAAACTGGATGATATGGGCAATCGGAGCAGGAGCACTAGTTATTGGAGCAGGAGCGGGTTATCTCTTCTATCGGAGTCGCAGAAAGAAAGCGGAAGAGGAAGAAGAAGATGTACCGTTACAGGTTCCGACTGAGTTTCCATCCATCAATATGGATAGCATAACGAACGAAAGTCAAGTACGTAAACAGTTGGAAAGTCTAGCCAAGAAGAAGCCGGATGAATTCGTAAATCTTCTGCGTACATGGCTTGCTGATGAACAGAGGTGAAGGAATGGCAAAAGCTAGCCAGCAGGGATTAAGCGGTCGACAAAAAGCCGCAATCCTGCTTATCACACTAGGACCTGAAGTATCGGCTCAAATATTCAAACATCTTCGGGATGAGGAAATTGAACAACTGACGCTTGAAATTGCCAATGTCCGCAAAGTTGACAGTGGTGAAAAGGAATCAATCATGTCAGAGTTTCACCAGATATGTCTTGCTCAGGAATATATATCACAAGGCGGTATTAACTACGCCAAAGAAATTTTGGAGAAGGCGCTCGGTCAGACAAAAGCGATGGAAGTCATTAATCGTTTGACAGCTACCTTGCAAGTTAGACCATTTGACTTTGCACGTAAAGCCGATCCGAATCAAATTCTCAACTTTATTCAGAACGAGAATGTTCAGACGATCGCACTAGTGCTATCGTATCTCCAGTTTGAACAGGCTGCAGCGATCCTCTCCTCTCTTCCTCAGGAGAAACAAGCCGAGGTGGCAAGACGGATTGCTATTATGGACAGTACTTCTCCTGAAGTTATTTCTCAAATTGAACGCGTTCTGGAACAGAAGCTGTCAGCAACGGTTACACAGGATTATACAAATGCTGGCGGTATCGAATCTATCGTTCAAATTCTGAATGGAGTAGACCGAGGGACGGAACGAACCATTCTGGATTCCCTAGAAATACAGGATCCGGAACTTGCCGAAGAAATCAAAAAGCGGATGTTCGTATTCGAGGATATTGTCAATGTGGATAACCGTTCAATTCAACGGATTATCAGAGATATCGAGAATGCAGATCTGCAGTTGGCATTGAAGGTCGCAAGCGAAGAAGTTCGAGACGTTATTTTCCGAAATATGTCCAAGCGTATGGCAGAAACATTCAGGGAAGAAATGGAGTACATGGGACCCGTTCGGTTGCGTGATGTAGAAGAAGCGCAGACCCGAATTGTAGGAACCATCCGCAGGTTGGAAGAGTCCGGTGAAATCATCATCGCACGTGGTGGAGGAGATGACATTATTGTCTAAGCTGATCAAACACTCCCAATACGTCCCTCTAGATGTTCTGAAAAGACTGGAACAAGCCAGGCATTACGCGGGCCTGTCCCATGAGCTTGGTTCAGAAGAACCTGCTGTTGAGATTCACTATCATGACCCTTCACGGGAGGAAGCTGAACTTGCCCGCAAGCAGATGCTTCGAGATGCTCAGGAGTTTGCTGAGGGGCAAGTAAGAAATGCCTCGGAAGAAGCTGAATTCATCAAAGAGTCGGCTCGTGCGGAAGTTGAACAATGGTGGCTTCAGCGGCGGGAACAAGATGAACATCTCATAGAGGTAGTGAAGTCTGAAGGTTATCAGCAAGGTTATCAGGAGGGTGTCTCTCAGGCTGAGGAAGAAATGAAGCGGAAAGTTGCCGAAATGATGGAAGAAGCTAGAAATGTACTAGCAGATGCTCACAGGGCAAGAGACGTCATCATTCAGGAAGCTGAACCCTTTTTGGTAGAACTTAGCTGCGGCATTGCCGAGAAAATTGTGGAGAAACAGCTTACGATAGAGCCCGAGTTCACTATGGATTTAATAAAAAAGAATTTAGCGCGCAAACGTGAGCAGGGGTTGATCTCCCTTTGTGTATCTCCATCCCAGTTCATATTCGTAAACGCAGCCCGGGAAGAACTGGCGCTCGCAATTGATTCACAGGCTGAACTGCAAATTTTGCCTGATTCGATGGTTAAGGATCACGGTTGTGTAATCCGATCTTCATTTGGCAGTATTGATGCACGAATCGACACCCAGCTTGCGGAGATCAAGAAAGAGCTTTTAAGAATCGCTCTGGATACCGAGGAAGGCAAAAATGGTGAAGAAAATGCTTGATAGTAAGCGTTATAAAGAACAATTGCTGAATTTTGATCCCGTCAGAGTTAACGGTAAAGTCACTCAGGTTATCGGCCTCATGGTTGAATCCGAAGGTCCGGATGCTAGCATAGGTGATGTATGTTTCATCTACCCCACTAAAGGGACTAAGCCGCTTAAGGCTGAAGTTGTTGGATTCCGGGATAATAAAGTACTTCTGATGCCTTTGGGTGAACTGCAAGCCATTGGTCCTGGCTGTGATGTAGTGGGAACTGGCAAACCATTGAGTGTTCAAGTAGGTTCTGAGCTTCTCGGTAAGGTATTGGATGGATTGGGTCAACCGTTGGACGGTTCACTCATTCCGGCTCGTATGCCGCATAGCTCGACCTTCAACATTCCGTCTAATCCATTGAACCGCCCGAGAGTGCAGGAGCCAATTAGTATAGGGGTTAGAGCAATTGACGGGTTGTTGACTATTGGCAAAGGACAGCGGGTTGGCATATTTGCAGGTTCAGGTGTTGGTAAAAGTACACTGATGGGTATGATCGCTCGAAATACATCGGCAGATGTAAACGTTATTGCTTTGATAGGTGAGCGGGGCAGGGAAGTTTTAGACTTCATAGAACGTGATTTAGGACCTGAGGGTCTACAACGTTCTGTAGTAATTGTAGCTACCTCTGACCAGCCGGCACTCATAAGAATTAAAGGTGCATTAATCGCCACAACGATTGCTGAGTACTTCCGGGATCGCGGACTAAATGTCATGCTGATGATGGATTCTGTTACCCGGTACGCGATGGCGCAACGTGAAGTGGGTCTCGCAGTTGGTGAACCACCAGCTATGCGAGGGTATACACCATCCGTGTTCGCGAGCCTTCCCAAGCTGCTTGAAAGGGCTGGTACAGGGCCTCTAGGTTCAATAACTGCCTTTTACACCGTTCTGGTTGATGGAGATGACATGAACGAGCCTATTGCGGATGCCGTTCGGGGGATTCTGGACGGTCATATTGTTCTAAATCGAAGTATTGCTAACAAAGGTCACTTTCCTGCAATTGATGTACTATCTAGTATTAGTCGGGTTATGAAAGATATAGCGACTGAAGAACAAATAGATGCTGCAGAGAATGTAAAAAGACTAATGGCGGTGTACAAGGATTCGGAAGATTTAATTAATATCGGGGCCTATCAGAGAGGCTCTAACGCGCAAATTGACGAGTCCATCCAATATATCGACAGCATTTGGAATTTCACCAAACAAAAGGTGAATGAGAAAGTTACGTTAGCCGAAGTTCAAGAATCCTTAATTTCACAATTCTCAAGGAGTTGAAGCTGAATTATGAAATTTCATTATCCTTTTCAAAAAGTTGTGGACTTGAAGGGCAATGAAAAGACACAGGCGGAGTGGATACTTTCAACCGCGCTTGGGGAGCTGCAAGCCCAAGAAAAAAGTCTTAATGAATTGATGGTTCAGCGAAGTGATGTCATTCTTTCTTTGCAAAGTTCAGTAGAACAGAGAACATCAATGAATAAAATTCGCGAATTACAGGACTATGTGGACTATCTCGATAAATGTATTACCCGTAAGCATTCAGAGATCTTTTATGCAAATCAGGAAGTACAACATAAGCAAGAACAGCTAAGTACAAAGGTTTTGGATGAAAAGGTGTGGCTGAAAGCTAAGGATAAGGCTCAGGTGCTGTTTCAGCATAGCATGAATTTACGGGAACAAAACGAATTGGATGAGATAGCTACGGTCCGATTCGCGATGAAATCCCTCTAAACTCGGAGGTTTCCGCTAGTGGCGAAGAATGAAATGGAACTCGATAATCAAGAGTCAGCTGGTAAATTTGAGCGGTTTCTATTTTTAATGATACCTATTATTTTTACGCTGGTATTATTGGGAGTATTGCTGACCCTTTTTAATATGGATATCCGCAATAATGTGCTAACCGTTGCGAACAAAATACCGATAGTAGAAAAATGGGTTCCCGATCCACCAGCAGACCCTGCTTTGGATGATAAGCAGCAGGCTGAGGAACAGGCCGCCAGCTCAGAAACAACCATTAAAGAACTAAAAGCTAAGCTGGCTGATCAGAATGAAATCCTGAGAAAAGTTACTGAGGAAAAAGCGGCTCAGGAGACTCAGGTGAAGGCCCTTCAATCACAGATTAAAAGTATTGAAGAGTCAGCATCCGCTGCTAAAGAAGATACGGTTAGCGAAGAGGATGCCTACCAAAATCAGGTTACCAACTTAGCCAAACTATACGCGGGAATGAAGGCATCCAAAGCAGCACCGATTATGGAGAATCTAACGACAGAAGAAATGGTGCAAATCTTCAGCGTCATGAACAATGCGAGTAAAACTGCTATTCTGGAAAAAATGACCCCTGAAACGGCTGCCGAGGTATCTGTAAAGTTAAAGGAAATTACAACTTCAACGGATTTGTCGATTGCGGCCCTTCAATCAAGATTGAAGAAACAGTCCGGTACAACAGCATCCACATCTGGAAGCAGTACAAACCTTGATAAGGAAAAGCTTAACCAAACGTTTACCACTATGCCGGCTGCTGAAGCAGCTAAGCTGTTGAGTGAGATGTACAAAATCAGTCCAGATAAAGTGGTTACGATTTTGAGCAGTGTTGGTGATAGTGTGAGATCCTCTATCTTGGGGGAAATGACCAAAAATGATAGTACACAGACAGCTATGGTTGTTAACCGCTTAATGGGCGCTAAATAAGACTTGAAGGGAGGTGAAAAAATATGAGCTTAGTATTTCAAATGGTTTCTGCAGGAAATGGAACAACTGCTACTTCAACTGCTGGGGCATCTACCACAGTAGCAAGTGCAGAGGGAACAGGATCATTGCTGCCTTTTGCACAAGCACTTATTCAAAAGATGACGGGCGTTCAGGATAGTAATAATGCTCCGGTTGCTGTAAGCGGGGACCCGCTCGTTTTATTGCAAGGTTTGCTGAAACAAATCCAACCTTTTGATGATGCAAAAGAAGAGGCTGCTTCTCAAAATTCTGATTTGCTTAGTGAGTTGGCGCAGGATATAGAGAAACTTGATGATTTAATTGCTACCGATCCAACATTACTGGCTTCACTTCAAGGCTGGCTTATGCAGGTAGCAGCGCTTCTGACTAATAGTGTTCCTCAGGAAACTCAAACGGAGGCTGCAGCAGTATTGTCACCTTTAGCACAAAATCCCGAGACCCTTCGTTTTGCCGTACAGGATGATCTTAACCGATTAGTCTCTATCATTAAGGAGGCTGCAACTGGCGGAAATGAGGAATTAACAACCAAAGGGTTAACTGTCCTAAATAACTTTACTGAAATCATGAGTCAATCCTCTGTGAATACAGACAAGCCTAAAATGGCAGTGAGTCAGAATCAACAATCTTCAGATCAACTGTTGGTAAAGAGCGAAAAACCTGCTACTTCAACTCAAGCCGTTAATGCCGAGTCAGGAAGCAATGATACGGATCTCTCAGGCACTATTCAGACAAAGGTTGTCGTAACTGCAGATGCGAAAAAGTCATTATCTGATGAGGGAGCAGTGCCAGAATTCACAGTCCCTACCGAAAGCAATGAGATTGTTACCGCAGGGCAGTTGTCCATACGAAACGGAATTACAGCACCGCTGAAAGCAGAGGTACCTCAGGTACCTGTTCATCAATTTGCTAAAGAAATGACAGGGTTGATCACTAGCAAACTGGAGATTGTGAACAAGGGCGGAGTTGCAGAAGCTACGATCTCACTGTTTCCTGAGAATCTTGGACAAGTTGATGTCAAAATTACAATGCAGAACGGACAACTTATAGCACAGTTTGTAACCGAACATGCCGGTGCCAAGGATTTATTGGAGCAGCAAATGGTTCAATTGCGTGCAGCACTACAGTCTCAGGGACTTCAGGTTGAGAAGTTGGAGGTAACACAGAATAACACACCTCTCCAATCGCAAATGCATCAGGAGGGTCGACAGTCCGGCTCAGGAGGACAATCTGGTAAACGTTCGAACAATGGTAATGACGCTTCGACAGACGCCGTAACCGCAGCAGAGTTAAGTGGAGAGTGGAAGGATTTGCTTGAAACAGGAGTTTCGGGAGATCCGAATCAAACCGCATCATTTTCTGCCAAGGCCTAATGAGTAAGACAGAGAGGAGAATATTATGGCTTCTTCAAATTTAATATCAACCAGTAATACTTGGCCTAACTATGCTACAGGCAACAGCGCAAACCCTGGCAGTGCTTCAGGCAGTTCGGTTATGGGGAAAGATCAGTTCCTTAAAATTCTTATTACTCAGCTTCAAAACCAGGATCCGATGCAGCCGATGGAAGATAAAGAGTTTATTGCACAAATGGCTCAATTCTCGTCTGTTGAGCAGTTGATGAATATTTCTACACAGCTAACATCCCTGAATCAGTCTCTTGGTTCTGCTTCCAACCTGATTGGCAAAAGTATTACTTGGACAGATAGTACAACACTTTTACCTGTATCTGGGATTGTAGATTCAATAGTCGTAAAAAGCGGTGTTAATTATGCGGTTGTTGGAGACAAAAAGATTGCTATTACAGATGTAACAGAAGTGAAAATTGCACCTTCAGCAGCAAACATTGACTCTAGTGGTACGAATACAGGAGGCAGCGAGGAGAGCGGGGAGACGACATGAGTGAACGGCTGACGATTGGCCAAATGTATCCCAATGTAGTCCATCCATCAACTTTACAACGTCCCTCAGCTTCCAAAAGCACAGGGGGTCCAGAAGCTTCGTTCGAGAACGTGCTGCAGCGCAATATGCTTAAATTCAGTAATCATGCCGCTAAGCGATTAGAACAAAGAGGGATAACACTTGGAAGCCGTCAATTGGATCAAATATCTTCTGCCGTCGATAAGGCAGCAGCCAAGGGAAGCAAGGAATCGCTGATCTTGATGAAAGACATGGCACTAATCGTTAGTGTTGCCAATCGTACTGTTGTTACAGCAATGGATGGAAGCTCTATGAAAGATAATGTATTTACCCAAATTGATAGTGCAGTAATTATTTCATGAACTGGCTGGTCCTAACGGAAAGCCGGAGTGACCGCCGACCGACTGACGCGGTCCTTACTTCACCAAAGAACTATTATAATCCGGGAGATGATATTAAATGTTAAGATCGATGTACTCAGGGGTTTCAGGCATGCGCGGTTTTCAAACTAAATTGGATGTTATCGGGAATAATATCGCCAACGTTAATACAATCGGCTTCAAATCGGGCCGTGTAATGTTTAAAGATATCATGAGTCAGACGGTGTCCGGAGTAACTGCACCAACTGATGGTGCTCAAGGCGGAGTAAATGCCAAACAAATCGGTCTGGGTGTAAGTATAGGTTCTGTTGAC
This sequence comes from Paenibacillus wynnii, assembly GCF_000757885.1. Lineage (NCBI taxonomy): Bacteria > Bacillati > Bacillota > Bacilli > Caryophanales > Paenibacillaceae > Paenibacillus > Paenibacillus wynnii. Next base: position 1,535,040 of record NZ_JQCR01000003.1, on the reverse strand, counting down.
ACATTACACTTGGCAGGTAGCGCAATGACCACTAATAATCCAACGGATCTGCGACTTGATGGAGACGGTTTTTTCTTGGTTAAGCTTTCTGATGCACAAGAAACTCCTTTTCTTACCCGTGCAGGTGATTTTCATGTAGACTCGAGCCGCAACTTAGTTACCTCTGATGGCTTGCACGTATTAGACTCTGCTGGAGGCATTATACAGTTAGATGAAGCCGTAACCGGTTTTTCGATCTCCAATGACGGTACGATTGTTCAAACGATGAGTGACGGTACAACACAGCCTGGTGTTCAGATTGGTGTCGGTAAGGTTTCCAACCCTCAAGGTCTTGAGAAAATCGGCGGAAATCTGTATCGTATGACCTTGAATGCTAACGCGGATGGTGCATTGGAACCGACAACTGCCAATAATACCGAAACAGGAACAGGAGCGATTGTGGCAGGTCAACTTGAGATGTCTAATGTTGACTTAACTAATGAATTTACTGAGATGATAGTTGCCCAACGTGGTTTTCAAGCGAACTCCCGTATTATCACTACTTCTGATGAGGTACTGCAGGAAGTTGTTAACCTGAAACGTTAACAGTAGATCATAACTACTTGAATAAACGCTTTATATTAATAGAAACATTTCGGCAATTGTGGGAGTGTTATCGCTCAGACGGGGGGAGAGCTCCTTCCCCTATTTTTTGTTAGGAGGCCTGCTATGATCTCGGTAACTCGTATAAATGGAACCCCAATGTGGCTGAATGCCCTTTTGGTGGAGATGGTGGAAGAAAGCCCGGATACATATATTACTTTGGTTACGGGCAAAAGATTGATCGTACTTGAAAAAGTCGATGAGGTTATTGAAAAAATCCGGCAGTATAACAAGGAAATCGGCTCAAACGTAGCTACCATTAAAGTGCAATCATTGGAGGACCATTCATGAAAAAGATGCTGCCATGGCTCATAACTATTTTGCTGGCAATTACATTAATTGTATTAGCCGCCTTTCTGTTAATGGGCAAATTTTTTCCAAGTGACAAAAATGAGGTCAACGCGGCTGTTGAGAATGTAGAAGCAAAGCATTTAAGTGCCGATGAAATTGTCGAGCTGACCGCGGAAATAACTGACATCAAAACTAATCTTGCAGACCCCGATTATATCGTTTTAATAAATTTCGCATTTCAATTGGATTCTATTACATCCAAGGAAGAATTCGATAAGATTAAAGATATTAAGATCAAGCCAATCATCATTAAGACGCTTGCCGATACCAAACCAGAGCAATTAAACGGGGCGGAAGGCAAAGATCAGCTTAGCAGTAAACTAGTTAATTTGATCAACAAAACCTTGACTGAAGGCAAGCTGACACAGATTGAGATTACCAATTTTATTTTGACTTCTTTGTAGTTTCAAGCCGGTTATTCTTGATAGGGGGGTGATTGAAATGGTTGATGTACTGTCACAAAACGAGATTGATGCTCTACTAGCTGCACTCTCATCCGGTGAAATGGATGCCGATGAATTAAAAAAAGAAGATACTCAGAAAAAAATTCGTCTTTATGATTTTAAACGGGCAGTGCGTTTTTCTAAGGACCATATCCGAAGTCTGACTCGGATACATGATAACTTCGCCCGCTATCTAACGACTTACTTTTCAGCCCAATTACGCACCTTTGTGCAGATTAATGTCGTTCAGGTAGAGCAGCTCCCTTATGATGAGTTTATCCGCTCCATTCCTAAAATGACAATTTTAAATATCTTTGAAGCTGAGCCTTTAGAAGGTCGAATGGTCATGGAGGTTCATCCAAATATTGCATTCGCAATGCTCGACAGGCTTCTTGGCGGGTTCGGTACGGCTCCAACCAAAATTGTTGCTCTAACCGAGATTGAAACGACAATTATGGAACGGATTTTCAGCAGGTGTTTTGAAAGCTTACGGGAAGCGTGGAAGACGGTGTTGGATATTGAACCCCGTATGGAAGCTTTGGAAACGAATCCGCAATTTATGCAAATCGTTTCTCCAAATGAGACGATTGCTCTGATCTCACTCAGCACCAAAATTGGTGATACCACCGGTATGATAAATCTGTGTATACCTCACGTTGTATTGGAGCCGATTATGTCGAGGCTATCTGTACACCAGTGGTTTGTGACGGAGAAGAGAGCGCGTGATGCAGGTGAGCTAGAGATTATTAAGACAAGAGTTCACCGGGCACAGCTTCCTATTGTAGCCGAACTCGGGGAGTCCAATTTATCTATATCTGAGTTTCTTGGGCTAAGCGTTGGTGATGTGATATCGCTTAACAAAACTGTAGATTCTGGATTGTCGATTAAAGTAGGGAATAAGCTGAAGTTTATCGGTAGTCCTGGAGTGATAAGAGATAGGGTTGCCGTGCAAATAGACGAGATTGTCAGTGAAGGAGTTGAAGAATTTGACGAGTAAGGACTATTTATCCCAAGAGGAAATAGATGCTCTTTTAAGACAATCAGCAGAAGGATCGATTGCCCCTTCGGTTAAAACTGTAAATGACTTCTTAACGGCGTTTGAACAAGATGCTCTAGGTGAAATTGGTAATATTACTTTTGGTAGCGCAGCGACTGCACTCTCCACATTATTGGGGAAAAAGGTTGATATCACTACACCGCAGGTTTCTATCATTACGCGCGGTGAATTCGAGGAAGCTTTCCCAAGACCCCACGTTGCAGTTCATGTGCAGTATGTGGATGGTTTTCAAGGTATAAATTCACTTGTTATTAAAATTAGGGATGCCCAAGTCATTGCAGATCTAATGCTAGGTGGTGAAGGGGAACCTAAGGATGAAGAACTGAATGAAATTCATGTCAGTGCAGTTCAAGAGGCAATGAACCAGATGATGGGATCTTCAGCGACCTCTATGTCAACCATATTCAATCGCTTTGTCAATATATCTCCACCAGGGATTGATATCCTTAATATGTCCAGTGGGGAAGGCGTTGGTAGCCTACCTGATGAAGAGACGCTTATTCGTATATCATTCCGTCTCAAAATTGGAGATCTGATAGATTCTACGATTATGCAGCTTCTACCGGTTCCTTTTGCAAAAGATATGGTAACTATGCTGCTTGGTGATGTAAGTGTTGCAGATCAGGAGGCAGCAGTATCATCTACATCGGCTCCTTCTAAACCTGCTCCAGCCCCGGCAGCTGCACCAGCACCGGCACCAGCACCGGCACCGGCACCTGTAGCTGAGCAACCGCCGATGCAGCACCCTGGACAGCCTCCACAATATGCGCCACAACCGGGGATGCCACCTTATCCAGGAATGCCAGAAGGAGGCTATTATTACCCTCCGACAGGAATGCCGGCGTATGGAATGCCCGGGATGCCTCCATACGGAATGCCGCCTCAGGGAATGCCATATGGGCAGGGTCCGCCGCCAAATTCTGCACCAAATCGCAACATTAATGTTCAGCCTGTACAGTTTGCGAATCTCAATGGTGGAACCTTTGGTAATTTCGACGAAAATAATTTAAATTTATTGATGGACATACCACTAAGAGTAACCGTAGAATTAGGAAGGACCCAAAAGCAGATCAAAGATATTCTAGAAATGTCTCAAGGTTCGATTATCGAGCTGGACAAGCTGGCTGGTGAACCGGTAGATATACTGGTCAATAACAAATTAATCGCCAAGGGTGAAGTCGTGGTTATCGACGAAAACTTTGGAGTGCGCGTTACAGATATTGTAAGCCAATGGGACCGAATTCAAAAACTACAATGATTATAACTTAGGGAGGATTTTGTAAAAATGGCTAATCGAATTCTAATCGTGGACGATGCAGCATTTATGAGAATGATGATCCGTGATATTTTGTCGAAAAACGGATTTGAAGTAGTAGGAGAGGCTCAGGACGGTTCTCAAGCAATAGAGAAATTTAAGGAGTTACGTCCGGACTTGATTACTATGGATATAACAATGCCTGAAATGGATGGAATCGCTGCCCTGAAAGAAATTAAAAAAGTGGATGCGAATGCTAAAGTTATTATGTGTTCAGCCATGGGCCAGCAGGCTATGGTTATCGATGCGATTCAAGCGGGCGCTAAAGACTTCATCGTGAAGCCTTTCCAAGCAGACCGTGTAATTGAAGCTATCAACAAAACTTTGGGTGTTTAGGAAACAAATATGTCAGGCAATTCCGGGTCGATAGGGCAAGGTAGCAACCTGCTGAATTTGCTTAATGTTATTCTTGTCCTCGCGGTAATTATTATACTTATTGTGTTGTTAATTCGATTTTTGGGACGTCGCAATCAATCTTTGACAAGCGTTCGTTCCATGCGCACCTTAGGTGCAATGGGACTGGGTCCCAATAAATCGATGCAGGTCATTGAAATCGGTAACAGTCTCTACTTGATCGGGGTAGGTGAAAGTATTTCCCTTTTGGATAAAATTACCGACCCGGTTGAGGTTGCCTTGATCATATCATCATTTGAGGACTCATCCTCAAACCAGAAGAATTTTCTTGTGCCGCTGATCTCCAAGATAACAAATAAGCTGCGCGGGGAAGTACCCTCTGAGGAAATCGATCTTAGTGATACTTCTACTTTTTACGAGGTACTTCAATCCAAGCTTCGCTCTGCACCTGAACGCAAAGAGAAAATTGAAGAGCTGCTCTCGAAAGATTTCACTAAGGATGAGTCGAGGAAACTATGAAAAAAAAGTTCATCATTGCATTTCTACTGATAGGGTTCATCAGCATCATTGCCTTAGGCCCAATCTATGCCGATCCCATTCCTAACATTGACATTAAGATTGGTGATAACAACGGTTCAAGCGGCACCAGCTCAATATCTATATTACTACTTGTTACGGTGCTGAGTATTGCTCCGGCATTTCTTATGCTTATGACCAGCTTCACGCGTATAGTTATCGTTCTTGGTTTTGTAAGGAATGCTTTGGGTACTCAGCAAATGCCGCCTAACCAGGTTCTAGTCGGACTTGCGCTATTCCTTACCTTTTTTATAATGTCTCCAACACTGGCTACTGTTAATGAAACAGCGTTACAACCTTATATAAAAGGTGAGATTACACAGTCTGTGGCTTTTGATAAGGCAGCTGATCCCTTAAAAGAATTTATGTATAAACAGACTGATTCCAAAGATTTATTATTGTTCATGAAGTATAACGGTTACACAGGTAGTACGAAACCAGCTACATATTCCGATATACCTCTAACGGTTATGGTACCTGCATTTGCTATCGGAGAAATGAAAAAAGCCTTTACCATGGGCTTTATGATTTTTATTCCCTTTTTAATTATCGATATCGTGGTTGCCAGTACGTTAATGGCGATGGGGATGATGATGCTACCTCCGGTAATGATCTCACTGCCCTTTAAAATTTTGCTCTTTGTACTAGTAGACGGCTGGTACTTAGTCATCAAATCGCTACTAATAAGCTTTAACACCTGACTTAAGAGGAGACTAGTGATATGAATACGGAGTTTATTATCGGTCTGGCAGGCCAAGCCGTATATATCGTGCTTCAAGTCAGTGCACCTATGCTAATCCTTGGTCTAGTGGTAGGGCTTATCGTTAGTATTTTTCAAGCTACGACACAAATTCAGGAACAAACGTTAGCGTTTGTACCCAAAATCGTAGCGGTGTTGCTGGCACTATTAATATTTGGTCCATGGATATTAACGAAACTGATCGATTTTACCAGCCAGATTCTAGGCAACCTTGATCAGTATATTGGTAGATAAAAGCTATGGAGACTATTCTGCAAAGCTTTCCCGTCTTTCTGTTGTTTTTTTGTCGAATTACATCCTTTTTTGTTGTAGTACCTGTTTTTTCTTCCAAAGGTGTACCAACTTCATTTAAAATAGGGTTTTCTTTTTTTGTGGCTCTGGTTGTTTTTAGTGCCAATGGTGGAAGTGGAGTGAATGTACCCCAAGATTTAAGTTATATTTTACTGATTATTAGAGAAGTTTTGATAGGGCTGCTGCTTGGTTTTATAGGATATTTAATGTTCATGACGATTCAAACGGCTGGGTCATTTATTGATATACAGATTGGATTCGGTATTGCGAATGTCATTGATCCTATGACTGGGGCATCCTCACCTATACTCGGTAACTTCAAATATATGATTGCCCTTCTGATGTTTCTAGGTATGAATGGACATCATTTTTTATTGGATGCCATTGTATACAGTTACAACTGGGTTCCTATCGATAATAATTTGTTGCTTAGTATGATAAACGGCGGTCTTTCGGACTTTCTAATTCGGTCATTTGCACAATCTTTTGTATTGGCATTTCAAATGGCGGCGCCTTTAGTAACCGCTTTGTTTCTAACGGATGTCGGTCTTGCCTTTTTGGCTAGGACAGCACCGCAATACAATGTATTTGTAATCGGTGTCCCTTTGAAGATCTTTATCGGCCTTGGTCTGCTATTTATACTAATGCCGACTCTGGCTGTCCTTTTTCAAAATCTTTTTGACATAATGTTCGAATCGATGCGTAATTTACTGGGCGTGATGGGGAATAATCCTCAATCACCGTAAGGGGAGAATATCATGCCGCAGCCCCAACTTTACAAGCTGGATCTTCAGCTTTTCGCAGGAGAGAAGACAGAAAAGGCCACCCCCAAAAAGCGGCAGGATGCCCGTAAAAAGGGTCAAGTCGCTAAAAGTGCAGAGCTTTCGGGTGCGGTGGTACTACTGTCGGCTGTACTAAGTCTGAGCATGTTCGGAGGATTTATTAAAGAGCGAGTAGTTTCGCTTTACACAGATGTTTATCTTAACAGGTTGAATATGGAGGTTACACCAGACAATGTTACACTGTTGCTTAATGAGTACGGTGTACAAATTCTGATATTACTTGCTCCATTGCTAGGGATTACTTTCGTTGTTGCTATAGTTGTCAACTTGGCTCAGGTGGGTTTTATGGCTAACGGAGAAGGCCTTACTCCTAAATTTGATAAGATTAATCCTATTAAAGGCTTTAAGAATATAGTTTCAATGCGTTCCTTTGTGGAGTTTCTGAAATCTATTTTCAAGCTTCTTGTCATTTCTTATATAGTGTACAGCACTATATGGGCCCAAAAGAGTGACTTTGCTTCATTGTCTCATATTAGCTTGGATAGAATTTTTAAATTTGGTGCAGGTATGACCATTAAATTAGGTATCAAAATTGGAGCGGCGCTGATGATAATGGCTGCGCTCGATTATATGTATCAGCGTTATGAACACGAAAAAAGTCTGAAAATGTCCAAACAGGATATCAAGGATGAGTATAAAAAGTCAGAAGGCGATCCTCTAATTAAAGGTAAGATTCGGGAGCGTCAACGTAGAATGGCTATGCAGCGGATGATGCAAGAGGTTCCCAACGCAGATGTTATTATTACAAACCCAACTCACTTCGCAGTTGCATTGAAATATGACGGATCTAAGATGGAAGCTCCGCAGATAGTGGCTAAAGGCCAAGATTTTGTTGCTTTACGCATTCGAGAGCTAGCCAAAGAGCATGGCATTATGACTATGGAAAATAAACCTCTTGCACGAGCGCTGTTTCAAAGAGCAGAAATCGGGGATATTGTTCCAGCGGATTTGTTCCAGGCAGTGGCGGAAGTGCTGGCGTATGTATATAAACTTAAAGGCAAGTCCAGATAATACGGGGGAGGTAAAAACCATTGAAAGCTAAAGATCTAACAGTTCTAATAGGTATTATCGGCATCGTGCTTATGATGATTCTTCCAATCCCGGCTTGGCTTCTGGATGTACTTCTTGTTATCAATATAGCTATAGCGTTGACCATTATATTAGTTGCGATGAATACAAAGGAAGCCTTGGAATTCTCTATTTTCCCATCACTTCTACTCATAACCACTTTGTTTCGATTAGCCCTAAATATTTCAACAACCAAGCTGATCCTTACTTACGGTGAAGCTGGTTCTGTTGTCGCTACGTTCGGCAGTTGGATTGCCGGAGGTCAAATAGCAGTAGGTTTCATTGTCTTTCTAATTCTGGTAGTTGTGCAATTTATCGTAATTACCAAAGGTTCAGAGCGTGTTGCTGAGGTAGGAGCACGGTTTACACTCGATGCAATGCCGGGTAAGCAGATGAGTATCGACGCTGATCTTAACGCTGGTATGATTAACGAGCAGCAAGCACGTGACCGTCGCCGCAACGTAGAACGTGAAGCGGACTTTTATGGTGCCATGGATGGTGCGAGTAAGTTTGTTAAGGGAGATGCAATTGCAAGTATTATCATTCTCTTAATCAATTTGATCGGCGGATTTATTATCGGAATGACCATTCAAGGCAAATCCTTCGGAGATTCACTGTCCACGTATTCCTTATTGACCATAGGGGACGGCCTGGTCAGCCAGATTCCTGCCCTGCTCATTTCAACCGCTGCCGGTTTGATTGTAACCCGGGCTTCTTCAGCAGGAAATCTTGCTGAGGATCTGACAGCGCAGCTGTTTTCTTATCCTAAGTTGTTATATATCGTATCAGTAACCATAGCATTTCTTGGATTTTTTACCCCGATACATATCATCACTACACTACCTTTAGCAGGAATTCTAGCTTTTTCCGCATATAGGATGGGACAAAACTTAAATCTCAAACAAATTGCCGCAGAGCAATTGGTCGAGGAGAAACAAATCGAAGAGGTGAGAAGCCCAGAAAGTGTTATCAACCTACTGTCTGTTGACCCGATCGAATTTGAATTTGGATACGGGCTTATCCCCTTGGCAGATACGGGGCAAGGCGGTGATTTGTTGGATCGCATCATCATGATTCGACGGCAATGTGCACTTGAAATGGGTCTTGTTGTGCCTGTTATTCGCATTCGCGACAATATTCAACTAAAACCGAATGAATATGTCATAAAAATTAAAGGGAATACTGTCGGCGGTGGTGAATTATTACTTAATCACTATCTTGCCATGAGTCCCGGATATGATGACGAATCTATTAACGGGATAGAAACGGTGGAACCTTCATTTGGACTACCAGCATTATGGATTGATGAATCAGTTAAAGAACGGGCAGAGTTATCAGGTTATACAGTAGTTGACCCCCCATCTGTCGTAGCAACACATTTAACAGAACTCATCAAACGTCATGGGCATGAGCTTCTCGGCCGGCAGGAAACCAAGATGCTTGTTGACAATCTTCGCGAGAATTATCCGGTGCTTGTAGATGAATTAATTCCGTCTCTGTTGGTAATCGGAGATGTTCAGAAAGTATTGGCCAAGCTGCTTCGTGAAAAGATTTCAATTCGGGATCTCGTTACGATTTTCGAAACCCTAGCAGATTATGGAACCTATTCTAAAGATCCAGATATTCTTACAGAATATGTACGTCAGTCGTTGTCCAGACAAATTACTCAACAGTTCTCCCAAGCTGGAGAAACCATGAAGGTAATTACTGTAGGACCGACATTAGAGAAGAAAATTGCCGAAAGCGTTCAACAATCCGAGCAAGGAAGCTACTTGGCACTTGATCCTGTATCGACACAGACTTTGTATCAACGGTTCACGGAGCAAGTCAATCGTCTATTACAGTCAGGACATCAACCTATTGTATTGACTTCACCGACCATTCGCATGTACTTGAGACAGGTACTGGAGCGGACCATGCAGGATATCCCGGTATTGTCTTATAGTGAACTTGAACCGAATATTGAAATTCAAAGTGTTGGAGTGGTGAATTTATGAGAGTGAAGCGCTACGTTGTCGATACGATGCCGGACGCTATGCATTCTATCCGCAGTGACCTTGGAAGTGATGCAGTCATTTTAAGTACTAAGGAGATCAAAATAGGTGGTTTCTTAGGCTTTTTCAAAAAAAAGAAAATTGAGGTTGTCGCAGCAGTTGAAAAGGAACAGAAGCGAACAGTTCCAGAAAAAACAACTCCTTCACTGAATGTACCACGTAGCGCTGTACCCCAAGCTTATATGAAGGCTTCAGGAGCATCACAGGCTACTTCTGTGAAGCAAAAGACAGAGAATCGCACATATGCGGAGCTTGCAGCAGCATTATCTGATGCAGTCGGAGTTCTCCAAGATTCTACTGAACTAGAGAAGGACAGCATCGATATAAACATGGATCCTATTGTACTGAAGAAGGAAATGGATACTTCAACTTCTGCACTATATGAATCTATGGGCGTTAGGCAGACAACCGCTGTTTCCTCAGCTCAAGATAATGAAGTGCTCGTAGAAATCAGAGAAATGAAGCAATGGATGGAACGATTTGCGAGGCAAACGACTGCTTCTAAGGACATGCCAGACCCTCTAAATGATCTAAGAGAACGCCTAATCGAACAAGAACTGGATATCGATTTGATTGAACTATGGGTAAATACCACCTTTGATCAATGGACTAATGAGGGTCGTAATTGGACCTCATCTGAGTTTCAAGAGTCCTTAAAAGAGCAGGTAACCCAATTTTTATCCAAACGGATCGGTAAAGGTATTGCACGGGATACACGTATTTTATATATAGCGGGTCCGACCGGAGTTGGAAAGACCACAACTATTGCTAAGCTGGCGGCAGAGCAGTTGTTTCGACAGGGACGCAAAGTTGGGCTTATCACTTCGGATACCTATCGGATTTCAGCCGTAGAGCAACTTAGAACATACGCTGCAATTTTAAATGTTCCGTTAGAGGTTGTGCAGTCCCCAGGAGATATGCAGAGAGCACTGTCAAGACTGGAAAGCTGCGACCTGATCTTAATGGATACAGCTGGCCGTAATTATCGTAATGAGATGTTGGTCGCGGAATTGCAAAGTCTGCTGTCAAAGGAATTGAAGAGTGAGACTTACCTAGTTTTGAGTCTTACATCTAAGAGCCGTGATATGAAGATTATTACAGAACACTTCAATAAGTATCAGCTGGATAAAGTTATTTTCACCAAATTAGATGAAACAGAAAGTTTTGGCCCTTTGTTCAATCTCCTGAAGGATTTCCCGCTTGGTTTGTCCTATTTGTCTAACGGACAAAATGTTCCTGATGATTTACTAATGGCCTCGGAAGAGAAGCTCTATGGAATGCTACTAGGAACAGGGGGCAAATGATGGATCAGGCTCAATCGTTAAGACAGCTTGTATCCAGTCAGGATTCCAAACGCATGAATGACGGAGAAGCCACCGCTCGCATTATTACAGTATGCAGCGGCAAAGGTGGGGTCGGTAAATCGAATTTTACATTAAATTTTTCTTTAGCCCTAAAGGCTATGGGTAAAAGGGTATTGTTATTCGATGCCGATATAGGAATGGCCAACATTGATGTGTTGATGGGTGTGACGGCTAAGTACAACCTGTACCATTTGTTGAAGCGTGAGGCAGAAATAGAACAGATTATACAATTGGGGCCGGGTTCACTTCCCTTTATAGCCGGAGGCTCGGGGATGGATGAATTATTTTCACTCTCTGATGCAGATCTGAATTATTTCACCACTCAAATCGAACAAATTGCTGATCAGATGGATTTTATACTGTTTGATACAGGAGCCGGGCTTTCAAAAGAAACCATGAAGTTCATTACCTCAGCTGATGATTGTCTAGTTGTAACTACACCGGAACCAACAGCCATTACAGATGCTTATGCTCTAATGAAGGTTGTCCATAAATCCCATCCAGAGGTTTCATTTAAATTGATTGTGAATCAGGCAGGAGACGAGAAGGAAGCCATCTCGACAAGTGATAGAATCCGGTTGGCAGCTGACCGCTTTTTACAATTGGATCTCCCTTTTCTAGGATATATCAGCGCTGATACTCATGTGGTGCAAGCCGTAAAGAAGCAAATTCCGTTCTCCATGGCTTTTCCGAACAGTACAGCAGCTAAGGATATTCAAAGACTTGCCCTTAGTTACTTGGCCGGAAGTCCGGAGGAAACTAAGAAACTTCAAGGTATCAAAGGTTTTATTAGCAAGTGGTTGAAACGGACGAAATAATTGTTCTTCATTCAAGAACAGAGGTGGAAATGATATGGAACCATATAAAGTTTTGGTTGTGGATGATTCAGCATTTATGCGAAAAATCATTTCCGATTTAATTGAAAACGACGCTAACTTCCAAGTGACGGCTACGGCTTCTAATGGTCGCGAGGCTATTGACAAGATTAATGAGCTCTCTCCGGATCTTGTCACAATGGACGTGGAAATGCCTGAAATGAATGGCTTGGAAGCGCTGAAAATAATCATGGCTTCTCATCCTCTTCCGGTTATTATGCTTTCAGGAATAAATGAAGAGGGTATGAAGGAGACCATTTTGGCACTGGAATGGGGGGCTTTTGACTTTATTCGTAAGCCATCCATCTCCAATTCGCAAGATATCATCGCAGTTGGAGAATCGTTAAGGGAACAAATGAAAGAGGCAATGCTTGCCCGCAAGCAGAGAGAAGCTAGAATATCTGCTAATAAAGCAACCGAACTTGAACCTTTAAATGTAGTTTCGTTATCTGTTCCTGATTTGCCTAAGGTGCAGCCTGAGAAAATGGTTATCAAGCAGACTGAGGCTGATATGAAGCCCAAGCGTAACTTAGCGGGGGACAAGCTTCCACCTGCTCGAACCTCTTCTTTGGATACTAAAGCTGAAGGGAAATTATCAAATAGCGCTCCTTTGGAAAAGGGAATCCCGAAAAATATCGTGAAACCCGCAGCCCTACCTCCGAAACCGGCCATTGAGAAATTAAGGGATCGGACTAAAGTGGAGAAGAAGCCTGTATCACCTCTATCACAAGTCATTTCAGTAAGTAATGCTGTCCCAGATACCCCTAAGGCTGGTGGAGACAGGAAAGTAGTCGGTAAGGATGTCCTTAATAAGCTGGTTGCTGTGGGGTGTTCAACTGGTGGTCCACGCGCATTAAAGGCTTTGCTTGAGAATATCCCGGCCAACTTTCCGGCGCCTATTGTAATTGTGCAGCATATGCCGCCTAATTTTACAAAGTCGCTTGCCCAACGTTTAAACACGTTTAGCCCACTCGAAGTGAGCGAGGCAGAACACGGGATGATATTGCGGCAAGGATCTGCGTATATTGCTCCAGGCGGTTATCATATGAAAGTTTCTTCAACCGTCGGTGGGCAATATATGGTATCACTGACCAAGGAGGAATCGCGCAATGGGCATCGGCCTTCGGTGGATACTCTATTTGAATCCTTGCTCTCTCTAACTTCTCTGGAACGTCATGCGGTACTTATGACTGGCATGGGAAGTGATGGTGCCAAAATGATGAAATCTCTTTATGACTCAGGTGTAACATCTACTTTTGCCGAAAGCGAAGAAACCTGTGTAGTGTATGGAATGCCGCGTTCCGCGGTGGAATTGCAGTGTGTCAGACATATCCTGCCTTTGCAAGAGATTGCTCCAAGGCTGGTGCAAGTGGTTAAGTAACGGAAAAGCGAACTCACGAGGAGGTGTCTCACAATGGACATGAACCAATATTTATCCATGTTTATTGATGAGTCAAATGATCATCTACAGTCTTTGAACGAAAAAATGATGGAACTAGAAGCAAATCCTGAAGATCTCAGTATCGTTCAGGTCATTTTTCGCTCTGCCCATACCTTAAAAGGTATGGCGGCAACTATGGGCTACGAGGATTTAGCTTCACTTACCCATCAGATGGAAAATGTTCTTGATCTTGTCCGTAACAGTAAGCTGCGTATGCAGGATTTTATTTTTGATACCTTATTCAAAAGCTTGGATGCACTAGAGTCCATGGTGGAGAATATAACAGGAGGCGGGGACGGTAAGGCAGATGTGTCTACCATTGTCGCTTCACTGCAAGCCATCGTACGTGGTGATATTCCCACAGCAGGCGGTACTTCTACAAATGATACAGTTTCAGCAGCTGCTGTAAATGCTACCAATGCCCCTATTTTGCTTGATGAGTTTCAATTCTCAGTCTTAGAGCAATCTCTTCAAGAAGGACACAAGGTAATGTACGTTGAAGTGACAATTCGTAAAGATTGTCAGCTTAAAGCTGTCCGATCTTATATGGTGTTTGATCTGCTTGAACGTTCCGGTGAAGTTGTAAAATCATTTCCTTCGGTTCAGGATATTGAGCAGGAGAAATTTGATCAAAGCTTCTCCCTCTACTACATAACCCAAAAGGAAGCAGAAGAAATTCAATCGATGGTTCTTAACCTATCAGAAATTGAGAAAGTCAATGCTGTTGCGTTGGACAGTGAATCACTTCAGCAATTGGGTCAAGAAACTACTGCGGCAACCCTTGAAGCTCCTGTTCAAGAAGTACCAACAGTATCCCCAACGCAGGCGGCTCCTGTACAGTCGAAAGATGAAGCTGCAAAACCAGCTGTTAGAAGCGGAACAAACAGTGCTCCATCTAGAACCATTCGTGTAGATATTGAACGTTTGGATGTCTTGATGAACTTGTTCAGTGAGCTTTTAATAGACCGTGTACGTCTTGAGCAACTGGCATCAGAAGTGCATAATCAGGATCTAACGGAGACGGTTGAACATATGAGCCGAGTAAGTGCGGATCTGCAGAATATTGTAATGAAATTACGGATGGTTCCTGTTGATACCGTATTTAACCGTTTCCCACGTATGGTTAGAGACCTTGCGAAGTCTCTCGATAAAAAGGTTGACCTTATTGTAACGGGTGCGGAGACAGAGCTTGACCGGACGGTTATCGATGAAATTGGTGATCCGTTAGTCCATCTACTACGTAATGCGGTAGACCATGGAGTAGAGTCCATAGCTGATCGTATTGCTGCAGGAAAGCCGGAGACTGGAACGATTAATCTGCGTGCCTTCCACAGCGGTAACCATGTCTTTATTGAAATCGAGGAAGATGGAGCTGGTATTTCCCGTGATAAAGTCTTAAAGTCAGCTCTCAAAAAAGGTGTTGTTACATCAGAGCAGGCTGTCAACATGACGGATTCCGAAGTCTACCAGCTGTTATTTGCCCCTGGTTTTAGTACTGCTGCGGTAATTTCCGATATTTCGGGACGTGGTGTAGGTCTAGATGTCGTTAAATCAAAGATCTCATCACTTGGTGGTCATGTAACCATTTATTCCACGCTGGGTAAAGGAACAAATTTCTCGGTACAACTGCCTTTAACCCTTTCAATTATCGCAGCTATGCTAATCCGGTTAGGTTGTGAGAAGTTTGCCATTCCGCTGTCCTCTATAGTGGAGACTGGCATTGTGAAACAATCGCAAATTCGGACGATCCATGGCAACAAAATGCTGGAATTCCGCAATACACATATTCCGCTGGTTTCACTCAGCCGTATTTTTTCCATACCTGATTATGATGAAAGCAATGAAGAAGAGACTGAAATAGTAGTCGTTCGCAAGGGAGAGCGTCTTATCGCTCTAGCCGTTCAGGACTTCATTGGGCAGAACGAAATCGTAATTAAGAACTTGGGCAAATATTTGCCTGAGATTCAGGGAATATCCGGTGCCACCATTTTAGGCGACGGACAAGTTGCACTCATTATTGATCCCAACGCTTTTATAAAATAATTAGGATAGAACAGGGAGGTTCATTCCATGGCTGAAGATATTAAAGTCATCGTATTCAAATTAGGTACTGAGGAATACGGCATTGAAGTTGAAAAGGTACAAACCATTGAGCGTATGATGCCGATTACACGTGTGCCTAAAACGTACTCTTTTATAAAAGGTGTTATTAATTTACGAGGTGTTGTTATTCCTGTTATCGATCTTCGCGGTCGTTTCGGTATTGAAGAGGCGGAGCACACGGACCAGACCCGTATTATTATTGTATCGGTTAACGATATTGAAGTAGGATTCATTGTCGATTCGGCCAATGATGTTATTGATTTGAACAAGGATTCAATTGATACCCCCCCAGATGTGGTCGGCGGAATCAAAGCTAAATATTTGGATGGGGTGGCCAAAATCGGCGAGGATCGTTTGCTAATTATGCTAAACCTGTCCGAGGTGCTTAATAAGAGTGAAATTGTTCAGTTGGAAAGTATAGAGGAATAGCCTATGGAACTTTTCAAACATTTTAAAGATTTTAAAATGGATGTTCTGAAGGAAATTGGTAATATTGGAGCCGGGAACGCTGCTACTGCGTTATCCCAGCTCTTGAACAAGCCCATTGATATGGCTGTTCCCAAAGTGCAGCTATTGAGTTTTGAAGAAATTACTGAAAAAGTAGGCGGAGCGGAAAAGCTGGTATATGCGATATTCTTAAGGGTCGAAGGTGAAGCTCCGGGTAATTTGTTTTTCATTTTGTCTCCGGAAGCCGCTACGAGTTTACTAAGTCGTATTGCAGGCATCGAAATTTCCGGCGGCGATGAATTAAGCGAAATGGAACTTTCTGCCCTGAACGAAATCGGGAATATTTTAGCAGGCTCTTATTTATCATCATTGGCTGATTTCACTTCACTTTCTATGTATCCTACGGTTCCGGCACTGGCAATGGATATGGCAGGAGCGATTTTGGGTTATGGCCTGTTGCAGTTCGGTCAAATGGGAGATAACGCCCTGCTGATTGATACAACTTTCCTTGAGGGGAATAATGAAATTGAAGGCCAATTCTTCCTCATTCCAGACCCGGAATCATTCCCAAAAATCTTCAAGTCATTAGGGGTTCCGTTCGAAGATGATTGAAGAACAAAGTATCATCAAAGTTGCTATGGCAGATCTCAATGTAGGTAGTCAAGACAGTTTGATCCGGACAACCGGCCTTGGCTCCTGTGTTGGTTTAACCCTTTATGATCCAGGGAAGAAGCTAGGCGGTATGGCTCATGTCATGCTGCCTTCCTCGGATATTGCCAGGGAGGGCCAATTAAATATAGCGAAGTTTGCAGATACGGCTGTGCCGGAGCTCTTATCACGGTTAATAGAATTGGGAGCGGTCAGAAGCAGAATTGTTGCTAAAATGGCCGGAGGCTCCCAGATGTTTGCTTTCGCAGGAGGTAATGATACTATGAGAATTGGTCCTCGAAATGTTGAATCCTGCAAGCTTGCGCTCGAAGCTCTCAAAATTCCGCTTATTGCAGAGGATACGGGCGGAAGTTATGGTCGAACAATAGAAATTGCCTGCAATACCGGAGTTTTGTTTATCCGAAGTGTGCAAAAAGGCTCTAAGGAAATATAATGATGATCGGAAACATTCTAATAAATATGTTGTTTGGGTTAATAGGTTTTGTATTAACCTTCCTTGTTACTTTGGGGAATAATTTGCTGATGACTAGTTTAATACGCGGGTTTTTCGGATTTATCCTTTGGTTTATGCTTGCATTTGTCCTGAGATGGGTATTGGGTTTTATCTTTAAGGAATCATTGGATCCAAATGACTTGCAGTCTTCTTTGGAAGAAGATACTAGCGAAGCTTTAGGAACCACACTGGATATTAGGACTCCAGATGAGGATGAAGAACTCAAGAATCTGTTGAAGCCGCAGCCGGGTCAGGGAAGTGGCAGTGAGCTAGGATTTAAACCGCTGCAGCCTCCAAAACTGGTATCTTTAAAAGATCCTGAAGAATTGGCAAAGGCCGTTCGTCACCTGAAAGAAGAATAAGCGTGTGCTGTGGCGGAACTGGTATTGCCTTAATAATGGAGGTGAAGTTTCGTCACACAAGAACGCTGAATATACTTTGGGAGGTGAAAGCTATTGAACGAGCGTAGAGCTTCTCAATTGGAAACTGACGGGTTATGGATAGAGTGGAAAGAACACGGTAATCCGGAAGCCAAAAAAAAGCTGATTGAGAGTTATCTCCATATTGTAGATTATGTATCTAGCCGCCTTGCGGTTGGATTACCGAAAAATGTGTCAAAGGATGATTTAGCCAGCAATGGTGTCATGGGTCTTATTGATGCGATAGAGAAGTTTGATTATAAAAGGGGTCTTCAATTTCAAACCTACGCCTCCTGGCGAGTGAGGGGAGCTATCCTTGATTCCTTGCGCCAAAGTGATTGGGTTCCCCGTTCGGTAAGAGAAAAGGCTAAAAGGATCGAGGATGCTTATCAGCAGCTCGAGCAGAAATATTTAAGATCCGTTAGTGACGAAGAAATGAGCAAGTACTTGAATATCAGTGAACAAGAATTTCAAACGATGTTGCAGGATGTCGCAGTCATGTCTCTGTGTTCATTGGAAGATCCTATTCGTGAAGAAGAATCGGAGACTCGGATGTCTTTATTGGTAGATGATAAAGCCAAAAATCCAGATACTAAAGTTAATGAATTTTATTTACGAGAGACGCTCACCAAAGGAATTGAGAAACTAACGGCGAAAGAACGGACCGTAGTGTCCCTTTTATATTATGAAGATTTGTCATTAAGCGAGATTGCCGAGGTTATGTCGTTATCGCCCTCACGCATTTCTCAGCTTCATTCCAAAGCTATTTTACGTCTAAAGGGAACGCTTGAGAAAAACCGTGATCTTTTGATGCAAAACGATTGACAGAGATGCTTGCGAAGGGGGGGCCAAAAATGATTGGCCAATATGCGTTGAATCACTATTTGAACATTACCTTTTCAGATGATAAAGGGATTGCGTATCTTCAGTTTTCCAAAAAGGACGAGAATTTTTCATGTACTGTTGAAGATATTGAAGCATTTTTGAACAGCCATAATATTCGCTACGGTATACAACGTAACATTATTGAACGTCTTGCTAGTCATCCTGAGGAATATTTTTTCAATAAAGTATCTATTGCCGTCGGAGATACACCTATTCAGGGAACTGATGGACAAGTTGTTATGGCTGTTTCTCTGGAAGAGGAAGTAGATCGGAAACCCCTGGAGAAAGCAGATGGAAAGGTCGATTACAAGGATTTAATCAGGCTGAGTAATGTTCGTAAAGGTCAATTGATTGCAAAAATAATTCCTCCGCAGCCGGGAACACCGGGGAAAACGGTGACGGGTGAGGAAATACCAAGCAGAGTGGGTAAAGAATCCCATTTTAAAATTGGCAAAAATGTACTTGTAGATAATAATCAAATCTCCTTATACGCGGCCATAGATGGACTTATTACGTTAACGGAAAAGGGTAAGATCAATGTATTTCCTATTTATGAGATTAACGGGGATGTTGATTACAGCGTTGGCAATATTGATTTCGTGGGTACAGTTGTTGTTCGGGGAAATGTTCTCACCGGATTTACTGTGAAGTCGGATGGAGATATTCGGGTTGTTGGTGGCGTGGAAGGGGCAGAGTTGATTGCCGGGGGATCCATTGAGATTACTGGTGGTATTATCGGGTACAACAAAGGTCACGTGAGTGCTGGGGGGAATGTAAAAGTCTCCTTCATTCAAGAAGGCAATGTTATGGCGGGTGAAGATGTAATTGTGTCCCAAAGCATTATGCATTCCAACATTCGTGCTGGACGAGATGTATTATGCAACGGTACGAAGGGGTTGATTGTCGGCGGGATCATTCAGGCCGGAGATAAAGTCGTAGCACGAACCATTGGCAATACGATGTCGACAACAACCGCTGTTGAAGTGGGTGTTCTTCCTGAAATGAGGAATGAAATCAATGATCTTCGGCATCAACTGCGAATATTGCTTGAGAATACTGACAAAACAGCCAAAGCTCTCTATCTTTTAAATCAACTAGCAAATAACGGTCAACTTTCTCCTGATAAAATGGAGCTGCGAGTAAAGCTTAATGCTACTAAACAGTCCCATACACGAGAAGAAGCAGCCATTAAGTCCCGCATACTTGAAATTGAAAGAATGCTTGAAGACACAGGAAAAGCCAAAGTAGAAGTAATCAAGACTATTTATGGCGGTTCAAAAATAGTAATCGGCAGATATACTAGATTCATTAAAGATCCGACGGAAAGAGTTATCTTTACTTATAGTGATGGTGATATAAGTATACTGCCGTATATATAATCAGGTGGGCAGCTGCAGTAGCCGGCCACTATCTGCGAGAAGGGGATTGCCTTGAGTCTAAAGCCGGTGGAGTTGCAAATCGCAGTACCCCGTGCAACCGAGGCGGGGAAGCTTCAGAATGATCTTCAGCATCGTCCATCGCTGAATCAGCAGCAGTTGGCCGGGCAAAATGTGAAGAGCAGTCATGAACAGACTCAACGAAGCAGCGGAGTGGATGAGACTGCTGAAACCTCAGTTCGGGATGATGGCCATCATGAACAAGGTTCCGGTGGGAGTTCTTCATCTGGTAAAAAGGGTGAATCTACTAAGTATCGTGATGCAGAACACCCTTACAAAGGTCATAGTATTGATCTAACACTATAATAAATTACGTAAGGCAAAGGAGATCGGACACTTGCAACCATGGGTGTATATTGTGCTGTTGGGCGTCTTTGCCATCGCTTACGCACTGAAGTTGCCAGCTCGCTCCCGAGAAGGAACTGCAGAGAAGCGGAGTTTGAAAGAGACAGAGGCAGCACTTGAACTGTATGTGGCGGATATCGAGCGTGAGAATGAAGAGATGATTAGGTTGGTAAGCGGAATTAAGCAGCAGTCTTTGGAGAATCAGTCAGCTCTTCAGGAGCAACTTAACGAGTTAAGGGCGCAGTTAACCGAGCAGCAGCAAAAATCTACACATATAGAAGCACGAGTGGCGGCTGGAGAAACGGGAATGCTTCAGCTGGCTTTTTCACATAAGAAGGATAATGCAGAGAACAAACACGAACCTGTTAATGAAAAGCTACCTACCCCTCAAAGTGTCAAACCTGAGGTCCAGCCTGAGGTTCTGCCTGAGCCGATCAATTCTATTAAGATGCGGTATCCCAAATTATTTGAGCTTGATGAGCAGGGAAAGTCAATTGATGCTATCGCAAAATTGACCGGTCTCCAGCGGGGAGAGGTCCAACTTATTCTGCAACTGGCTAAACAGGAGGAATCGACGTGATCAAAAATCGTTCCTTTATGCTTGGTCTAGGTTTTGGGCTTTTATCAGGCGCGATCTTGCTTCAGCTTATGATAACTGCAGGTACAGCTCAACTTACCAAGGAGCAAGTTATAAAGGAAGCAGCAGAACTCAATTTAAAAGTAATTGCTGAGTCCGATAAGCTCCTTACAAAGGAAGAATGGGCGGCACTTGAGGAACAAGTTGTTAAACCTGGTGGAAATAAGCCTTCTCCCTCTCCAGTAGTGGAACCAAAGGCTGCTAATAGCCCCGATGATACCGTTGCGCCTTCAGCGCCGTCCACCCCGAAACAGTCAGAAGTGATCCAGCCTGACACAAGTACTATACCTGTATCTACTATAGCTCCTGTCGAATCAAATTCTCTCGGCAAGAGTGCTGTTTCCGTGCGTATTCCTAATGGCATCACCTTAAGTGAAGTCGCTGACCTTTTGTCAAAGAACGGGGTCATTCAAGATAAACAGGAATTTTTACGTGCAGCCGTCAAACGTGGGGCCACTAAAGTTATACAGTATGGGAATTATACTTTCGATACGAAAGAAAGTCTTGAGACTATCATTGATAAGTTAATAACGGTAAAGTAGGAATACATTTAGTTTGATATTCTGTGATTTTAATAAATATAGAAACAACTCGTTGCATCCATTCTTTTATTGTGATATAGTAATTGACGGTGTTAAAACACACGCCGGTTGATTTCGACAAGAGGTGCTTTCTTCTGAAGAAAGTCTTGCTGAAAGATGACGCGCGGCGGAGGAGACACACAAAAAACCATATTAGGAGGTGTGTGAAGATGGCAGTAATATCTATGAAACAGCTTCTAGAAGCTGGGGTACACTTCGGTCACCAGACTCGTCGTTGGAACCCAAAAATGGATCGTTATATCTTCACTGAAAGAAACGGAATTTACATCATTGACCTGCAAAAAACGGTCAAGAAGGTAGAAGAAGCTTACAACTTTGTAAAAAGCGTCGCTGCAGACAACGGCACAATCCTATTCGTAGGAACAAAGAAACAAGCACAAGATTCCGTAAAAGAAGAAGCTGAACGTTCGGGTATGTTCTTCATTAACCAACGTTGGTTGGGTGGTACCCTGACTAACTTCCAAACGATTCAAAAGCGTATTGATCGCCTGAAGAAATTGGAAGCTTGGGAAGAAGACGGTACCTTCGCAGTATTGCCTAAGAAAGAAGTAATCCTTCTCCGCAAAGAGAAAGATCGTCTTGAAAAATTCCTAGGCGGTATCAAGAACATGAAAGGTTTGCCAAGCGCGTTGTTCATCATTGACCCGCGTAAAGAGCGTATTGCTGTTGCAGAAGCTCGCAAATTGGGTATTCCTATCGTAGCTATCGTTGATACTAACTGTGATCCAGACGAAATCGATTATGTTATTCCAGGTAACGATGACGCTATCCGCGCTGTTAAATTGTTGACTGGTAAAATGGCTGACGCTGTTGTAGAAGCTCACCAAGGCGAAGAAACAACTACAGCTTAATAACTATCGAACTAAAACATGAACTTAAATGAAAAGGGTGGTTGGCAGGTGGATAACCTCTCACTGCCCTTTTTTTAGGATATAAGATGTAACTACAATTCATTTGGAGGTAATAACAATGGCAGTAGATGCAAAAGCAGTAAAAGAACTTCGTGAAAGAACAGGCGCAGGTATGCTTGATTGTAAAAAGGCGCTTGAAGAAGCTAATAACGATATTACTAAAGCCGCTGAATTGCTTCGTGAAAAAGGTCTTTCCGCAGCTGCAAGCAAAGCAGGACGTATTGCAACTGAAGGTACTGTAGAATCTTATATCCACGCTGGAGGCCGTATTGGCGTTCTTGTAGAAATTAACTGTGAAACTGACTTCGTTGGTAAAACAGAGCAATTCAAAGATTTCGCACGTGATATCGCAATGCAAATTGCTGCAGCTAACCCGCTTTATGTTCGTCGCGAAGAAGTGCCGATTGAAGCTGTCGAGAAAGAAAAAGAAATCTTGAAAGCTCAAGCACTTAACGAAGGCAAGCCTGAAAAAATCATTGAAAAAATGGTTGAAGGCCGCATCAGCAAATTCTACGAAGAACATTGCTTGCTTGAGCAAACCTTTGTTAAAGATCCTGACAAAACGATCTCCCAATTGTTGAATGAAAAAATCAGCACTATCGGTGAGAACATCTCTATCCGTCGTTTTGTTCGTTATGAACTTGGCGAAGGTTTGGAAAAGAAAGTCGACAACTTCGTTGAAGAAGTAATGGCACAAGTAAACAAATAAGATATCCTTTCAGCAGTAAGGGTAACTAATGAATATGATTAAGAGAAGAACGGGACACGTACACGTAGTGTTCCGTCTTTTATAAACACAGGGTATAAGAACCGCCGTTTTCCTAGTACGGTATCTAAGGGTGCTAGGGAAATGGTTAACCTGGAGCCGTAAAGCTCCATTGCAAAGTGAGGGTAAACATTTGGAACAGCCTGTATTTAAGAGAGTAGTCCTGAAGGTTAGCGGAGAGTCTTTGGCGGGACAAAACGGATACGGTATTGATGCCGTGACGATTATTTCCATCGCGGAGCAAGTCAAGGAAGTTGTGGAATTGGGTGTTCAGGTATCAATCGTTTGTGGCGGAGGCAACATCTGGCGTGGAATTGCAGGCAGTGCTAGTGGTATTGATCGTGCTACTGCAGATTACATGGGAATGTTGGCAACGGTTATGAACTCGTTGGCCCTGCAGGATGCATTGGAACAAATCGATGTACCTACCCGGGTGCAATCCTCTATCTCCATGCAGCAAATTGCTGAGCCTTACATTCGTCGTCGCGCCATTAGACATTTGGAGAAAGGCCGTGTAGTTATTTTTGCGGCAGGTACGGGTAACCCGTTCTTTTCGACAGATACTACAGCGGCGCTCAGAGCGGCCGAGATTGAAGCGGAAGTCATCCTGATGGCTAAGAATAAAGTGGATGGTGTATATTCAGCTGATCCTTTCAAAGATAGTTCTGCCGAGAAGTTTGAACAGCTAACCTATATGGATATGCTAAACAAGAATCTGGGCGTTATGGATTCCACCGCATCCTCTCTCTGCATGGATAATAATATACCGCTCATCGTGTTTGCCATTACTGAACAAGGTAATATCAAACGCGTTGTCCTTGGTGAGAAGATCGGAACGATTATTAAAGGGAGTGTAGATTAATGCCACAATCGGTCAAGAAAAATGCCGAAGAGCGCATGGAGAAAGCGATTTTATCGCTAAAGCGTGATTTGGCTTCTTTGCGGGCGGGACGCGCCACACCGTCACTGCTCGATCGCATTCAGGTTGAATATTACGGTTCTCCTACCCCAATTAATCAGCTAGCCAACATTAACACCCCGGATTCACGGACATTGTTGATCCAGCCTTGGGATAAAACATCGGTTTCTGACATCGAACGTGCGATTATGAAGTCTGATCTTGGGCTAACCCCTGCTAATGATGGAACTACAATTCGTCTATCTATTCCTGCTCTTACGGAAGAGCGCCGTACCGATCTTGTGAAATTCACGAAAAGATTCGGTGAAGAGGCGAAGGTAGCCATCCGAAATATTCGCCGTGATGCTAACGACGATATTAAGAAGATGGAGAAAAACGGTATTTCAGAAGATGAATCCCGTGGACATCAGGAAGAAATTCAAAAGACAACGGATAAATTTATTGCCGAAGTCGATAAGGTGCTCTTAGCCAAAGAAAAAGAAATTATGGAAGTATAAAGAATTCAAGAGACTAAAAGCCCCTCCGTTTATTGGTGGGGTTTGTCTCTTTCTGATAAGAGCTTGGAGGAAACGGAAATGATCAAACGGGTTCAATCTTGGCTGAACCGGGAAGACCGGCAGACGCCGGTCGAGATTTCACCGGATAATATTCCCCGGCATGTTGCGATTATTATGGACGGCAACGGCCGCTGGGCCAAACGTCGGGGATTACCGCGCATTGTCGGTCATCAGAACGGGATGAAGGCGGTGAAACGCGCTACAATCGCCGCGGATGAGCTGGGTATTCAGTACTTAACGATGTATGCATTCTCGACCGAAAATTGGAAGCGTCCCAAAGAGGAAGTTGATTTTCTCATGCGTTTACCAGAGGAGTTTTTGGCTCTTGAGCTTGATGATTTAATTGCCAAGAATGTACAGGTGAAAATGATGGGCGATGCGGATGCTCTACCATCTTTTACCCGTAGAGCCATGGAGGAAGCGGTAGCTCGGACGGAAAACAATACGGGACTTATCTTAAATTTTGCTTTGAATTACGGTGCTCGCAAAGAGCTTGAAGATTGCATGCGGGCTATGGGTGAGGATATTCAAGCAGGTTTGCTGTCACCGGAACAGATTACAGCCGATTTAATTGATAGCCGACTGTTATCGGGAGGCCTACCTGACCCTGATCTGCTTATTCGGACAAGTGGAGAGATGCGGCTCAGCAATTTCATGCTTTGGCAGCTTGCCTATAGCGAACTCTGGTTTACAGATGTGCTTTGGCCGGAATTCAACAAAGAGCATTTGCTGGAGGCTGTGGCTGAATACCAGCGCCGTTCACGCCGTTATGGTGGACTGAAGTAGCCCGATAGGAGATGGAACCCTTTGAAGCAACGATTAATAACCGGTATTGTGGCCGGAGTTTTGTTTTTAGGTTTATGCTTGCTTGGTGGCTGGTGGTATCAGCTTTTGCTGATTGGGATGGCATTAATCGGGTACTATGAGTTCGTAAAAATGACAGGTACGCCTTCTTTTAGCAAAACTGCTATTATAGGATATTTAGGCATCCTGTATTTCATGGCGCCATGGAACTTGCTTGACCTAACCCCACCGGTTTCTTTGGAACGTGTGATATGGCTGTTGCTTTTCCTTTTTCTATTAATCACAGTGTTTACCAAGAATAAAATGGATATTCGCACTACCTCGTTACTTTTTATCGGTATTTTATACGTTGGTATGGGTTTTTCTTATATGGCTTTATCCCGTGCTTCTAATGATGGTCATGGTCTTATGTGGACGTTCTTATTATTGTCCTGTATTTGGGGCAGTGATGCCGGAGCTTATTTTGTAGGTAGAAAATGGGGGAAGAACAAGCTTTGGCCAGCTATCAGCCCTAACAAAACGGTTGAAGGCGCCGTAGGTGGGGTTCTTATATCTATAGTTATCTCCGTCATATTTGCCATTATCGTTCCTGATCTGCTGACGGTTGGCCGGGCATTTCTAATCGGTCTCTCGTGCGCCTGTGTGGGCCAGCTTGGAGATCTTGTTCAATCAGCCTATAAACGGATATACGGCATCAAAGACTCGGGATCACTCCTGCCCGGGCATGGCGGTATTCTGGATCGCTGTGACAGCTGGATTATCGTATTTCCGTTCGTACATATTATTATGCTTATGCCATACTATTAACGGAGGAAGTAGGTACACCTGTGAAAAAAATCAGTGTTCTCGGCTCTACGGGTTCGATTGGCACACAGACACTGGATGTTGTGGCCATGCACCCCGATGCTTTTGAAGTTGACGGTTTGGCGGCGGGAAGCAATGTCGGATTACTGCTTGAGCAGATCAAACGGTTCAAACCCCGGCGTGTCTCCGTGGCAACACCTCAATTAGCCGATGAGATCAGATCCAGCTTGCCTGCCGGTATAGAACTTTTCAGCGGGAATGAAGGTCTGGTAGAGGTTGCTGCAGGCGGTGACGCTAACACGGTTGTAACAGCAGTCGTGGGTAGTATTGGGCTCCAATCTACAATGGCGGCTATTGAAGCTGGCAAGCATATTGGACTAGCTAACAAGGAAACCCTTGTAACGGCTGGGCATCTGGTAACGGAACTTGCTGCCCGTAAGGGAGTTTCTTTACTGCCTATCGATAGCGAGCATTCAGCTATATTTCAATGCTTGAATGGGGAAAACCGTGAGGATGTTGCAGGTATCACGCTTACGGCTTCCGGCGGGTCTTTTCGTGATTACAGCCGGGAGCAGCTTAAGAATGTAACGGTGGAGGAAGCACTGCGTCATCCCAATTGGGCTATGGGATCCAAAATTACGATTGATTCCGCTACAATGGTAAATAAAGGTCTCGAGGTCATTGAAGCGCATTGGCTGTTTGGTCTGTCGTATGATCAAATCCATGTAATTCTTCATCCCGAGAGTATTATCCATTCTTATGTTGAATTTCGAGACAGCAGTATTATCGCTCAGTTGGGCAGCCCGGATATGAGAGTTCCTATCCAGTATGCATTAACCTACCCCGAGCGTTGGAACTCACCGGCGCAACGTCTATCACTGGCAGCTGTAGGGAGCCTCACGTTCCGGGAGATGGACTTCGAGCGGTTTCCGGCCCTAAGACTGGCAATTGAGAGCGGCAGGGCTGGAGGGACAGCAACAACAGCGTTTAATGCAGCGAACGAAATTGCTGTCAGCCGATTCCTTCGCTCAGAAATCTCATTTCTACGGATTGAAGAAATCATTGCGGAAATCCTTGATCGCCACATCAACGAGAGTAGTCCTAATTTAGAGCAGATACAGCATTGTGACCGAACAGTCCGTGCACTTTCTGCTAAGATATAGCGATTTCTGGTTAAAATTCCTGTTTTACCCTAATAAATAGGTTTGGACTGTTGATTCTCTTGTGCCTGATCGGAGAATAATGATAAATTAAGAGGACATACTTCGGTCTTACACCTAAAGGGGGATGTTACACTTTGGAAATGGTTCAGGTTGTTTTTTTGACGGTGCTCATGTTTTTTGTCCTTGTGACTGTCCATGAATGGGGGCATTACTATTTTGCCAAACGCGCCGGAATATTGGTAAGAGAGTTTGCTATCGGTTTCGGCCCGAAACTGTTTTCTTATAAACGCAATGAAACC
Source organism: Paenibacillus wynnii (assembly GCF_000757885.1). Taxonomy (NCBI): domain Bacteria; kingdom Bacillati; phylum Bacillota; class Bacilli; order Caryophanales; family Paenibacillaceae; genus Paenibacillus; species Paenibacillus wynnii. The sequence continues at coordinate 1,507,348 of NZ_JQCR01000003.1, read as the reverse complement.
CAGTTTACATTGCGGCTGCTGCCCTTTGGCGGTTACGCTCGGATGGCCGGTGAAGATCCTGAAATTATCGAGATTGGAGCCGGACAGACCATAGCGGTAAGACTCGGTCAAGATAATAAAGTGAAGAATATTTATCTGGATGCTCTCGACACCCGCAGAAATGTTATTCGCGGAGAGGCGCAATACACAGATCTGGAGAATAACTTGCAGATCAGGCTGGATGTGGATGGAGATGTTACTACTTATGAGGTTCATCCTCAAGCGATGCTTATCCGGGGAGGGCAGCAAACTCAGATAGCCCCCAAGGATCGTCAATTCGGCAGCAAAACGGTAGCTCAACGCTCGATTGCCATTTTTGCCGGACCCGTTATGAACTTCATTCTTGCCTTTGTTCTATTCGCGATTCACTTGCAAATGGTTGGAATTCCAGTGGAAAATCCGACTTATGTTAAGATAGGTGATGTTTCCCCTAATATGCCTGCTCAAGAAGCCGGATTGAAAGAGGGAGATATTGTAGAATCTATAAATGGTGAGAAGATAGGCGCCGATTACCAAAAGATGATTACGATGACTTCTGAATCTAAAGGTAAAGCCATGAAGTGGTCCATTGTAAGAGATAATCAGACCATAGATTTCACTTTGATACCACGCAGCATGGAAGGTCAGGAAGGCGGGAAGGTGGGTATAACGCCTCAACTGCCAAGTCGTTCAGCAACAATAGGTGAGACAATAACAGGATCGGGAACTGCTATGGTCAGTACGACTAAAGCAATTTTTTTAGGCTTTAAGCAGCTGATTAACCAATTCAATATGGATGACATCGGAGGTCCTGTAAGAACCTTTGAAATGACCGGACAGATTGCTAAGCAAGGTATTGAATATCTTACGTATTGGGCTGCAATTCTCAGTCTATACCTGGGCATCTTTAACCTGCTGCCGATTCCTGCACTCGATGGAAGCCGCCTGGTATTCCTTGGTGTTGAGGCTCTGCGCGGCAAACCGGTAGATCCAAGCCGTGAAGGAATGGTGCATTTTGTAGGCTTCGCGATGCTGTTCCTGCTTATGATAGCTGTAACTTATAACGATATATTACGCCTTATTAGCGGTTAATTTTGCTTTTATTCACGGGAGGAATTCCATTACATGTCTAACAACAACAACAACAAACAGTTCGTTACGGAAATTACGCCTCAGGGCGAAGATTTCTCACGTTGGTATATTGATGTTATCAAAAAAGCCGATCTGATGGATTATTCCCCGGTTCGGGGTTGTATTGTGTTCAAACCGGACGGCTTTGAAATCTGGGAGCATATCCAAGAGGAAATGAACCGTCGATTCAAAGCGACAGGACACAGAAACGCTTATTTCCCTTTGTTTATCCCGGAAAGCTTTTTCCAAAAGGAGAAGGATCATATTGAGGGCTTTAATCCGGAGCTGCCTTGGGTAACCGAAGCGGGTGGGGATAAGCTCGAGGAGCGTCTAGCGATTCGTCCGACCTCCGAAACTATGATCGGTCATATGTACTCCAAATGGATTCAATCGTATCGCGATTTGCCAGTGCTTATTAATCAATGGGCTAACGTTGTCCGTTGGGAGAAGCGTACACTACCATTTATCCGTACCAGTGAATTCTTGTGGCAGGAAGGTCATACCGCACATGAGAATGAGACCGAAGCCCGTGAAGAAACGATGCAAATGCTGGAGACTTACCGTGATTTTGTAGAAGGATATTTGGCAATTCCGGTAATTACCGGTCAGAAGACACCTTCCGAGAGATTCGCGGGAGCTATAGATACCTACTCGATCGAAGCGATGATGAAGGACGGTAAAGCTGTTCAAGCCGGAACCTCCCATTATCTAGGGACTAAATTTGCAGTCGCTTTTGATATACAATATCTAAGTCGGGATAACGTACTTGAGTATGTACACACGACTTCTTGGGGTACGAGCACGCGCTTGATCGGTTCCCTGATCATGGTACATGGTGATGACCGCGGACTGGCCTTGCCGCCGAAGGTAGCGCCAACTCAAGTGATTATGATCCCAATTGGCCCTCCTAAGACTCGTGAAGCGGTTATTGGCCGGACCGATGAACTGTTCCTCGAGTTGAAGAAAGCGGGTATCCGTGTGAAAGTGGATGATCGTGCGGATGTAACTCCAGGCTGGAAGTTCAACGAATATGAAATGCGCGGTGTACCGATTCGCCTTGAGCTTGGGCCTCGCGATATGGAGAACGGTGTCTGCGTTCTTGTGTCCCGTATCTCAGGCGAGAAGAAAATCGTACAGCAGGACAACCTTGTGGAAGAAGTACAAGCTATGCTGGAGCAGGTACACAATGAAATGTTCGAACGTGCCCTTAAGTTCCGCGAGGATCATTTCTATTCAGTAGATACATTGGATGAGATGAAAGCTTCGATGGAAGAAAAGCGCGGCTTCGCTCTTGCAGGCTGGTGCGGCTCTGAGGAATGCGAATCCAAAGTTAAGGAAGAGACGGGCGCAACTAGCCGGAATATTCCGTTTAACCCAGCCGAAACCAAGGATATCTGTATTTGCTGCGGCAAACCGGCACAGCATACTGTTGTTTTTGCCAAAGCTTATTAAGAGAGAATAAATCATTAGTATTGAACCTTATTTGTAAACTAAATGTAGCTTCTGGCAAAAGGAGTCGGCGGGCCGAAAGAACCCAATGCTTTTTGACACCGGAAGCTTTTAGTTTTTAGATAGATTCGGATAGGCCTTGCTATGTGAAGGATTAAAGGTGGGGGGAAGGCATGGAGCATAACGAGGAGAGAAGAAGAAGATTTGAGCTGCTGATGAAGCAGGGTGAGGTTCCGCCGGGACTTATTGATCCTTATTTCTTGGATGGATATATAGACCGTGTAGAGATTAGCCGGGAGAACCGGGATTGGCATATTGCCATTGTAAAAGAAACTCTGGTTCCCGCCCAAGCCTACCGTACGTTTTGCCTGAGAATGCGGGAGAAGATGCAGCATATTGCTAAAGTAAGCTTTTTGTTCACATATGATGAGAAAATAAGCAGAGCAGACATTATTCAGGAATATTGGGGTTTGTTTCTGGAATGGGTTCAGCGGGAAATCCCTTCGGTAAATGGTTGGCTGACACGCTCCACCCAAGAGCTTGAGGACCAGACACTTCTTGTAATCATGAGTGATTCTACGTCCCTAGAGCTTGCCCGCAAAAAAGGGATCGATAGCGCAATTATAAAATTTTATGCGAAGTATTTCGGGATTGCCCTAAAGGTAAAGGTGCAGATTGCGGAGAAGGACAGCCATGTTGGAGTGGTTGAAGAGTTCCAACAAGAGTTCCAGCAAAAGCTTCAGCAGGAGGAACGCGAGTTCATAGAGCAAATGATGACTTCTATTGAGTCGGAGGCTTCCGCAGAAGAGAATGACGGCAATGAAGTTGTGAAACTGCAGGTGGGTTATGATATTAAGGAACCTCCGGTTCCCATTGTCGAGATCCAAGATGAAGAGAAGAAAATTACCATTCAAGGTACGATATTTGCCCTAGACCGCAAGGAGCTGCGAAATGGCAGCACGTTATTTACTTTTAGTTTGACGGATTTCACGGATTCCCTGCAAATGAAGATGTTTGCCAAGAATAAAGAAGATTTAAAAATCATGAGCCAGCTCGCCAACGGAAAATGGGTAAGAGCGCGCGGACGGGTGGAAATGGACCGTTTTATGCAGATTCCTGAACTGATGATGATTCCTTCAGATCTGACAGAGGTGCAAGCTCCCCCAACCCGTAAGGATAATGCCCCTAAGAAGCGGGTCGAGTTCCATCTTCATACTACAATGAGTTCAATGGATGCTGTTGCCTCCATCGATGCCTATATCAAAACGGCTGCCAAATGGGGCCATCCTGCTATCGCTGTTACGGATCATGGCGGAGTTCAAAGTTATCCTGATGCGAATCATTCCTCTCACAAGAACAAGATCAAAATGCTGTATGGGGTTGAAGCCAACGTTGTAAATGACTCCGTGAACATAGTGGAGAATGCACAACCGCTTGAGCTTAGGACCGCTACCTATGTTGTTTTTGATATCGAGACCACGGGCCTTTCTATAACCCGTAACAATATTACGGAGCTCGCAGCCATCAAAATGCAGGAAGGTCAGGAAATTGACCGATACTCCACCTTCGTTAATCCGCATGAGAAGATTCCGTATCATATTCAGCAGCTTACCAATATTACGGATGAAATGGTCAGAGACGCTCCGGATTTGGAGCCTGTACTGCATAAATTTGTTGAATTTATCGGTGAAGAGAGTATTCTTGTCGCGCACAATGCCCGGTTCGATATGGGATTCATACAGGCTTCACTTATTAAGCTGGGATTGCCGCAACTAACTAATCCTTCCTTAGACACCTTAGAGTTGGCGCGGTTGCTGCATCCTTCTATGAAAAACCACAGATTGAACACACTAGCTGACAAATATAAAGTTCTGCTGGAAAGCCATCACCGTGCGATTGATGACACGATTGCGCTAGGCGGGATATTAACCGGATTGCTGGCCGATGCTGAGAAGCTGAAGGGCATGACCAGACTTGAACGCTTGAACGACTACGTGGGGAATGATTTGTCGAATACACGGCCATTTCATTGCGGGATTTATGCTCTTAATGCCATCGGCAAAAAAAATCTGTACAAGCTGATTTCTCTTTCTCATACGGAATACTTCAAACGTGTCCCCTGTATTCCTAAGTCTAAGCTGGTTGAGCTGAGGGATGGACTTTTAGTGATTTCGGGTTGTGAACGCGGGGAGTTTTTCGAGGCCGTTCTCAATAAAACAACCGAGGAAGCCATGGAGGTTGCCCAGTTCTATGATATTTTGGAAATTCAGCCGATAACCATGTACATGCATTTGGTCGACAAGGGTTTTGTGGCAAGTCCTGAGGAAATTAGAGGTGCGCTCCGTAAAGTTTGTGAAATTGGTGAAAAGCTGAACAAACCGGTTATTGCTACGGGTAACGTGCATTATCTGGAGCCCCGCGACAAGCTGTTCCGTGATATCACCATCAACGGTATTACCGGATTTAGTCCGCTGAAAGACCAACGTAAACCGGATGCCCATTTCCGTACAACGGAAGAGATGTTGGCAGAGTTCGAGTTCTTAGGTGCAGAAAAAGCCATGGAGGTTGTGGTCACCAACACGGTTGAGCTGGCTGAACGTTTTGAAGAGCTTGAGCTATTTCCGGAAAAGCTGTTTACACCGGTAATTGAGGGTGCGGATGAAGAGATCCGTGAGACCTGCTATAACACAGCTAAATCGATCTACGGTGAGGAACTGCCGGAAGTTGTTATTGCCCGGTTGGAGAAAGAATTGGCGCCTATTATTAAATTTGGATTCTCTGCCAACTATCTAATTTCCGAACGATTGGTTAAAAAATCGAATAAAGACGGCTATCTTGTAGGGTCCCGGGGTTCTGTAGGATCCTCTGTGGTAGCGACCTTCCTCGGCATATCCGAGGTTAACCCGCTTCCGGCCCATTACATTTGCGGTAATCCTGAATGCAGGCACAGCGAATGGTTTCTGGACGGTAGTGTGCCAAGTGGTTTCGATTTACCGGACAAGACTTGTCCGGATTGCGGCGGAAAGTTGAGAGGCGAAGGACAGGATATTCCTTTTGAGACCTTCCTTGGCTTTAAAGGAGATAAGGTTCCCGATATCGATCTTAACTTCTCCGGCGAATATCAACCCAACGCCCATAACTTTACGAAAACGATGTTTGGTCCGGATAACGTATTCCGTGCAGGTACGATTGGTACAGTCGCGGAGAAAACGGCTTTTGGTTTTACCAAGAAATATGAAGAGCTTCACCAGAAACGGTGGCGTGGTGCGGAGATCGGCCGTCTGGCGGCAGGCTGTACAGGGGTTAAGCGCAGTACGGGACAGCATCCCGGCGGTATTGTGGTTCTGCCAGATTATATGGAGATTGAAGATATCACACCTGTTCAGTATCCTGCGGATGATGTCAATTCCGAGTGGAAAACGACACATTTTGACTATCACGCCTTTGATGCCAACCTGTTGAAGTTAGATATACTCGGGCATGATGATCCTACTATGATGCGTATGCTTCAGGATTTGACGGGTGTTGATCCTACGACAATCCCAATGAATGACCCCAAAGTTATGAGTATGTTCAACTCTACCGAGTCACTGGGTGTGAGACCTGAACAAATTCGCACGCCTGTTGCTACCTATGGTGTACCGGAGATGGGGACGCGTTTCGTACGTCAGATGCTTGTAGAAGCACAGCCGGCTACCTTTGCTGACTTACTGCAAATATCGGGGCTGTCCCATGGAACGGGTGTTTGGCTAGGGAATGCACAAGAACTTATTAAGAATAATACCTGTAATATCAAAACCGTTATCGGCTGCCGCGACGATATCATGCTTTTCTTAATTTATAAGGCGGGTATGGATGCAGGTCTGGCCTTTAAAATTACCGAGAGTGTGCGTAAAGGTAAAGGTTTGTCTGCCGAATGGATCGAGGAAATGAAGAAATGCAAGGTTCCGCAATGGTACATTGATTCTTGCCTTAAGATCCAGTACATGTTCCCGAAAGCCCATGCTGCGGCTTATGTCATCTCTGCCGTTCGTACCGCTTATTTTAAGTTGTATCATCCTATCGAATACTATGCGACTTATTTTTCGGTAAGAGCAGCAGACTTTGATATCGAGCTCTGCTGTCAGGGATATGATGCTATTGCCCGGCAGATCGTTGACATTGAACAGAAGGGCTTCCAAGCCCTGCCGAAAGAAAAGGCTATGCTTCCTATTTTGGAAATGGCTCTTGAAATGACGGCACGCGGCTTTTCCTTCAAAAGCATTGATCTATACCGCTCAGATGCTACACGGTTTACGGTTGACAGTACCAGTCTCATCCCGCCATTCTCTGCCTTGCAGGGGATTGGGGACAATGCAGCTTACAATATTGCGGCCGCAAAAGATGCCGGAGAATTTCTTTCTATTGAAGATTTTCAGCAAAAATCGAAGGCTAGTAAGACCGTTATCGAGCTGCTTACCAACATGGGTTGCTTCCGCGGTTTGCCTGAAAGTAACCAATTATCACTGTTTTAAAATTAGGCAGTCAAGGGGTAGCACTTGTCAGTGCCCACGCACTATGGTATAATTTTTTTGGTAATAATGAGATAAGTCCGTTGTGTAGAGAGTGGGGAAACCCACTCTTTATCTTTGGTATATAGCAAAAGACAAGTTCGTGGAGGTTATTATCTTTTGAGCACACCCAAATCCCAAATTAAACAAACGGTAGAGCAGATGCTCGGGCCCTATCTCGACGACAATGGTTTCGAACTGGTGGACGTTGAATACGTGAAGGAAGGCTCCAATTGGTTTCTGCGTATATTCGTAGATAAAGAAGGCGGCATCGATATTGATGACTGCGGAACGATCAGCGAATATTTTAGCCAAAAGCTGGATGAGAATGATCCTATCCCTGAGGCTTATTTCCTTGAGGTATCTTCGCCGGGAGCTGAACGACCGCTCAAAAAAGCTGCGGATGTTGCAAAAGCGGTAGGCAAGGACGTGTATGTGACTGTTTATGAATCGATTCAAGGACTCAAGGAATTCGAGGGTCGTTTGCTTTCGTTCGATAACGAGGAATTGCTCATCTCCGCGGGCAAAAAACAACATGTTATACCGTATGCCAAAGTCGCCAGCGCGAGATTGGCCATTATTTTTTAACGTCTTGAAAGGGGGACCGGAATTTCATGAGTATGGATTTTATCGAAGCTATGAATGAACTGGAAAGGGAGAAAGGCATAAGTAAGGATGTGCTGTTTGAAGCCATCGAAGCTGCGCTGATCTCCAGCTATAAACGTAATTTTAATGCGGCTCAGAATGTGCGTGTTGACATGAATCGCAATACAGGTGTTATCAAGGTTTACGCCCGCAAGTTAATTGTGGAAGAGGTTCTTGATACTCGTACTGAGATTTCATTGCCGGCTGCCAGAGAGATTAATCCTCACTTCCAGCTTGAAGACATTGCTGAGCTAGAGGTAACACCCCGTGATTTCGGACGCATTGCCGCTCAAACTGCCAAGCAGGTTGTAACCCAACGCATTCGCGAAGCAGAGCGTGGACTTATCTATAACGCCTTTATAGACAAGGAAGACGATATCGTTACGGGTCTTGTACAACGTCAAGATATGCGTAATGTGTATGTTGATCTTGGCAAAATCGAGGCGGTTCTGCCATTGAACGAATTAATGCCTGGTGAAAAGTTCAAGCAAAGCGAGCGTATTAAGGCTTACATCACTAAAGTTGAAAATACGACCAAAGGGCCTCAAATTATGTTGTCCCGCAGTCATCCAGGATTATTGAAGCGTCTTTTCGAGCTTGAAGTTCCGGAGATTTTTGACGGAGTGGTTGAGATTCGTTCCGTTGCCCGTGAAGCTGGCTTTCGTTCCAAAATCGCAGTCTTCTCCCGTAATCCGGAAGTGGATCCAGTTGGTTCCTGCGTAGGACCGAGAGGGACTCGTGTTCAGACTATCGTGAACGAGCTTCGCGGTGAGAAGATCGACATCGTCCGTTATTCGGATTTGGTACAGGAGTATGTGGCGAATGCCCTTAGTCCGTCCAAAGTGCTTGAGGTTCAAATCTTTGAGCCGGAAAAAATGGCACGAGTCATTGTTCCTGATTATCAATTATCCCTGGCCATTGGTATTAAAGGTCAAAATGCACGTCTTGCTGCCAAGCTGACGGGCTGGAAAATTGATATTAAGAGTGAAACTCAAGCGGAGCAAGAATACGGCAGACCTAGAACATCAAACGATGAATTGCATCAGGATTCCGTCTCCATCGATTAATGAACCAAGTTGGCGGGAGGTGCAGGTATGAAACAAAGAAAGGTGCCATTACGTAAATGTGTTGCCAGCCAGGAGATGATGCCTAAGAAAGAGCTGATTCGAGTGGTTAGGACGCCGGAGGGCGAAGTGCTGATTGATCTGACCGGCAAAAAGTCGGGACGTGGCGCTTATATCTGCGGCAAGCTGGAATACTTTAAGCTGGCACAAAAAACAAAAGCGCTTGACCGCGCGCTTAAATGTCAGGTCAGTCCGGAAATTTATGCTCAGCTAACCAGGGATTTCACATCCGTGGAAGAGCAGTTTTTGGCAACAAAGGATAGTGAGGATAATGAGTAAAGCACTTTCTTATTTGGGGCTTGCCATGCGTGCAGGAAAGATAGTAACAGGTGACGAGGCAGTGCTGAAATCGGTGCGGTCTTCGGAAGCGAAGCTAGTTATTCTTGCAGGTGACGCTTCAGATAACACACAAAAGAAGTTCCGTGATAAATGCGGAACCTACGATATTCCACTAGTAATCGCATTTCATCGAGATGAACTCGGTGCAAGTATTGGTAAGGATCAGCGAGTTGTGCTGGCCATTACGGATAAAGGATTCGCGGAAATGATCTCCAAGCAACTCGGAGATACTGTCGGAGGTGGATTTATTGAGTAAAGAGGACAATAAGGATAAACTGCGTGTTTATGAGTACGCAAAATCACTGAATATGAGCAGTAAAGAAATCATTACGATTCTGAAGCGTTTGGATGTCCCGGTGAACAATCATATGAGTGTCATGGAGAATGGTTCCGTGAACAAAGTAGAGCAGTTCTTCAAGGATGTTAAATCAAATGCAGCAGCTAAGCGAGACAGCGGTCCAAGCAGTCGCCCGGTGAATACCAGTGCGCCAGCAGCCGACTCCGCCAAGGCTCAGAATGTTAACCAAAATCAACCGGAAAAGCAGGTAGGTATGAACAGTAACCCAAACAACAACCCATCGACGACGTCTCCTAGGCCCCAAAGCGGACAAGATTCCCGCAGCACACAAACAACAGCAGGCTCTACCCAGAACGCACGCCCGCAACAAAGCGGAGCACCGCGTCCAAGCAATACTGGTGGAAGCCGTCCGCAAGGCAGCACCAGCAGCACAGGTGGAAGCCGTCCACAAGGCAGCAACACCAGCAGTAACCGTCCGCAAAGCGGAACGGGTGGAAGCCGCCCGCAAGGCAGCACTGGAACTCGTCCACAAAGCAGTACTGGCGGCAGCCGTCCACAAGGCGGCACTAGCAGTACTGGCGGCAGTCGTCCACAAGGCGCTACCAGCAGTGCTGGTGGAAGCCGTCCGCAAGGCAGCGCACCACGCACAGATAACCGTCCGCAAGGCGGAGCACCACGTACAGGAGCACCTAGCACTCCTCGTCCGCAAGGCGCACAAGGTGGAGCACCTCGTACGGGTGACCGTCCACAAGGAGCAGGTCAAGGCGGCGGAGATTTCTCACGCGGCACAGGTACTGGGGACAGAGGTCCTAAGAAGACTGCAACAGGCGGCAGACCGGGCCCGAACCAAGGTGGTCAAAGACGTTTTGACGATGGTAAAGGCGGTAACTACCGTGGACGCGGCGGCAAAAATGGCCGTGGTAAGAATCAACAAATGGAACGTCGCGAGAAGATTGATAACACACCGAAGAAGATCATTGTTCGCGGTAGCATGACTGTTGGTGAAACAGCTAAGCTTCTGCACAAGGATGCTTCCGAAGTTATCAAGAAGTTAATTACCATGGGTGTTATGGCTACCATTAATCAGGAACTTGATATCGATACTATTCTTCTTTTAGCTGGTGAGTTCGGTGTAGAAGTAGAAGTGAAGATTCCTGTAGATGAAGATAGCTTCGAAACGGTAGAAGAGAATGATATGGATGAGGAATTGATTACGCGTCCTCCGGTAGTAACTATTATGGGTCACGTTGACCATGGTAAAACAACATTGCTGGATGCGATTCGCTCTACCAATGTAACCGGCGGCGAAGCGGGCGGAATTACACAGCATATCGGTGCCTACCAAGTCGAAATTAACCATAAAAAAATCACGTTCCTCGATACACCGGGTCACGAAGCGTTTACCGCTATGCGTGCTCGTGGAGCGCAGGTTACGGATATGACTATCATCGTAGTAGCAGCTGATGACGGCGTTATGCCACAGACAGTAGAAGCTATTAGCCATGCCAAAGCAGCGGGATTGCCAATAATAGTAGCTGTCAACAAAATTGATAAGCCGGGCGCAGATCCTGACAAAGTGAAGCAAGAGCTTACTAAATATGAGCTGGTTCCGGAAGAGTGGGGCGGCGATACTATCTTCGTAAACTTGTCTGCTAAGCAGCGTACAGGTCTGGAAGATTTGCTAGAGATGATATTGCTCGTAGCCGAAGTTAATGAATACAAAGCGAACCCTGACAAACGGGCGCGCGGTACCGTTATTGAAGCAGAGCTTGATAAGAATCGTGGACCTGTAGCGCGTATCCTTGTGCAGCACGGAACACTTAGAGTCGGAGATGCCTTTGTTGCAGGTAACTGCTTCGGACGTGTTCGGGCAATGGTGAATGATAAAGGCCGTAAGATTAAGGAAGCGGGACCTTCTACTCCAGTAGAAATTACTGGTTTGACTGAAGTGCCGCAAGCTGGAGATCCGTTTATGGCTTTCGAAGACGAGCGTAAAGCTCGTGCGATAGCCGACAGACGTTCGACTACTCAGCGCCAATCTGAGCTGAACATCAACACCCGTGTAACTCTGGATGACTTGTTCAAGCATATCAAGGACGGCGAAATTAAGGATCTGAACGTTATTATTAAAGGGGACGTACAGGGTTCTGTTGAAGCTCTGAAAGGCTCCTTGGCCAAAATCGAAGTGGAAGGCGTACGCGTGAAGATTCTTCACAGCGGAGCGGGTGCTATTACCGAATCCGATATCGCGCTAGCAGCTGCTTCTAATGCTATTGTAATCGGCTTTAACGTTCGTCCGGATGCTCAGACTAAAGCAGCGGCTGACCAAGAGAAGGTCGATGTTCGTCTACACCGTATTATCTACAATGTTATTGAAGAAATTGAGCATGCTATGAAAGGGATGCTTGATCCTATCTTCAAAGAAAATGTTATCGGACACGCCGAAGTGCGTAATGTCTTTACAATCAGCAAAGTGGGTACCATCGCTGGCTGTATGGTTACTTCCGGTAAAATTGCCCGTAATGCCGAAATGCGCTTGATCCGCAGCGGAATCGTTGTATTCGAAGGTAAGATTGACACCTTGAAACGTTTCAAAGATGATGCAAAAGAAGTGGCGCAGGGTTATGAATGTGGTATTACTTTGGAACGTTATAATGATGTCAAAGAAGGCGACATTATCGAAGCGTTCATTATGGAAACTGTTGAGCGCTAAGCAAAGAGGTGAACAAAAATGTCTAAAATCAGAGCTGGTCGGGTAGGCGAACAAATTAAGAAAGAACTTAGTTTGCTTATTCAAAAAGAACTAAAGGACCCACGCATTGGTTTCGTAACAGTAACCGGTGTAGACGTAACCAACGATCTATCGCAGGCTAAAGTATACCTGAGCGTGTTGGGGGACGACGAACAAAAAGCTAACTCACTCAAGGCTATAGAGAAGGCCCATGGCTTTCTCCGTTCTGAGCTGGGTAAAGCGATCCGACTCCGGCATACACCGGAACTGACCTTCAAGACTGATGAGTCTGTTGCTTATGGCAGCCATATCGAAAAGCTGCTCGGACAAATCGGAAAGAACGAAGAAAGCTAGGCAACATAAAGGAGACGGCGAATGCAGAGCTATGAACAAAGTCTCCAGCAGACCCGTAAATATCTGCTGGAACACGACGATTATCTTGTAGTGTCGCATGTTCAGCCGGACGGAGATGCAGTCAGTTCCACCCTTGCGGTGGGCTGGCTTCTCTCATGTCTGGGCAAGAAATACACTATGATCAATGAAGGTCCGATCCCAACACGGATGGAATACCTATGGCATTCAAGTGACATTGTTAATATGTCCACTGCCGAATCCCTAGGTCAATTCAGCAATGTCATCTGCGTCGATTGTGCTGATTTTCAACGTGTAGGAATGACACAAAGATATTTTGCCGAGGATGCCCTTATCGTTAATATAGATCATCACCCAACGAACAATGGGTATGGCTATGTAAACTTAATTAAACCGGATGCTGCTGCAACTGCAGAAATTCTGTTTGATTTGTTGAAGATGTTTGAGGTGGAATGGAACATAGATATTGCCACGGCAATCTATACCGGACTCCTTACAGATACAGGGGGTTTCCGTTATTCCAATACTTCTTCAAAGGTGATGTCCGCAGTCTCTGAGTTGTTGGCCCTAGGAGTTAACGGCCCTGAACTGGCTGAAACATTACTTGAGGAGATGACACTTCCACAGGTTAAAGTATTGAACCGAGCTCTCGATACATTGCAGTTATCTCCAGAAGGAGATATAGCCTGGGTTTACGTTACCCCACAGGATATGATGGATTGCGGTGCTGCTAATGAGGACTTGGAGGGGATCGTTAATTATCCCCGCAATATTCGTGGTGTGGAGGTTGGAATTCTTTTCAAGGTCATTCATGATCATGCTGTTAAGGTCAGTCTACGTTCAGCTGGAAAAGTGGATGTTGCTGCATTGGCCCAAATCTTCGGTGGAGGCGGTCATACCCGTGCTGCAGGCGCTCGTATAGAGGCAGCTTTAGAGCAGGTTATACCGCAAGTACTGAAGGAGGTAAGACGGTATTTATGAGTGAATTAGAAGGTGTTTTAGCTGTCTATAAGCCCGCAGGCTTTACTTCGCATGATGTAGTTGCTAAGGCACGCCGTATCCTCGGGATGAAACGGATTGGCCATACAGGTACGCTTGATCCTCAGGTTACCGGCGTTTTGCCGCTTTGCCTGGGACGGGCTACACGTGTGGTTGAATATATTCAGGAACTCCCTAAGGAATATGTGGCTACCCTCCGCTTAGGAATGTCCAGCGATACGGAGGATTTAACGGGAACCATAACGGAATCCGTTGATGAGGTCCATGTAACGGAGGAAGAGATTCTTGAGGTGCTTCAACAATTTACAGGAGTAATTTCCCAGACACCTCCTATGTACTCCGCTGTTAAGGTCGACGGTAAGCGTCTTTATGAGCTGGCCCGTGAAGGCAAAACCGTAGAGCGTAAGAGCCGTGAAGTGGAAATTTATGAAATAGAAATGCTCGGTATGATCTGGAACGATACATACCCGGATATTACCTTTCGAGCGCTCTGTTCTAAAGGGACTTATATTCGTACACTTTGTGTTGATATCGGACGGGCATTAGGACTTCCTGGTGTAATGGTGAAGCTTACAAGAACAATGTCAGCAGGCATAACAGCCGATCATTGTTTAACCTTAGAAGAAATTGCTGAGCACCGGGCAGCGGGTACGCTTCAAGACCATCTAATTCCGGCGGACCAATCGATTGCTCATATGCCTATGTATACGGTGATGGAAGAGAAGAAGAAGGCTGCCCTTCAGGGCCAACGACTTTCCACCCGTTTTGTATCTCCTGAAGTTAAGACTGCCGGACATTTTCGCCTGTATGATCTGCAGGGGCTATTCCTCGGGATCTATGAGCTGGACGAAAGCGGATCTATTGCTCCTGTCAAAGTGTTTGCACAAATGTAAGACTGATTTTACAAAGTGAATTGCAGGTGAGAAACAGCGTGAGAACCGTAACCTTAACCTATCCTATATCGCCGGAGAGCGCTGCAGAGTGGGCTCAGCCCCAAGTGGCTGCTCTAGGCCAGTTTGACGGTCTGCACCGTGGACATGCCAGTGTGATTAAATCTGTTGTTGCTCTGGCACGCCAAAAGGGTGTTGCTGCTGCAGTGATAACCTTTCATCCCCATCCTAAAGACGTTATGGGCAAGGGTGACTATGACGGATATTTGACACCTCCATTAGACAAGCAGGAGCTTCTGGTTGAGATGGGTGTTGATATTCTTTATATTATTGAGTTTAATGAGCAGCTTTCCAGAGTAAGCCCGCAAAACTTTGTGTCCGGCATGTTGCTGCCGCTCCAACTTGTAACCGCAGTGATCGGTTTTGATTTCCGCTTCGGTTACAAAGGAGAGGGAGATGCTGATATGTTGCGTGAGCTGGGACAAGGGATCATGGATGTAGAAACCGTTCCCCCGTTCCTGCTTAACGAACAGAAGGTGAGCAGCTCTGGAATTCGCAGAAGCCTGCAAAGCGGGGAGTTGGAACTTGCTAACTACTGGTTTGGCCGTTGCTATCATCTGCGTGGAACCGTGGTGCATGGTGAGAAACGGGGACGTACTATTGGGTTCCCTACGGCGAATCTACAATTAGAGGATCATTTTGTCATTCCTGCAAAAGGGGTTTATGCAGTGCGCGCATTCTATAATAATCAGGTTCTGCCTGGGGTTATGAATGTGGGTGTTAAGCCTACTTTTCATGAAGGTGAGACCAAGCCGAGCTTTGAGGTGCATTTATTCGATTTTAACGGGGATTTGTATGGCCTGCAGTTGACAGTGGAATTGGTCTCATATATACGGCCGGAGCGTAAATTCGACTCCATTCAGGCCTTAGTACAGCAGATCAGCGCTGATGCTGAGACTGCCAAAAAGATCTTAATAGATATACAATAAACTGCTCTGGACAGGACGTTTACTTTTATCTTGTAAGGTGCTATACTGATTAACGTTGCTGAACGGCAACAAACAGAACCTTAGCTTGGTTATTCGATCTCACCGACGGTGACGAGGCTATTGGCGATTATAATGAAGGAGGTGAACAGGATGGCATTGACTCAAGAACGTAAACACCAATTGATTGACGAGCACAAAACTCACGAATCCGATACTGGATCCCCTGAGGTGCAAGTTGCTATCCTTACGGAGAACATCGTTAATTTGACTGACCACTTGCGCACACACAAGAAGGATCATCATTCCCGCCGTGGATTGCTGAAGATGGTTGGACAACGTCGTAAATTGCTGGCGTATTTGAAGAATAAAGACATCAGACGTTACAGCGCTCTGATCGAAAGACTCGGATTGCGTCGTTAATATTCGATATGATTACCCTTAAAGCAGCCTGGATGTTTACCGTATGTCCTTCTCGGAGCGACAACGGGGACAACCGGGTTGCTTTTTGAAAATTAGGGTATTATATTTCTTATGGGACCTATAACTAACTTTGCAAATTTATATTATTCGCATAAAACGGCTACTACTTCAAATGAGGCCAGGCCGTTTTTGCTTGTATTGTATAAAGAATCGGGAGTTGTCCTTAACGGGATGGATATGCAAGAACTGCAGCTCCACTTAATTTAACAAGATGTGAACCTGCTGTATTAGAGAGCGGGTCTACTTACATTCAAGGAGGGAATTTATGGAACATCGTGTTGAAATGCAGCTGGGCGGAAGACGCCTTGTACTGGAAACAGGCCGCTTAGCTAAGCAGGCAAACGCAGCAGTTATGGTGCGTTATGGAGATACTTCAGTATTATGTACGGTTACAGCTTCCAAAGAACCTAAGGATTTGGATTTCTTTCCACTTACAGTCAACTACGAGGAAAGACTATACGCAGTTGGTAAAATCCCCGGCGGATTTATCAAACGTGAAGGAAGACCTAGTGAAAAGGCTATTCTTTCGAGCCGGTTAACTGACCGTCCTATTCGTCCTCTGTTTCCGGAAGGCTTCCGTAATGATGTTCAGGTAATGAACATGGTTATGAGCGTAGACCAAGACTGCACACCGGAAATTGCAGCTATGATCGGTACTTCGGCTTCACTTAGTATTTCTGATGTTCCTTTTGACGGACCGATTGGCGGCGTGGCTGTAGGTCGGGTTAATGGCGAATTCGTGATCAACCCTGATATTGCTCAACAAGCAGTTAGCGACATGTATCTGGTAGTAGCCGGAACCAAAGAAGCTATCATGATGGTAGAAGCAGAAGCGAATGAATTAACAGAAGATATCATGTTAGAAGCCATTATGTTTGGACATGATGAAATTCGCAAAATTGTAGCTATGATTGAAGAGCTGGTTAAACTTGCCGGTAAAGAAAAAATGGCTGTGAAGCTGCATGCGGTAAACGCTGAAGTGAACGCTGATGTTCGCGCTATGGCAGAAAGCCGTCTTGTAGCAGCTGTCAAAATTGCTGAGAAGCATGCCCGTCAAGAAGCTATTGATGTCGTAAACAATGAAACCGTTGCGTATTTCGTTGAGAAATACATAGAATCACCGGAACTTCTGAAGGATGTGAAGGAAGTTCTTCACGATATCGTAAAAGAAGAAGTTAGACGTCTTATCACGCATGACAAAGTTCGTCCAGATGGTCGTAAGCTTGATGAAATTCGTCCGATTGAATGTGATACAAGCCTTCTGCCGCGTACTCACGGCTCCGGTCTATTCACACGCGGTCAAACACAAGTACTTAGCGTATGTACACTGGGTGCTCTTGGTGATGTGCAAATTCTTGACGGTATTGATCTTGCCGAAACCAAACGATTCATGCACCATTATAATTTCCCTCCATTCAGCGTAGGTGAAGCCCGTCCGCTTCGTCCTCCGGGTCGTCGTGAAATCGGTCATGGAGCATTGGGTGAACGTGCTTTGTCCAAGGTTATTCCTAGTGAAACTGAATTCCCGTATACCATCCGTCTCGTTTCCGAGGCTATTGAGTCTAACGGGTCGACTTCCCAAGCAAGTATCTGTGCCAGCATCTTGGCTATGATGGATGCCGGGGTGCCTATTAAAGCACCTGTTGCCGGTGTGGCTATGGGTCTCATCAAGGATGGGGAGCATGTATCCATCTTGACAGATATTCAAGGCATGGAAGATCACCTGGGTGATATGGACTTTAAGGTAGCAGGTACAGCAGCAGGTGTAACTGCCATTCAAATGGACATCAAGATTGCCGGTATCGACCGTCAAATCCTGCAGAATGCATTACAGCAGGCAAAAGAGGGACGTATGTTCATCTTGGGTAAAATGCTGGAGTCTATCTCTGAGCCAAGACCTACTTTGTCCAAATATGCTCCAAAGATTATTATTATTAATATTAATCCCGACAAGATCCGTGATGTTATCGGTGCTGGCGGTAAGATTATCAATAAAATCATTGAAGAAACCGGCGTAAAAATTGATATCGAGCAGGATGGCCGTGTCTTCATTGGATCCTCCAACGAAGAAATGATCCAAAAAGCCCGTACTATTATTGAAGGCATTGTACGTGAAGTACAAGTCGGCGAAATTTACGTAGGTACTGTAAGACGAATTGAGAAATTCGGTGCTTTTGTCGAATTGATCCCAGGTAAAGACGGATTGGTGCATATCTCTCAGCTCTCCACAGAGCGCGTAGCAAAAGTTGAAGATGTAGTTGCTATTGGCGATACCATTACTGTAAAAGTAACCGAAATCGACCCACAGGGCCGCGTCAACCTGTCCCGCAAAGCTGTGCTGACCTCCGAAAGCGGAGCAAAAGCGTAAAACTCCTATTAAAGAACAGATTAGGGTTTTAGTTATCAAAAGAGACAGAAGCGATTACGCTCTGGCTCTTTTTTTAAAATATAAGGGAACTATAAGTCTTGTATGGATAAAGTATGCGGGTCGGGTTTAGCTGTATGCATGCATAAATCATCCATTTGTATCATAGGTTGGGACAAAGCGTCCCCTCAACCAAAAAGGGACGGTATACCGTTTCTGTTGGGGAGGATGTCGCACGATGAAGTTGGAAAAAACGGCGGTAGTGCTGGCCTGCATAGCTATCGTAATCGGGATTGGAAGCAGTACGGGGCCGGTTAAGACAATGCTGGAGGAAATATCACCACAGCATGGAAATGTCGCTGTATTGAACATTAATTCAGAAACTCCAAGCGAAAAAATGCGCAGGGTTATCAAGGCCAAGGCACTAGAGCTCAAAGCACCGCCGGTGAACGCTGTCGTAGACAAGGTTTGGAAGGCAATTCCAGGCTATAACGGATTGGAAGTAGATGTTGATGCTACATACCAGAAATCACTTTTAGTGTCATCAAATGCAGCAATTAAGTACGTATACAAGCAGATCAAACCTGAAGTTACTTTAGATGATTTGGGAGCCCACCCGATATATCGGGGAAATCCGGGCAAGCCCATGGTATCCTTGATGATTAATGTTGCGTGGGGAAACGAATATATTTTGCCTATGCTTGATATTTTGGACGAGGAAAAGGTTAAAGTGACTTTTTTTCTGGATGGCAGCTGGTTAAGTCATAATCAGGAGCTTGCCGCAGAAATGTTTAAACGAGGGCATGAACTGGAGAACCACGCGTATACCCACCCGCAAATGAGTAACCTGAGCAGAGCCAGAGCAACACTTGAAATCGATAAAACGCAAAAGCTATTGGAGAATATGGGTATAACTAATAAATGGTTTGCTCCGCCTTCGGGTGATTTTGACCAGGAAACGGTCGACATTGCGAGAGGTCTCGGATTAAAAACGGTGCTATGGACACTGGATACGGTAGATTGGCGGAATCCGACTCCTGAATCTGTAATAGCCAAAATTACGGCAAAGGTCGAACCTGGTTTTCTGATATTAATGCACCCCACCTCATCCTCATCCCAAGCGCTAAGGGGTATGATTCACGGGATAAAGGCAAAGGGACTGAAACTGGGAACGGTTAGCCAGACGCTGTCAGCAGATCGTATAATACCCTCTGAGGTTGAGTGAGAGGTTTAATTCTGTTATAAATGTAGGAAGAAACAGGGCTATGCCAGGAGGATTTTGAAGTGGAGAAAATAGTGCTTTCTAACGGGTTGCGAGTAGTAATGGAGAAGATCCCAACTGGACGGTCCGTATCCTTCGGAATTTGGGTCAGAACAGGGTCGAGAAACGAACGTCTTGAGAATAATGGGATCTCCCATTTTGTAGAACATATGCTGTTTAAGGGAACGGACCGCTTCAGTGCAAAGGATATTGCGGAGCAGTTTGATGCGATTGGCGGAAATGTTAATGCGTTCACCTCTAAGGAATATACTTGCTATTATGCTAAAGTTCTGGACGAGCATTTGCCAATTGCCATCGATATGCTTTCGGATATGTTTTTTCGTTCACAGATGGATGCTGAGGAGCTTAAGAAAGAAAAGAACGTTATTCTCGAAGAAATCGCGATGTGCGAGGATACGCCTGATGATTTAGTGCATGACCTGATGTGTGCTGCTGCCTATGGTGATCATCCGTTGGCATATACCATTTTAGGTTTGAAGGAACGGCTAATGGACATGACTCCAGACGATCTTAGGGCCTACATGAAGGATCAATATACCATTGAGAACACAGTAATTAGTGTGGCGGGTAATATCAATGACGGACTTATCGAGCTGCTGGAGAAGCATTTTGGCACTTTTGACAATCATGGTTCATCGGCTTCTTTGACTCCTCCGGATTTCCATGGTGATTTAAGATTCCACCGCAAAAAAACCGAACAGAATCACATATGTCTTTCTCTTCCAGGGGTTCGTACGGGAGATCCTTTACAATATGCGATGGTCTTAATTAACAATGCTGTCGGTGGTGGAATGAGCTCGCGGATGTTCCAAGAAATACGTGAAAAGCGCGGGTTGGCCTATTCGGTCTTCTCTTATCACAGCTCCCAAGCGGATAGCGGCCTGTTTACGGTGTATGCGGGTACTGCTCCTAAGCAGACGAAGGATGTCATGGAACTAACCAAAGAGATGATGCAAGAGCTTGCGGAGAAGGGCTTAAGCGAGGATGAATTGAGAAAAGGGAAGGAACAGCTTAAAGGCAGCCTTATTCTCAGTTTGGAGAGCACAAGCAGCCGCATGAACCGGATCGGTAAGAATGAGCTGATGCTGGGTAGACATCATTCACTAGATGATATGATTGCCAAAATTGGGGAAGTAACCATGGAGGATATAAACATGGTATTGAACCTTATGTTTGCTGAGCCTTTGGCTATTGCAATGGTAGGCTCATCAGATAAAGTTATGAATAAAGTTAGGAGAGATGATCTTGTCTTATTACGTTCAAATTAATAAACTTCCGGGAAATGAAGAGGTCTTTCTGCCTCGTAAAATGTCTGAGCAGGCATCGGGGTATGACCTGTTCGCAGCAGTGGATGGGGAGTTTACACTTGCTCCTGGGCAACGTGCACTAATTCCGACGGGCATAGCCTTGGCTATGCCGGATGGACTAGAAGCACAGATACGCCCACGCAGTGGATTGGCACTGAAGCATGGTATTACATGTCTGAATACACCGGGAACCATCGATGCCGACTACCGGGGTGAAATTAAGGTATTATTAATCAATCTGGGTCAGGAGCCTTTTGTTATTTGCCGTAATGAGCGGATTGCTCAGATGGTATTTCAGGCTGTACCTTCTATAACATTGGTAGAGGTGGAGCAGCTTTCAGATACGGAGCGTGGCGCCGGAGGGTTCGGACATACCGGGAAATAATTTTTTAAGATATTATGCTTGCGGAACATGCCAATCAGGTATGAACCGCAAGCTTTTTTTTGTTTTTAACTGTGCTGAACCGGCTGTTGGCGCTCGCGATCCTCTTTCACCCATTGGCAGCCCGTGGCATAAGATGCTTTATAGTCGAGAGTGTAGTTGAAAGGAGCGTCATCCCTTATGCTTACTGGCGTCAGGATCGTCTTCCTGGGTGGGGACGCAAGACAGTTTGAAATCATTCGAAAGTGTGTGGAATTGGATGCCACAGTAAGCGCTGCCGGGTTCGATAAATGGGTAACCCCATTTGAAGGGGTTAGCTTGGAACTGATGACTGCAGAGTTATTGAGTAATGCTGATGTGTTAGTGCTCCCTACGGTAGGCTGCGATGATGAAGGGAATATCAAGACCATGTTCTCCGCTCAGCAACTTCAATTACTGGATGAACATGCAGCGGCCTTGCCGGCCAACTGTAAGATTTATACCGGTATGGCAAAAGAATACTTACGCCAGCTATGCTCCAAGTATAAGCTGAAGCTGGTAGAACTATTGGATCGTGACGATGTTGCTATTTACAATTCTATCCCGACGGCAGAAGGTGCACTGGTACTGGCTATTCAGAATACCGATTTTACCGTACATGGGTCCACTTCGATGGTACTCGGGATGGGAAGAACGGGGTTCACGATGGCTAGAAGCCTTCAGGGATTGGGTTCGAACGTTAAGGTGGGAGTTCGGCGGCAAGAGCATTATGCCCGAGCAGAGGAAATGGGCTGGAAGGCTTTTTTGACTGAAAATTTGCTTTCACAGGTGTCGGATACCGATTTAATATTCAATACGATTCCCAGCATGATCATAACCGCACAGATTCTCTCACGCATTCCCCGACACTGCGTCATTATCGATCTTGCCTCTGCACCGGGTGGGTGCGATTTTCGTTTTGCGGAAAAAAGGGGAATAAAGGCGATACTGGCTCCGGGTCTTCCTGGAATAGTAGCTCCCAAGAGTGCTGGAATCATTATGGCGAATGCGCTGGTACAGTCGATTTCGGACGAGACTTTTAATCAGGGGGGATGAATATGGACTGGAAAGGTATAACAGTTGGGTACGCCATTACGGGCTCCCACTGTACATTTGCTGAGGTGATGCCGCAGATTCAGCGCTTCATCGATGGGGGTGCGAACGTCGTTCCTATTGTCTCAGGATCCGTATTAACAACGAATACCAGGTTCGGTACATCGGAAAATTGGCTAAAACAGTTGAAAGATATAACAGGGAATGATATCATTTCTACAATTGTTGAAGCAGAACCGTTAGGTCCTTCCAAGCTGCTGGATGTGCTTACGATAGCACCCTGTACTGGAAATAGCCTGAGCAAGCTGGCTAATGCAATGACGGACAGTCCGGTACTCATGGCGGCAAAGTCGCAAATGCGTAATGGTCGGCCGCTTGTTTTAGCAATATCAACAAACGATGGCTTGGGTCTGAATGCTGCGAATATTGCAAAGTTGCTGGTGGCTAAGAATATTTATTTTGTACCGTTTGGTCAGGATAATCCTCAAGGGAAGCCAAATTCTTTGGTGGCACGGATGGAACTCATTCCGGAGGCCTGCTATGCTGCACTTCAGGGAAGCCAGCTGCAACCGATGATCGTCGAGCGGTTTCATTCAGCGTAGTAATTTTGATGACACAGTAGATCCAGCTGTAACTAATAGAAGGGGAGATGCACCAAATGAGCAATGTAAAGTTTAATGTAGCCGTTGTCGGAGCAACAGGAGCGGTAGGAGAACAAATTATAGGTCTCTTGGAGAAGCGGGATTTCCCGATTGCCAAGTTGAAGTTGTTGTCTTCTCCGCGGTCGGCAGGGACAGTCATAAACTTTAAGGGCCAAGATATAGTAGTAGAAGTAGCTACCCCCGAAAGTTTTGAAGGCATTGATATTGCTTTGTTCAGCGCCGGCGGAGATGTGAGTAAAGCTCTTGCGCCTCACGCAGTACGCCATGGTGCTGTTTGTATTGATAATACAAATGCGTTCCGTATGGATCCGGGCACTCCGCTTGTTGTACCTGAGGTTAACCCGGAGCAAATTGATAACCATAAGGGTATTATTGCCAATCCTAACTGTTCAACCATTCAAATGGTAGCTGCACTCAAGCCACTGCAGGACAAATACGGCATCGCTCGTATTATCGTATCCACCTATCAAGCGGTATCTGGTGCAGGTGCTCGTGCTATTGATGAACTTTTACGCCAGAGCAAGGAAGTGCTGGATGGCGGCGAGATTAATCCGGATATTCTGCCGGTAGGTTCACTTCCGGTGAAACATCAAATCGCTTTCAATGCCATTCCGCAAATTGATAAATTTAATGAGAACGGCTATACGCTTGAAGAAATGAAAATGGTCAATGAAACGAAGAAGATTATGGGTGATGATTCTATTGAGGTGACAGCTACTTGTGTTCGTATTCCGGTAGTCTACGGTCACTCTGAATCGATCTACGTTGAATTGAAGTCTGATTATGAGCTAGACGAGGTTCGTGAACTTCTGTTAAATGCACCGGGAATTACGTTACAAGATGATCCGTCTTCTCAATCTTATCCACTGGCAACTCATGCTGCCGGCAAACCCGATGTATTCGTCGGACGGCTACGCCGGGATCTTGGGGCCAAGCGTGGTCTTAATATGTGGGTGGTCTCCGATAATTTGATGAAAGGCGCGGCTTGGAATGCTGTGCAGATTGCCGAGATCATCGCTTCACAAAGATCATAATCTCACTATCCACCGTCCTCTTCCTTTCGAGGGCGGTTCAATTATTTGACTTCATAATCGTATTGAAATGCGCAGGTTCTAGCTCACTTTACGGGTTAACTCCTGCGTGTTTGTTGATGTGTTTGCATAGTAATGGAGGAATTATACATGGGTATTTTAGTGCAAAAGTTCGGTGGAACCTCACTTTCCACCCCGCAAGCCAGAGAACATGTCATAGGGCATGTTAAGCGCGAGCTGGCTAATGGATATAGTCTGGTTATTGTAGTCTCAGCAATGGGACGCAGAGGGGAGCCTTATGCCACCGATACTTTGTTGGATTGGGCTGTACAGAACGGCAATGCGCTGCCGGATCGGGAGAAAGACCTGCTGCTGTGCTGCGGTGAAATTATTTCAGCCACAACGCTCTGCAGTTTACTTCAGATGGAGAATATCCCTTCTACAGTGCTTACAGGCGCGCAGGCTGGATTTTTAACGGATAGCAGCTATGGCAATGCAAGAATCCTTGATGTGCGCCCTGAGCGTATTTTGCGTGAGCTGAGAGAGCATAAGGTAGTTATAGTAACAGGGTTTCAGGGTCAAACTGAAGCGGGCGACTTTACAACCCTCGGTCGGGGAGGCAGCGACACCTCGGCGACAGCATTAGGTGCAGCACTCCGCGCAGATATGGTTGATATTTATACGGATGTGGATGGCATATTAACAGCAGATCCCCGTATTGTAGAAGATGCGAAGCCTTTGGCTTATATGACTTATACCGAAATTTGTAATATGGCTTATCAGGGAGCGAAGGTAATCCATCCCCGTGCGGTTGAGATCGCGATGCAGGCACAAATTCCGGTGCGTGTACGATCGACGTTCTCTGAAGGGGAAGGAACGCTCGTTACCCTGCAGGAAGGATTTAATGATATGCAGAACGGCGGAATTGTAGACCGTTTTGTTACAGGCATAGCTTATGTAAGCAATATTACACAAATCGCCGTGGATTGCCCCGATGGAAATGTGGATGGCGTTCAACTGCAAATTTTCAAAAGTATGGCGGATAATGGCATCAGTGTTGATTTTATTAATGTAACTCCTACAGGAGCAGTGTATACGGTATTCGATAACAACTCGGAAAAAGCAATCTCTGCACTTCAAGAGCTTGGACTTCGTCCAAAGAGCTTATCGGGATGTGCAAAGGTATCTGTAATTGGCGGTGGGATTAACGGGGTTCCGGGGATCATGGCTCATGTCGTAGAGGCACTAAGCTCTCAGAACATCCAGATCTTGCAGTCTGCAGATTCCAATACCACGATTTGGGTACTCGTAAAAAAAGAGGATATGGTGCAATCTCTGCGTTCGCTGCATGCCAAGTTTGAACTTCACCGTTAGGAGGAGGAATTCAAGTGGATTTCGGAAGATTAATTACGGCCATGGTCACCCCTTTTGACAAGGCAGGAGAAATCAACTGGGAGGAAACTTCTCGGCTTGTAGATTATTTAGTTGAGGAACAGAAAACAGAGGGTCTGGTCGTCTGCGGTACGACTGGGGAATCTCCAACCTTGACGGATGATGAGAAACTTAAATTATTCGCTTATGTAAAAGAAGAAGCACGGGGACGTTGTAAAGTTATCGCAGGAACGGGCAGTAACAGCACAAGGCACTCTATTCATCTCACCAAAGAAGCAGAGAAGCTGGGAGTGGACGGAGCGTTGCTGGTTGTTCCTTATTACAACAAGCCGAATCAGGAAGGACTGTACCAGCACTTTGCAGGTATAGCGGCGGAGACTCGTCTCCCGCTCATTCTATACAATGTCCCGGGCCGTACCAGTGTGTGCATGAGTGCCGCTACAACGATACGCTTGGCGCAAATTCCTAATATCGTTGCAACAAAGGAATGTGTGTCGGTGGATCAGGTTACCCTTATAGCTGCCGGCAGTCCCCAGGATTTTCATGTCTACTCAGGTGACGATGCTGCTGCATTGCCAACATTGGCTGTGGGAGGCCACGGGATTATCAGTGTAGCCAGTCATATTGTCGGAGCTCAGATGGCGGAGATGATCAGTTCCTATATTTCCGGTGATGTTCGGAAAGCCGGGGAAATTCACCGCAAGCTGTTCCCTATTTTCAAAGGGTTGTTCGAATGTCCGCAACCGCTGCCGAACCCCTCAGCTGTTAAATACGCCTTAGAGATGCGCGGCTTGAAGGTTGGTTCCGTAAGACTTCCCTTAATTTCCCCAACTGAAGATGAAGCAGCGTTTATAGAAGCACTTTTGAAATCATAGGATTGAGTGGAATATCCACCATAAAAACCGGTATCTCTTTTTAAGGAGAATCGGTTTTTTTTGTGAATCTTTACCTTAATCAGAGTCATAATTTACATAAGTAGTTGTTCCTGAATAAAAGTAATAACGCAGATAAATTGTTTAAATAACGATCAGCTTTTGGGGGAATAATAATGATATGGAGTGGACGACTTGTCTTTTGACAAAAAAATCATGTATAATATGGATAAGTGACTGGGTGCGGTTAAAATTAAATATGCTATAATCTTCCGTCAATGTGTTACATTGTGAGACAGGATAGGTCCCTGGATAAGTCTGCCTACTATATGCTATAGTTTCGCGCGAGGGGCGCGGCGGTGAAATTTGACGGCATTTATGGCTTGAGAAGATATTACTGCCCGAAATCGGGAGCTTTAGAATTGCCCAATATGCAGACTTTCGGAATTTCCTCGTTGCTTCCGGAAGCTTTAAGCAGTTTGAAGAATGTGTTCAGCGCCGCTGAAATAACGAAGTTCAATGTTTTAAATAATAGTATGACGTCCAACATCATAGGAGGGTTAGATTCATTTGTCCAAAAAAACAAACAACGATAAACTGACGATATTCGCTTTGGGCGGAGTCGGCGAAATCGGGAAGAACATGTACGTTATTCAATATGGAGCGGATATTGTAGTCGTGGATTCAGGACTTAAATTCCCTGAAGAGGATATGCTCGGTATTGATATCGTTATTCCTGACATTTCGTATTTGACGGAAAATCGCGATAAGGTAAGAGGCATCGTGCTTACGCATGGACATGAAGACCACATTGGCGGTCTGCCTTACGTCTTGAAGAATTTGAATGTTCCAGTATACGGAACAAGATTAACTTTAGGTCTTGTGGAAAACAAGCTGAAGGAAGCGAATTTGCTTGGAGATACCAAACGGATTTTGATTCATGAGGATTCGGAAATTCAACTGGGAACTTCTCTAAAAGCTACGTTCTTCAGAACGAATCACAGTATTCCTGACTCTGTCGGAGTATGTATCGAAACTCCTGAAGGCAACGTAGTCCATACGGGCGACTTCAAATTTGACCATACCCCAGTTAATGGCCAATTTGCAAACCTGCACCGTATGGCTGAAATCGGCACAAAAGGTGTACTCGCACTTTTGTCTGACAGCACCAACGCTGAGAAGCCAGGCTTCACACCATCAGAAAAAAATGTAGGAATTGTCCTCGAGGATATATTCCGCAAGGCTGAACAACGTGTCGTTGTAGCGACCTTCGCATCCAACGTGCACCGTATTCAGCAAGTAGTAAATGCTGCTGAATCAACAGGCCGCAAGATTACAGTTATCGGCCGCAGCATGGTTAATGTTGTGTCCATTGCTTCCGAGCTAGGCTATCTGAATGTACCGGAAGGTATGTTGATTGAGCCAGAAGAAATGAACAGAATGGCGGCAAACCGTGTAGTCGTTCTTTGCACAGGCAGTCAAGGCGAGCCAATGTCTGCATTGACACGTATGGCACGCTCCAGCCACCGTAAAGTTGATATTATGCCGGGAGACACTGTTATTATTGCAGCAACTCCAGTACCGGGTAATGAGAAATATGTAGGCCGTACGATTGATGAATTGTTCCGTTTGGGCGCCAACGTTATCTATAGTGGATCCAATTCCGGCGTTCACGTCTCCGGTCATGGTAGCCAGGAAGAATTGAAGCTGATGCTTAACCTGATGAAACCTAAATATTTCATTCCAATTCACGGTGAATACCGGATGCAGCGCAAGCATGCATTATTGGCGGAATCCGTTGGTGTGGAACCAAGCAACATATTCATTACTGAGCTTGGCGAAGTCATTGAAATTTCGAATGGTGCTGCACGCAGAGCTGGTAAGGTTACTGCAGGTAATGTACTTATTGACGGCTTGGGTGTTGGTGATGTGGGTAACATCGTACTGCGTGACCGTAAACTTTTGTCCCAAGATGGTATTCTCGTTGTCGTGGTAACCTTAAGCAAGCAGAACGGAGCCATCGTTTCAGGACCAGACATTATTTCTCGTGGATTTGTATATGTACGTGAGTCCGAAGGACTTCTGGACGAAGCGAACCGTATTGTCTCCGGTACACTTCAACGTCTTATGAGCGAGAAAGTGAACGAATGGGCATCCCTCAAAACAAGTGTGAAAGATTCACTGGGCCGATTCTTGTATGAACAAACTCGTCGCAGACCGATGATTTTGCCGATTATTATGGAAGTATAAGGAGAACTCCTCCTAAATTATATGTTTACTCAAATAAGTCTCTTCTCCCGGAAATATTGGACGGTTTCCGACGGTGAAGGGGCTTTTTGTGTTGAGCTCTGGCAACATATTCTGCGTACCTTGAATAATGCTGCGCCCTCTGATGTCATACTAAGGAAAGTCAGCAGGCTGCAGCGGTATGGCTGTAAGCGGAAGGGAGAGCTTTTAACAATGAACAATAATGTGGGATCCCAATCTAATGAGCAAATGGGTGGAGAAACTATACCTGTTCCGGTAAGAACGGAGAACATCCCGAATGGGGAAATTGCAACACTGGGTGCAGTCAAAGAGCTTGGACAGAACGTAGTTCCAAATGGAGAACCCGATATTTTTTGTATGACCATAATAGGACAAATAGAAGGGCATCTTGTTCTCCCTCCTCATAACAAAACAACGAAATATGAACATATTATCCCTCAGTTGGTGGCTGCAGAGCAGAGTAAAAACATCAAAGGACTGCTAATTATTTTGAATACGGTGGGCGGAGATGTGGAAGCGGGTCTCGCAATAGCCGAGATGATCGCATCCCTGTCGAAACCGACTGTAACGGTAGTTATCGGAGGGGGACATAGTATTGGAGTGCCGATAGCTGTATCGTCCAACTATTCCATTATTGCTGAGAGTGCTACGATGACTATTCATCCCATCCGTATGAACGGTCTTGTGATAGGTGTTCCTCAGACCTTTGAATATATGGAAAAAATGCAGGATCGCGTAGTAAATTTTGTTACGAGTCATTCAAGGATTACTGAGGAAGCCTTCAAGCATCTTATGTTCAAAACAGGTGAACTAAACCGTGATATCGGGACTGCTGTCGGAGGACATGATGCGGTTAAGTACGGTCTTATGGATGAGGTAGGGGGAATTGGAGCTGCGCTTTCACATCTGAACAGCATGATAGGCAATACAACTCCAACCCAGTCCATCAATGGAGGGTTAACCCAATGACACTGTATACGGTAATGCCCATGGAACAGGTCTGGGAAGGAGCGTGGAATGTATCACCTCAGCTGCTGGAACTGCAACAGGGAGGAATGCTAATGCAGGTAGAACCTCTTGAGCACGGGAGAGCCCGTATTGTGCGGCTAATAAATTGCCCCTTGAATTGTTATTTGAATCCTGCACTCTCTCCGGGGGCAATAATCCCTTATATATCAAGCTAATAATGGATGATATGGACCCGATATTGGGAAGTGCACAATAACGCATTTTGTGACAAAAGAGAACATAGGTGCGCCACCCCATTATATGGTATAATGTTGTTCTTGGGGGTGGCTTTTGTGGCAAAAAGAAAAAAGAAAAAGAAAAAAGTGCTGCTTGGTAGCGTTTTAAAATATGAAATATATGGGATATTATTAATCACCATTTCTGTCATAGCATTATCAGGGGAAGCGGCGGTGGGCCGTTCTCTTTCAAGTATGGCCGGATATTTATTGGGCCGATTTTATTTCATCCTGCCTCTTATAGGTATATTCTACGGTCTTATGGTCATGATTCACCGCAAGTGGCCTTCCTCTTGGAACAGCCGCCAATCCGGTGTGGTTCTTCTTGTGCTGTCTATGTGTCTTATGAGCAGCATCTCTTCCATGGAGCAGAAGCTGGGACCGTTATCCATGCTCCATCCGAATAATGTCCTTTCACAAATACATAATGATCTTAACGGGGCACTGTCACCAACCTCTAACAGCAGCGAAGTGTTTATGCTGGGCAAAGATATCAGCGGAGGATATCTTGGAGCTCTTGAGTATGCAGCCCTCCTCTGGCTGTTCGGGAACCTGGGTGCAAAGCTATTGATGATTGTAATGCTGGCCATCAGCTTTATGCTGATTACGAACCTTTCTTACGTTGAACTATTTGGGCTGTTTCGCCAACGTACGGTTAAGCTGATTGAAAGCATTCGGCTTCGAGCAGCTAATCGACCACAAGCCGTTCCTGTAACCAGCACACGAGCGGGGAAAGGCAAGAAAGAACCTGTTATTCAGGATGACGATCTGGATGATGATGAGGATTACAATGAAGGTGGACAACCTTTGCCGAATCGCAGACAGCCCCTTTTCTTCAAAAGGTTGGCACAGTGGACATCCGGTTCGCTTAATACAAGAAGTGAGACGGACCATTTAGAGGATGATGAATCTGAACAGGAGCTATCGGGTCAGACGGGTCCTATTATCACAGGATTAACCGGTGGGGCAGCTCCGACTATCGGACCTTTGGACAACGAGAATGAGCTTATTGACGATGATCTGGAACCGGTAACGCCAATCATCCGGGATTTCTTCGAGCATATACGTTCAGAAGGGTTAAGTCAGGAGGACCGCGAAGAATGGAGTGAGTTCTCACCGACTGCACGAAGTGGAGCAGTGGCTCATGAACCGGAGATCTCTCCAGAGGAATTAGCAGCTCTTAATCACTTAGAGGATTTTGGAGACAAGAATGTAATTGATCCATTAGGTAGTTCTGCAGTTGAGGAGGAATTAGTTATTTCACCTCCGCTTCCGCCGCCACCTAAACCTTACAAGCTTCCGCCTTTCCGTCTGTTGACCAAGCCGAGTAATGCGGGTAAAGCCGGTGATCAGAATGATTATATGCAAACCGCTAGGAAGCTGGAGGCAACGCTTGAGAGCTTCGGTGTAAGGGCCAAAGTACTTGAAGTAGTAAGGGGACCTGCTGTTACCCGGTACGAAATTCAGCCGGATATCGGTGTGAAAGTGAGTCGTATTGTTAATCTCACAGATGATATCGCCCTCGCACTGGCTGCCAAAGACATTCGTATGGAGGCCCCAATTCCCGGCAAGTCTGCCATTGGTATTGAGGTGCCAAATCCTGAGGTATCTATTGTAACTATGCGCGAAGTTATGGAAACACAGACCTTTCAGGAGGCTGAATCGAAGCTGACTATCGCTTTCGGACGCGATATTTCTGGGCAGACGATCATTGGTAATCTGGCGAAAATGCCCCATCTTTTGGTAGCGGGTGCTACAGGATCAGGGAAATCTGTTTGTATTAACGGAATTATTGCCAGTATTTTATATAAGGCTAAGCCTAACGAAGTGAAGTTTCTGATGGTCGATCCTAAGATGGTAGAACTTAACGTCTATAACGGAATTCCTCATTTGCTAGCACCTGTAGTTACGGATCCCAAGCGTGCCAGTCTGGCGCTCAAGAAAATCGTTGTAGAAATGGAGAAGAGATACGAGCTGTTCTCCAAATCAGGGACACGGAATGTTGAAGGCTATAATACACTCATGAAGGATAACCCGGATGCTGTGCTTCCTTATATCGTTGTTATTGTGGACGAGCTTGCAGACTTAATGATGGTAGCCGCAAATGATGTAGAAGATGCCATTTGCCGACTTGCACAAATGGCGCGTGCTGCAGGGATTCACTTGATTATTGCGACACAACGTCCTTCAGTAGATGTTATTACTGGGGTTATCAAGGCTAACATTCCTTCGCGGATAGCCTTTGGCGTATCCTCTATGGTCGATTCACGTACCATCCTGGATATGGGAGGGGCAGAGAAGCTGTTGGGTCGCGGAGATATGCTGTTCCTGCCTATGGGATCATCCAAGCCGATTCGTGTACAAGGGGCGTTCCTAAGTGATCAGGAAGTTGAGACTATTGTTCAGTATGTAAGCGGACAAGCTGAGGCTAATTATGATGACTCTATTGTTCCGGAAGTGGATGATTCCAATACGGTGGATCAGGAGCCTCAGGACGAGCTATATGAGCAAGCCGTACAAATAGTACTGGAGGCGAAGCAGGCCTCTGTATCGCTGCTGCAGCGTCGCATGCGTGTAGGTTATACCCGTGCTGCCCGATTGATTGATTCCATGGAGGCCAGAGGAGTCATCGGCTCCTATGAAGGCAGTAAGCCGCGAGAGGTACTCATTTCGTTGGAACAGTATCAGCACAATCGAATCAGTTCATAACACATGGATAAGTGGAGAAGGCATCCCAAGCCAATATATAAGTGGCTTGGGATAGCCTTCTTCTTTTTGTTGAACTCTCCTTTCTAGATAGGTAGTGCATAGGATGTGTTGACAGTCGTCATAATAACTTTAGCCATTCATGCAGAATCTACAAGAGAAAGGTAGAGCGAACCCCTATGAAGAAACAAAAGATGTGGATACTTACCATATTGACCCTTGCATTAACTGCAGGACCGCTTACTGTTCAATGGTATGGGGAACAAGACGGAATTAAGAATAAGAACCAAACTATGTCAGAGTCTAACGGCTCACCACAAGCCGCTTTTGAAGAGGCGCTTCCAGCTTTTAGTACTACTCTGGTTAAATACGGAGCCAAAGGTCAAGATGTATATGAACTTCAGGGAAGGCTGAAGCATTTAGGATTCTATGCCGGAAAAATAGACAGTCAATACGGTCCTATAACACTGAAATCCGTCAAATGGTTTCAATGGAAGTTTGGCATAAAGGCAGATGGAGTCGTAGGAGCCAAAACAAAACTGAAGCTATATAACGCCACTAAGAACTGGAGACCTACCGAGCCAAAAACGGCTGCGGGTGGTGCAGGAAAGAAGGCCGCTACGGCTAAAAAAACCACTACAACAAGTACAGCCAAATTATCTTCAGGTAATGCAATGGGACTATCTGAAAATGATCTGAAGATTATGGCGAATGCCGTGTATGGTGAGGCTAGAGGGGAGCCATTTGAAGGACAAGTTGCTGTTGCTGCGGTTATCCTTAATCGGGTGAAATCCCCGAGTTTTCCTAAAACACCTTCAGGGGTTATATTCCAGCCAGGAGCTTTCACAGCTGTGGCTGACGGCCAAATTTACCTGGAACCTAACGTACAGGCACGTAAGGCGGTACAGCAGGCATTAAGCGGCTGGGATCCGTCAGGAGGATGCATCTATTATTTTAATCCCCGTACAGCAACATCCAAGTGGATTTGGAGCCGCCCGCAGGTCAAGACAATTGGTGAGCATATTTTCTGTATGTAAAATATCACCTTCAAAGGAGCAATCGGAACTGGACTTCCGGTTGCTTCCTTACTTTGGAATGGTTTAGAATGGATATTACTTCATAAAATGATCTATAGCACCTATTCACGCCGTAAAGGAGTTTTGGACTTGAATAATAATGGTTTTCAGCATGGTAACGCTGCAGGCATGCGTATTCACGTATTGCCAACTAAAGCGTTCAAAACCTTCGCCATCTCACTTTATGCCGGTGTTCCGCTTGCAGAGGAGACTGTAACCTCAACCGCGCTAGTTCCTTTTGTACTTCGCAGAGGGACTGCCTCTTATCCTGAGACTACTCAGTTTCGCGAAAGGCTGGAGGAGCTCTACGGAGCCGGATTTGGTTTTGATGTCTATAAACGCGGTGACCACCAAATCGTTCAGTTTCGGATGGATACGATTAATGATTCTTTTGTGCAGAGCAAAGAAAGTCTGCTGGGTGAATCGTTCGCTTTTCTGGGAGAAGTATTAACCCGCCCTGCTCTGGAGAATGGAATTTTCCGTTCGTCCTACGTCGCTACAGAACGTGAAACGGTCCGTAAGAAACTGGAGTCTATTGTGAACGATAAGATCCGGTATGCTGCCGAACGATGTATCGAAGAGATGTGTAAGAATGAGCCTTATAGACTCCACCCCTTGGGGCAGAGAGCGGATTTGGATGCATTGACACCTGAGAAGCTGTATCAATCTTACAATTCTTGGTTGGATGGTGCCATTCTGGATCTGTATGTGGTCGGGGACACTACTCCGGAGGAAGTGGAGAAGCTGGTGAAACGCCACTTCGGCCGTAATACTTCAGAAACCAAAGACTATACTTCCCGATTCTCTCCAGTAACGGTAACAGAAGTTCGAACCGTGGAAGAAAAACTGGATGTAAGCCAAGGTAAGCTGAATATGGGGTTGCGTACCTCTATCACATACAAAGATGATTCGTATGCCACTGCATTGATGTATAACGGAATTTTGGGTGGCTATCCTCATTCCAAGCTATTTGTGAATGTTCGTGAGAAGGAGAGCCTTGCTTACTATGCTTCCTCCCGCTACGACGGTCATAAAGGGATCGGAACGATTCAATCCGGTATTGAAGTTCAAAATTACGGTAAAGCGGTCGATATTATTACCAAACAATTGGAAGAAATGAAAGCCGGCCGTATCAGTGATTTAGAACTCAGTCAGACCAAAGCGATGATTCGTAATCTGCTGTCTGAAATTCAGGATTCCGCATTTGAAATGATTTCGTTTGATTTCAACCGCCAGCTTTCCGGAAAAGATCGGTCTACTCAGGAGCTAATGGATCAGGTTGAAGGAACCGGAGCAGAGGATGTGAAGGCAGCCGCTGACACTTTTCGGCTGGACACGATTTATTTCCTGACAGGGCAGAAGGAGGAATAGCGGTGGAACAGATGTATTACGAAAGACTCCAAGAAACCATTTATCACGAAGTGATGGAGAACGGTCTGCGGGTATATGTATTGCCAAAGCCGGGATTCCGTAAAACATATGCGACTTTTGCAACGAAATACGGTTCTGTAGACAATCATTTTCATGTGGCAGGAGGGGAAGAGACAAAGGTTCCTGACGGAATCGCCCATTTTCTGGAGCATAAAATGTTTGAAGAGCCGGAAGGCGATATTTTCGCTACCTTTGCTTCCAATGGTGCGTCTGCAAATGCTTTTACAAGCTTTGACCAGACGGTCTATTTATTCTCTGCTACGGAGAATATTGAGACCAATCTGGAGACGTTGGTTGACTTTGTGCAGCGTCCCTATTTCACCGATGAGAATGTAGAAAAGGAAAAGGGGATAATTGGCCAAGAGATCAACATGTATGCGGATAATCCTGACTGGCGTGTCTATTTCGGCCTAATTGAAGCGATGTATTCCAAGCACCCAGTTCACATTGATATCGCCGGAACGATTGAATCCATCGGGACAATTACAAAGGAGACACTGTATTCCTGTTACAACGCGTTTTATCATCCGAGCAATATGCTTCTCTTTGTGGTCGGAGGGGTAGAACCGGAGAAAGTCATTTCGCTTATTCGCAGCAACCAAAGTGCGAAGTCTTACGGGATCCAAGGCGATATTGAACGCATATTTGAAGAAGAACCACAAGCAGTGGATCAAAAAGTTCGTGAGTGCAAGCTGGCCGTATCCATGCCTAAATGCTTGTTCGGCTTCAAGGAAAGGGTGGAGGGAATTTCAGGCGAAGCAGCTATTCGTCGTGACCTAACAACCAAGCTGATGCTGGATCTGTTATTTGGCAGTAGTACTACTTTGTATCAAAAGCTTTATGACGAGGGACTGATTTCAGATAGTTTTGGTCATGAATTCAATAGTTCACCCGAATATGCATTCTCGGCAATAGGCGGGGACACCAAAGATCCTGATCTGCTCCTGAAGCGTATCCGGGAAGAGGTAGATGCTATTCTCGAGTCCGGTTTTGCAGAGAGTGATTTCGAACGTGCCCGCAAAAAGAAAATTGGCGGCTACCTGCGAATGCTGAATTCACCAGAAAGTATCGCTCATGAGTTTACTCGCTATCAGTTCCGCGGCGGCAATTTATTCGAGGTACTTCCTGTATATGAATCCCTCACACTTGATGAGGTTAATGAACGTCTGCGTAGTCATGTGGATTGGGAACAGCTGGCGGTATCTTTGGTGGTGAGTCCTTAATGGCTGGTGTGGGAGAGAACAGCAAACCATTAGGGGAAATGACTGTGCTCGTTACCGGTGGTGGTGGCGGTATCGGTGGGGCTATTGCTGAACGTTTTGCATCCGTGGGAATGAATGTAATCATACACTACATGACCTCACATGAGGCAGCTAATGACGTTGCCAGACGCTGTATGGCGCTAGGGGCTAAGGTCATGACTGTAAGGGCTGATATTAGAGACCGCAGTCAGCTGCTGCGTATGGCCGAGAGGCTCGAGAGTAGTGGAATGATGCCTGATATTCTTGTTAACAATGCAGGGAAAGCTCATTACGGCATGTTAGCCGATCTGAGTGAAGAGGAATGGGATGATATCATGGCTGTGAACTTGAAAGGCAGCTTCCTTTGCAGTCAAATTTTCATGCCTTATATGGTTTCTGGGCGCTATGGTCGAATTATAAATGTTTCTTCCGTCTGGGGGATTTCAGGAGCATCCTGTGAAGTGGCTTATTCCGCTAGCAAAGGTGGCGTTAACGCCTTCACCAAGGCCCTGGCCAAAGAATTAGCTCCTTCAGGTATAACGGTTAATGCTGTTGCTCCTGGAGCGGTAAATACATCAATGCTGTCCACTTTGCAGGAGGATGAGCTGCGCATGCTGGAGGAAGAAATTCCAGCAGGGCGGCTAGGGTCTCCTGAAGAAATTTCATCACTGGTTTATTTTCTGGCTTTGCCTGAGTCTGGATATATTACCGGTCAGATTATCAGTCCGAATGGCGGCTGGATCACCTAACCGTTTGGAGAAATGCTCCAGCATAACGACCTTTGACCCGGGACATATTATAACTGTTGCTTTTAAATCTCAGTAAATATGAAGGAGGATTTAAGATGTCAACAGGATCGAATGGGCCAACGGTTATCAAAAATTTCGACACTTGGAAAAAGTTTCTGGGTGAACGTGTCGTACAGGCGGAGAGAATCGGAATGAGCGATGAGACAATCTCAAAGCTGGCTTTTGAAATCGGGGAATTCCTCGATAAAAAAGTCGATCCGCAAAACTCTTCAAACCGGGCGATCAAAGAGCTGTGGGATGTCGGTAATGCAGCAGAGAAGCATACGATTGCTACTCTGATGGTCAAACTGGCGAAAAACAACGCATAGCTGTGGAATAAGCTCCCTTTCCGGGAGCTTTTCTGCAATTATACAGTCTGACCTTGCCTTTCAAATTTTTTTTATATATCATTAACATGACCCGTGCAATAAAGTGCTTTGTCGATTTATCATTTTTTTTGACAGGTGACAAATGCAGGGAAAAGGAATCTATGAGGTGTACAAGTGGAATATAAACAATGGTATATGGAATATAAGATACATAAAAACAGACCAGGTCTGTTGGGTGATATTGCTTCCATGCTAGGTATGTTAGAGGTCAATATTTTGACTATTAACGGTGTAGAAGGCAAAACCCGAGGTATGCTACTGGAAACAAATGATGATCAGAAAATTATGCTTATGGGCGAAATGCTCAAGAAAGTTGATAATATTACAGTGACGGCTCTACGGACACCCCGACTTGTAGACAAGCTGGCGGTGCGTCACGGCCGTTATATCGACAGGGATTCGGATGACCGCAAGACATTTAGATTTACCAGGGATGAACTAGGTCTTCTGGTAGATTTTCTGGGAGAA
The DNA here is from genome assembly GCF_000757885.1 of Paenibacillus wynnii. NCBI lineage: Bacteria > Bacillati > Bacillota > Bacilli > Caryophanales > Paenibacillaceae > Paenibacillus > Paenibacillus wynnii. The sequence goes on along the minus strand of NZ_JQCR01000003.1, from coordinate 1,469,358 downwards.
GTGTTTAAGAAGGAAGGGAATCAGGTTATCGGATTGAGGGGCATGCCTCGTGTCGGGAAGACGGAATCTATTATTGCCGGCAGCGTGTGCGCCATGAAGCGATGGACTTTTGTATCCTCTACGTTGCTTCGTCAAACGGTGCGCAGCCAGCTTGCCGAGGATGAGCTAAACCCAAACAATGTGTTTATTATTGACGGAATTGTAAGCACAATACGTTCAAATGAGAAACACTATAACCTGTTGCAAACGATTATGGCTATGCCAAGCACGAAGGTTATTGAGCATCCTGATATTTTTGTGCGGGAATCCGAGTACACTTATGATGATTTTAATATCATTATTGAGCTGCGAAACACTCCCAATGAAGAGATTTTGTATGAATCGTTTACAACGAGCTACAGTGATGATCTATAAAACAAACTAACGAGGAGGTGATGGTATGTCGGAACTGGGCCGGCATTTGAAGGAGGCGCGTCTGCAAAAAGGGATGAGTCTTGACGATGTCCAGGAAGTAACGAAGATACGCAAAAAATATTTGGAAGCCATCGAAACAGGGGATTATAAAGTTCTCCCGGGGGATTTTTATGTAAGGGCGTTTATCAAAACCTATGCGGAAGCTGTGGGTGTGAACCCTGACGAATTAATGCAGGAGCACGGCAATGTTGCTGTGACACCTAAAGAGCCTACCATGGAAAGTGTAATACAAAAACGCAGCCGTAGGCCTGAAACGGAACGGAATGCCAAGTGGCTGCCCACTTTGCTTATGTGGACTTTTCCAGTCCTCATTATTGTTGTCATTTATATGTATGCTATTAAGTCTGGATCCGATGGAAATCAGACCGTGGATCCAACTAAGGTAACAGATGCGACGCAGGATCCCAAAACAGCCCAGACATCCTCTCCAGCGCCCGGTGGAGGGGTAGCGCAACCGACTGCCTCTCCAACAACCGGGAATAATGGGGATTCCGTACAGACTACACCAGAACCGTCACCGAGCCTGTCGCCTTCTCCACAATCAATTACTTTAAGTGAAGGCCGTAAATCAGGCAAAACCACCATCTTTGATGTATCCGCTCCGGCAGGAAGTCCGGTCGAGGTTGTCATCAACGCTACGGGGATAAGCTGGCTTGAGGTGTATAAAGGCGGGAACTCCACGGGGGAGAAGCTTTCATATGGCAATACGGCTGCAGGAGACAATATGGTCTTTACACTGGGTAGTGAAGGGATTTATATTAAATCCGGCAATTCACGAGCTACTGTAATTACCGTTAACGGACAGACAGTGACGGACGGCAAATCCACTTCCCGAATTCTTTTTGAATTGGCAGATGGTGTAGATGGTACAACAGATGGAGCCGGTACAACCGAGGGAACTCAAGGATCTGAGGGTTCTGAGCCCACTGCTACGGAAGAAAGCATCACAAGTGAGTAAAACGTGGAATAGGCTTTCACTTTATGGATAACCTAAGAATGACTTACAGTTCTTACAGCCAAAGTGAGGTGTATTCCCATGACCGTCAGTTGGATCGTAACAGGCCTAGGTGTTATCGTCAGTTTGCTAGGTTATTATTTAACTCCAAACGCTTGGGGCTATGGAATTCTAGGCTTCGGACTAGCACACATCGTGCTTGGGCTCTTGGATATGTTCAGGAACCCTGCCCGCAGCAGATAAGCAGCTTCAGCAAAAGAAAAAGCGTCTCCTGGAAGCTCAGGAGGCGTCTTTTTGTGCTCTTTTTACCTTTGGAACGCTGGAATTTCTTGCATTATTAGACTTGCGGGCTGGTTTCTCATATAATAGGAAAAGAATAAATGTTGGTAAAGGACGTGGAGTAATGAGTTCGGAAAGTTCATTCGACATCGTATCCAAAATGGATATGCAGGAGTTGACCAATGCGGTTCATCAAACCGAGAGGGAATTAGAGAACCGGTTTGATTTTAAAGGAAGTAAAAGTAGTCTGAAGTTGGAAAAAGACGCGCTTATTATTGCTTCCGAGGATGAATATAAGTTAAATGCAGTGATTGATATTCTGCAAACTAAGATGGTTAAGAGAGGGATAACCCTCAAAAATTTAGATTATGGCAAAATAGAACCGGCTTCAGTAGGTGTACGCCAGCGATTAGGCTTGAAACAAGGAGTCGATCAGGAGAATGCTAAGAAAATCAATATTCTCATTCGTGATTCCAAGTTGAAAGTGAAAAGCCAAATACAGGGTGATCAAATACGCGTGACCGGTAAAAACAGAGATGATCTGCAACAAATCATTCAACTTTTGCGAAATGCCGATTTACCGCTGGATCTACAGTTTAACAATTTAAAGTAAAGTAAGAATTCGTGCCCCGCGGTGCTTAGAGCACAATCACTTGCGGGGTGCTTTCTGTTCTGAATAATTTTTCCAGGGAGGAACTTCTGTGAATTTGCCTAACCGTATCACTCTTGCCCGTATTTGTCTTATACCGATCATGATGTTTTTCCTGCTGGGGAATTTCGACTTTTACCCTGAGCCTATCCATTGGGGTTCTTTCCAGCTTTCTGTTAATCATTTATTTGCGGCGGTTATCTTTCTGCTCGCAGCCAGTACGGATGGGATAGACGGTTACATTGCACGTAAATACAATATGGTTACTAACCTGGGCAAACTGCTAGATCCTCTTGCAGATAAGCTCCTAGTGTCGGCTGTATTGATTTCATTGGTGGAAATGGGAAGATGTGATTCATGGATTGCCGTTGTTATCATTAGCCGTGAGTTTGCCGTAACCGGACTTCGCCAAGTTGCTTTGCTTGAAGGAAAGGTTGTTGCCGCCAGTAAATGGGGCAAGATTAAAACCGTTATTCAGATTGTAGCCATCTCACTGTTGCTGCTGAATAATTTCCCGTTCCAGTTTGTCCAGATTCCTGTGGATGATATTGCTATATGGGCCGCAGCTCTAATCACTATTTATTCAGGTGTGGATTACTTCGTGAAAAATAAGGATTTGCTACAGCTTCATAAGGCATAGGCAGGATTTCAAATACTCAATTACAGGAGGCTAGAACCAGCTATGAAAGCGGAAATTATAGCCGTCGGTACAGAACTATTATTAGGACAAATAGTCAACAGCAATGCCCAATTTTTATCGGTAGAACTTGCCGCGCTAGGAATTGATGTGTATTTTCAAACTGTGGTCGGGGATAATCTCAATCGTCTGCAGCAGGCTATTGAGATCGCTCAGAGCCGTGCCGATGTAATTTTGTTCACAGGCGGCATAGGTCCAACCGAAGATGATCTTACCAAAGATGGATTGGCTGCTGCCCTTGGCCGCAACTTACATATTGACACCCCTGCAATGGAGCATGTTCAACGTTTTTTTGATGAACGCAAAATTTTTATGACGGAGAATAACCGCAAACAAGCGCTCATGGTAGACGGAACTACGCCGCTTCCGAATGAGGTGGGTCTTGCCGTCGGACTTGCTCATGCACATGAAGGTAAATTTTATATCGTTCTTCCCGGGCCTCCCCGGGAGATGAAGCCGATGTTCACGGACAAGGCCAAGCCGTGGCTTTTGCAGCACGCGTTGACGCATGAGATGCCAATCTACTCTAGAATGCTTAAATTTGCCGGTATTGGAGAGTCTCTTCTCGAGGATAAGTTAATTGATTTGATCCGCAATCAAACCGATCCGACCATTGCACCTTATGCCAAGGAAGGGGAAGTAACCGTTCGTATCTCCACTAAAGCCCCTTCCGAGCAGGAAGCTGCTGAGAAGCTGAACGCTTTGGAGGAGCAGATACGGGAAATTCTTCCTGAGCATATGTATGCGAACATAGACATCCCGCTGGAAAAGCTACTAGTTGACCGGATGGTAAATGCCAGTTTGACTCTGAGTGCTGCTGAGAGCTGCACAGGCGGGCTGTTGATGGAGACCCTAACCAGTATCCCGGGAAGTTCAAGCATGTTCTTGGGAGGCATTGTATGTTACTCCAATGAAATGAAGATGAAGCTGCTGAATGTACCGGAAGCATTATTAGAGGGCAAAGACGCACCAGGCGCTGTAAGCCGTGAAGTAGCTGAAGTTCTGGCGGAACAGGCCAGATTAATAGCGGACAGTGATTTCGGTTTATCGGTTACAGGAGTGGCTGGGCCGGGCTCGTCTGAACGTAAACCTGTGGGGCTTGTATATATCGGAATAGCAGAGCGCGGCCAAGAAACTGAAGTGTTCGAGCTTAATCTTAGGGGTACAAGAGACAATATAAGGCTGCGGACTGTGAAGGCGCTGCTTTATCGGCTCTGGAGAAGACTCGAACAACGTTAACACAGGAAAAGAGAGAATAAATTATATAGAGGATCACACTTGTAATAGTTCCCATTAGGGGTATATAATCAGGACACACGGAAGAACCGTGGCATTGAGTATTCTTTGCCACGGTTCTTCCGTTTTTTTTCGTAGTAATAAATAGCTATCTCTGTACAGGTTTTTGTTAATTAAGTTAAGTGTAAAGAGGCTTACAATAAAAGGGATACAGAAGGGAGAAAACAAAAAAAACGAATGTATGTTCGAAAAAAGTCTTGGCAAGACCTCAAAAACACGTTATTATAATACTATAAACAGTGAAGGAAGTGGTCTGATTGTCAGATCGTCGTGCAGCGCTGGAGATGGCGCTTCGTCAAATAGAGAAACAATATGGTAAAGGTTCTATCATGAAACTGGGAGAATCCGCTCATATGCAAGTGGAAGTTGTACCTAGTGGATCTATCGCATTAGATATAGCATTAGGCATTGGCGGACTCCCAAAAGGTCGTATTATTGAAGTGTATGGCCCGGAATCTTCCGGTAAAACAACGGTTGCTCTTCATGCGATTGCAGAAGTGCAAAAGGCTGGCGGACAAGCTGCATTTATTGATGCCGAGCATGCATTAGATCCTAAATATGCAAATGCCCTAGGCGTAAATATTGATGAGCTGCTGCTTTCACAGCCTGATACCGGTGAGCAAGCGCTTGAAATTGCAGAAGCACTCGTTCGCAGTGGTGCTGTAGACATTATTGTTATCGACTCTGTGGCAGCGTTGGTTCCGAAAGCGGAAATTGAAGGTGATATGGGAGATTCCCACGTGGGTCTGCAGGCACGTTTGATGTCACAGGCTTTGCGTAAATTATCTGGTGCGATTAGCAAATCCAATACCATTGCTATCTTCATTAACCAGCTTCGTGAGAAGATTGGTGTGATGTTTGGTAACCCTGAGACTACTCCGGGTGGACGGGCACTGAAATTCTACTCCTCAGTACGCTTGGATGTGCGTCGTGTAGAGAGTATTAAGATGGGTAACGATGTGGTGGGTAACCGCACCAAGATAAAAGTTGTTAAGAACAAGGTAGCTCCTCCGTTTAAGCAGGCAGATGTAGATATCATGTACGGTGAAGGGATTTCCAAAGAAGGAAGTCTTGTTGATATTGGTACCGAGATGGATATTGTGAACAAGAGTGGTGCATGGTATTCCTATGAAGGCGAGCGTCTGGGTCAAGGCCGTGAGAACGCGAAGCTGTTCCTGAAAGAACATAAGGATATTGCCCTTGTAATTGAGAACAAAATTCGTGCAGCAAGTAATCTAACCACCCTAGTAGCTCCACCAAGTGAAAAAGAAGTGGAAGCGGAGCAACAAGAAGAAAAAGCATTACTTGAAATTGAATAAATTCTAACCATTGGGCGCCCTGTGAAGACTGTAACAGGGCGTCTTTTAATAGGGTGTCATAGCTGTACTTATCATCAGATGGCGGGGTGAATAACATAAATGGTTATACAACTTGATCCTGAATTTGAGGAAAAGCAGGATAAAGAGGAACATATTCTTTCGGACTTTCCGGACAATGAACTTCTTGAGATTACAAGGGTAGAACGGAAGAAGAAATCCGATCACCGTTATATCATCCATTTTGGAGCCTATAACATGACTGTTCATGAAGATGTCATGATTAAATATCGAATGATAACCGGCAGCCAGTTTATGAAGTCTGATCTGGAGGAAATTGTTCTGGCGGATGAGCGCCAGCGGGCTTATGTGGAAGGGCTTCGCTATTTGGGTCACAAACCCCGAACCGCTCAGGAAATGGCCCGCCGTTTACGGCAGAAGGAAATCGGGGAGACTATTATAGCAGAAACTTTGCAGCGGCTGCAGCGTGAACAATATATTGATGATCCCTTATACGCCAAGCAGTGGGCTGAACAGCGGATTACCAATCAGCGTAAAGGTAAGATGTGGATCCGGCAGGAACTGCGGGAGAAGGGGATTGATAAATCCCTCATCGCGGAAGCGCTGGATGATATCACCCCGGAACAAGAGCAGCAGAGTGCACTCCTATCAGCCCGCAAAAAGTGGAATTTAATTCGTGGTGAAGTTCCGGATAAGAGACGGAAAACCGGTGCTTATTTAATGAGACGCGGATTTTCGGGCGAAATGGTGCGTCAAGTGCTGCAGATTTTGGTGCAGGAAGAGAATTTTCAGGGCGAAGATGATGAAATATACTACCCTGAGTAAGTCTCTTGACTTTCCTGTCTATATCGACTCTCTTGACAAGGTCTTTTTATAAATAATAAAATATAACATGAATCGGCATAAAGTTTGAATCCTTTTACCTTCCCAAAAAGGTTCCTACTCCGATTCACGTATCCACTCATATGAAATGTAATCGCCAGATAAGGCGGGCAGTGTGCATGTAGAGCATGTGCAGGAAAACAATTGGTGAGATTACCGGTTTTTTGTATGGTGATGAACGGTAGTTTGACAACTGCACAATTCCCAGGGAATACCTTGGAGTAACTAAATCAACGAGGAGGTGAACAGATGCAAGATTGGATCTGGGTCATTATCGTTCTCGTTGTAGCGACAGCATTCTTTGGGTTCGGTTATATTATTCGGAAATCCATTGCAGAGGCTAAAATTTCCAGCGCAGAGCAAGAAGCCGTAGTCATCGTGGAAAACGCGAAGAAAGAGGCAGAAGCGCAGAAGAAGGAAACGGTATTGGAGGCTAAGGACGAAGTCCATAGAATCCGTAGCGAAGCTGAGAAAGAAACGCGTGAACGTCGTAATGAAATTCAACGACAAGAAAGACGTTTACTGCAAAAGGAAGAATCTCTGGATAAAAAAATGGAATCGCTTGAACGAAAAGAAGAACAAGTGGCTAACAAAGAGAAACGAATTGATGAAACCCAACAGCAAATTGACGTCATTTACAAGAATCAAGTGACTGAACTGGAACGCATCTCTAATTTAAGTATTGAAGATGCAAGAAGTATTATTTTAAGTAACGTGGAGCAGGAAGTTCGCCATGAAACTGCACAGATGATTAAGGAAATCGAGCAGCAGGCGAAGGAAGAAGCGGACAAGAAAGCCCGTGAAATCATAACTCTCGCTATTCAACGCTGTGCGGCTGATCATGTAGCAGAAACAACGGTATCTGTTGTAACGTTGCCGAATGAAGAGATGAAGGGTCGGATTATCGGTCGTGAAGGCCGCAACATCCGGGCACTGGAGACTCTCACAGGTATTGACCTTATTATTGATGATACGCCTGAAGCGGTTATTTTGTCGGGATTTGATCCTATCCGTCGTGAAGTTGCCCGTACAGCACTGGAGAAACTGGTAGCTGATGGACGAATTCACCCAGCACGCATTGAAGAAATGGTCGAGAAATCCCGTAAAGAAGTAGATGAGAGAATTCGGGAATACGGCGAGCAGGCTACCTTCGAGGTAGGTGTTCACGGATTGCATCCGGATTTGATCAAAATTCTGGGACGTCTGAAATTCCGTACGAGCTACGGTCAAAATGTGTTGAAGCACTCCATGGAGGTTGCTTATTTGACTGGACTTATGGCCGGTGAGCTTGGGGAAGACATCGTGCTTGCAAAACGTGCCGGATTACTGCATGATATCGGCAAAGCGCTGGATCATGAAGTAGAAGGTTCACACGTAGAGATTGGTGCCGAACTAGCAAGGAAATACAAGGAGCATCCGGTTGTTCTTAACAGTATCGCTTCTCACCATGGTGACTGCGAAGCTACCTCGGTTATTGCTATGCTGGTTGGAGCAGCTGACGCATTGTCGGCAGCAAGACCTGGCGCTCGCCGAGAAACACTGGAAACCTATATCAAGCGTTTGGAAAAGCTGGAGGAAATCTCCGAATCATTCGAAGGTGTCGAGAAATCGTATGCCATTCAAGCAGGCCGCGAGGTACGCGTGATGGTTCAACCTGAGAAGATCGATGATGCTGAAGCTTTCCGTCTGGCTCGAGACATTACTAAGATGATTGAGAATGAACTGGATTATCCAGGTCATATCAAAGTTACCGTTATTCGCGAGACACGGGCGGTTGAATACGCTAAATAGGCAATAATGAAAAGTGGCGCCTTAATTGGTGCCACTTTTCATTATGTATTGCTTATAAATACCTATTACCTATGAGGAGGAGAACATTATTAAAGTTTTGTTTATTGGTGATATTTGTGGCAACACCGGAAGAAAAGCATTGCGTGAAATGCTTCCATCCCTAAAAAGTAAATATCAGCCACATATAATTATTGTCAACGGAGAGAATTCAGCAGCCGGAAGAGGGATTACTGCCTCTATTGCGAATGAATTTTTTAATTGGGGCGTACATGGTATAACGATGGGAAACCACACATGGGATAATAGAGACATCTTCGAATTTATCGATGACGAGCCGCGTATGATTCGCCCAGCCAATTTCCCTCCGGATACTCCGGGACGGGGGTATACAGTTATCAAAGCTAACGGCAAAGAGCTAGCGATAGTTAACTTACAGGGACGTACCTTTTTACCGGCGATTGACTGCCCTTTCCGGGTAGGAGACGATATTATGGAAGAACTGTTAACTAAGCATAAATGTATTCTCGTAGATTTTCATGCGGAGGCGACCTCTGAGAAAATTGCTATGGGTTATTTCATGGATGGACGAGCTTCGATCGTGGTTGGTACACATACTCATGTGCAAAGTAATGACGATGTGATTCTCCCTGGGGGAACCGCTTATCTGACCGATGCAGGAATGGTTGGTTCAAGAGAAGGCGTATTGGGTATGGAGAAGGATGCAGTTCTATATAAATTCACAACCCAGCTTCCCGCTAGATTTGTCGTGGATGAAGGTAAATGGCAGCTAAACGGTTTATTTGTAGAATTAGATGAGTCAACCGGATCGGCAAAGCGCATGGAGAAGATCCGTTTGCGTGAAGATGAATGGATTATGGACTAATAAGGCTGAACAATAAGTGGACAAATCGGGAAAATCGGACAAACCTGGGTAAATTGTGATATTTATTATATCGAAAAAGAGTATCTTTTGAATTAATTTCTGCAGAATGCTTCGAAAAAAGAAGGAATTATTTCTTCGCTCTCGAATAACATCTACAGTAGTGGAAGAACACCATCATTTTTCCCAGGGGAGGTACTTACAATGGATGTATTAAAAGTATCAGCTAAATCCAATCCGAATTCCGTCGCCGGTGCATTAGCAGGTGTTCTTCGTGAACGTGGTACGGCCGAGCTTCAAGCGATTGGAGCGGGAGCACTGAACCAAGCAGTTAAAGCTGTCGCTATTGCCCGTGGGTTTGTCGCACCAAGCGGTGTCGATTTGATCTGTATCCCAGCCTTTACCGATATTGTCATTGATGGAGAAGACCGTACTGCTATTAAACTGATTGTCGAGCCTAGATAAATATAATTTTAAAGATTAAATCTGCCCTATACATCAGGCAGATTTCTTGAAATATAAGTAAGAATAAGTTTAGTCTTATCCTTTTTTATATTTCTGAAAAGAAACGGGGGTTGTCCTAAGGGGCGGCGCAGCCGTTTCTTTTTGCATTCAGAGAAAGTGAGGCCAAGCTAATGGGAGTCGGAGAACGAAAAATAGTCGATTTTCACTGTGACGCTTTAAGTAAAATGCAGGAAATGCCGGATATTGTCTTCAAGGATGATCATCGCTTAGATGTTACTGCCGAACGCATGGCTGAGGGGAAAGTCGCGCTTCAATGTTTCGCCATATATCTGTCTTCAAAAAGAGGCCGGCCACGCTTTGAGGATGTGCTGGGACAAATCGATCACTACAGAAGTGGTGTATTGGGTTTAGGAGGCCTTCAGTGGCTCCGTTGGAGAGAAGAAACGACAAACATAGGTAAAGACGCCTTGAGTTGGGGGATGCTCTCCTTGGAGGGTGTAGACGGTCTGGAGGGTAACTTGTTTTATGCGCAGCTCTGCTTCGAGCTTGGGGTGCGGTTTATGGGAGTGACCTGGAACTATGCGAATTGGGCGGCGGACGGTGTTCTGGAGCAGCGGAATGGCGGTTTTACCGAAAAAGGACGTAAACTAGTGGAGTGGTGCAATGAAAGCGGAATGCTGTTAGACGTGTCGCATTTGTCATCGGCAGGGTTCTGGGAATTGACTGAGCTTAGTAAACGTCCTTTTATAGCTTCCCACTCTAATGCTGCGGCGATCTGCAACCATCCACGAAATTTAACAGACGAGCAGATTTCTGCCCTGATAGCTATGGACGGAAGAATAGGGTTGACCTTTGTTCCTTGGTTTGTACGCGAGGGAGGGGAGGCTACCTCAGAAGAATTATTTGGACATATTGAGCATATATGTAGTCTTGGCGGTGAAAAGCAGATTATGTTTGGTTCGGACTTCGATGGGATCGATGCTTGGGTAAAGGGTTTGGAGCACTCAGGGAAATATTCGGATTTTGCAGAGCAGTTGCTTCGCCATTTTCCTGAGGCTTTTGTGAAGGGTTGGCTCTTTGATAATGCTATTACATATTTGAAGTGTCATTTACCCTCTAAACCGGTTCAATCGTGACAAATCGGTTCCGAAATTACGAAATGTCACAAAAAAGAGCCTTAAAGTGATGAGGCTCCTTTTTAATTTCAAGGAATAAGTTGTATAATGTACAGTGGCTTGTACAGATAATAGAGAAAATACAAGGAGTGACTTTACAATGAGCAAGACTGTACCCGTAGGTGTGTCGGCCCGACATATTCACCTAACGCAGGAGCATGTGGAAGTGTTGTTTGGAGCAGGTTACCAATTAACTGAATTCAAACCGCTTTCCCAACCAGGACAATTTGCAGCAAATGAGCAAGTAGCAGTAATCGGAACCAAAGGTAAATTCGACAAAGTAAGAATTCTTGGGCCTGCCCGCCCGGCATCACAACTGGAAGTATCTCGCACAGATGCATTCAGTCTTGGTGTGAAAGCACCCGTTCGCGAATCCGGCAGCATAGAAGGAACTCCAGGCATTACGCTTAAGGGTCCTGCAGGTGAGGTTGAATTGGACAAAGGTGTTATTGTTGCAGCCCGCCATATTCACTTTCATACATCTGAAGCTGAGGCTTGGGGAATTTCCGACAAGCAAATGCTTAAAGTACGTCTTGGAGGCGAACGCGGCCTCGTATTGGAGAACGTCCTAGCACGTGTATCCGACAGCTTTGCGCTGGATATGCATATTGACACCGATGAGGCTAATGCTGCAGGTGCCAACAATGGCGATAGCGCTGAGATTCTAGACTAATTACTTACTTAACTCCATAAATGATGTTTTAGGAAAAAATGGGCAATGCAAAGTGAAAACCTCGCTTTGTGTTGCTTCATTTTTTTTACAATTCGGATGGGATTTTATTCTTAAAACTCTAGAAGTATTATCAGTCCCGTCGAGGTTAATAATACTTATATATAGAACGGCTCATGGCATATTTCCTTATAATAATCTACAAATAACAAGCGATGGAATAAATATCCATACCTTTTTATGCATAAATGCGCAAATTGGACTCCTTTTATTGTTAATTTGGACTTTCGGGTGTAACTAAGCCTTCAATTATAGTATGATAAGAGAAGGTAGAGAATAAGGACCTTTTCGTTTAGAGAACCATATTCAAATCAATCCGCTCATATTAATGGTTAAAAAAAGAAAAGGGGAATAAAGACATTGGAAATTAACTTAAATTTTACGCCAAAAGGTAAAGTAGCTATTGAGAATTTTTCGAACGAGGAATTAATTGAAATCTTCACCAGATACTCCAACACATTAACTAAGAAGTATAGTGTTGATGTCGCTGTGCCTGCGGATGCGAACCAAGGTATTGTGGCTGACGGCTCATTGAAAGTCATATTAAGTAATGTTAAATGTGATGTGGATATCTTTTTTAGAGAGTTAGGCCGTGATGTTAAAGTTCCTTTGAAGAAGAGACTTGCCGGTGGAAACTTAGACAACGTATTTAAAATTGTTACTGTGCAAGAATAAGTCCCTTTACAGGGGCAGTAACTAACCTAGAGAGATACAGGATGGGAAGGACTGATACAGTTCCTTCTTTTTTGTCGTTCCTAGAATTAGACATGCGGTGCGGATATTAATACATGAGGGAGGGAGAATAGGACAAGGAGGTGGGGATTATTCGAAAACAGCTCTTTTTAACATTAGTCCTTCTAATTGGGGGATTTCAGCAGCCGGGTTATTGCAGTGCAGTGAGCACGGACAAGTCTGATCATAAAAGCAGCCTCTTTGCCCTCTTATACCCTTATGTGAATGCTGCGATTACTGAATACTATGGCCGGCCTAAGCAGTACATGAATGAGGAAATTACGAAGGTTCGTCACGTAGGGGGGAATCAAACCAAATATCACTACTTCGTAGACGTGAAGCTGGATACATTCGAACATGCTCATAACCCTCCTTATGGTCAAGATTTGTTAACCTTTGAGGTTAAACTAGGGAAAGCAACATTGGTTGCATATGATCATAAAGGTGATGCGTGGGAAGAGAAAATTAAGATTTTTAAAAAGACGGTCCTTCAGGATATAGAAAAGACATTTGCGCTGGACTTCACGCACTACCGTAAATATGATTATGGTTTATTGTTTCAAGAAGCGCAGCATAATGCGGAAATGAAACCTCTTTTAGACATTAGCGATAACATTATGAACAATAGCCTTAGAGTCAAAGGGGCCTATGTGAATGTAACCGCCCCCTGGGTTTTCCTTAGAAACAATGAGGGGTATATTGTATATAAAAAAACTGACGGTATGAACGTAGTGATCCGTGTGGTCAAAATAGCAGGGGTATGGTCGATAATGGGTGAGGTCTCAAAACAGGGTGTGCAAATGAAGCCGGAGCTGCTATGGTATATGCAGGCCTTATAGTAGAGATGATGGAGGGATAAGAGTGAAATACGAGAGTAACAGTCCTGAAGAATATTTGAGCCAAGTACCGCAAGAAAGAAGAGAAGTACTGGAGAAATTAAGGCAGACTATTCAGGATAACCTTCCTATCGGTTTTGAGGAAACCATAGAATACGGAATGATTTGTTATGTCGTTCCTCATCGAATTTATCCTTCAGGATATCATGTGGATCCCAAGGTCCCTCTCCCTTTTCTAAGCATAGCCTCCCAAAAGAACTTTATAGCGCTTTACCATATGGGGTTGTATTCGATCCCTGAGGTCCTGACATGGTTTCAGGAAGAATATCCTAAGCATGTGACAACAAAGCTTGATATGGGCAAGAGTTGTGTGCGGTTCAAGAATATGAATAACATTCCATATGATCTAATAGCAGAATTGTGCAGGAAGATAACACCGGAGGATTACATACGGACTTATGAAATGCAATTGAAAAAGATACAAAAGTAACGTTACCCAGTAGGAGTAGGTATGAGGGTGGATTTGGAAGGCTGGGCTTCCCCGTGCTACAATAGCACTCAAAAGGAGTGATTAAGTAATGGCTATAGAAATTAACGTTCAAGAGACACCCAATCCGAACTCCATCAAGATCAGTACCAATCAGACTATATTTGAGGGTCCTAGAAGTACTTCTTTGAAGAAGGGTGATGCCACAGAGCATCCCTTAGCCAGCGCGCTTTTGGGTATTGAGGGTATTGATAATATTTTTGGGATCAAAGATTTCGTGACGGTCAGTAAAATAGAGGATGCGGAGTGGGATACGATTCTACCCCAAGTGGAAGCTGCTTTTCAATCCGTCTACGCCTAAAAAAGATTCATGAACTTCCCTTTAAACATCAAAAGCCGCCTGTATACAGTCCTCGACTGCGTACGGCGGCTTTTTTAAAATATCAGAAAGTATAAGTTTTCAGTAAGGACGGCAAAGCCGATTCTTCTTGTATGATTAGGCTTCTAAAGCCAAGGGATTCTGATGTAAATGTAATCCTAACTCTTCCTGAAGGGATTGACTTATGGAGGTCAAGGGAAGTCGCAGCGTATCCGATGTAATGGAGCCGCTTTGGCTGAGGAACCATTTAATAGGTGCAGGATTAGATTCCTTGAACAATAGGCGGATTAGTGGAACGAGATTATCAAATGCTTGCTTAGCCAAATCCAATTGGCCTGATCTGAAGTACTCATAAATTTGGATGAACTCAGCAGGTTTAACATTAGCCGAAGCGAGCATGCCTCCTGCGGCACCGTGACCCAGCATATCGAAAAAATTGATATCGTCCCCGCACAATACGGGTTTTGATCCATAACGGGTAAGCTCAGTTACTAGTTTAGGGCTGCCGGAGCAGTCTTTTAAACCTACGACGTTATTCATTTCCAGAATGGTACGGGCTGTATCCACCGTCAAGCCAACACCGGTTCGACCTGGGATATCATAAGCTATAACGGGGATTCCTACCTCTGCAGCCTTGCGGAAGTGAGCAATGATACCTTCTTGTGAAGGGCGGCTGTAATAGGGAACCACTACAAGAACGGCATCAGCCCCCAAGTTTGCGGCAAGCTCGGTGCGTGTTACAGTCGATCTTGTATCATTCGTTCCTGTGCCGACTATCAGGGGAACCGAGGATGATTGTAGAAGTTCACGAGAAGCATTAACCAGCAGCTGCAGCTCATTTATGTTTACAGTTGGTGATTCTCCAGTTGTTCCGTTTACGACCAAACCTTGAATGCTGTTGTTAAGAATGCTTTTGACATATCGCTGATACGAATCCAAGTCAACTTCACCGGCAGCATTAAACGGGGTTACCACAGGGACGTACACTCCACAAATCTGTTTTTCTGTAAGCATAATATCGGCCTCCAACGTATTTAATTCCTTTAATGCTACTTTAGCATGGATTATTGCATCGGTGTTATCTATAATAAATGATATGTATCATCATTATTATTGATGTTGGGGTGAGAATATGGATTTAACCTACTTACGAACTTTCCGCGAGGTTGCGAAACGCCAGAGCTTTACACGTGCAGCCGAAGAGCTGGGATATGCTCAGTCCAGTGTAACGATGCAGATCCAAAAAATAGAGAAGGAATACGGTGTAAAGTTAATTGAAAGGCATGGACGCCAGTTACGCCTTACACCGCCTGGTGAAGAGCTTCTGAAGCTGTTTGTTGAGATACTCGATTTATATGACCGTTCCAAGGAGACGATCGCACAGCAAATAGGGGGTACTTTAACCATAGGTACGATTGATTCTTTGGCTGCTTTTTACTTGCCGCCTTTTTTACAGCAGTTGAGGACTCGTTTTCCGGGGCTGAATATACATTTGCAGACGGATAAGGAAGCTAATCTAGTTGCCAAAATAAAAGAGGGCGAAGTAGATATCGGATTAATGTTAGACCGCAATACCGCTGATTCTTTCCTGCACCGGAGGATCATTCGTGAGGAACCGCTAGTGTTAATCGCTCCTGCGAACCACGCGTTATCCAAGTTGGACATGGTGACTATGCAGGATCTTAATAACTATGAGTTCATTGTTTCCGAGGAGAGTTGCATTTATCGAAGTTTATTTGAGAATTTGTTAAAAGAGAATGGGATCATCTTCCGTATTGGCTTTGAGCTCTCGAATTTGGAAGCGATCAAGCGTTGCGTGATGAATGGCCTTGGAATTGCGCTGCTGCCCAAAATTGTTGCACAAGAAGAGATTGCACGGGGATATCTCATAGAGCTGCCCTTTGTTCATCCCGAAATCCACTTTGATCTGCAGCTTCTTCTCCATCCAAAGAAATGGATCTCCCAACCCTTGCAGCATTTCATCCAGATGCTGATGTCGGAAGCCAAAACCGAAGCAGAGGCTGCAAGTAGCTAAAGGGCAGGTATTGAGCCTAAGCCTGCGGAGTTCCGCCCTCAGATGGGTGGAGCCGCCTTCTCATTACACCGGGCGTACAGCCGTAAGTCTTACGGAAGACCCGTATGAAATAATTAGTCTCCATCCCCAGATGAAGAGCAATGTCCTGAACGGGGATTTCTGCATCCTCCATAATCATTTGCACCGCACGCTGCAAGCGCAGATTCTGTAGATATTGGTGTGGAGTTACACCGTATTCCTGCAGGAACAGGCGCTGGAAGTGCTGGACGGAATAACCGACAGCACCTGCAAGATTGGAGATTAGCAGCGGCTCGGTAAAGTGCTCATTAATGAGGCCGATAGCTTTTTGCAGGGCATCGTTACGAACAGTCTCGAACTCTTGACGGCCTACAACTCCATGATGGGATTCGGATTGGCGCAGCATTAACAGCAGCCTGTACAGCGTCACTGAGAGCTCCTGCATGGATTGCTCATCCTGACGATTGGCAGTTTGCGTGTTCACTGTTTGCCAGATCTGTCCGATGGCCTTCCAGCATTCTTCGAAACGGTCGGGACGGAATGGGATAGAAGTTTGCCTTCCGATGTCTCCCAAAAAGTGGTGAGCCTGACTTCCATGGTAGCCAATAAAAGCCACATGCCAGGGTTCATGGGAGAGGGGATGGTATTCATGACCCCGGTCCTGTGGGAAAGCAAAGGCCATTCCCGGTTCCAACGTTATTTCGGTACCGCTCTCCAGATCACGGAACAAACCTATTCCACTACGAATCAGAAAAATCTGGTTCGAGGGAAAGCCGGTTGGACGTACGTGATGATATTGGATATGTCTCCCCACGGAATAAGGGAATAAGGGAAAGCGATCAAGGTTGCGAGGCATTTCAATTAAGGAGAAGGGAAGAATGTTTATCACCTCATATTCATTTTGTACTATTCAGTTGCTAATATCATCCTACTTCATTACATGAAAAATCTTATATTATAAATAGTATAAATGATGATTCATGAAATGGACAGGGAGCTCTCTGTGTATTCATCAGAGAATAATCCCATTCTCACATGGTCACGATATGAGAGGATGAATGAGATATGAGTATTAAATTCCCACCGATTAGCAGCAAGGCTCCAGTTATGCTGCATGGTGCTGATTATAACCCCGAGCAATGGTTTCGATACCCTGAAGTTCTTCAGGAGGACCTGCGGCTGATGAAGCTTGCAGGCTGCAATGTGATGTCAGTCGGTATTTTTTCATGGGTATCGCTTGAGCCGGAAGAGGGAGTCTTTACCTTTGGTTGGTTAGATCAATTACTGGATTCTTTTGCATTGAACGGTATTTATGCCTTTTTGGCGACTCCTAGCGGAGCGCGTCCAGCCTGGATGTCAGAGAGATATCCTGAGGTGCTGAGAGTTGAACGCAACCGTGTCCGTAATCTGCACGGGGTTCGTCATAACCACTGCTACACATCCCCCGTATACCGGGAAAAAACAGCAATTCTTAATGGGAAGCTGGCTGAGCGTTACGCGCATCATCCTGCTGTCATCGGCTGGCATATCTCTAATGAGTTCGGCGGGGATTGTCACTGTGACCTATGTCAGGCTGAATTCCGAGGTTGGCTGAAGAATAAGTATAATGACAGCCTGGACGAGTTAAACCATGCTTGGTGGGCCACGTTCTGGAGTCACACCTACACCTCATGGGAGCAGGTTGAATCACCGGCCCCCCATGGGGAGAATCAGGTACACGGCTTGAATCTCGATTGGCGGAGATTTGTCAGCGAACGAACCATTAATTTCTGTCAGCATGAAATTGATTCGGTTCGCAGCTTCAATCCTGAACTACCTGTGACTACTAACATGCATAACATAGACGGTATAGATTACCGCAAGCTGGCAGAGATTCTAGATGTGATTTCTTGGGATGCCTACCCGGAATGGGGATATACCGACGATGGAGATAATGCCCGGTTAGCGGCATGGACTGCGATGCATCATGATTTGTTCCGTACCTTGAAGCAGAAACCTTTCCTGCTCATGGAGAGTACTCCTTCACTTACGAACTGGCAATCGGTCAGTAAGCTGAAGCGGCCCGGAATGCATATGCTGTCCTCTATTCAGGCTGTAGCGCACGGCTCGGATTCGGTGCAATATTTCCAGTGGCGTAAAAGCCGCGGCTCCAGTGAGAAGTTCCACGGCGCTGTCGTGGACCACAGCGGACACCAGGAGACTCGTGTGTTTAAGGATGTCGCAGAGGTAGGGAAGACTCTGGCGGGGCTGTCAGAAGTCGTTGGAACCTCTACACCGGTACAAACAGCCATTATCTATGATTGGGATAATCGCTGGGCGATCAAGGATGCTCAAGGAATCCGTAATTCCGGATTGCATTATGAGGAGACCGTATTACAGCATTACCGTGCACTATGGGAGCAAGGGATTGCAGTAGATATGATCGGGATTGAGGATGATCTATCCGCCTACAAGCTGGTTATTGCTCCGATGCTTTATCTGATCAGTGAAGAGAATGGTAAACGAATCGAGAAATATGTCGAGCAGGGCGGAACTTTCCTGGCGACGTACTGGTCTGGCGTTGTCGGTGAGACGGATCTATGTCATTTGGGCGGGTTTCCGGGACCGTTGCGGAGAACACTTGGCATTTGGGCTGAGGAGACAGAGGGCTTACACAGCCGTGATTTGAACGGACTGGTGATGAAGGACGGTAATGCACTTAAATTGACCGGAGATTATGATGCTCATGAGATCGCGGAGCTGATTCATCTGGAAGGTGCGGAGGCTCTTGCACATTACCGCAGTGATTTCTATGCGGGGCGTCCAGCGCTAACCATGAACCGCTTGGGTGAGGGACGTGCGTACCATCTGGCCACTCGGGTGAAGGATACTTCTTTCTATGTGGAGTTGTACTCCGAGATTACGAGAAAGGCTGGCATTCGCCGGACACTGGATACGAGTCTTCCAACGGGCGTAACCGTACAGCTTCGGACGGACGGAGAGCATGATTATCTGTTCGTGCAGAACTTCAGTGATATGGAACAGGTTGTGGAGCTGGACGACAAAGATTACAGCGTTTTGAGAACCGGCACTAAGGCTCCGCATGTATTGAATCTGCCGGTCAATGGACTGGTGATGTTGAAGCGCAAACATTAATAGGCTTAATTTAATTAATTGGGGCAGGACCTGGTGAATAGTCCTGCCCTTTTTTTGGTGTTTCATTAGTTCAGTATAAATTTAGAAGGAATTTTTCCTACTAATTTTAGGGATTAAACCACTTAGCGAGGTATTTATTTATATTTCTCTTTAAATTTCTTCCCACGGTTGAACAACGGATTATTTTCGTATGCCTGCTCCCAGACGAAGTTTTAATATTCACCTCTTTTACTACACAATCCCAAAGAGAAAATATAAGTAGAATCTATATAGATTCTACTTGAGTCAGTTTCATAAATGTTTTTACAAGATATAAACCATATAAACATCTGTGCATGTGGGTGGTAAGTCTGAAAACCTGCTGAATTCAGAATATTATCCGTTGTTGACTACAATTTTGATGAGGAATCAGCAGATTTTCGCATTATGAAAATGACTCCTTAATGCAGATTTCAAGCGCAGACGGTGCCTCAGGAGCAGAATGTTGTAAATTGTGCAGGAATTCGAGCGTAAATGATGCTTTAGGAGCGAAATTGTTGTATTTTGTGCAGGATTTCGAGTGCGAAGGGTGCTTCAGGAGCGGAATTGTTGTACTATGTGCAGGAATTCAGGCGCAAAGGGTGTCAAAGGAAATTGACTTACTTATAAAAAAAAGGGTGCCCATCGGGCACCCTTTAAGATTATTATAGTCGGATTATCTAGCCAACCATCCACCGTCTACGTTCAAAATGTGACCGTTTAGGTAATCGGAAGCAGCAGATGCCAAGAAGACAGCTGGTCCTTTAAGATCTTCAGGTGTTCCCCAACGTGCTGCAGGGATACGATCCAAAATTGAATCGGAACGCTTTTGATCCGCGCGGATAGGTGCAGTGTTTTCAGTAGCCATGTAACCCGGTGCAATTGCGTTGATGTTCAGACCGGAACCTGCCCATTCGTTAGCAAATGCTTTAGTAAGACCAGCTACAGCATGCTTACTAGCTGTGTATCCCGGTACGTTAATGCCGCCTTGGTAGGAGAGCATAGAGCAGATGTTGATGATTTTACCATTTCCTCTTTCCAACATGTGTCTACCCACAATTTGTGACAGCAAGAAAACGGTATTCTGATTCAGGTTGATTACATCGAACCAGTCTTTTTCGCTGTGGTCTTTAGCCGGTGCACGACGGATCATTCCTGCGCAGTTCACGAGGATGTCAACGTGGCCAGTAAATTCAAGGGCTTTATCAAACATACCTTGAAGGGTAGTGTGGTTACTCAGGTCGCACTCCAGGCTAAGAGCCTTAACGCCAAAGGCTTCAGCTGCTGCTACTGTTTCTTCACTCGAGTTAAGGGAAGCAGAGATAACATCTGCGCCCGCTTCTGCGAAAGCAAGTGCAATGCCTTGTCCAAGACCTTGGGCTGCGCCTGTTACAATTGCTGTTTTTCCTGCTAGGCTAAATAATGACATAATAATATTTTCTCTCCTTTAATAGTTTAGATGTGTGAGTGGATTGTGCCCACATTCGATGGTAACGCCTGCGCTACGGAACAGTTCCGCTGTTTCCGGGGCGAGCCCTTTGTCTGTCAGAAGTACGTCCACTTCTTGTAAAGAAGCGAAGGTACGCAGTGCGGTGTTGCCGAACTTATGATGATCAACAACGGCGTAAACCTGGTGGGCTGTAGATACAAGTGCTTGTTTATACTCTATGAAATCCCCCGTGTAAATGGAGAGTCCTTGCTCTATATTAACCGCTGTAGCCGACAAAAATGCTTTTTGTATGTTTAAGCTTTTTACATAATTAACAGCTTCCTGACCAGCAAGCATGTTACGAACACGGTAGCCCCCGGGTACAACGAGACGAATGTTATCTTTAAGAACAAGTTCGCTGATGATGTATACATCATTGGTAATGACGGTCAGGGACATATTATTCAGACGCCGCGCTATTTCGAGCGTCGTACTTCCGCCGTCCAGAGCTATGATATCGTCCTGTTTAATATGACGAAGCGCGCTCAGTGCAATCTCCGTTTTTTCTTCGGAATACTTATCCAGCGGCGCCTTGGAGGGCAGAATACCGAATTGATCGCTTTGTGCCAACACAGCTCCACCATGTACACGAACGAGCAATCCTTGTTCCTCGAGTTTGCTTAAATCTTCGCGGATTGTTTTTCCGGTCACCTGGAGCTTATCGCTAAGCTCATTAACAGTTACATCTTTTTGGTTCAGCATAACTTCCATAATCATTTCGTGTCGTCGTATCGGGTTCATAACCGTCCTCATCTTTCCGTAAGAGAAGTTTCCCTCTATTGTAATTCTTTTATGGAGACGGCGTCCATATCATCATAACGTTTGTTGTCGCCAGCCATACTCCAAATGAATGTATAGTTGTGGGTACCCACACCGCTGTGGATGGACCAGCTTGGAGAAATTACAGCTTGTTCGTTATGCATTACGATATGACGGGTTTCAGTTGGCTCACCCATAAGGTGGAACACCGCTTGATCCTCAGGAAGATCGAAATAGAAATACGCTTCCATACGGCGTGGATGTGTATGGGAAGGCATTGTATTCCACATGCTGCCTGCTTTAAGCTGCGTCATACCCATAACGAGTTGTGCACTTTGAACTCCGTTGGTATGGATGAAGCGGTGAATGGTGCGCTCGTTAGCATTTTCCATTCCGCCCATTGCTCCGGATTCGGATTCAGCCAAGTTAGTTTTTGTAGTAGGGTAGGATTGGTGTGCAGGAGCGGAATTCAGGTAGAATTTAGCTGGTTTTGCAGCATCTACGCTCTTGAATATTACATCCTTAGAGCCTTGACCCACGTACAAACATTCTTTGGTGTCTACTTCATATTCTGTTCCGTCAACGACTACTGTACCTTTACCGCCTACATTAATAATACCGAGTTCGCGGCGTTCCAGGAAATAAGTAACACCCAGCTCTTTAAGGTCCGTTGTCAGAACAACATCCTTAGTTACTGGGTTAGCACCGCCAACAATCATGCGGTCTTCGTGAGTTAGAACAAGCTTGAGCTCATCTGGAGCAAAAATTACAGGGATGTGGAATTCCTTGCGCAAACGCTCAGTATCAAATTGTTTAACTTCATTTGGGTGGGAAGCAAAGCGTCTTTCCATGGGTTATTCAATCTCCTTCTCAGTGAGAAATGGTTTGTATATGTACAATTTACTCCATTTAGGTTCATATTACAAGTGGTAATCTTTTTTAGTAGGTTTGTTTTAGTTTATTTGGTGGTTTATACAATTGCTATGTGAACGGGAAAGGTGCAGAATTGAACTATTATATATTAACCAGATGACATAATCACATCCAGTATCAAACGCATTGTATAAATGTAGTAACAACTCGCAATGTATATATTGAACGAATGAAAGGGTGGTCTTACGGTGATTAACTTGAATAGTTCTAATAGTCCTTATAAGGAAAGGCAAATCGAAATTATTAATAAAATAGCCTTGGAAGCGGAACGCATGCCTTTACTAGATAGTGGTTTGTGGTTCCACGATGATGTTCGCAACAACTTTTATTATGCTTCATATTTATTCGCCGCCACAGCTAACGCATCCCTTCAACTTCCCTTTGACCGCGAGGATGCAAAGCAGAAAGCAGAACATGTGCTGATGGAGACGCTTATGCTGCAAAACCGGAAACCGGGCACCGTATTATACGGTCATTGGCCGCTGGGACTCCATCCGATTCCAAGAGAGGCTGCGCCGCATGAGCTTCCGGTAGAGATTATGGGCAGTCTCATCGCCTATTTTAACAGGGAGTATGGAGGAATGATGAGTGCCCGGCTGCGGGTAGCTTTCAACACAGCATTAGGACATATCTACCGAAGTAAATTCTATCTCAAGCCGGTAGTGACATTTGGTCACCATGAAGCTAAACATACTGCTGCTAAGCTAATTTTCGGAAAAATGTTCGAGGATGATGAGTTAGTGGAGGATGGCCGTCAGAGCCTGAAGGATACCTTGTTACATATCAAGTCCAAAGGAATGCCTGAGTACGGCTGCCTTCCTTGGTTTTGGCACTGGGTACAAGCCTTTACTTGTGCTTTGGAGCTGGGTGCCGGTGAGGATATAGATTTGCGAAACTTGCTTAGAGAAATGCTAAATTATTTGTGGAATGAGCGGGCTCAATTTTATCTACAGGGAGCTTGGGTGGGAGCCCGTTCCCGAGGATGGCCGCATGATGTGCCGGGTGATGCGAATGTATTGCATGATTATGTGCAGTTTGGTGATTTCCAGCTACCTGAAGGTATACCGCGTACTGAATATGCCGGATTCTTGTTCTATGAAGCGCCAGAGCAGATTCGTGCAGCTGCACTTAACCGTAGCCTGCCCGTAGAAATAACCAAGATTACTGAAAAAGTTGCAGCAGGTGATCCGAATCGTCAGCCACCTTTACACTCCTATGTTTATATTACTAAGGAATATGCAGCAGGCGGCATGTGGGAGCGAGTAGAGGAATTCGACAATGAACAACTGCGCTGGGCTTATTCATTGCCTCTTCGCGGAGGTGAATTTACCAACCAGTTGTATTTTTTCCATCCTGGACCCGGGTATAAGGAAGGCGATCCCCGTCACCAGAGCCGACATGCCGAAGTGCTGTACCATCAAAATGTAATCTTGACCTTATACCCCGTCCCGGCAGGAGAAGTCAATACGATAATAGGTGTTTTACCTAAAGGGCAATGGCTGCAGCAGCCATCCGCTTTATATGGATTAGTGGATCAAGTTTATTTTGCAATCTTCTTGTCTCATTCCTATTCTCTAAAACAACAGGCTAGATATCTTGAAGTAACTGTTGATGGTATGCCGGGTGGAGTTACTGTTGAGGCTGTAAGTGTAGAAAAAGCAGTCGAACTTGGGATAAGCGGACTGGATGAATTCGCAGCTGCAATGACATCGAAGGCGCCTTTCTTCAGCGTTAGTGATTCTGACTCTTTACAAGTGGATTATACCAGCACTGCGGGTGATTGCTTGCAACTGCTAGCCGAAGGCGACAAAGGAGCGAAAGCGATTATTAACAGTTCCCCGGTATCATTTGAAGGATATAGAGTATAATTCGTACGAGCTGACCGGAATCCGGTTGGCTTTTTTTTTGCTGCATGACCTAGTAAATATAGTTATATAGTTTCGTTATCTTGCTTTTCCATTCGGAAATTGCTCCAATACCGCCTGACAAAGGGTATACTGTGTTTGGAGGTGACCCTAGTGACGGAGGAACAGTGGCAAGCTATTTTACAGAATGATGCTGGCTTTGATGATCATTTTTTCTACGCAGTGAGAACGACAGGGATTTATTGCAGGCCGTCCTGTAAGTCCAAAGCACCCAATAAAGAGAATGTGCGTATTTACTCCACTAAGGATCAAGCCTCATCTGCTGGATTTCGCCCCTGCAAAAGATGCAAGCCTACCGGTGAGCGGTTGCCAGATAGCGAGTGGGTATCCGTAATTACACAGTACATCGACAACCACTACGCTGAACCTATCCCTTTGGATGTATTGGCGGAAGCCTGCCATGGTAGCCCCTATCATTTACAACGAACTTTTAAAAAAGTCTTGGGCATTGCTCCGGTAGAATACGTTCAGCAGGTGCGAATCATGAAGGCGAAAGAGCAGTTGATTCATACAGATCGAGCCATTGCGAACATTGCCATGAGTGTCGGGATGTCCAATGTGCCTTATTTTATAACCTTATATAAGAAAAAGACGGCGCATACCCCTAGTGAGTTCCGTCTTTTATATAAACATAATTTGGAGGTGCTACATGATGCGAAAGTTAACAAATGAAGTCATTTATTGGACTTTATTGAAGCATGAGGCTTGGAAAATATATATCGCTGCAACCTCCAAAGGTCTCTGTTATGTAGGCTCGCAGGATAAACCCTTTGAAGAATTGGCGGCTTGGGGTTCTGCACGTTATCCCGGAGGTACACTTGGACAAGAGGATGGGGAATTGCAACCGTATGCTGTAGAATTGATTGATTTTTTAAAAGGCGTACGCAAGAGCTTCACCTTTCCTATGGACTTCCGTGGCACCCCGTTTCAGTTGGCGGTATGGAATGCGTTATGCGAGATTCCTTATGGACAAACCTGGTCTTATTCAGACGTTGCTGCGCATATCCAAAAGCCAACATCTGTGCGTGCTGTGGGAACGGCGATCGGGGCTAATCCTATTTTAATCACAGTGCCCTGCCACCGGGTTATCGGCAAGAATGGCACACTCACCGGCTACCGGGGAGGCTTGAATATGAAAATGCAGCTCCTTGATCTGGAACGGACAAGTTCGCTAGTTATTGCTCCGTAAAGACATGCTATAATAGAATGAAGCATTCGTACTTTAGTATTCTCTTAATCTTGTAATGACTTATTGGAGGAATAGCGTGGCAAAGGCAAAGGTAGCAAAACGTCCGACCCGGGATGAATTTGTTCTGGAGGAAATAGGTAATCAATTGACAGAGGCAAAGCAGGAAGATTCCGAGATTTTATTGACCGTATGGGGAAAAGAAGAGCAGGTGCGTGGACGTATAGTAGAAATGGATCCGCGAACCGGCAGGGTGCATGTCAGCTTGAATGAAGAGATCAATAAGGTTCCTTTCATGGATATCATGCGGGTGGATTATCCCAGAGACTAATAAGCATGACTGAAAACCCCATTTCAATCTGAAGTGGGGTTTATATTTTATTTAATACAGAAATCTCCACAAATAAAAGGTGGCATAAGACTCCCAATCGGTCCAAGTCGCAGACAGCTGGAGGATCTCTTCTTTCGTTGGCTTGCGGTCCGATTGTAGCAGATATTTAATGGAATTATGGAGTCCCACATCATCTATAGGAAAAGCCGAAGTCATCCTCAGACAGCGCATCAGCACATAGTTGGCCGTCCAAGGACCGATCCCGCGTATGCTAAGTAACATTTTTTCTGCTTTTTTAAAATCGCCTGTCTCCAGCAGCAGCTCCTTCGTTAGCCTTCCATCTGTAATCAACTGGGCAACAGCGATTAGATACTCACATTTTTTGACAGTCATTCGTACAGGAGCTAGGTCCTGAACTGTCATACACGCGATATCTTCAGCTCTTGGGAAAATCCAGTAATCCGCACCTTCACATACTACATGACGACCGAAGTTTTCTACGAGCTCTCTTTTTAAAGTATAGGCAAAAGTAAGATTGATTTGTTGACCGATAATCCCCCAACAGATCGCCTCGAACAAATTAGGAATGCCGATACATCGCAGGCCGTAAAAGGATTCAACAGCCCTGTTCAGCAGAGGATCAGCCTTCGCCATCTCATAAAAGGGAAGGAGGTCCCTATCTAGATCAAACCAATCTCTGACGTAATTGACAACGGCTTCTTTAGTAGAGGTTAGAGTGGGGGTAGTATCTCCCAGAAATCGGAGCGTAATCATACCGGGGTCATCACCGCTTAACTCAATGACGGGAGTTTCTTCTCCAACCGTGATAGCTTTATAGATTTTTTGATCTTGCAGACGATACAGGCACTCATTAGGAGCATTATAGAAATAGTTCAAGTTCTCTGCAAAGCTGAATTCTTTCGGAACAGCCATTGTAATTACATGTCCATGGTCTTCCCAATCGGATTGAGTCCGTATAAAATAATTCATAACCAGCCTCCAAGATTAGACTCTGCATACACTCTTAGTTGTATCACAAACCGACGTTTTGTGTTGTCGTTATCTTGCTGTTTCATTCTAGGGATATTTACAGCCAGAAAGGTTGAATAATCATGCAAGTTAGCAAAACGAATGCCATGCGAATTCTGGATACGAAGAAAATCAGCTATGAAATCCTTTCTTATGACAATGAGGATGGAAAAATCCACGGGACAGCGGTAGCTGAGAAGATTGGGAGAGAACCGGAGTCAGTTTTTAAGACATTGGTCTCCCACAGCGGACCTAATCTATACGTATTTGTGATTCCGGTTGCTGAAGAGCTCGATCTCAAAAAGGCCGCCAGAGCAGCCGGTGAAAAGAAGATCGAAATGCTGCCTGTTAAGGATCTGTTAAAATGGACAGGATATATTCGCGGAGGATGTTCACCGTTGGGTATGAAGAAGCTGTATCCAACCTTTATTGACAGCAGTGCAGAGCCCTTGGACAAAATAGCTGTCAGCGCTGGCAGGATCGGCTTGCAGATGGAATTGGCTCCGTTGTTGCTGGCGGATACGGTTACTGCTAAATTTACAGAGTTGATTAAATAAACGGAGATTAACAATTTCCCTCTACAGTGATGATAACTTTTCCTATGGCATGCCCTTCCTCCAGATACCGGAGCGCTTCAGGGACTTTACATAACGGATACTTTCGATCTATCACAGGGACGATTGTACCGGCTTCAAGAAGTTCTTTTATAAAAGTTAAATCCTTTTGGTTTGGTTTAGCCATCGCATTATGCATCTTCTTGCTTCCGGTCATTGAAATCCATGGTCCTAGGAGCATAGCTTGGAACATTTGAGCCATGGAACCACCGGTCATGACATATATCCCTGTGGGGTTTAATGATTTCTTGTACTCTAGAATCGAGTGATACCCGTTAGCGGCAATTATCAAGTCATACTGTTGCCCATTTTTGGTGAAGTCTTCTTGCGTGTAATCAATGACATGGTCTGCGCCAAGTGCACGCACCATATTTATTTTCCCCGTACTGCACACGGCAGTGACTTCAGCCCCGAACGATTTGGCAATCTGGACGGCAAAGGTACCCACACCACCGGACGCACCATTAATCAGAACCTTTTGCCCTGCCTGTATCTGCCCTTTATCGCGAATACCCTGCAGGGCGGTGACTGCCGCCATCGGTACTGCCGCTGCTTGCTCGAATGTTCTGTTAGCCGGCTTCAACACCAATACATGCTCAGGAACCGATACATACTCTGCGAAACCACCCCAACCACATCCGGATATATCCCCAAATACCTCATCACCTGCCTGAAATTCCTTTACGTTTCTGCCAACCGCTTCAATTCGTCCTGCGATGTCAGATCCGAGTATGGTGTTTTTAGGTTTTAGAAGTCCGGACATTAGACGGGTCAAGAACGGATCTGCTCGGAGGAGATGCAAGTCAGCTGCATTGGCGGACACCGCATGTACTTTTACCAAGACTTCATTATCTTTGGGGGTAGGTTTTTTGACCTCTTTCAGTTGGAGAACATCCGGCGATCCGTATGTTGTATATACAACTGCTTTCATGTGCGTGGCCTCCTAATGGGTTACGTCTGATTACTACTGAATCAGAATCTTTTGAGGTGAATGAAAGCCTTTTATGATAAGCCATATTGGAAAAATAATCTCAAATAATGCCCCAGGAAGATACAGGATCATGCTTACCTCAAAACCAAAAATCTCTAAACAGCTGCTTGCTATTAGTGCTACGTATCCGATAAAACCAATGACTGATATTAATCGCGGAATAAGCTTAGAAGTGTATAACAAACAACAGAACATCAGACTACCCAGGCCAAGAACTAACATCGCCAATTGAAAGGCTGTATCATATCCTTTTATAGCTAGAGTCCCTATAGTTTGATATGAACCACCTGTTGTTCCCGCGGCTGTGTATTCTTGACTTAGTGGTATTAGTATCAATAGGCTTATTATACTTACGATAAGAGTTACGGACTCCATAACCCTTGTACCAAAATACCCGAGTGCTATAGCTTCATTATGCTTTTTAAGGACTGGAAACATCAACATTCCAATACCAAAAACAAATGCTGCGTCCATAAACACAAGGAATATTCCTAATACTAGTTTTGTTCTGTTTGGATAGACATGGTTAAGATACTCTGGATGGTTTAGAACAGATTCTATAAGCCCACTTCCTATCATAAATGAAACGGTCGCCATAAGCATGAATACTCCCACAGTTATTGCAGTCGTTCTGTTTTTGTCCATATTCTCTCCTTTGTCGTTCGATTTACATTTAGTGTATATAAAAAAAGGTGCTGCCGGATAGATACTAAAGTATTTGTTTAGGTATTGTTTTTGTTTTTTATAGGGGTGATTTGGCTACAATAGGCCCAACTCTCGGGCACGAGCAACGGCTTCGGTGCGCCTTTTGACCCCCAGCTTGCCAAAGATATTCCGATTGTAGCCCTTAACCGTACTCAAGGCGAGGAAAAGCCGCTCGCTAATCTCATGATTCGAGAGTCCTTGGGCAATTAATAGCAATACTTTTATCTCGCGCCCGCTTAGGGGTTCGATGAGGGACTGAGCAGAAGACACTGGGCGCAGATAAGGTTTGTCTTCCCGCTTCAGAGCCTCAGCTTCAAACACAGCCAACAACTTATCTATATAATCTGGCATAATTCCGTTACTAGATATTTCAGACAATAGATCAGCCATCAGAATACCTTCATCGACAAAGATTCGGATGAAGCCTTCATTCTCTACCTGAGGGAGAGTTGCCGCCAACAGTTGCAGTGCCTTGTCCTTTTCTCCATGCCTATATAGAGCAACCGTCTGTAGAGCGCTAACCTTGAGCTGTTCATCTTTCCAATCCTTTGCTTCCACCTTAACTTGATAAGACCCCAGTATTGCCAATGCTGTGGATGTGTCTCCTCGAGCAAGTTCTACCCTTGCCAGACTAAGAGGGAGATCGTGTGTCTGAGCAAGATGAGCGGCTTCCGTCAGCTTACTCTGATCAAGCAGAGTAAGCACTTGCACGACAGTAACCTCAGGCGTCCGATGAGTATAATTATGCTGATGCAAGAAATGACCAGCCTTATCTATAATAGCAATTGCTCCGTCCAGATCTCCCTGAGCAAATTTCAGACGGGCGTGAAGCACCTCACAGGAAACGAATCTATCCAAGTTTTCTAGCTGCTTCGCTAGTTGGAGTGCCTCTTGCACGTGCTGCTCCGCAGATTTCAAGTCATTCCATTCATAGGATATACGGGCTAATCCAAGATGTGCTTCGCAGGCAACAGGTTGTGGCGGATCACCAGCCAGTTGAAGGACACGGCCGTAGGTTTGGGCGGCTAAATAGAGTTGATTTTCACCTTCTTGTACATTCCCAAGTCCAATTGAAGCCGCTATGGTAATGATGTTATACACAAGTTTTTGGCTACTAGAAATAGCATCGGTAAAGGCTTGTATAGCTGCGGCACGGTCACCCTTTAACTGGTAAGCATGCCCCAGCATCCAAGTAGATGCAGTACGGACAGGCAGATTATCAGGGTGCAAATACTCTAGAGCGCGAAGAGATTGAGTAATGATGGTTTCTACCTGATGCTGATTAATTGCCAACGTAGACTGCATGGGGGCGATAAGTCCTACGAGGTCGTTGGTCTTATCATCTGGTTCTGTGCCTTGCAGGACTACTTCGGTAGCATGGAGGATCTGTTCTACGGCTGTAGTCGGTTGGCCGTTAATAACTAACAAAGCCAACGTGGCACGTCCTGAGGCGATGAGTCCTATAAGGTCTTTGGTCTTGTCGTCTAATGGGGTGCCTTGCAGGGCTGCTTCAGCAGCTTGCAATTTCTGTTCGATGCCGGTTGGTTGGCCGGCAATAATTAACGCCGAGGCGTACATCACCCACATCGAGGGTCTGTCATTCAGTACCACCGCCGGCAGTGATTTCAACCAGTTCAGGACAGGGACTACCGCACCGCGTAAGTG
Source organism: Paenibacillus wynnii (assembly GCF_000757885.1). NCBI lineage: Bacteria > Bacillati > Bacillota > Bacilli > Caryophanales > Paenibacillaceae > Paenibacillus > Paenibacillus wynnii. Next base: position 1,438,481 of record NZ_JQCR01000003.1, on the reverse strand, counting down.
TAGGGGAAACCCATTTCCTTCCATTAGGCGCGCGGCGCGCTCCACATCATTGGCCGCAGCAGCATGGTGAAAGGCTTCAATTTCTAAGCCATTATTCTCATACCATACACTAGCCCGTTTGTGTAATTCGGCCACCGACACCTTATCCTTATCTCCACTAGATGAGGTTATGCTCTGGTTCACTCGTTGTCGCAGTAAATCAAGAAAGAGATGGTGATAACGATACCAACGCCTATCATTGTCCAGGGGGATGAGAAACAGGTTGGAACGTTCGAGATACTTAAGGGTTTCTTGCGCTGAAACAGATGAGTCGAGCATAAGGGCATCACAAAGTGGTCCATACAGGCGGTCGAGGATAGAGGTATGTAGTAAGAAATTCTGAATGTTTTCGGGTTGTTGTTGCAGAACTTCTTCTAGTAGATAGTCCAGCACGAAATGGTGGCTGCCATTAAAAGATTGGATGAAGCTAGTAGCATCCTTATGTCCTTGCATGGAGATAGCGGCTAATTGCAGTCCTGCAATCCAGCCTTCGGTGCGGGTTTCTAAGGAAGTAATGTTGTCCAATGAAAGGTTTAGACCCATTACCTGGTTGAGAAACTCGGCAGCTTCGAGTGAGGTGAAACGCAAGTCGGCCACACGCAACTCGGTTAATTGGTCCCGAACACGTAACCGGGCCAGAGGCAAATGCGGATCCTCACGAGTAATGATAATCAGATGCATTTGTGGCGGGAGATGCTCGAGAAGAAAGGTGAGAGCGTGGTCAATTGTTTTGATATCTATCACGTGGTAGTCATCAAGGACAAGGATAAAGTCGTCCGGAAGGATACTAATTTCATTAAGTACAACCGTCATTATCGATTCGATTGACGGTGGCTGAGGGGACTCAAGCGCACTAAATACGCCATCTCCAATGTTCACCCCAATCGTCTTCAAAGCTGTGAAGAGGTGAGTCAGAAATCGTGTGTGGTCATTATCCCCTTCGTCCAGTGACAGCCAAGTCGCTGGTCGTCCGCAAACGGCGAGCCATTCGCTGACGAGCGTGGTTTTACCAAAGCCGGCAGAGGCAGAGACTAGGGTCAGTTTGCTGTGCAGACCCTCGTTCAGACGATCCATCAGTCGTGGGCGCAGGACTACTTTAGGACGAGGCGGTGGGATATATAGTTTGGTGGCTAAAATTGGCATATTCATAGATCAACTATAGCACGGAAATGAGCCTCAAAGGAGTTCTACTTATGAGGAAAAAAGCTAGGTTAATGTATAGCTCCTTGATGGCTCAACCGTCGGTAACCCATAGGAGGAAGGCCCGTCCAACGTTTGAATTGCTTGCTGAAATGGGAGACGTCACGATATCCCAGGCGATGGGCAATCGTGTCTACAGACAGCGTATTGTCCATTAACAACAGCTTAGCGTGGCGGATGATAAGGCCGGATAAATATTGTCTCGGCGATATCCCATAAATTTGACGAAAAGCCCGATTGCAGTGGGTAGGACTGTACCCTAGACGAGCGGCTATACCTTCAATACTCCCGCCCCGTTCACCTTTAAGTGCGGCGTTTGAAACGGATTCCTGAAGCAATCGTTCGATAGCATTTGCAAGAGCGACAGTATTTTCAGTAGCTTCGGTATTTGTTCCTCGGACCGTCTGCGGCATTTCTGCCAGCACCCAACCGCTTAGTGCGGTAAAAAGCTGCAGGGAAGCATGCAGTGTAACCAGCCGGTTTCTATGTGAATCATCCGATTCGGATAAAATAGTAGAACTGATAATCACGTCCAGTGCTGAACGAATTCCTCGAAGCTCAGGGGTATTCCCGCTCAGGCTGACAGAATCAACCGTTAACAAAGCACGGCGTAAGGTTAGATCATCTATATCGAAATGCAAGCAGTAATAGGTCATTTCAAGTCCTGTGCCCGAACCGAAACTGGCATGAGGAGCCCCGGGACGAATAAACAGAATATCACCGCTTTGCTGTGTATAGGACTGACCATTTACAGACATTTGCTGCTGGCCCTGTAGTACAACATTGATCTCGAACATGGGGTGGGTATGCACAGGATATTGCCATTCTGCATTAACTTTTCGCCAGTGGGCGGCAAAGATATGAAAAGCAGCCTGAATGTCTGGTGACATCTGGCCGTCGATGGAATTATGTATGCCGGGTTCGGTCGGGTTCATCCGCAATCCTCTTTTACACTAGAATTTGGCTCCATTATATCATAGCTCTTCAGTTACGTTTGATTTGCCCAAATAATAGACAGCTTTAACCCTGTTGAATGTGATGCAAAGCCGATAACATGGAGACATAGCCCGGCAATGCCGGGAACCATGCTGGAGGGAGTGCATTTACAATATGTCTCACAATCAATTTTTCAATGCGCATCATTCGCCGATCGGCGCTTTTGCAAGTTTTACCTTAGGATTTCCCGGTGCAGGTGGTGGATTTGATCTCGAGTTGGGCAAATCACCTAAACAAAATATATTCATAGGTCTGGAACGTAAGGATGGAAAGGGCTTTGATACACTGCCGTTCCATGAGCAAGGTGGGGATGATGAGAGCAAGCGCTACGATATCGAGAATCCTGATCCTAATCCTAATAAACCGCATATTCTGCATCCTTTTTCCAAGGAGCAAATCACTAGAAACTTTCAGCTAGCTTCAGATACATGGAGTGCAGGCGATCTGACCTTCCGCATTCTGTCACCAGTTCGTCCGGTACCAGATCCTGAACTTGCCACCGAAGAAGAACTGAAGGATGTACTGCTTCCGGCGGTTCTTGTAGAGATTGAAGTGGACAACTTGTCTTCGACTTCAGCACGGCGTGCTTTTTTCGGATTTCAGGGAACAGATGCATATAGTGCAATGAGAAGCTTAGACACCTCTCCAAAACTAACAGGTGTGGGTCAAGGAAGATTTTTGGCTATTGCTGCTGAACAGGGTACTGTAGAATCTGCTTTGCACTTCACGATGGAAGATATATTAACCGCTGAGCTAAAAGAGAACTGGACTTTCGGGCTCGGTCAGGTCGGAGCTTTGATTATGGATGTGCCGGCGGGTGAGCGGAAGACGTATCGTTTTGCGGTGTGCTTCCACCGTTCCGGCTTTGTTACCTCCGGTATGGATGCCTCCTATTATTACAATCGTTATTTCAGCAATGTGGAGTCTGTAGCGGAGTATGCTTTGTCCAAATTCGATGCTTTGGCCGAGGAAGCAGAGAAGGCAAACCAAATGTTCGTGGGCAAAGGTCTCTCTGAGGATCAGTCCTTCATGCTAGCCCATGCTATTCGCAGCTATTATGGCTCAACACAGCTTTTGGATTATAAGGGTAAGCCGTTCTGGATCGTCAATGAAGGCGAATACCGGATGATGAATACCTTCGATCTTACAGTCGATCAGCTCTTCTATGAATTACGGATGAATCCGTGGGCTGTTCGTAATGAGCTGGATATGTTTGTAGAAAGATTCAGCTATGAGGATACGGTCCGCTTCCCGGGAGATAAGACTGAATATCCGGGCGGCATCAGCTTTACACATGACATGGGTGTGGCCAATGCGGTTTCCCGTCCAGGTTATTCTTCTTATGAGCTTTACGGAATTGATGGTTGTTTTTCACACATGACGCATGAGCAATTGGTCAATTGGTTGTTAACCGCAGCAACTTATGTTGAACATACCGGTGACAGCGCTTGGATGAAGAGCAACCTTAGTGTTATGGAGCGTTGTCTCGAAAGTATGGTGAACCGGGATCATCCCGATCCGGCACAAAGAAACGGTGTAATGGGACTCGACAGCTCCCGGACCATGGGTGGAGCAGAAATTACAACCTATGACAGTCTGGATGTCTCCCTGGGTCAAGCGCGGAACAATATCTATTTGGCGGGTAAATGCTGGGCAGCTTATCTGGCCATGGAGAAAATCTTTAACGACAACGGCCGTGCTGACTTGGCAGCAACAGCAGGTATTCAGGCAGATCGATGTGCAGCAACGATTGTTGCTAACGTTACAGAGGATGGTTACATTCCAGCTGTAATCGGAGAAGGCAACGACTCCAAAATCATTCCAGCCATCGAAGGTCTGGTATTCCCGTACTTTACGGGCTGCAAGGAAGCACTTGAGCGCAATGGTCGATTCTCCGCTTACATCGGTGCACTCGACAAGCATCTGCACGCGGTTCTTCGTAAAGGAGTCTGCCTGTTCGATGACGGAGGTTGGAAAATCTCTTCCACCAGCAACAACAGCTGGCTAAGCAAGGTATATCTATGCCAGTTCATTGCCAGAGAGATTCTGGGTCTGGAATGGGGAGCGGAAGGGCAGGTGGCTGACCATGCACATGCGGTTTGGCTGACACATCCAGAGCTCTCGATATGGAGCTGGAGCGACCAGATTATCTCTGGGGAAATTACGGGTAGTAAGTATTATCCACGGGGTGTTACGGCGATTTTGTGGTTGGAAGAGAATCGCGGGTAGTGAAGCGGGTCGATCAAGAGCAATTCTTGAATCGATCCTTTTTTTATATAATATCAGATGCTGTGTTTGATTTTGACCTAATGGGACAGCTTGTGAAAAACTGAGCAAGAATAAGCAAATCATCGACTGCTTAAGAGCGAAACCAAAGAGTGCGCTTTCATTCGTGAAGGAGTATCATTTTTGGCTTTTTTTGTCATCAATAACGTTTTACATTAAACGCCCACAGACGTAAGATTCAAATCAACAACCGAATGTAATATAACTTTTCTCAAATGGCTGAATTCCGACAATGGGAACGGGGGAACCAATGGTGAATGCGGCTTTCGCTCTGATGCTGCCGCTCACATGGGGTGAATCCTTGCTGAGACCTGAAAAGTCTCTATAGCAAGGTAGGGCAATCTCGCTGCCCGAATCCGTCAGCTAACCCCGTAAGCCTCGAAGAGAGAGGATGAGCGCCATGATCGATTAACCGACCACGGAGAGCCCTGCCGCTTCTGTGGTCTTTTTGCTATGTGTGCAGGAAGGAAAGGCAGTATGTATGAGTTTAGTAATTCTTATAACAACGTAAATGGGAGTGTAAAACATTATCTTAAATGCCTCCCATGAAAATTAAATCTGCAGTAACTGTAAAGAGGAAAAGTAAATAAGACGCAGTCCATTCATTTTTGGTCTTTCATTGATATTGTAGCCTTCTATATGAATCTCAGAAGGCTTTATGGCTGGGATCCTAGTGGAAAATTACCGGATGGTACATTGTTTAATGCACACCATATATTCCCGCAGGAGATATTTGATAAACTTGGGTTGGGTACAGCATTGAAAAATGCTGGGATTTCCATACACGATCCCCGGTTGATGGTATGGTGGGAACGTAGCGATCACCTGAGTAATGCACATAATTATAACGAAATATGGACTGATTTTTTAAACAAAAATCCAAAAGCGACAGTAGATGAAATCATAAATAAAGGAAAAGAGATGATACAAGAATATGGCTTCGAAGTTCGCTTCTAAATTTGATCCTGCAAATTTCTTTTATCTTAGAAACGCTTTCTTAAGAGGTAGTCTCTTGTTGAAACAAACGAACTTCATTGAGTTTCATGATTTGATAAAGGGTAATAAACCAATGGAGCCTGTTACCTTTGAATATGTGCAGGGTAGCATAAATAAAGATATAATTCTTGGGGGAGGGGCCGTATATTTACTCTCAAGCCAATTAATCCAGGCATTGATGGAGCATAACTTTACAGGTTGGGACACATTCAAAGTGGAGGCAACCGGAAAAGATAGAGTTCCCATTGAGGGATATGAGGGGCTTTTTATAACAAGAACAGCGGGGCCATTCGATTATTCCTTTTGCCAGGATAAACTTATGCCTAATCCAAGAGGAATAATGATACCAGCCTATATCGGTATGGGATTTGATCCCCAAACCTGGGACGGGAGTGATATTTTCTCACTTCAGAATACGACACATGTTATTGTCTCCAGACAAGTGCAAGAAGTGTTAAGAAAATTTAAAACAAACAGCGTCAATTTAATTCCTCTTAATGATTATATTAACTTCAAATAGCTTTAAGAGTGAGGTAATCAGCGGCGGAGAAGGCCTCTGTTGCTGATCTATCCAAGGATCGAGCAAACTCGGCTCATTAAGTAAATCTTAAACCAATTGAAAGTGTACGGAGTAATTAACTATAAAGCCCCGATTGATAACATATCATCGGGGCTTTACATTTATCCTGATTTTATCAACACAAGCAAGAACAAATTAGAGATATAAAATGATTGACTAATGTAAGGACAATATGGCTGTAAACTTCAAGAGGCTTCTGGAACAATCCATATCTGGTTGCGGAATGCTGTGACGTGGATGTCCTGTCGTAGATCATTGCCCACCTCTTGGACACCCGCGATCTAGGTTGTTATTGTAATCAACTAATACCTTGTATCAGCACGATGATAGTGGTGTGTTTCTCGGTTGTGGTAGCAGCAGGTAATAATCCATAAGATTTAGTTAATGTAAAATAACAATATAACGATACAGGGCTACCGACATTGAATGGATTCGGTTTTTATCTAAAACGAATCCATTCAACTTTCGGGAAACGATAGCGTAAAGAGCAGACTGCAATTGCAATCTGCTTTTTATATTGAAGTAAAGTGCAGGATAAATTAATAGGGTAATCGAATTATCTGTAAATACAACCAAATCTTTTTATCGGGGTGATGCTGTGGAATGCTTGGGATGTAGGATTGCAAATGGAATTGAACCTAATTTGAATATAATATTTGAAAACGAACTAATTACTTGTGTTCTTGATATTGCTCCATTCAATGAAGGGCACACGCTAATCCTTCCTAAAAAACACTACTTGGATGTCGATGAAATCGACCAAGAAACTGCTTACAGCATCATGGACGCCTCTAAAATGCTGTCAACTGTCTTAAAATCCTTATATAAACCAGATGGTATTAGAGTGAGTCAGGATGGTGGGAAATTCAAGGATTTGACACATTATCACATGCATCTCATACCAAGATACGAAGGCGATGGTTTTACTTGGGGTGAACCGTTACATCCAGATGGTGCTGAAAACCGTTTGCCACCAACTAAGGAAAAAATCATTAAGGTTTTGAATGAACTATTAAGCTATCGGGAAACTATAGCTCAGCAACACATGAGGCAGCCGACACAAAAATTGGCTGCCTTCTCTGCGCAAACGGGCAGGATAGTATAATTGTATAAAATGGAAACCAATGCGTTTTAATGACGTATAACCCTAAAAACAAGTGGATGAGGAAAATATTTGAAAGTAGAAGTCTACTATAACGAGAGTAGTAGTGGGATTGAATCAAGAGATGAATGAGTTCCTGTAAGAAGGAGAGGTCAAATGATAAAAAGTCGATGGATAATGGGAGCTGTGCTATCTTCATGTCTACTGCTAACCTCCTGCAATGACAACAATGCACCGGTAGAGACGCAGAACACGGCAGTGGCGCTGAATTCGTTAAACGTGCCAACGGCGGCAATGGACTCGCCTTCGAACGAGGCTTTGATCACCTACGAAGTAACCCGGAAAGATGCAAAGGAGAAGGCCGATCACCTCACGAGAACTTACGGCACGAACAGCGTGCAGTACGCTATTATCGATCATGGCAGCATCGTCGTATCCGGCCAAGTCGGCAAGAATGATGAGAAGGGACAGAAGCCGCTCACGAAAGACACGATGTACGGGATCGGCTCGACGAGTAAAATGTTTACCACGGTTGCCGTCATGCAGCTGGTCGACCAAGGGAAAATCGATCTCGATACGCAGGTCTTCAAGTATATCCCCAAGTTTACGATGAAGGATGAACGCTACAAGCAGATTACGCCGCGCATGCTGCTGAATCATTCTTCCGGTCTGAACGGATCATCGCTGAAGGACGCCTTTTTATTCGAAGATAACGATACTTACGCCCACGACACACTGCTGAAGCAACTGGCTGGACAGACCTTGAAGGCAGACCCGGGTGCTTACTCTGTGTACTGCAATGACGGATTTACGCTGGCCGAGATTCTGGTCGAGCATGTCAGCGGGATGGACTTTACCTCTTATATCCATCGATTTATAACGGAACCTCTGGGTATGGCCAATACGGAAACGCCGCTCGATTCTCCGAACACAGCGAAGATGGCGGGACTCTATTATCCTACCTACACAGGACAACTTCCCAACGAGACGGTCAACGTGATCGGAACGGGAGGCATTTATTCCACGGCGGAAGATTTGGCTCGATTCTCGCAAATTTTCACGGGGGAAGCGGAAGAAGTCTTGTCCGGCAATTCGGCTGCGGCCATGGCGCAAGACGAGTACAAGACGCCTTTGTGGCCTGACGATGCGGACAACTCAATCGGATACGGTCTCGGCTGGGACAGCGTCGATCTGTTTCCCTTCAGTGAATATGGGATGAAGGCGCTGACCAAAGGTGGGGACACGCAACTCTATCACTCGTCGCTCGTTGTGTTTCCCGAGCAGGACATGGCGGCAGCTGTCGTCACTTCCGGCGGGGTCAGCACGAACGCCCAGCTTTTGGCGAACGAAATCCTGCTTCAGGCGCTGAAGGAGAAAGGGAGAATTGCAGAATTCAAGCCTGAGAAGTCGTACGGCACTCCGGTAAAGGCTGATATGCCGGAGTCCGTGCTGCAGTATTCGGGAATCTATGGCGCGACGAGTACAACGATTAACATTGATATTACCGAAGGTGGCGTCATGTCCGTCACTTTTGAGCAGTTGCCCAATAATCCAACCCAGTTTTACGTGTATTCGGCGGACGGCACGTTCCGGAGTGCGGATGGGAATGTGATGATCAGCTTCGTGAAAGAGGAGAATGACCGCACCTACTTATGGATTCGTCAATACGCTTCATTGCCGGGTCTTGGGCAGACGGCTGTGTCAGTGTACAATGCCGAGAAGCTCCAGCCCCAAGATCTTCCGACAAAGACAATAAAGGCATGGAATCAGCGCGACGGCAAGAAGTATTATCTGCTGAATGAGAAGTATACGTCGCTCGTTTATTTGTTGTTGCCGCCCATCCAATTGAATATGTCGACACAATTACCGGGGTACGTGTTGGATAAGCGAATAACAGGACCTAATACAGCAGTATCCGAATTGCAAATTCCGGGAATGAATGGTCGGGATCTCTCAGGCTTAACGTTCTTTACGCATGACGGTGTTGAGTACTTGGATCAAGGTGGAAGAATCTTAGTGAACGAGGACACTGTGAAGCCCATCAATTTCGCTAAGAAGTCAATCGTTACGATTCCGTCGAGCGGATACGCCCAATGGTATACGATAAGCGACAAAGACGTGGGCAAGATCATGAAGGTGAACATGTCCTCGAATGCCTCCTTCGCCGTATATGATGCGAAGGGAACATGCATCTACTTTAGTGTCATCGGAGGCAAGGATCAGGTCGAACTGCCCGCGGGAGGATCGATTGTATTCGCCGGAGATGCCGGCACGAAGTTCGAGATTTCCGCGCAGTAACGTAACAATAGGCATTTTATGTGAACATTAAACTAACGAGACACGATAGTGAAATGGACAACAGGCTGTCGATAATTCGACAGCCTGTTCCGCTAACGGGCAGGATAGCGTAATTAAGATTCAGAGCGGAGAATCATCTGATTCTGTTCGAGCAGTGACCATAACTGTTCAGTTATCTCTTCTACAGAACAGGGCATTGGTTGGGTTAACCACCATTCAATCACTCCGACAATCGCCGAACTCAAAAATTGTACTAATATATCTTTACTCAACTCATTTAGGCTTAAATTGCTTTCAACGATTTGTTCCATTACTTGATTAGTCATCATTTTTTGTAAGTGGTTTCTGAAGGAAGGAATGCCTTTGTTGCTTAATAAATTCCTATAAAAGAGAGCATTCTTCTCCATTTGTCCAAGCGTACGGAGCAATGAAGACTTAGATGGATAAGGTTCTGTTTCATCCACTGAGGAACAACTTTCGATCAAATGGTACAGTTGAGCCTCTAGGCACTTATCCAATAGATCGTATTTGTCAGAGTAATGCGAATAAATGGTTCCTCGATTTACATCAGCACGCTCTGCGATTTCATTAATCGTTATTTTGTCAAAATCTTTTTCTCCGATCAAATGAATTAATGCATTCATAATGGCAACTTGGTTTTTTTTTATTCTTCTATCCATTGAGACACCCCTTTTTTTAAACAGTACATTGTATTCTGTTGAAAAACCAACAAAACCGATAGATCTAGCGATGGATACTTGTTAGAGATGCTGGTAATCTTACTTTATTAAACAAATGGTCAAAATACAACAATCGTTAAAAAATAGAGGGGATATCACAATGAGGATATTAGTTTTTGGCGCCGGAGTTCAAGGAAGTTATCTTGCTCATGCTCTAGTGCGCGGGGGTAATGATGTCACAGTACTTGCCAGAGGGAAGCGTGCTGAACAATTGAAGAAAGACGGACTTGTCATTCGCCATTATTTCCAGCATAAAAACACTATCGATGAAGTAAAAGTCATCCATGAGCTTCAACCTGATGATCTTTATGATCTCATTTTTGTTGTAATGAAATACAATGATTTCCCATCCGTGCTGCCTATTCTAGCTGAGAATCAGAGTCAGAATATTGTTCTTGTCGGTAATAATGCCGATGCACATGGGATGCGAAATATTCTTCAGGAAAAGAGCGCCATGACAAAAAATGTAATCTTCGGATTTCAGCTTAGCGGAGGACTCCGAGAAGAGAGCGGCCGCATTATTTGCCTACGCGGAGGTGGACAACTGCTACTTGGCAGTCTTGACGGCGAGATCACAATAAAGCCTTTACTAGAAAATGCGTTTAAACATGTTAAGTTTAAATTAGCTTATCATGATGATATGGATGCTTGGCTCAAAAGTCATATCGTCTCAATAGTAGCTTTGAATTCTGTTGGTTATCTTTACGATGGTGATTTAAAAAAAGTATCTAAGGACAAGAAGCTATTAAAGCAAGCTATATCAGTAATGGACGAGGGGTTTCAAATATTAGAAAAATTAGGTTATACTATCACTCCTGCAAATCAAGTTAACTTTATTCGAAAACACAGACAGAGTGTATACTATGGTCTAAAAATAATGCATAAATTACCGTTTATGAAATTGGTGAATGGATCTTACGGCGAAATTGCAGCTTTGTTTGATTCGTTCGATAAGTTGAAACAACAATTAAACATTGCGACACCCCATTGGGACGAACTTGAGAAACAAGCGATTTCCAAGTTTATTTCAAATAATCATTAAACTAACGGGACACGATAGCTGAGTGAGCAGATTGCAACGGCAGTCTGCTTTTTTCATTGAAGTAACGGGCAGTTTAGTTGAACAAGATAAGTGGAGGTTTTATGTCGCATTTGACACAAACTGTGCATCAAAAGAGAAAAACAGCCTTTAGGCTTTTGATTTAATCAATGCCTATAATTAGCTGTTTCAAAATCAACTGTTATGTATGTTCATTTTGTTTGTAAGCCTTTTTCAATTGCTTTAGCTAATCCTTTTGGGTTCTCCCAAGCCATAGAGTGCCCAGCATTTTTTACAATTTCGATATTAATATTGTGTGTGCTAAGTACCTCCATATCTGAATCTGGTAATGAGTTTTCTCCAAAGATAAAGGTTTTAGGACAATCGAGAGAGTACAGTTTCTCTCTCCATGATGGTTCTTCTCCTTTTACCGCTGATTTAGATATGAGATAGGCTGCTTTTGATGACCAAGAAGATAAGGCTGCTGCCCACATTTGGTTTCCGCTTGTCCGGCTATCTTGTACCAATTTGCTAAATTCATTTTCTAGAAAATCGTGCATATCAAAATCTGCAATATACTTGCTGGTTGAGCCTATGCTGCTTCTGTCTAAATTTGCTTCACTCAAAATTATTCTATCGATATGTTCTCGGCATTTAGTTGCTAAAGACAGTGCTACGGCTCCTCCTAGACTGTGACCGAATAAGACAAAAGATTCCAGTCCTATGGATGTAACAAATTCCGCAAGATATTCTGCATGATCGCTGACTGTGTAATTGAAGTCAGAGTTATCTGGTTTATCACTATAACCAGCACCTAAAAGGTCAACTAAAATACAACGGTGATTTCTTAGTACTTCCTGAGTTGCTACTTGCGGATAATCAAACGAGCTAGCACATCCAAGACCGTGAATAAATAAAATGGGTGTTTGCTCACCAGGGAAATCATTATAACGAAGCATACAATTCGCTGTTTTAACAAAAAACTCTTTCATTAATAAACTTCCTTTCTATATTGAACTGCTTTCAAATTTTACCATGTAAAATAGAATCTTTAAATATTCAATTGGTTATTTATTACGCAGTACGACGATATTGTGTAATAAAAGAAAGCGTGCTTGTTCAACTAACGGGAAACGATAGCTGAGTGAGCAGATTGCAACGGCAGTCTGCTTTTTTCATTGAAGTAACGGGCAGTTTAGTTACATGCGATATGGATACTAATGGGTAGAATAACTGGTACTAAGGGGTTTAGCTTGTTATTAACTCTTCCACATATTACAATTGTAATATTCTTTCAAATGGGGTGAATGAAATTGGCGTTTCGCATTATTCGAAGTAATTAGTTTCCGGGCTGGAAAAAACGCGTACCAGCTGTAAAGGGGGAAGTATGCCCTTTTATAAAACTAATATTTCGAACAGTGTGTTTGTCATTCATTAAAGTGAAGCCAAAACACTGATACTGTGTTTTGGCTTTTATAATTTGAAAGGTGGTTTCTACATGAATGAATTAGAATATAAGAATTTTTATGATAAAGTCGGCAAAATTAATGGTTGGGACTTTAGTAAATTGCAGGTAACGTCAGAAGGGATAGAGTGGAATTTTTATGAGGAAGTGATAAGAAGGTCTAAAAGCACAGATGTTCTTTTAGACGTAGGAACAGGTGGGGGAGAAAATGTAATATCCATCGCTTCTTCATTTCATTCTGTGTTTGGGATTGATTTATCGAGTGGAATGATGGATACTGCAAAATCAAATCTGGATAAAGCGAATGTTTCTAACGTTCAATTTAAACAGATGTCTTCTGATAATTTGAAATTTCCCATTGATTTGATTGATGTAGTTTCGTGTTGTCACGCGCCATTTTTCTCAAATGAAGTGGCTAAGGTGTTAAAGAATGGTGGAATTTTCTTGACGCAACAAGTAAGTGAAGCGGATAAGCTAAATTTAAAAACCGCTTTTGGTCGCGGGCAGGCGATTGGAGTTGTGGATGGAACATTAAAAGAGACATATGTAAGGGAACTTAATGAAGCAGGTTTTCAATCAGTAGAATCCTTCGATTACAATGCCGTAGACTACTATCACAGACCCGAAGACCTTTTGTTCTTACTTAAACACACACCAATTATTCCCCACTTCGGTCATGAGGACAATGACTTTCAAATTCTAAATGATTTCATTGAAAACAATCGAACGCCAAAGGGAATTTGCACAAATTCCAAAAGGTTCTTAATTGTAGCTATAAAATAGATTACTATTTGCAAACCGCCTAGGTAATTCCCACGAGACATCATTGCGCTAACGGGACACGCTAGCTCAATAAAAACAAGAAAGCAGCCGATCAACGTCATTCGCTGCTTTTGTTCAACTAACGGGCAGATTGGCGCAGCCATAATATTTGAAAATAAGATACGGATCAAGCTGCCGGCGACGATTGCATGGGAGTATGAAAAGAAATCCGCAAACCCACTTCATTCATGGGTTTGCGGATTTCTTTTTTTAGAGTCAACCCTGCACAGGGCTGGTCTTCATTTCATAGATTTTTTGGAGCATATCTCCACACTTCGTCTTCTCGTTATCGTCTTCTGTGAGGAGATACCCCTCCACAAGTCTGTATCCGAATATGAGAAGGATCATCTCGTAGACGCAATGGTCGGCAACAGGGGGGGGCATCTGCATATTCCGAAAAACCTTTGTAATACGCGGGAACACACCGCCGGTAGTATTCGACCATATGTTCGAGATCGATATCCACTTCATCTGCAATCAGGCTTGCGATATCCTCGCCCAGGTAGCCCCATCCGGAAGTATCCCAGTCGATAAGCACGATTTTTCCGTTGGCATAGAACAGGTTGGTCACCCAGAAGTCGCGGTGGCACAGCACGAGGGGTAATTGCTCAATGCGGGCGAATATCTCGACTGCGTGCTCATCGATGTCGATGAGCATTTGCCGCACATGTTGCGGGAATTTGCAGTCCTCCGAGCGTATATAATCATAGACGACCGGCCATGACCGGTAATGCAGATACGTATTCTTCATGAGATCAGCATGGCTCAGGTTAGTCAGGCTCTGTAGCATAGCGGGCTGCTCCGCATACAGCTTGCCTTGATAGCGTCCCAACTCCAGCGCGGCCTGTTCACACATCTCTCCGGTCAAGTCTAAACCGGTTACGCCATCGATATATTCTAGCCACAGGAATTCATTTTCTTCGGCATTGATCTCGGCGTAATAACATGTCGGCCAGCGGAAGGCAGCCGAGAATGTCATTCCCAAGTCAGACATATAGAGATCAAATTCCCGGCGCCAGGAATTCGGATCGTTGTAACGTTCCCATTTCTTTTGAATTTTCAGCACGATACGGTACGGCATTTTTTGGCCATCTGCGGTTTCGGCGATTCCCGTTACCAGGGACACATTTCCCATAGTTCCGCCTTGTAATGGCATGGTTTGGTAGTCGGCCGATATGATATCCTTCTTGAACCGTTGGCTTAAGACATAGATTAGCGTTTCGATTTTAATATTCATTTCTTCCATCCTCCGTTTTTCTTCGTTTGCTTGCTCCACATGGCGATCGTTTTGTTTCGAGCCCTCTTATCGATAAGATAGCTTGTTTTATCCTGGACATACCTATTTTCATGCTGCTGAGCAACATAATGCTCCCACCTTTCACGCGGCAACGAACCGCCCTCCAGCGCGGCGAGAACGGCACAGCCCGGCTCGGCCTGATGGCGGCAATCCGTAAATCGGCATTTCGGGAACCATTCCTCCACATCGGTAAAGCTTGCGCGTATGCCTTCGTTGGCATCAAAAAGCCCAAGCTCACGCATACCTGGCGTATCGATAACCATCGCACCGGAGGGGAGCATAAACAGCTGACGGTGCGTTGTCGTATGCCGCCCCCGGCTGTCGACCTCTCGGATGGCCTGAACCTTCATTACGGCCTGTTCTATCAATGCATTGAGCAGAGACGATTTACCGACGCCGGACATACCAAGAAAGACGACTGTTTTACCAGGCATCAAGTAGGGATCGAGTTCGCTCAGCCCCAGGCCTGTATGGCTGCTGATCGCGTGAATCGGGACATCAGGAATGCTTTGTGTGACCTCTGCGAGCGGGAGATTATAATCTTCAATGAGATCGGCCTTGGTCAGAATGACGACCGGCTGCCCGCCGCTCTGCCTGGCTTGTGTCAGGTACCGCATGATGCGGGTAATGCTGAAATCCCAATTCAGAGAAGAAAGGATAAACACATAGTCAAAGTTGGTTGCAACGACCTGTTCCCGCACGGTTTTGGCATAGCCTATGGCATGCCCTGAGTAATCTGCACGTGAGAACTTGGAGCGGCGGGGCAGTACCGTAACGATGAGAGAATCTCCGTTCTCGTTGTAGTGCAGCAAGACAAAGTCACCGACACACGGAAAGTCTACGCGCGTTTCCGCGCTGTGATAGAACGCGCCTTTGAGTACCGCCGTTACTTCGCCACGCTCGGTCATGATCGTGAAGCGCTCACGCCGAAGCTCCGTCACCCTACCGGGCAATAATCCGTCGGGATTTGTTTCTATTTCTGTGAAACCATAGCTTTTCAAATTCATCATGTTTTTTTGTTAGCTCCTTTAATGTTGTTTTTGGACGCAAAAATGCCACGGACAAGCAGCCTCTAAAGAAGCTGCTGTCGCGCGGCATCAGGACGCAAAAAAGATACGACCTTCATCGTATCTGCAAACAGCAATATTCACGAAAGGTTACTTTGAGGGCATATCAAATAATACGGGCGTTCTCCCGCTTTTTCGCATATGCCTGCTATTCAGTTTTAAGACCAAACCACCCTATAAGTAGTTGCCATTAAAAAACATCTCCCTTCGTGTCAGGAACTTGCTTATCGCTAAGCTGTCTATAAAATAACCTTTTCTGGAAAAAAAATCAATACAATTCATCACTTAGAATTAGCTTATTTACAACTCTCTAGATGCTCCGATAACACATTCTTTAATCGTAGTGGAGTGCGAGAGAAAGTACCTGCTGATTGCAGAGATCGAAAAAAAATCTCAATGAATACTCTAGTTAATCATTCAACTAACGTGCAGTTTACGCTAATTGCTAATCGCGGGAAATGGGTTTCTATAAAACCTGGTAGAGGCAAACATCCAGACTCTGCAAATGGCAATAATTCCTGAAAAATTTAATTGACCGTTAATAGGGACAGGTGTATTATATTCTATATATTGGAAATTGCTATGAAGAGAAAGAGTAGTTAAATTATTTCTTTCACAGAGAACCCCGTTAGCTGAAAAGGGGTAAAGAAATGTCTTTCGAACATGGTCTCTGAGCTGCACATCGAACCCTTTATAGGAAGTAGGTTGTGCTGGGTGCACCCATTATTGTGCTAGGGTATAACCATCAATGAATTGGTGTCGTACCTGAAAAGTTCAATATCGTGAGGTATTGATAAATTTGGGTGGTAACACGTGAGGATAAAACTCTCGTCCCTTTTGGGGCGGGAGTTTTTGTATTTCCTAATTAATCATAAGGAGGTTGATGTTATGCAGATTGAAGATGTATTTAGCGATTTACCGAGTCTTGAAACAGAGCGCTTGATTTTGCGAAAGATTAAAATCGAGGATTTGATTGATATGTATGAGTATACTTCAGACCATATAGTTACGAAACATACATCATGGGATCATCATAAAACCATTGATGAAACAAGAAAATGGATTGAGTATATTATGGATTGCTATAAGAAGAAGAAAGTAACAAATTGGGGATTGGTTCATAAAGATTCACAAAAATTTATTGGTAGTTGTGGCTTTGCTTGGTGGAGTATCGAGCATTCAAAAGCTGAGATTGGATATGTATTGAATCCAAGATATTGGGGTCTTGGACTTATGACAGAAGCAATTAACAAAGTGATTGAATTTGGGTTTACAAGGATGGAACTCAATCGAATTGAAGCAACATGTAAACCTGCTAATATTGGTTCTTGGCGATTAATGGAGAAATCAGGGATGAGATTAGACGGTGTATTAAGACAGTACATCAAACTAAGAGATGAGTTTATTGATGTTAAATTGTATTCTATTTTGAAGTCGGACTTCTCTATAAAGTAAATGACGATTAAGCTATCTGGGAACGTTAGCTCAATAAAACAATGACAATCTAGCACTTTATTTTTTAGTCCATAGTTGTCGTTATTATGAATTCCAATGCTATATGTTATGAAATGTTATGGTAAAATCCGTGGCGTGATAGCACAGTCGAAAAATATAATAAAGACAAAGAAGCAAGAGGCTTCTGGAACAATCCATTTCTGGTTGCGGAATACTGCGACGGGCATTCATACCGCATCTCAGCATCATCTTAATAAAGTTGTGGTGGTACACTCAGAAAAAGTCAAAAGGTTGTCTCTTTATGTAATATTTTGGATTGAATCCATTCTTCTAAATGATTACAATAATAGGCAGGAGGGGATTAAATGAGAAGTGATTTTGAAAGCGCTATTAACCATATGGGTACAATGACAAAGTTTATGAACAAAGGATCTATAAATGAAGCAGAGGGTTATCTTAAGCCTGATGAACAAGTGCTAAACGTTGAAATTGTTAATTTAGATAAAGGTCCTGGGATCTTAGTAGTAACAGATAAGAGGATATATTTTGCTTTTAAAATACTAAATACGCATAATTTCAAACAATTGACTTATGAAGAAATTATTTCAGTTTCTCTAAATAGCCTTGCTGGGAAGATGGAAATCAAAACAGACCATCAAAGCCTCAAAATAAAAGCTATTCATGGTAAGAGATCAAAAGACGTTCATAGAAATATAATGGAGAGAATATCTTAAAAATAAATTAAATAATTAGCTGATATCTTATAAATTCATACTTCGAGTTTTGCATATAACTAATATCTAAAAAACTTAAACGCCCACTGAGGCGTTTTTCTTTTACCCAGGAAACATTTCGTTTCTCAAACATAAAAGACTTCAACTCTAAACGCCCAAGATTAATACTTTTCTTCGTGTTTGTACTTATATTCAGGATCAACGCCCCTTAAAGGCGCACAACTATATTGATAAATTCGGCCGTTCTCTTTACGGTAGAAGTATCTAGCATTTACTTCATCCTGGAAAATTACTGTGGTACTAACAAGTGGTAGTTTTCCGAATTCTGTGTACACTTTTAAAATTTCATTTTGACTATAACCCTTTTCAGCCAAATATTTTACAATTTCTTCATTTAAATTATTCTTGTAAGAGTGGATAGTCAACAAACCTACTCCTAAAATAATAATAACAATAATTAAAAACTTCTTATTAATCATTTAAGTACCGCTCCTATCTCCGAAATCCCGGTATCTCCCTCTTAAAATGCTCAATGATATTTTTACAAAAAAAACGAAAAAAAACCAGCCAAAAGTGCACTGTGACTGGTTGTATGATCTGTTGCGGTTATTTTATTTTATCAATTTTAAATATAAATTTCCATGAAGCCGTATTGCCAGAGTATCTACCACGATTTTCAACAACCTGCACCGTCATAGATTTATTTTGGGATGATTTAAGTGAGGAGACCTTTAGAGTTGTGGTTGCTTCACCATCATCAGGAATACTATCCTGCTCTTGTGCTTCAGCGTGCAATTTTATTGTACCAGTTGAACTCACGTTTAATTAATGGATTCTCCATCTGCAAGTTCTGTACCGTTTACAAATCCCCCCCACCACCATTCGTTACCTACATGATTATTCTCCACTAAATCTGCACTCACAAAGGTAACTTTTACTTTCTCAGTTTTTCCAGCAGCTAATAAAGGTTGGGTACTGAAGATGAAATAGTTCTATAGTCTCGTAAATTGTCTGCATTTATGGAGTCAATATGCTTAAAGATGTGAAAATAGGATTTTATCCAAGGATAAAATTTTCTAGCTGAATATGTACAATTGAATTTACACGCTATAGATAATGAACTAAAGAACATGGTATCCTTATACTGTTCTTTATAACGAATAAGGAGATGTTTGGATTTGAGAAAATGGATGGTAACAAAGCTTGTTCTTGTTTTTTTTCTTATGATTTCATTTTTAACGTATCTACCCGTGAGTCTAGTGCACGCAGATTATCCCTATGATACACCGCTACCGTTACAAGGGACTCTTACGGATGAGTATGGAAATCCTATGAAAGGGATTGAGTTATCGGTAGTATCTCCTCGTATTCTTGGATATTCTGGTGGGTACAAAGACCTTGGTAGTGCTATAACGGATGAAAATGGTCATTTTAGTATGGAACCTTTCTCAAGGTACTTCATTGATGACACAAGTTATTATAGCGCATACATCACTTTCACTGTAAAAGGATACCCCGTTATTCGTTATTTAGGTATGGGCACAACATTTAGTTTTCAATTTCCTAAATTGTTAAACCATGTAGAAGGAACCGTTACGATTGAGGGAACTAATTTTCCGAATCCCGGACTTCCTGTAGTGGCTGGCATGCGTATGACAAAACGCGATCTCTATGAGCTGTCCTCTACGATTACTGATGAACATGGACATTATGCCATGGACTATATTCCTGCAGACTTTAAGACCTATGATGAAGAAGGCCGTGTAATTGTTACTAGCCAAGAGACGAAAAATGATCGCACTTATGATTACAAAACAGCATTTCCGGTAGCGCCAACTACCATATACGGATATTTACAGTTAATTAATGGCGATTCTATTGATGGTACTATTCAAATTGATGGAATCTCTCAATATGTTGGCACCAGTGGATTTGTGATTAATCTTGGTGATTCTAATAAACATCACGTTAAATTTACATCTGAGGGATTTGTTCCTTACGAGACCGAACTAGGATCGGGGGGACCCTATTATATCCAATTAGATTTTAAAAGTTTTCCGCCTAACGTGCAAGCAATTTCCGATAGAGCTCCAGATCGAAACGGATGGTACAACCGTAATGTAACTGTTTCGTTTGAAGCTAGCGATAACAATTGGTATCAAGAGTTAAAAGTCGATCTACCCAAAGTCATTACCTCTGAAGGAGAAAATCAGGTAATAACAGGATCTGCAACTGATGAAGAGGGCCTCACAGGTTATGGATCAATAATAATAAATTTGGATAAAACCACACCTATTACCACTGCTATCATTACTCCAGCCACTTCGACTAATTGGTTAAATTCCGCAACGATGGTATTGTCCCCTAAAGATAGTTTATCTGGAGTGTCAGAAACCGAGTACAGTCTCGATGGCGGACAGACTTGGAAACTTTACACCAGTCCCACTACTTTTGTAGCAGATGGCCACTATTCTGTCTTATATCGCTCTATAGACAAGGCCGGTAATTCTGAAGCAATTAAGATGCTCACTTTTAACTTGGATGGGACAGCTCCCACAATCCATATGGCTGAACCAATAGAAGGGCGTTATCGAAGTGTGGGGAACTTGGTCCCGAATTTTACGATTGAAGACTTAGTTTCGGGGGTGAACTTGACAAAAACCTTAATTACAGTCGATGGACAAAAGGCACAAAACGGTGTTCCAATTCCGTTATATATGCTTCCCCTAGGTACCCATTCTTTTAAAATTAAGACGGCTGACATTGCAGGGAATGAAGCCACTTTTGAGGTTGAATTTGTAACCTATTCAGACATGGATTCATTAAGGGCTCTAGTTCAACGTTTTACAGATGAAGGTAAAATCACATCATCTGTTGCTAATACGTTGCAGAAGAAACTGGAACAGAACCAGCTGAAACCCTTCATCAGTCTTATTGAGGCTCATCGAGGTAAAGCCATCGACAATAAGGCAGCTGGTTTTCTGCTTAGAGATGTGAAAGCATTACAATAATGCAATTGGCTTCAAATGTTAAGAGTCAAAGTCAAAAGATCGAGCGCCTATGAGGCGCTTTTTCTTCTGCACTTACCATCATAACCCCGCTCCTATCTCCGTAATCCCCGAATCCACAAACTCCGGCACTTTCTTTCCCGTATTTGCCTGAAGCAAGGTATAGATAATGCTTTCGCCCCAGTGATCTTCGTTCTGTGAAATGACAGAGGTCAGTTGGCCGTTTCGCAGGGCTTCTTTTACGGTGGGTGTCATTCCCAGGGTCAGCGCATACCGTTTCAAGCCCTTGGCTTTCCAGATTAGGGTGGAGGTTGAGCCGGAGACGAAATCTAAGCCGATAAAAGCATTAAAGTGAGGATGGGCATCAATCATTTCTTCCAGCTCCGTTGTGGCCCGAGTCTCACTGCCCTCGTTGAAGCGAACCTCCAGTACATCAATGGTTGTCTCCGTGTCTAAATAATGAAGAAGGCCGTCCAGCCTTTGGCTGAGTCCGTACATTTGGGACATACCGGCTTCCACAAGGATCATACCTCTACCTTTTAAAAGCCGGCTTACTGCTTTGCCCATGGTTACACCTGTTTCGTAGTTGTCCGCTCCAATGAAGCTAAGTCGGTTGCTGCCGGGGGCGTCAGATTCAAAACAGACCACAGGGATGCCGCTGGCAACCGCTTTATTGATCACGGGAATGAGCGCTTTAGCATCTACGGGATCTATGGCAATTCCATTCAGCTTTTGCTTGATCATGGTTTCCATGATCCGAATCTGCTGTTCCAGATTGGCTTCGTCAGGAGCTTGCACCATTAGTTTAATATTATGGTCTTTCGCTGCTTCTTCTGCATTCTGTGTAATAACCTCATAGGTGGGGTTCACCATAGGATATATAATTCCGTAAGTACGAGGGGGGTCATTTTGCTGACTGGACGCCTTCTGCACGTTGCTATCCTGCGCCGTTAGGTTCTGGTCACCATCTGAAGGCGCCGATTGGCAGCCGGAGATCAGCATTCCAACAGTCAACAGTAAGCAGAAGAGTCGGTTACGCTTTTTGACGTTCATGATTCTTCCTCCCATGCCGATCCTGATCTATGAGGCCTTTCTCGTCGGCAGTTCCTTGTTTGCGATATTCCATTGGAGTCATGCCGGTCACTTTTTTGAACTGATTCGAGAAGTAATGCTGATCGTTGTATCCTACCTCAAAGGCAATCTCGAATGTTTTGTGGCGAGTGGTCTTTAGAAGTTCCATCGCTTTACGGATTCGGGTCCCCGTGAGATATTCGGTCATGGTCTGGCCTGTTACCTGGCTAAATACCTTGCTCATATGGCTTGGACTCACACCGATTTGTCTGGAGATATCTTGCAGGGACAGCTGATCATCGTTGTAGGATTCGGAGATATATTGCTTGACCTTGCTGATCAGATCGCCATATTTGTCAGAGCCTTCGGAGCGCCATTTCCACAGTTTGTCGAGCAGGAATGTCAAATAATTCAGGCAGTCCTCAAAGTCAGAAATGTGCTTAATGGACTGCTGAAGTTCCTCGATTAGCTCAGTAGGGTCCTGTGACGTTTGAAAGCTTTGTTTGGCGGTTCGAATCATCTCCATCGACAGATCATTCAGCAAATAATAACCGTACATGGAGCTTTTCCAATTCATCTGAACCAGACCCGCAGCAAATTCGCTTATAAAAGAAGGTGCCTCCGAAGGGGAGCCTATTTTTAAAAATTCAATAATTTGGTTGCGATCAAGGAGTACACTGTCCACAACTCCGTCAAATGGAGCATCACTCAAGAATGTTCGGTGTAAGCCCGAAATACGCTGTCTATTCTTGCCTTCTTCGGCTTCAAGATATGAGGGATGTATGCCCTGAAGGCGTTCATGGACATTTCCGATACCGATCGGGATATCAAGCTGGAAATTCTGTTCAATCCTATCATGAATGGTGTTGACATATTGGACCACTTTTTCCCTGAGTGTTTCAACTTGGTTGCCTTTGAGTATCCATACGGTCTCCGTGCGGCTTCGTTTGAAGGAAAAACTGTCCGCTAACTGCGACAACTGGTCATTTAACAAGGAGTCTATTTTTGTTAACAATAGGTTATCCTCCACCACTGGGGCTGTATTAGGGAACCGAAGGTCAAACACTACTACCGAATAATAATTGGCAGACAGATTAAGATTCATACAGCTTGCAGTTTCTATCGCTTGGGCTGTACTGATTAACCCCCCGCATAGATCGGAGAGAAGTTTCTCTCCAGTATAGGAGAATTTCTTCTTAGCCCGCTGCTCTTGATCAATTCGCTCACTGACACCCTGCAAAAGCTGGATCAGGTCGGCTGAACTGACAGGCTTTAGGCAGTAATCTTCCACACCAAGGCGCAGCGCAGATTGAGCGTAATGAAATTCGTCGTGTCCGCTTAAAATAATGATTTTGATATCCGGCATTTGCTGCCTGACAATGGAGCTGAGCTCCAGCCCGTTCATAAAAGGCATTTTGATATCTGTAATTAGAATATCCGGCATCCACTGCTCTATAAGAGGGAGGGCCACCTCACCGTCTGAAGCGTCACCGCAATAGATAAAGCCTTCTTTTTCCCAGTCCACACAAGCACGAATATTTTCACGGATTAGAATTTCATCATCCACGAGCATGACTTTCTTCATGGGTTAACCCCCTTACTTTTTAGGTATCCGAATTGAAATTTGCGTACCTTCTCCGTCTGTGCTCTCCAGATGAACACCGAATCCGTCTCCGAAATAGAGGCGAAGCCGCTGATGAACATTCTGCAGCCCGAAGCCGCCTTCCATACTGTCTTCCTTAGCACCGGCATCGATTTCGATAGGTGTGTTCAAATGCTCACGAAGGAATTCAAGCTGCTGCGGCTTTATTCCAATTCCGTTATCCGTCACGGTTAGGACGATTACATTGTTGTCTTCTATATGGCCGTCTATGGTAATTAGACCTTTTCCCCGCTTGTTTTTAATCCCATGATAGATGGCATTCTCAATTAACGGCTGGAGGGTCATTTTCAAAATAGGGTAGACCTGAAGCTCCAGCGGCACTCTCATTTCATAGTCAAGGATATCCCGGTATCGCATCTGTTGAATGACCAGGTAACTTTCCGCATGCTCCAGCTCGGTTTTGATGGAAATCCAATCCCGGCCTTTGTTCAAGCTGATCCGGAAGAAACGGGATAATGCCTTTACCATATTGACTACGCTGTCACTTTTCCCGGCTTCACTCATCCAAATGATGGAATCGAGGGTGTTGTATAAAAAATGCGGGTTGATTTGCGCCTGTAGAGTACGCAGTTCCGCTTTCTGTACCTGTTCCTGCTCTCGGATACTCTTTTCAAGCAGCATCTTAATCTTCTCTAGCATGATGTTAAAGCTCTTGCCGAGATCTGCAATTTCATCCTGACCCGTAGGCTTCACCTTAGCCTCCAGATATCCGCTTGCCGCTAGACGCATCTTGTTCTGCAGCAACTGCATGGGCCGAGTGATTCGCTGCGTAAGGAAGAAATAGAGGGTAAGTGCAAAAATGGCGCTAAGTATAACACTGACGATAATCAACTGCCGGATTCGATTGGCTTCAGCCACAATTTCTTGCAGAGGTGCCATGCCGATGATTTTCCAACCCGTAGACTGAGAGGTCGTATATACGACAAACTTGGGTTTGCTATCTGTAGGTAGAACAAAGCTGTCACGATTCGATTTCTGCCACTGCGGCAAATCCGTCTGATGGACGAGTTCACTGTCTTTAGAGCTAATCGAGGGTACAAAAATCGGTATATTCTTCTGATCTAAAATATAAAAGAAACCCGTCTTGCCAATCGTTACCTTGTCGCAGAATTGTTCTATAAAGGAATCGTCCAGATCAATAACGATGAAGCCAATGACTTCGTGCGTAATTCGCTGCTTCACCGCAGCCATAATGGAAATGACGTTTCGTTCCGGATAAGTGAATCCGTCCAGTCGGTCATAATCAGAAGCCCCTGATGGCGGGATTTTGAGCACAAGATCCGGGTTATTGGTTAAATCCTGAAAATGCGGGTTTCGCAGCGGATTGCGGCTCTGTTGGAAGACACCCTTGCGTTCGCTGATGCCTTTGCCGTAGAGATTGATCAATGAGATGTTAAGGACATTCTCGTATTTATACGTTTCCCGGTAGAGCTCGAAGGTTTGCAGTATTTCTTTGGCTTCATTATAGGTCTCCGATTGAGAGAAGAGAAAATGGATAACTTCAGGGTTCTTGCTTAACTCCAGCAGCCGCTCTGTATCATCGAACAGAAAATCAATATTACGAACGAGCAAATCTGCCGCCAGCATACTGGACGCCTTGCTATGGTCTGAAATCGAGTGATACGACTTCTGGTAAGATACAAGTCCCACAGCGATGAGCGGAATAGAGGTAAGGATAATGAACATGGTCAGCAGCTTCGCCCGCAGGCTGGAGGAGATCCAGCGTGTCAATCTCATAGAATCGGTCCCCTCATGGGTTAATCAGGTTTTACTTATCCATCATAACTCAAAATAGTGGAAAAGAGAGGCTTAAAAGAAAGCGTAATCATAAAATACAACTTTTGAATAAAAAACTACACCTTAATAAGTTCAGTTCTTCCCTTTGCACAAAAAAATGAAAACTATACCCAAATAGGGCCGTATAAACGGGTTTTGTAAGCGGTTTATAATGAGGCCAACACCAAATGACTGGTGATCTTGAAGGGGGAGAAACAATACATGAAAAAAATAGGTAAAGTAGGCGCAGCCCTTACACTATCGTTGATGATGATTATGATCTCAGCCTGTGGGAACGGTAATGGCAACAACGGCAATGCAGCTGCCGGTTCGGGAAATAACAAAGCTGAAGCTACGGCAGCAGCAGAGACGGATACAACTGGCAACGATAAAGAAGCAGGCAAACCTCTAGTGTTGGGATTCTCTCAGGTGGGTGCGGAGAGCGGCTGGCGCAGTGCCAATACGAAATCCATTCAGGAATCTGCAAAAGAGGCAGGTTATGATCTGAAATTCTCAGATGCACAGCAGAAGCAGGAGAATCAAATCAAAGCCCTTCGTTCTTTCATCCAGCAAAAGGTAGACGTGATCGCTTTTTCCCCAGTGGTTGAATCTGGATGGGATACCGTACTTAAAGAAGCAAAAGATGCAGGAATCCCAGTCGTGTTGACCGACCGTGCAGTAGATTCCAAGGATAAGTCGTTATATGTAACCTTTATCGGTTCTGACTTTGTGGAAGAGGGACGTAAAGCGGGTCAATGGCTGAGTGACCAATACAAGGATGCGGCGGAAGATGTAAATATTGTTGAACTTCAGGGAACTACAGGATCCGCACCTGCTAATGACCGTAAATCCGGCTTCGCTGAAGTAATCGCCAGCAATCCGCATCTGAAGGTGGTAGCCTCCCAGACCGGTGACTTCACACGTGCCAAAGGAAAAGAAGTTATGCAGGCCTTCCTTAAATCCAACAAGAACATAGATGTACTGTATGCCCATAACGATGACATGGCCCTTGGTGCTATTCAAGCGATTGAAGCTGCAGGCCTTAAACCGGGTGTTGATATCAAAATCATTTCGGTGGATGCAGTCAAGGACGGTATGCAGGCTGCAAGCGAAGGTAAAATCAACTTCATCGTAGAGTGTAACCCATTGCTGGGACCTCAATTAATGGAAGCCGCACAGAGCATCGTAGATGGTAAAACTCTTGAACCTCGGATCGTTACTATTGAATCCACATTCACCTCCGAGCAAGCGAAGGAAGTACTCGCGAGCCGTCAATATTAATAGACACCTATAACGATAGAACAGTGAGAAAGTCACTCCATCCGGCTAATTTATCGCCACCGGAGTGGCTTTTTCGCTCCAAAAAGGAGTGGGGAACAGTGAGCGATCAAGACCCGATTCTTCAGATGAGGGGGATTCATAAGCGATTTCCAGGTGTTAAGGCATTATCGAATGTAGACTTTCGCCTATTCCCGGGTGAGGTTCATGCTCTGATGGGCGAGAACGGAGCGGGCAAATCAACCCTAATTAAGGTTCTCACCGGAGTGTACTCCATTGATGAAGGTACCGTTGATATGGAGGGCAAGCCCATCTCAGTTACTAGTCCCCAGGAATCTCAGGCGGCCGGCATAAGCACCGTATACCAGGAAGTGAACCTGTGCCCCAATCTGACGGTTGCGGAGAATATTTTTATTGGCAGGGAGCCGAGGAAGTTTGGACGGATTTTATGGAAGGAAATGAACCGGAATGCTGCCGTTTTGTTGAAGGAGCGACTTAACCTGGACATAGACGTTACCCAGCCGCTTCATTACTATTCGGTAGCGATCCAGCAGCTTGTAGCTATCGCTCGGGCGCTTAATATTTCTGCAAAAGTGCTGATCCTCGATGAACCGACTTCCAGTCTTGATCGAAATGAAGTGCAGCAGTTATTCGGGATTATGCGGAAGCTGAAAAGCGATGGTCTGGCGATTCTATTCGTTACGCATTTTCTAGACCAGGTATATGAAAGTTCTGACCGGATCACTATTCTTCGAAACGGAGAATTTGTCGGTGAATATAAGGTGAACGAGTTAAGCCGCATTGACCTTGTGCTCAAAATGATCGGTAAAGAGCTGAATCTATTAGAAGAACTGCCGCAACTGTCTCAGGAGTATAAAGACTCCTCTGGAGAAGTATTGCTTACCGCATCCGGTCTCGGGCGTAAGGGCTCTATCGAACCCTTTGACTTGACTCTTCACAAAGGAGAGGTGGTCGGCTTGGCAGGTCTGCTCGGCTCAGGACGAACAGAGGTTGCCCGTTTGTTCTTTGGTGCAGATAAGCCCGATCAAGGCGGAATCACGAGCCCGGGGATAGAGGGAGGAATTCATTCACCGAGAGACGCCATTAAGCGAAAAATTGCCTTTTGCTCCGAGAATCGGAAGGCTGAAGGGATTATTGACGACTTGACGGTCAGAGAGAATATAATTCTTGCTCTTCAGGCGTCACGGGGCTGGTTCAGAACCATCTCCCGAAAACGTCAGGATGAATTGGCCGATGAGTATATCCAATTAATGAATATCAATCCGCCTAATCCAGAGCATTTAATCAAAAACTTGAGCGGAGGCAACCAGCAGAAGGTTCTGCTCGCCCGTTGGCTGCTCACGGAGCCCAGACTGCTGATCCTGGACGAACCCACGCGCGGTATTGACGTTGGAGCAAAGGCAGAAATTCAAAAGCTGGTACTGTCGCTTTCCCGCCAAGGAATGTCCTTCCTCTTTATCTCTTCCGAGCTAGAAGAAGTGCTGCGCGTCAGCGACCGAATCGCCGTACTGCGTGACCGGAACATGGTGAAGGAAATATCAGGTGAAGAAATGAACCCGCATGAAATCATGCAGGCGATAGCGGGAGGTTGAACTTAAATGAATCGAATGATGAGACATTATCTTTTTTGGCCCTTGTGCGTACTTGGAGCACTGCTGCTCTTTAACTTACTCTATTCACCGGATTTCTTTTCCATTGTTCTGAGAGACGGCCATCTATATGGAAGTCTAATCGATATCTTGAACTTTGGAGCACCTTTAGTTCTGGTAGCTATAGGGATGACACTGGTCATTGCTACAAAAGGAATAGATTTATCCGTCGGCTCCATCGTGGCTATTTCCGGTGCGATCGCTTGCCTGTCAATCAGTAAAGGTTCGGATCAGAGCTCACTGGGTCTGGTTATGACAGCGATCCTGTCCTCACTAGCCTTGTCGTTGGTGCTCGGACTTTGGAACGGATTCTTGGTTGCTGGAGCGGGCATTCAACCTATTATTGCTACCCTGATCCTGATGGTGGCGGGACGGGGAATCGCTCAGCTTGTGACTAGTGGGCAGATTATTACTGTGGATAGTTCAACCTATGAATATATTGGAGCAGGATCACTTGCGACATTGCCCTTTTCGATTTTCATCGTGGCTGCAATGCTGATTGTTGCGCTGCTGCTGACACGAAAGACTGCTCTTGGCTTATTCATTGAATCGGTTGGAAGCAACCCTACTGCCAGTCGGCTGGCAGGGATACGATCCAATATGGTCATTATGTCTGTCTATATATTCTGCGGATTATGTGCAGGTATTGCCGGACTGCTGCTGAGCTCCAATGTATCTAGCGCCGATGGCAATAACGCCGGTCTATGGTATGAGCTGGATGCCATCCTTGCGGTGGTCATCGGTGGCACCTCCTTGAACGGCGGGCGCTTTTATCTGATGGGTACTGTGATTGGAGCTCTTATCATTCAAACGTTGACGACTACGATCTACATGATTGGCGTACCGCCTGAGATTACGCTCGTTGTGAAGTCGGTAGTTGTACTGGCTGTATGTCTGATCCAATCGGAGACATTCCGCAGCACAATTATGACCCGTTGGAAGACCCGGAATTATCCCGGAGAGAAGGAGGTTGTCCGTCATGTCCCTTAACCGCAAATTCATTCCCATACTGGTTACGTTCGGCTTGTTCGTCGTCATGTTTGCAGCGGGATCTTTCCGTTACACCGGATTTTTCTCCCTGCAGGTGCTGATGAATCTGCTTATCGATAACGCTTTTCTACTAATTACTGCTGTCGGCATGTCCTTCGTTATCCTCTCTGGCGGCATTGATCTATCCGTGGGATCCATTATAGCCCTGACTACAATGGTCTCTGCAAGCCTTGTTCAACAGCAGGGGTGGCCACCCGTTGTGGTTATTCCGCTGGTACTTGTTATGGGTGCTGTTTTTGGATATGGGATGGGTGCGATTATACACTATTTCAAAATCCAGCCGTTTATCGTCACGTTAGCGGGTATGTTCCTAGCCAGAGGGCTTTGTTATGTAATTAGTATTGATACCATAACTATTGATAACGCTTTTTACACAAGTGTCGCCCAGACCAAAATCCACTTGCCTGGAGGAAGCTTTGTATCCATTAGTGTTATCATTGCCCTCGTTGTTATCGCGGCAGCCATTTATATTGCACATTACACGCGCTTTGGGCGCAATGTGTACGCTTTGGGTGGAAGTGAGCAATCCGCGCTACTCATGGGTCTTCCTGTAGCAAGAACGAAAATTCTGGTCTATACGCTCAGCGGTTTCTGTTCAGCGCTCGCCGGTGTAGTTTTTACCTTCTATATGCTGTCAGGTTATGGACTACACGCAGTGGGTCTGGAGCTGGATACCATCGCCGCAGTAGTTATCGGAGGGACGTTGTTGACCGGAGGAGTAGGGTATGTCATCGGAACCTTTTTCGGAGTTATGATTCAGGGGATTATACAGACCATCATCAGTTTTGAAGGAACACTGAGTTCGTGGTGGACCAAAATCGTTATCGGATTGCTGCTATTCTTCTTTATTCTCCTTCAGCGATTGCTGATTGCAAGGCGTTCGACCCTAAAGCTATAATGATTTAACATCACATCAACATTGGAAGACAAAGCTTTTGTCCTCCAATGTTTTGTTGTGATAGTGTCGTGTGAAGCTTAGTATAATGTAATGCTAGTATCACTTGATGATTTTTTCGCGGGGAATATCTTACTTAATTAACTTTAGATGTACTTTGTACACTTAAAATCCATCTTTTTTGCCTTTAACGTTATATAGGTGTATTTTCTGCAACTATTTGGACCGAATACTCCGAAATCCCCTATTTTATTGGATTTTAAATGTATTTAATACAACTAAATCAAACTAGTAGTAGGGAAATCCTAGAATAAGTGCAGAAAGTGCAATTAAAATTAATCTGGAGTTTTAATTTCTCAAATCACATTCAATTTAGAACCAGCTCAGACATACTTTTGCGATATAACACAGACCGTCCATCATATTTACTTGAGAAATTGTAAGCCATACCAATGCAGATACAGGGGGAGATTATGGGGAAACTGACTAAAGTGATGTTGGTTTTGACAATGTTACTGCTCCTTGCTGGCTGTATGAGTAGTGGTTCCGGGTCAGGCCAAGCTACTATTGAACCTGCTTCAGCGAGTGAGACCCAGCAGTTGGGCTGGATCCCGCCGCTTGACGATTCACCGACCGATCCCATAGTACTCGGCTTCTCTCAGCTTGGATCGGAGAGTAATTGGCGGAATGCGAATACCCTCTCCATTGTAGATGCAGCCAAGGAATCAGGGATTACCCTTATTATGGAGAACGCTGAGCAGTCGCAGGAAAAACAATTTGAGGCGATCCGCTCCTTTATCCGCAAAAAGGTTGACGTTATAGCCATAGCTCCTGTAGTGCAAAAGGGTTGGGAGCCTATCCTGCAGGAGGTCAAAAAAGCGGGGATTCCGGTCATCGTACTGGACCGATCCGTCAATGTGGATGATGGTTCTCTGTATGTAACATTTATCGGCTCCGATTTCTATGAAGAAGGGGTAAAGGCAGCCAAATACATGCTAGATAAGATGCGACATCTTCCCGGTCCTGTAACCATTGCTGAACTAGAGGGAACTATTGGATCCACCCCCTCAATAGATCGCGGGCGAGGGTTTCGTGACACAATAAAGGCCAATTCCCGTTTTCAAATCACTCAGATTCTACCTGCCAATTTCACCGAAGTGCAGGGACGTGCGGTTATGAAGGCCTTTTTAGAGAAACCGAGGGAAGAGTGGCCTCAGGTCCTGTATTCCCATAATGATGATATGGCACTTGGAGCGGTTGAAGCCATCGAGGAAGCCGGTCTTACACCTGGGCAGGATATCATTATCATCTCTATAGATGGCACTCGGCGGGCAGTCGATAGTATGATCCAGGGCAAAATTAATGCAGTAGTGGAATGCAATCCGTTGCTAGGACCTCTGCTTATGCAGGCCACCAAAGAAATAATGACGGGTCGAACACTTCCTAAGCGGATGGTTCCCCCTGAGGACATCTTTACACAAGAAACAGCTGCTGTAGAAGCGCAGGATCGCAAATATTAGATGATACATCAAAGGCCCAAGCGAAAGGGGACTCACCCCAACGCTTGGGTCTTTATTTAGACATATCGACAACTATAATATATCATGATATATTATTATGTATAAACTGAAATAATCTAGAGTCAGGAGATAGATGGTTATGAGTGAAACAACTTCATCTAAGCCCATGTATGAGAAAATATTTGACGAACTGAAGCAGCGTATTGTTACCAAGGACTATCAGCTTGGAGAGCGTGTTCCCTCCGAGAAAGAGCTGGCTGACGCTTACAGTGTAAGCCGTATCACCAGCAAGAAAGCACTTGAAATGCTCGCAGCAGAGCAATTAATCATTCGAAAACCGGGAAGAGGCTCATTTGTGGCTGATCCTGTAATTGATTATTTGGAATCAGGGGCTAATGTAGCCGCGGGTTCTGAGGGTTACGCTTCAAATGCAATCAATCATGATGAGAAGACGATTGGTCTGATTATTACCGACTTTGGCAACAGCTATGGGACGGGTTTGATCTATGGGATGGAGCAGGCTGCCCGTGATAATGACTGCTTCCTGGTGCTGAGAAGAACCTTCGGCAATCCTGATAATGAGGAACAATCCATTCAAAAGCTGCTCAATCTGGGTGTGGATGGTCTGATTGTGTTTCCGGCTCAGGGCGAATATTTCAGTGCGGAAATCTTGAAGCTGGTTATTGGGAAATTCCCGCTTGTTCTTGTAGACCGGCATTTGAAGGGAGTCGCAGCGGCTTCGATTAGCACCGATAATATGCAGGCAGCACTTAAGGGTACAGAGTACTTATTCGATCTAGGACATAAGCATATATCCTTTCTTTCACCCCCTCCAGTCGATACGACTGCGGTTGAGGACCGTATTGAAGGCTTTATTCAGGCTCATGCCCAGCGGGGGATTGTAGTTGATAAAGGTCTTTGGGTCAGTGATCTGACCTCTACGCTTCCCAACTCCTTCAATGAGGAGAATATTGAGCGTGATATCTCACGACTGGTATCCCATTTGAAGAATAACCCAGCTATAACGGCCTTGTTTGCTATTGAATACAACATTGCATTGCTTGCCAAAACAGCAGTGGAGCGGGTAGGTCTGCGAATACCGGAGGATATTTCCATCATTTGCTTCGACAGTCCGCCGACTCATCTCGGTGGTGGGTATTCCTTTACTCATATGCAGCAGAATGAAGAAGAGATGGGCCGGATTGCCGTGGAAAATGTACTTAGTATTATGGGCGGGCATACCGTTCCCAACAAAGTGATGCTGGAAGCCCGGCTGATTCCCGGAGAATCAACAGGATCAGCTAAGCTGTAATAGGTTCCTCATCCATTGGTTAGTTTAATCCCTTAATTCCCCTAGATTAGAGTAGGCCGTATTTGTCATCTACAAAAAAACCTGTCCCCATCGATAGGTTTTTTCTGTTTCATAGGTGAGTTCTAAACCGCTAATTGCCGCATAATAGTATATCATTATTTATAAAATAAACATATTGACATATGAATTACATACTAATATACTAGTTTTATGAAAGCGCTTTAGATTAAGCGGAAAAGGGGAGGTGTACTTCAGCTGAATTCAATTAGAGAGATCCCTGTTTCTATGAATGCTCTGACGGCTCTTGTTCATGAAAAGATGGCGGATCGTCCGAAATTAGCCAGGATGTTTGAGAAGTGCTTATCCAATACATGGAATACGACTATAAAACGCAAGCCGGATGGCACAACTTTTGTGATTACCGGAGACATTCCGGCGATGTGGCTTCGGGATTCAACGGCACAGGTCAGGCCTTATCTGATGTTAGCCTCAGAGGATGAACAGATTGCGGATATGATACAAGGTCTTGTGGAGCGCCAGTTTGCTTATATTGAGCTGGATCCTTATGCCAACGCATTCAATGAGACTGCGAGCGGACAGGGGCATCAGGAGGATCAGACGGAGATGAACCCCTGGATATGGGAACGTAAATATGAGATCGATTCCCTTTGTTATCCCATCCAGCTAAGTTATCTGCTCTGGAAAAACACCGGCCGCACCGATCATTTTAACGAGAGTTTTGTTAAAGGGGTAAATCAAATTATTGATTTATGGACGCTGGAACAGAATCACGAAAGCCATTCCAACTATCGCTTCCAACGAGTCAACTGTCCTATTTCAGATACGTTGGGCCGTCAAGGAAAAGGCGCATTAACCGCCTACACAGGAATGACGTGGTCTGGTTTCCGTCCAAGCGATGATGCCTGTGAATACGGCTATCTTATACCTAGTAATATGTTTGCAGTAGTTGTCCTACGGTATGTATGTGAAATCGCTAGCGGGATTCTTGGGGATACGAAGCTGGAGGCATCAGCGAAGCAGCTTTCGGAGCAGATTGATGAAGGGATTCGCCGATACGGTATCGTGGATCATCCGGAATTCGGGACGGTATACGTCTATGAGGCAGATGGGCTGGGACAGTTCAATATAATGGATGATGCCAACGTTCCAAGTCTGCTCTCTATTCCTTATCTGGATTATACCGGAGCGGATGACCCTGTTTACGCGAATACCCGCAGGCTTATTTTAAGCAGCACTAACCCTTATTTTTATGAAGGGAAGGCAGCTTCAGGAATCGGCAGTCCTCATACACCCAGCAGGTACATTTGGCACATTGCCTTAGCGATTCAAGGAATGACTTCTATTAATGAGGAAGAACAGAAGGATCTGCTTTCCTTAATGGAACAGACCGATGCGGGGACTGATTTTATGCATGAAGGATTTCACGTCGATGATCCGGGAGAATATACAAGACCTTGGTTCTCCTGGGCCAATATGATGTTCTGTGAGTTCTTGCTGATGCGTTGTGGTATTAAAGTGAAGAGAGGCTGAGATTCGCAAAACCACTCCAAAGGGGATAGAAAAATGAAAAAATGGTTGGCTACAGTGATTTCACTGATACTGGTTACTATTCTTGCAGCGGGCTGCGGGGGCAACAATGACCCTTCTAATAAGGGAAAGACCGGTGATGCGGGGAGCGGCAACAGCGGGAAAAAGACGGAACTCACATTTTGGGGTGACTGGGGTGGAGAAGGACAGAAACAGTTCGAGACCATGGTCAATGCTTTTAATAAATCACAGGATAAAATACATGTTAAATATGTGCTTCAACAGGACATGATCACTAAGTTCTTAACGGCTGCCACTAATGGAGGCTCTCCGGATGTGCTGTTCTGGGACCGCTGGCGGACTTCGCTTTACGCACCCAAGAACGTCCTTCACCCTGTGGATGAATATTTAACCCGGGACGGAATTTCAAAGGATGACTTTTATAGTGAATCGCTGACTGAGCTATCCTATGATAATAAATTATACGGATTACCGCTAACTGTTGACGCCCGGGCTCTTTTCTACAATAAAAAGCTACTGGATGAAGCCGGACTCCAGCCGCCAACAACCTGGGATGAGCTTGAGGCCGCAGCTGCAAAGCTGACCAAGTGGAACGGCAATAAACTCGAGGTAGCAGGGTTCTCTATGGGTGATCTCGGTTTGTTCAATATGTACCTTCAACAGGCAGGCGGTTCGATGCTGACGGAGGACGGTAAGACTAACTTTAATAATGAGCAAGGTAAGCAGGTACTGGAGTTCTGGGATCGTCTGATGAACAAGGAAAAGGTGTATAAGGTTGGTTTTGAGCTGGGGCTTGGCGAAGGCCAGGATGCTTTTGTAACAGGCAAGGTTGCCATGCTGTATTCCGGCCCTTGGATGCTCAGTACCTACAATAAATACGGCAAGGACTTGGATTATGGGATCGTTCCCCCTCCAGCAGGTCCGAATGGCGATAAAGGCAGTGTGATGGGCGGTTTCGGGCTGGTTATTCCAGAAGGCTCCAAGCATCAGGATGAAGCGTGGGAATTCATTAAATGGTGGACGGCTAACAAAGATAATGCTCTGTTATGGGCCAAAACAAGTCTTAACTTGCCGGGCTACAAACCTTCCTTGGAAGATCCTTTCTTCAAGGATGATCCGAAGTGGAAACCGTTTATGGATACTTTGGAATTCGCAAAAATACGTCCTGCCCACCCTGGTTATTCCGTAATGGAAACCGATGCTCTTGCACCGAATCTACAACTAAATCAACAAAATAAACAAAGTATTGAAGAAACGCTGAAGAAAGCCCAAACCGAGGGCGACAAAATGCTCAAGGATAATGAGGTTGTAAAATAATACACGGGTAGCAAAAAGGGAGGGTTCCCCTCCCTTTTATAAGTGATAGAAGATAAAAAAGGGGGAGTTGGATGGCTTCCGTCAGAAGGATAGAGAAACATCAGGCCAGAACAGCTTATTTATTCATTACACCCACGGTGCTGCTGTTTGTTGTATTTACGGTCATCCCCGTTGTAATGGCTTTATATTTAAGCTTTACCAATTATGATGTCCTAAGTAAAAACGATTGGATCGGCTTGGATAATTACCGGCGTCTCATTGAAGATAGTCTGCTGTGGAAGACGTTCCGTAATGTGTTTCTATATGCGGTCATTTTTGTTCCGCTTAATATTCTAATTTCGCTGCTCTTAGCAGTATTGCTTAGCCGGACGTGGCGCGGTGTAAAGCTGTTCCGAACGCTTAATTATCTCCCGACACTAACATCTGCGGTCGCTGCCGCTACTGTATGGATTTGGCTGCTCCACCCGGAATTCGGCTTGGTCAATGGATTGCTCTCCTATGTCGGAATCACAGGCCCAGCTTGGCTTTCCCAGACTAATACGGCGATGCTGTCTATTATAATGCTTACCCTCTGGCAGTCCGTCGGCTCCAATATGATCATTTATCTAGCCGGACTACAGGGAGTACCGGATTATCTCTATGAATCTGCACGGCTCGACGGTGCGAATAAGCTGGATTGTTTTCGGTATATTACATGGCCGCAACTTCGCCCGACTACCTTTCTGGTCAGTACAATGTCCATTATCGGTGCGCTGCAGTTGTTTGATCAGGCTTTTGTTCTCACACAGGGCGGGCCGGCTAATATGACCAAAACCCCTGTATACCTGATCTATCAGCAGGGTTTTAATCAGCTTCAAATGGGCTATGCATCCGCACAGGCGTTTGTGCTTGCTATGGCCATTCTGATCTTCTCGCTGATCAATATGCGGATATCGAAGGCGGAAGAGCCGATCGTATAAAGGGCTGCCCATGGAGAAGGAGGCAAAGGTGGAATGAATACTAACGGCAATTCCGCTCTGAAGCGGGGGCTTGGCAAAACTATTTATTACTTGGCTTGTACTGCAATCGCAATCATAATGTTTCTGCCCTTTTATTGGAGTGTACTTACGTCCCTGAAGCCGGACGAGGAAATATTCGCGATGCCGATTCAATGGTTTCCGTCCCATATCACATTTGAACATTACCATAAGGCGTTTACGACTGTTCCCTTTGGTTTGTTTTTTTGGAACTCGCTGGTATTAGCTGTAGCTGGTGTGTTAGCCAACTTATTTTTCGGTTCGCTCAGCGGATACGCCTTTGCAAAATTGAAATTCAAAATGAATAAACCGATTTTTCGTATCCTGCTGGCGGCGATGATGATTCCCGGCATTGTTACGATGATCCCGACCGTTTTTGTTCTGCGCCATATTCCGCTCGCAGGAGGCAATGATCTCTTAGGCGGTGGAGGCATGGGACTGATGAATTCGTTCTGGGGCATTATTTTGCCAGGAGCTTCGGGGACGTTTGCCGTATTCTTTATGCGTCAGTTTTTTCTGACTCTGCCTAGTGACATGATGGAAATGGCCCGAATTGAGGGATGCAGAGAATTTATGATTTTCTGGCGGATCTATTTGCCGCTGACGAAGCCCGCACTTGCAACGCTCAGTATCTTTACCTTTCAAGCCGGCTGGAACAGTTTTTTGTGGCCGATGATTGTGCTTAACGATCCTGAAAAGGCAACGATCCAGATGGGTCTTCAAGCGTTCTCTTATAATTTTCAGACCGATTACGGTCCGATGATGGCGGGTGCACTTGTGGCGATTCTGCCGATTCTAGTGTTATTCCTGGCTTTACAGCGTTACTTTGTACAGGGAATTGCATTCAGTGGGATCAAAGGATAGGAACCTTATTTTACAAACTAGGAGAGAAGTAATATGAACCCATATAAGCTTGGTATTTGGGAGGAAAGGGCAGACCAAGCCCAGGAAGCGTTAGACGCTTTATTTTGGAATGAGTCTCTGGAGATGTATAACATCGAAACTCCTTGTCCAAACGGAGAGTGCAATACGATCTTTCATTATTGGTGGATGGCTCATGCGGTAGATGTTCTTGTGGACGGCTTGCTGCGTACGGGGGATGATCGTTATGCAACACGTCTAGGTACCCTTCACAAAGGCCTCCTTCAACGAAATGGGGGCGTGTGGCCGAACGAACTGTATGATGACATGGAATGGATGGCTCTTGCATGGCTTCGTGCGCATCAGGCAACGAAAGAGGAAGTCTATAAAGAAACGGCGCTTGTTCTATGGAAGGATATCCAGACCGGCTGGAATACACATATGGGCGGAGGAATCGCGTGGCAAAAGTCTCAACTGGATTATAAGAATACACCCGCTAATGCTCCGGCTGTTATTTTGGCAGCCCGTCTGTATCTGGCGTTTGGGAACCCTGAGGATCTAAAGTGGGCCCTTCAAATTTACACTTGGTTAAAGGTACATCTAGTGGACGCCGAGACTGGATTTGTATGGGATGGAATGAACCGTACCGGAGATGGCTCTATCGATAAGGACTGGAAATACACTTATAACCAAGGGGTGTTTATCGGAGCAGCTGTTGAGCTGTATCAAATTACGAAGGATCCGATGTATCTGGAAGATGCCGGACGGACATTTACTGCGGCTGTAAAAGAGTTGGCTGACACCCGTACGGGTGTTTTGCCGGATGAAGGTAATGGAGATGGAGGACTTTTTAAAGGGATTCTTATTCGTTATATTGGTGAGTTAGTGAGAGTTGATCCCTCAGCAACTGAGGCTGCTTCATTCCTTCGTAATAATGCCGATCTTCTCTGGGAAAAAGGGAAGTCCGCGGATGAGGCGCTGTTCGGAACCCGTTGGACCGAGAGTCCAATAGGTGTCGTATCCTTAAGTTCCCAATTAAGCGGCATTAAGCTGCTGGAGGTGATGGCTAAGCTTGGGTGAAGGGAGGTAATTATTCTGACTGATACTATGAAGACATTCGAAATGAAAAGCTGGAGTGAGCGGGCAGAATGGTTCCATCAATGCTTGCATGAGAATTTTTATAACCTGTCAACAGGTATTATGAATCAATGGTACCCTCGGGAGAACAACCAAGCTGAAGATAACTTCTATTACTGGTGGCAGGCCCATGTCATTGATACTTTGGTCGATGCTTATGAGCGAACCGGTAATTCGGTATATGCTCTGAGAATTCAGGAACTCAGCCGCAATCTTCGGGTCTATAACGGAGGGACGTTCTCCCATAATTATTATGACGACATGGAGTGGACAGCGCTTGCGCTGCTGCGAGCTTATGTAGCTACAGACAATGATGAATATATGAGAGCTGTGCTAGAATTGTGGGCTGACATCGTAACGGCCTGGAATGACAACTTCGGGGGCGGGATGGCGTGGAAGAAGGATCAGCTCGATTATAAAAACACTCCGGCAAACGCACCCGCTGCTATCCTTGCCGCTCGGTTATATGGAATTCTTCAGGAAGAGGAATACTTAGATTGGGCGATACGCATTTACGATTGGAATAAAACCAACTTGGTTGATCCTGCCAATGGTTTTGTATGGGACGGAATAAATAGACTCGGCGATGGACGAATTGATTACGACTGGGAATTCACTTATTGCCAAGGCGTGTTTTTGGGTGCCGGATTGGAGCTCTACCTGAATACGGGTAACCGCGAGTACATGGAAGATGCACTCCGAACCACCAAAGTCTGTATAGATCGACTTTGTGATCCGGGTACACTGATGCTTCCTGAAGAAGGTATTGACGACACCGGTTTATTCAAAGGAATCCTGATCCGATATTTGGTGCAACTGTATCGGCATGTTCCCGAGAATGTACGGGTGCGCGAGGTGATCATGATTAATGCTCAGCGACTTTGGGAGGTGGACCTTAATAAGCAGCTAGGTCTATGCGGCCCATCATGGGAGAAGGAACCGCAGCAGCTTCCTGTGCAATTAAGTGTCCAGCTCAGCGGACTTATGCTGCTGGAAGGGGCTGCGTTACTGCAAGCCCAAGAGGAATAAATATCCGAATGTAAGCTATATTTTCAGGAGTTTATAATGATACATTAAAAAGCTGTCCATTTCGCATATCACCTTGCGGATTGGACAGCCTTTTTCATGAGTTAACTACTTGAGTATAACAGGAAATGCTTCCACCCATTCAAATTGGCGATAGGACGGAGACGGTCATCTTTCGTGCTTAAGGCTCTATACCCGATACCAAGCTGCCGTTTTGGAACAGTGTTACATGATTCCAGGAGCTAAAAGCATTTTTGGTTGCATCAAAGGAATAATCATTCGCTTCATTAAAATTACTCCAGTCGCTTTTGTAAATGAGTAGTTGGATATCACCAGTTTGCCCGCCGGCCGGGATGCTGCCCGCTCCTGACGTAAAGGCGATTTCAAGGTAGGAATCAGTGTTGGTAGTGTTTAAGCTGCCAAACGAAGTCGTAAGGTTGACTGCACCGAGTTGTGCCCAATCAATGGCGCAATTAAGCGATGGTGATCCTTCTTTAGTGAAGTAGTATCGTATTTTCAACCCGCTTAAGTTCACGGCGGAGGTGCCGTTATTCTTGATATTGAAATGGGGTTTGATCTGGTTGTCAGTCACATTCGTTTCCCCGGCACGGTAATAAAGCATAAGATTGCCGGGAGCTGTCGATGGTGTCGCAGTTGGCGCAACCGTTGCCGTAGGTGTTGGGGTTGCTGTGGGTGTTGGGGTTGCTGTAGGAGAAGGATTAGCACCGTTGTCCGGAACAGGAACAT
The DNA here is from genome assembly GCF_000757885.1 of Paenibacillus wynnii. Lineage (NCBI taxonomy): Bacteria > Bacillati > Bacillota > Bacilli > Caryophanales > Paenibacillaceae > Paenibacillus > Paenibacillus wynnii. Next base: position 1,397,449 of record NZ_JQCR01000003.1, on the reverse strand, counting down.
AACCGGTAGTAGTATAGATTTTGTTGAGTACAGAGGTTGCCATTGTACCATATGAGCCATTCACAACTGATTTGCCCCATTCCGAGAGGCTGCCCGCCGGTCCGTTGGCCAAATCGAGATATTCGACACCGCCGCCGTTTCCATACCAGGACCAGGCGAGCCAACCTACTCCTTTTTGCTGCGAGTAGCTCATAATGGTAGCTTCGTCGACATCTCCGCCTGTATGCTTGTAACCGAATTCGCCAATAATGACCGGTACACCAATGGCCAAGGCGCTGTCGATATTGCTCTTTACCGTTGCCGCTGTTCCACCGGCATATTCATACATATGAATGGAGAATATCGTATTATGAAGTGGGTCGGAATTGAAGACTGCGTTGCCGCTTGTAAAAACGGAGGTTGGATATTGTCCCCAGCCGGCGGAATCAACAACTAGTGTGTTTTTGATTCCTGCATCCCTGAGGGAAGAAATGGCGGATTGGTAACCACTGGCCCAGGTTGCAGTGCTCCATGAACCGAACCATTCATTTGCGATGTTGACGATGACCCGATCCTCTTTACCAATTAGGGCATCCTTAATGCTGATCCAATAGTTCACAGCGGCGTTCAGGTCAGAAGTATTATCTGATCCCGTTGCATCATGCACCTCTAGCATGGCAATCAGTTTGTATTGGTCGCAAAGGGCGAGAATTTTCTGCACATCTGCCATGCTGTCAATGGACCATTTACTTCCACTGGAAAGTGCGATACGTACTACATTGGAGCCGGTTGCTGCAATTGCCGGAATGGCCGTTGCCAAGTCGTTTTTGTACCAGGTATGTGCATGATTAATGCCTCTCATAACAAAAGGGCTGCCAGTTGCATCATACAGGGTGGAACCGCTTACATAGAAGCCCTTAACCGAGGTGCCTGCTGCTGCCACTTGCTTCTGAGGAAAAGAGAGGGAGAGGAGAAGAACACAGGATAAAGCCAAAAGACTAATGATTCGGAACGAAGTACGTTTACCTGATTTCATGAATAGTTCCTCCTTCAGGGAATTGGGTTGACGCCTAGCTGTGCGTACTTTCACCCCCCTTTATCCATATATATCCAACATAACACAATAAAAAATGTTTTTGTATAACGATATTATTCTAATAACAAAAAAATTATGTGACAGCAATCGGAAGATGTATACAGGCCTTTATGGTTATTAAAAGTTATCGTGATTAATTATGTTGTTAGTTTACGTTAGTGCATGAAATAATTTCCCTGGGTTTAAACAACATTTTTCTTCTATTTTCTAATTATTTATGTTATCATTATTCGTTATGACATAAAAGTTCGATGATTAATAATATATGTGTTTATAATTAAGGAGACAAAATGACATTTAAAGAATTAAACATTATACCCCCGATTTTAAAAGCTTTAAGCAAAGAGGGCTATACTTCACCGACACCTATCCAAGAGCAATCAATCCCTGCAGTACTGGATGGCAGAGATTTGCTGGGCTGTGCTCAGACTGGAACAGGTAAAACGGCTGCATTTTCACTGCCGATTATTCAGCTCTTAAGCGAACAGACGAGCAGCGTCAGCGCAGGCCGCCGGATTCGCTCTTTGATACTAACACCTACAAGAGAGCTTGCTCTCCAGATTGATGAAAATATTAAAGCGTACAGCCAATTCACGAGTATTCGTTGTACGGCTATCGTTGGCGGTGTGTCTCAGAAAGCGCAGGAGCGTGCTTTGCATCAAGGCGCAGATATTCTGATTGCCACTCCAGGTCGACTTCTGGATCTAATGAACCAAAAACGTGTGGATTTGCAGTTTGTCAAAATCTTAGTGCTGGATGAAGCCGACAGAATGCTTGATATGGGCTTTATTCATGATGTGAAGAGAATCATCACTAAGATGCCAGTTAAAAAACAAACACTGTTCTTCTCGGCAACGATGCCGCCGGAAATAGATAAAATGGTTAAATCTTTGCTGGTTAATCCAGTGAAAGTAGAGATTACTCCTGTATCCTCTACAGTGGATCGGATAGAGCAATCCATTTATTTGTTAGAAATGGGCAACAAGCAAAATCAATTAAATCTTCTTTTGGAGGATAAATCCATAGTATCGGCTCTGGTGTTTACCCGTACCAAACGTGGAGCGGACCGTGTAACTAAAGATCTGGCTAAAATTAATGTTTCAGCGCAAGCTATTCATGGGAATAAATCTCAAAATGACCGCCAGAATGCTTTGAGAAATTTCAAAAGCGGAGCAACACGGGTATTGGTAGCAACGGATATCGCGGCTAGAGGGATCGATATTGATGAGCTTTCACACGTTATCAACTTCAACCTGCCTAATATTCCTGAAACCTATGTTCACCGCATTGGACGTACCGGTAGAGCAGGGCTTAGCGGAACGGCGATCTCTTTTTGTGAAGTAGACGAGCTTCCATTCCTTAAGGATATTGAGAAATTAATCGGTAAGACGATTCCTGAAGTAAAGGATCATCCTTATCCGATGAAGAGAATTCCTCAATCCTTTAAGTCCGGACAACCGTCGAAGTCATCCAACTCAAAGCCGGCAAGCTCAAGACCTTCGGGTTCAAGACCTGCAAGCTCATCAAGACCTGCAAGCTCCAAAGCTGCTGCAAGCACAAAACCAGCAGGCTCAAGACCAGCTAGTGCAAGATCTGAGCAACCTAAGCCTAGTCTCCAGACTAAAGCAAAGGCTAATCCGCCTCGGAAGCCTAAGTCCGAGTGGTTCAAGAAAGAAAGCAAAGCAAGCAGATAACACTAGCTGCACATGAGAACTATTTATAAAGGTCTGTCTCTGAAGTTATCTTCGGAGGCAGACCTTTTGTTTTTTTAAAAGTTGTTTATTCACTTTGCCGGCGGATTTTTGGGGTTGGTAAGGCGGACCTGATTAGGCGGAATGCTCGCGTCCAAAGGCAACTATCTTTCAGAGGTAATGTTAATGGTACAATTGTAATATTCAGTTCACGTGGAGTTCAAATGGAGAGAATATAATGAACAGATCCTAAGTAATTTAGACAATGAAGTGAGGCGGTATGGATGACAACGATATTGGTTGTAGATGATGAAGCTCATATTCGTGAGCTGGTGAGGTTGTTTTTGGAAGACGAGGGCATGGAAATTATAGAGAAAAGTAACGGTACGGAGGCTTGGGAGTACTACGAGAATAATCCGGTGGATCTGGCTATTATCGATATCATGATGCCGGGAATGGATGGCTGGGAGCTATGTAGGAGACTCCGGGAATCAGGGGATAAGCCCATACTGATGATCACAGCAAAAGGTGAGCCTGCGGACAAAATCAAAGGTTTTCGGCTGGGGACGGATGATTATCTGGTGAAGCCATTTGATCCGATGGAACTGGTCATGCGGGTAAAGGCGCTGCTAAAGCGTTACGGTATCTCGACCTCACACACCATTAAGCTGGGGGATGTGACACTGGACAAAAAGAACTATCAGGTCCTTTTTACAGATTCAGGCGTGTCGGCAACACTCCCGCTTAAGGAATTTGAACTGCTGTGCAAGCTGGCAAGCTATCCCGGTCAAATCTTTACAAGGGACATGTTGATTCGCGAGATCTGGGGTTATGAATATGACGGAGATGAGCGAACAGTGGATACCCATATCAAACGACTGCGGGAACGGTTCCAGAAGTATAGCGATGATTTCAAAATAGTTACACTCAGAGGGATGGGCTACCGGTTGGAGGTTCACCGTGATTAAATCGCTGTATGTTCGAGTGGTCCTAACTTTCCTAGGAGCTATTGTTATCAGTGGAATCATTGGTTCACTGCTCATCAATAGTCTATACATAGGGCAAGTAAAGACTATGGTTCAGGACGATATGATTCAGAGCGGCAAAATTATTATCAAGTCGTATCAAGAGGAAAAAGGTGAAAATCTCGACGCCTTGATGAAGGGGGTTACTTCCCTGCCGCTATATTCAGTGCGGATGTATGACAATGAAGGTAAACAACTGTATACAAGCAGCAATGAAATCGGTGATCAAGCAAGTAAGGATGAAGCAAATCTTCAACCCGTCCTGAAGGGAGAGGTATTCCGCAGCGATCTGAACAAAGGAGGTAGAAAGGAAGGGTTGACGGTGGGCATTCCGTTTTCGATTGACGGGTCACCTAGAGCGCTTTTTATATCGCCTGAAATTAGTAAATTACTAAATAAGGTTGCAAATTTCATGAAGTCCCAATTACTGATCGTGCTGGGCTGCGGAAGCATTTTAATTCTTTTTGCAGCAAGATATATCGTACTTCCCTTACAACAATTGACGCGGGCGACACGTAGAATGGCAAAGGGAGATTTCAGCGTCAGCCTGCACACGAAACGAAATGATGAAATTGGGCAACTGACAAGAAGCTTCAATGTTATGGCTCAGGAGTTAGGGACGCTTGAGGGAATCCGCAAGCAGTTCGTCTCTGACGTCTCCCATGAATTTCAGTCTCCACTAACCTCGATCAAAGGGTTCACCCAAGCCTTAAAGCGTAAAGATATGGACGAGGCCAGTCGGATGCGATTATTGAATATTATTGAGGAAGAGAGTGACCGTCTCTCCAGGTTATGCGGTAATTTACTACAATTGTCTACGCTTGAATACGAGCATCTTCAACTAGTGCCGGAGAGCTTTTCTTTGGATGAGCAGCTTCGAAAAATTGTGATTGCTCTGGAACCGCAGTGGTCAGCAAAAAAAGTTAATCTTGAGCTTGAACTGCCCTCCATAACCATCGTAGCCGATGAGGATCGACTAAGTCAGATCTGGAGCAACATCTTAAGCAACAGCATCAAATTTACGGGTGAGGACGGGTTAATCTCGATTACAGCCATCGAAGAGGGAGATCGAGTGAGTATTCAGATTGCGGACAACGGGGTGGGAATGCCTGAAGAGGAGATCAGGAATATATTCAAGCCTTTTTACAAAGTGGATAAAGCCAGAAGCCGAGAAGTTGGCGGCAGTGGTATAGGGTTGTCTATTGTTAAGCGAGTTGTTGATCTACATCACGGTCATATTGAAGTTACAAGCGCATTGGGGAAAGGAACAACCGTATCGGTTCAACTTCCCCTGATTTATTCCACGCCCGAATCGTAATATCCGATCTCCGGTTCATACAGAGAATCCATTTGGGTTTAATCTGAGGGTGGAAATCTCTTATTCATTTAAAAAAAGGCCGTTTCCCATAAAAAAGGGAGACGGCCTTTAGTGTTACATGTAGCGATTCTAAGCATACACAACCAACTCTAATTGAAACGCAAACTAACTCAAAAACAACTCACTCCAACTCCAACTCAAACTAACTCAAACTAACTCAAACTAACTTAATCTCTAACTTTAATTGCACTTTGTACAATTAAAACAGCTTGTAACGTCAATTTTGATCGCTTAATTGTATTTTCTGCAACTATAATTACTTTTTTGGACTGCAAATCGGGTTTTGGTGGTTTTTAATTGCAGAAACTACAACTAAAATCCTCCGCATGCTTCAAGAAATCGATATAGTTGTAGAAAGTGCAAGTAAACTGTAATCCTACCATAGGAGTGTCGAAGTCCCACATTAGGAAGGTGAAATCCGGCAATCCCACTATAGAGGGGTCCGTGTGGAGTCCGCAGTGGTCACAATAGTATATTCATCCAACTTTTCTAGTACATTACCTCGATATTAGCCTCATTTAACCGTTTCAGCCATGCCTCAGAAGGCTTGCGGTCTGTAATCAAATAGTCAATTCGGTTTAACTCCACCAGCTTGGTGAAGGCTGTTTTATCAAACTTAGTATGATCAGCGAGTAAAATGACCTTGTTAGCCTGCCGTAGCATATATTTCTTCAACTCACACTCCGGTTCATTGGAATCCGTCACGCCATTCTCCGCATCTACACCTTTGCAGCTAATCACTGCCGTGTCCACATTGTAACGTTGAATAGTGTCATGAGCTACAGGACCTACAAGAGATAAGGAACGGTAGCGGAGAGAGCCTCCTGTGGAGATGATGTTCATCGTTGAATTCGCAAACTCATGCAGAATATTAATGGAGTTGGTTATGATCGTCAGGTTGTTTTTATTACCCACCAGCTTCAGGAACTCGAAGGAGGTGGAGCTTGGATCTACCATTAGAGTATCGCCGTCGTTGATTAGATCGAGTGCCTTAAGCGCGATATTGCGTTTGATATCCGTATTGAGGGCATTGCGTGTTACAAAAGGTAAATCCTCATTGGTATGACGATTCAGCATCGCTCCGCCATACGTACGGCTCAGGATGCCATCTTTCTCTAATTTCTCCAGATCCCTGCGGATCGTTTCCTCCGTCACTTCGAACATTCGACTCAAATCTGAGACCAGAACACGCTTGTCCTGATGTATGAGGTCTATTATCTTTTTACGTCTTTCACCAGCTAACATAGGATCACCTTTCCTGAGGGACTATAGAATACTTAATAATGTAAGATTTATTTTTTCTGAATTCTTCTTGATTTCTACTTGAATTCTTCTTTAACTAAGCTAACCATGGAAATCTGTGTTTTGCAACAAACAAAGGTAAATCTGCTTTTATTTAAGTATAAACCTCTCAAAACAAACAGTAAACAAACAAAAACAACATTATTTATATTTATTTTAGTTGACAATACAGATTTATCGGGCTACGATGAGATTGAAAATATAGCAGATGATGAATCGTTATGGACTACATACTTTTTAAAAATTAATAGGAGGTTGGTCTATTCATGAGTACTCGTGTGTACTATGTGCCGTCCATCAACATTATGGGTAAAGGTTGCCTGAAGGATTTGGGTCCTTATATCCAGGAGTTGAATTTGAAGAAAGCTTTGGTGGTTACGGATAAGTTTTTGGTGAAGAGCGGTATAGCCGGTAAACTGCTGACGGTATTGGATGATGCTGGAATTGAATATGTCGTATATGATGAAATTAAACCAAATCCAACTTGTAAAAATGTACACGATGGTGTGGAATTTCTAAAGGCTCATGAATGTGACTATCTGATCTCTATCGGCGGAGGTTCACCACAGGATACAGCCAAAGCGATCGGTATCATCGCTACAAACGGCGGTCATATTGTAAAGTATGAAGGCGTTCACAAATCCAAGAATAAGTCATTGCCGATTGTAGCGGTTAACACGACTGCAGGAACTTCAAGTGAAGTGACAATGACAATCAACTATGTTATTACAGATGAAGAACGCAAAGTGAAAATGGTTATGGTTGATAAAAATAGTATCGCAACTCTCTCTGTAAATGATCCCGAGCTGATGGTCGATAAACCGGCTGCACTTACAGCTGCAACGGGTATGGATGCATTGACCCATGCGATTGAAGCATTGGTGACTCCGGGCGCTTATCCTGTAACCGATGCTACGGCGTTGGCAGCAGTTGAGCTTATCTTTAATAATCTGGCTCGCACGGTGAAGAATGGCCATGATATTGAGGCGCGTGAGCAAATGGTCTATGCGATTTTCCTCGGTGGTTTAGCCTTTAATAATGCGGGACTTGGTTATGTTCATGCTATGGCCCATCAGCTTGGCGGAGTGTATGATCTTCCGCACGGCGTATGCAATGCAATGCTGCTGCCGATCGTGGAAGAAGAGAACGCCAAATATGTGCCTGAGAAATTCAGATCTATTGCGAAGGTCATAGGTTTTGACGTTAATGGAAAAAGTGATAAGGGATGTGCCGACTATGTAGTTGAATCGCTCAAGAAGCTGTCGGCTGAAGTGGACATACCTTCCAAGCTATCGGAACTCGGTGTAGATGAGGTTGATCTGGACCTGCTTGCAGAGAATTCTATGAAAGATGCCTGCGCTCCGGGGAACCCTTTTATCCCTACGAAAGAAGAAGTCATCGCCATGTTCAAAAAAATACTCTAAAAGTCATTCATTAAGGAGACTTCCTATGACCAATCATATCGCCGTCGATATTGGCGCCTCCAGTGGACGGCTTCTACTTGGAACAGTAATGGATGGCGTTCTCTCTATGGAAGAAATTCACCGGTTTAGCAATGGCTTTACGGAACGAGACGGTTCGTGCTTCTGGGATATTGATTATCTGTTTGATCAGATCATAGCCGGCCTGCAGAAGGCCCGTGCCAGAGGGATAACCAAATGTACGCTCGGCATTGATACATGGGCCGTGGATTATGTACTGCTGAATGCGGAAGGGAATCGCCTTCAGGACGTGTATGCTTACCGCGACCGGCGTACGGATCATGTCATGGAAGAGGTTGCTAAGCACATTTCTCCTGCAGTCGTTTATCAGAAGACGGGCATACAGCAGCTCACCTTTAATACGTTATATCAGCTGTATGCGCATGATAAGGAGGAACTGGCTCAGGCGGATCAAATTCTGCTTGTGCCGGATTACCTCTATTACAGACTAAGCGGACGTAAGATTAACGAGGTCACCAATGCTTCCACAACCCAGCTCTTGAACCTTGCAACCCGTGAATATGACACAGATCTGCTGAATTTCCTTCATATAAGAAGAGAACAGTTCGCTGAACTGACAGAACCGGGAGAAGTCATTGGCTACGTTAGCGAATCTCTTGTGCAGCAGTATGATCTTCCGGAGTGTCTGCTCATCTGTGCTGCAACACATGACACAGCATCGGCCGTACTAGGAATTCCACTTAGCACTGACCGCACTTCAGCCTACATCAGCAGCGGAACTTGGTCACTGCTTGGCATGGAGCTAAGTGAGCCGATTAACAACCAACAAGCGATGGAAGCCAACTATACCAATGAGTGGGGCGCTTTCGGGACTTACCGGTTCCTGAAAAATATTATGGGCTTATGGCTCATACAGGAAGTCCGCAGGTTGGAAGACAACCGTCACAGCTTCGCGGAGCTGGCTAAGCTGGCTGAAGAAACGGAAGCCTTCCGCAGCCTGATTCCGTGCAATGACCCCAGATTCCTGAATCCGGACAACATGATTCAGGAAATCCGTAAGGCCTGTATGGAAAGCGGAGAACCGGTGCCTGAAACAACCGGTCAACTGGCCCGTTGTATCTTTGACAGTCTCGCATTATCCTATCTTACTTATCTGAATGAGTTGGAAATATTGACTGGCAGAGCGGTTGAAGTTCTTCAGATTGGCGGCGGCGGTGCCAACAACGTACTGCTGTGCCAGCTGACAGCAGATGTAATTGGTAGAGAGGTACTCGCCGGACCTACAGAATCTACCGCGCTGGGTAACCTGGCGGTTCAGCTTATTAGAGCAGGGGATATTCCGGATATTGCGGAAGCAAGAAAACTAATCAAGAATTCTACTGAGATCAAATCCTACCATCCTCAGCCGCTTCCGCAGCTGAATGAAATCATCTCCAGATGGAATCATCTCCATTTCGTTTCAACACGAGAAAATTAATTAAGCATTAGGAGGATTTAATCCATGGATCAGACCGTTACCAACACTTATAACGAAGCCAAAAAACTCTATGCTGCGCATGGAATTAATGTGGATGAAGTACTCGAAAAACTGTCCCAAATCAAAATCTCGCTGCACTGCTGGCAGGGAGACGATGTTCGCGGATTCTTATTCAAGGATAAAGAGCTCAGCGGAGGTATTGCCGTTACCGGTAGTTATCCGGGGCGCGCCGGCACGCCGGATGAACTCCGCAAAGACCTAGAAAAAGCCTTGTCGCTGATTCCAGGCAAACACAAAGTGAATCTTCATGCGATCTATGCTGATACTGATGAGAAAGTAGATTTAGATGAATTGGAGCCTAAGCATTTTCAAGGTTGGGTGGATTGGGCCAAGGATCAAGGGTTGGGACTCGACTTCAATCCTACTTGCTTCTCTCATCCTAAAGCTGCTGACGGTTTTACCTTAAGTCATTCCGACGAGGAGATCCGCCGCTTTTGGATTACTCACTGCAAGGCTTCCCGCAAAATTGCCGAGCACTTCGGACGGGAGCTGGGACAGCCCTGTGTAACTAATTTCTGGGTTCCGGATGGTTACAAGGACACTCCGGTTGACCGCCTTTCACCTAGAGTCCGTTTGAAGGAGTCTTTGGATGAGATATTTAGTGAGGAAATAGATCCTCAATACAACATAGACGCCGTAGAGAGCAAATTGTTCGGTATAGGATCTGAGAGTTATGTCGTAGGTTCCCACGAATTCTATATGGGCTACGGACTAACCCGAGGCAAAGCAATCTGTCTCGACGCCGGACACTTCCACCCGACAGAAGTCATCTCGAATAAACTATCCTCCATCCTGATGTTCAGTGAGCAACTGCTGCTGCATGTGAGTAGACCGGTGCGTTGGGATAGTGACCATGTCGTAACTATGGATGATGAGCTAATGGATATTGCTCGTGAACTGGTGCGCGGTGACCTGCTGCCCCGGACAAATATTGGTTTGGACTTCTTTGACGGAAGTATCAATCACATTGCCGCATGGGTTATTGGTACGCGCAACACTATCAAAGCACTGCTGCGTGCAATGCTGGAGCCTATCGAAGAATTGAAGAGAATTGAACAAGAGGGCGATTATACCTCCCGCTTAGCCCTTGTAGAAGAATTTAAGTCATATCCGTTCGGTGCCGTATGGGATTATTACTGCGCATCGCAAGGAACACCAGTGCGGGAGCAATGGCTGGCAGAAGTGAAAGCCTATGAGCAAGAAGTGCTTTTAAAAAGATAACAACTGAATAACCATCATGTATTAACATATATAAAGGAGAGAAAAAAACAATGGCTACAAAAATGATTGAATCTGCTGGATATATTTCCAGTGTTGAGGCCCCTTTTATTAAGGAAATGTCGGAAATTACCCACCATATGTGGATGCAGGGTTGGGATGAGCTGAACGGTGGAAACATCAGTTACCTATTGGATGAAGAGGAAGTGGCCAAGTATATCAATGTTTTGAAGCCGCTTCGCACGATTAATCTGAACTTTCCGGTAACAGAATTGGCAGGTAAATACTTCATTGTTACAGGATCAGGAAAGTATTTCCGCAATGTTATTAAAGACCCTGAAGCTAATCTAGGTGTATTGCGTGTTAGCGGCAATGGCGATAGTGTTGAAGTCCTGTGGGGCTTACGGAACGGAGCCGTGCCTACAAGTGAGCTTGCGTCGCATTTTATGAGTCATATTGAGCGTCTAAAGGTTGATCCTACTCACCGTATCGTACTTCACACCCATGCTACGAATGTGATTGCGATGACCTTTACGCACGACCTAGATGAGCTAAAATTCACCAAAACATTATGGGAAATGTGTACGGAATGCATCGTTGTTTTCCCGGATGGAGTGAGTGTAATTCCATGGATCGTTCCAGGCAGCAGCGAAATCGGACGTAAAACGGCTAATAAAATGAAGGATCACCGCATTGTAATTTGGCCGCATCACGGTATTTTTGGCACAGGGTCGACAATGGATTCCACCTTTGGCCTGATTGAGACTGTGGAAAAAGCTGCAATTGTCTACAATTTGGTAGCCGGCAAGGAAATCAAACAAAGAATCACAGACCAACAGTTGAGTGATTTGGCAAAAGCGTTTAATGTAACGCCTAAGGCTGGGATTTTGGAGGTTTAGCAGCACTTATCTTATCTTTATAAAATTCTCGGTACATGCCGGGCACTGGCAGTTTGTACTGCAGTGCCCGGTTTTTAATATTATTATATAAGCACGGCTATATAAGATGGACTAGTAAATAACATTATAGGCAGAGTAACGAAGGGGAAGTTTGGAGCTGTAGGAGCGATAGAGTCCGCCTTTGTCTCCGGATTTCATCCGTGAACAGCGGTATAATCCAAGAAATCTGGAGACAACAGCGGCCGAAAGTCCAAATATTCACCGTAGTTACGGCTGACTCCTTATATGATTTTTATAGAATCCCAAATCAAAGGAGAATGACAATGATCCGTAAAGCCGTAACGATGAAAGTATTTGAGGGCTGCCATGAGGAATACCGCAAACGCCATGATGAGCTTTGGCCTGAGATGGAAGAGATGCTGATAGAGCACGGCATGCACACCTACTCTATTTTTCTGGATGAGGCTACCCATACTTTATTTGCTTATTTGGAGATTGCCGATGAAGAGCTCTGGGCTAAAACAGCAGATACGGAAATATGCCGGAAATGGTGGAGTTATATGAAAGACATCATGGAGACTAATGCTGACAACAGTCCGGTATCTTTTGATTTAAAAGAAGTATTCTACCTTCATAAATAAGGCGATTCCCAGCCTTTAATACTGATTTCGAGGTGTCATTTCATGAAGGTGTCCCTATAATCATTAATGTAAGTTATAATTCCTGTCGGTTGCTCATTTGTGACTTGATGATAAATATCGGTTATGCCTTTTGCCAGCCCGATTTTGGTGACCATATGAAGCATGGTAACTACATTTATGTATTTGGAATCCAGTCCTTTTGCCAGCATATAAGCTTTGAACTCTTTGGCAGTAGGATTGCTATACTGGATGGGACGTCCTAACTCTGAAGTCATCAATCGGGCAACCTCGTAGAAGTCAATGGCCTGAATTCCGGTGATCGGATACTTTTTACCGAAATGATTGTCTTCCTCCGTTAGAGAGCGGGCTGCAATCTCAGCAATATCTCTCACGTCTGTGAAGCTGGTTTTCCCTTTGCCGGCAGGTACATAAATACGATCGTTCTGGAGAATCTCATCTAATAGAAACAAGTTCAGGTTCTGCATAAAATAACCGGCTCGTAGAAAAGTATACGGTATGCCGCATTTGATAATTTCTTTCTCATTTTTGTAGTGTGGGATGAAAGGCATAAATTGTACGTCCTTTACCGAAAGGTACGCAATATGGCGGATATTCTTTTCTTTAGCTTTGCGGATAAAGGCATGGAAGTCTGAAAACTGCGTTTCTGGCGGAAACATTAGAAAGATTCGCTCGATTCCCTCCAAGGCTATATCAAAGGTTTCGTGGCGGGTATAATCCAGTTCTACATATTTGTAGTCAGCGCCGAATAGACTTCTTGCCTTTTCCGGGTTTCGTACCGCACATACAATAGACGCCCCTATATTAACAAGCTTTTTGGCCACCTCTTGGCCGGTGTTTCCGGTAAAACCCGTAACTAATATACTCATTTAGATGATCCCCCTTTTTGCTGATACGAGACAATGGATTCAGATAGCCGATTCAAGGTCTTGATGGCAGTCTCTAATTCTTCTGGATTATAATCCTGCAAAATATCTTGGAATAACGCGATATGCTCCTTCTTTCTTTGTTCAACATACTTCAAACCGTTCTCGGTCAGTTCAATATGAATAATTCTGCGATCTTTCTGATCCCGGTTCCGAGCAATCAATTCCATTCTTTCGAGCTTATCTGCTATTGCCGTTGCTGCCCCGGGGGTAATGGAGAAATAATCAGAGATTTCCGTAGTTTTCACCTTCCCTTTACGGTAAATCATAAAGAGCAAAAACACATAATTATCCGGAATATCCTCCTTCGCTGTAGGTTTGGTGACCTCGGATGAAAGTTCGTATAGCTGCTTGATACCTATGATTAATTGCTCGTAAGAGTTCACTGTTTTCCTCCTAAAATATTTCAATAACTAAACTATATAGTCATTGAAGTAAATTCGCAACCGTAATTTTTACATTTCTTATCTATTTCCTAAAAGTTGCAATTTGGAAGTAGAAGGCTCATAATAATGCTTACAAAAAGTAATTTAATAATTAAACGGAGGTTACATATGACAACAGATTCATTATTTAAACCTTTTGAAGCAGGTAATCTTAAACTTTCCAATCGCGTCGTTATGGCTCCGATGACTCGTGCATTTTCTCCGAATGGCATTCCCGGTAGCGATGTGGCAGCCTATTACCGCCGCCGTGCAGAGGGTGGAGTAGGGCTGATTATTACAGAAGGTACGGCCATTAACCATCCATCCGCGGTAAGCCATCCTAATATACCTAATTTTCACGGGGAAGAATCGCTCAAGGGTTGGGAGCAGGTAGTCACTGAGGTTCATGCTGCAGGAGGTAAAATAATGCCGCAACTGTGGCATGTCGGTATGGCTCGTTCAAAAGGCGATCTACCCAATGCCGAAGCTCTCCCTATTGGACCTTCCGGTCTGAACCTTTCTGGTGAGCCCGTTACAGAGCCCATGACACAAACTGAAATCGCCGGAATTGTCGCAGCATTTGCCCAAGCTGCTGCTGATGCTAAGCGCATTGGGTTTGATGGCATAGAGTTGCATGGCGCCCATGGGTACCTTATCGACCAGTTTTTCTGGGAAAAAACCAATAAACGCACGGATCGTTACGGTGGAGATTTCGTAGCACGTACTACTTTTGCTGTGGAGATTATTGAGGCGTGCCGCCGCGCGGTCGGACCTGAATTTCCGATAGTACTTCGGTTCTCGCAGTGGAAATCGGGGGATTATAACGGTAAGCTCGCGAAGAGTCCTGAAGAGTTGGCTCAGTTCCTGGCTCCGCTCAGCGAAGCAGGGGTTGATATCTTTCATTGCTCGACTCGCCGCTTCTGGCTGCCTGAATTCGAAGGCTCCGAGCTGAACCTAGCGGGCTGGACCCAAAAAATAACCGGCAAACCAAGTATTACAGTGGGTTCGGTGGGTCTGAACAGTGATTTTGTCGGAGGAGAAGCCGAGAAGAATGATGAGGATAATATCGGGCGTTTGCTGGAAAAGCTGGAGAAAGAGGAATTTGATCTTGTTGCCGTAGGCAGAGCGCTCATCGTTGACCCGGCCTGGCCGGCTAAAGTGCAAAGCGGTAGAACGGATGAGATCATTCCTTTTACCCCAGCAGCGACTAAAACTTTGTTTTAAAGGTTTCTAATCATATTATTTACGAACGAACAATGACCTGCAAGATGGATGCTTTGAAAAAAGTGGCCTCTTCAGGTCATTTGTGTTGGTTTGCAATGGATAGGTTCAGGCCAGTTATGCTATAATTTTAAATTAGCAGTATCTAAAAATAATATAAAAGCTTTATCATAAAGGATGTGTACAGCATGACTAAGGGGAACAACAACTCACCGGACTTAAAATCCGGCAAGGGTGCGAAAAATTATGCCAAGTATTTCGATTTTTCGGATGCCAAAGTGATTTCCGAAGAAGAAGGCAAAACCACTTACCGTATTAAAGGTAGAAATGTTCAAATTAATAGCCAGCCGGACTATAAAGATGGTAAACGGCGCGGCAAGGAAGACATAGAAGTTCATTATGATTTTGTCATTCCAGAGGATATGATGAGCTTTGGAGTGGATAAGTTCTACCATATCACCACCTACGGTTGCCAAATGAATGAGCATGACACGGAAACTATGAAGGGTATGCTCGAACAAATGGGATATCGCAGCGTGGATGATCGTAATGAGGCCGATATTATTTTGCTGAATACCTGTGCCATTCGGGAGAATGCAGAGGATAAGGTGTTTGGGGAATTGGGTCACTTGAAGCATCTGAAGATTGAGAAGCCGGGACTTCTACTGGGAATCTGCGGTTGTATGTCTCAGGAAGAAGGGGTTGTGAACCGGATCATGTCGAAGCACAGTTTCGTCGATATGATATTCGGTACGCACAATATTCACCGTCTGCCTCACTTAATTAAGGAAGCCATGTTCAGTAAGGAACTTGTCATAGAGGTTTGGTCTAAGGAAGGCGACATTATAGAGAACCTGCCTAAAAAGCGTGAGGGAATGCGTGCTTGGGTTAATATTATGTACGGCTGTGATAAATTCTGTACGTATTGCATTGTACCCTTCACCCGAGGCAAGGAGAGAAGCCGTCGACCGGAGGATGTTATTGCAGAGGTGCGTGACCTAGCACGGCAGGGCTTCAAGGAAGTGACGCTGCTTGGACAGAATGTGAACGCCTATGGCAAGGATTTTACGGACATTAACTATACCTTCGGGGATTTAATGGATGATATGAGGTTAATTGATATTCCCCGTATTCGTTTCATGACCTCCCATCCGCGTGATTTTGACGACCGTTTGATCGAAGTACTGGCTAAGGGCGGCAATCTGTCAGAGCATATCCATTTACCAGTACAATCAGGCAGCACTGAAGTACTTAAGAAGATGAGTCGAAAATATACGCGTGAGCGCTATTTGGAGCTTGTGGACAAAATTAAGGCAGTTGTGAAGAATCCGGTCCTAACCACTGATATTATTGTCGGGTTCCCCGGTGAAACTGAGGAGCAGTTCGAAGATACGTTGTCCTTGGTTCGAGAAGTAGGCTTTGATATGGCCTATACATTCATATATTCTCCTCGTGAAGGCACACCAGCCGCAAGCATGGAGGACAATGTGCCGATGGAGGTCAAGAGCGCGCGACTGCAACGTTTGAATGATCTCATTAAAGAGAACAGCCGTATTAGTAATGACCGTATGTTAGGTGAAGTAGTAGAAGTGTTGGTAGAAGGCGAAAGTAAGAATAACACAGAAATGCTTTCTGGACGTTCCAGCAGCAACAAGCTGGTTCATTTTGAAGGTTCGAAGGAGCTCATTGGCACCTTTGTTCACGTTAGAATTACAGACACCAAAACATGGTATATCAAAGGTGATTACGTCAAGGAAGCTGCTGTAGTCGTTTAAATCATATAGAATGGGGAGATTCAAGTGGCAATGGAAGAAGGACGTTTGAACAAATACGGAATGCCGACCTACAACAGCCGTGATTTAATCGTGCGCGATGACATTATAGGAAAAGCCAAAGAACTCGCCTCTCTCATTTCAACCAGTGATGAAGTAAGGCACTTCCAACAGGCCGAACAGAAAATCCTGGCGCATGAACGGGTACAGGGACTTATAGCAACGATTAAGAAGAAGCAGAAAGAGATTGTTGCTTTCGAGAGCTTTAAGAATAAAGATATGGTAGCTAAGATTGAGCGTGAAATCGAAGAGCTGCAAGATGAGATCGATGGAATTCCTGTCGTGAATGAGTTTCAGCAAAGTCAGACAGATATCAATTATCTGCTGCAGCTTGTAATTTCCGTGATCCGAGATACCGTCTCCGAAAAAATCAATGTAGAGGCCGGTACAGAAGCACCTCCTTCCACATGCGGAGATTAACCGTATAAGCC
Organism: Paenibacillus wynnii; assembly: GCF_000757885.1. Taxonomy (NCBI): domain Bacteria; kingdom Bacillati; phylum Bacillota; class Bacilli; order Caryophanales; family Paenibacillaceae; genus Paenibacillus; species Paenibacillus wynnii. The sequence continues at coordinate 1,380,388 of NZ_JQCR01000003.1, read as the reverse complement.
AAGGGCGGATATTCATCCGCCCTTTATTTAAATATAGAATAAGTTCCACATTATACTATATCCTTATATTTCTCGGAGAAACGGGTGCCTTCTCTATTAGGACGGCGAAACCGTTTCTTCTTGTTGTGAAAGAATGTTGATTTTAGAAGTTCAGGTTTGGTACATTAAAAGGTACAATAGCAAATTATAGCTGCGGCAAAGGATGGATTAAGAGTGAGCGACAACGAGGAACAAAACTATAACGTCAAAAAGTACCGCACACCGGATGGTGTACCGGCTGACATTGTGATGTTTACATTGACGAAACGTGAGCGGAAAACAGTGACCAAGACACTTCCACTGCGCGAACTAAAAGTAATGCTGATCCGACGTAAAAAGTGGCCTTATGCAGGCATGTGGGCTCTGCCGGGCGGCTTTTGCCAGGAGGATGAGTCTATTTATGATGCAGCCACTCGGGAGCTCAAAGAGGAAACGGGTGTAGATGGCGGGCATCTGGAGTATCTTGGTGTCTACAGTACGCCGGGACGTGATCCGCGTGGATGGATCATCAGCCATGCTTTTTTCGCCTTGGTGGAGGAGTGGATGCTGGAGCACAGACAGGCTTCGGATGATGCAGGTGAGGTCGGCCTTTTCACCCTGCAGGAAGCATTGGAAGAGCTTGAACTCGCTTTTGACCATCATAAGATTATCAGAGATGCGTATCTACGTATTCAACAGCAAATGCTGCAGACAACAATCGCCAGACAATTCCTACCGAATCATTTTACTTTAAGTGAGTTATATCAAGTCATCCAGACGGTAGTTCCAGAGTTTAAGGAGCCCAATTTTATTCGTAAAATCACTTCGACTCGCAGTCGCCAAGGTATTTTGCAGGATGTGCGGGATGAGGCGGGAAATACACTCAGCTCCAATCAGTACTCGCAACGCCCGGCGCAACTGTATATGTTCACCGATCACGAGCCGCTTTTGTCAATATATACTTAGCCTTAACCGAGGAGGTCATATTCTTATGAGAGCCTTGATCGTAATTGATTATACGAATGATTTTGTAGTAGGCAGTCTGCCGGTGGGTCAACCGGGAATCGATATTGAATCCAAAGTCTGTCAATTGACGAAGCAATTTGTAGATAATGAGGATTATGTGGTTATGGCAGTGGATCTTCATGAGAAGAATGATGAGTATCACCCCGAAAGTAAGCTGTTTCCACCCCATAACCTGCGGGGCACCGAGGGACGGGAGCTATACGGACAACTTAACGCTATATATGAAAATAACTACGAGGCTATATATTGGATGGATAAAACCCGTTACAGCGCTTTTTCCGGAACGGATCTGGAGTTGAAGTTGCGGGAACGCGGAATCACGGAAGTTCATCTGATTGGTGTATGCACAGATATATGTGTGCTGCATACTGCGGTGGATGCTTATAATAGAGGCTTTACGATATTCGTGCATGAAGATGCCGTGGCCAGCTTTAACCCTGAAGGACACATCTGGGCGCTTGGACATTTTCAAGGCAGCTTGGGTGCAAAGGTTGTGAAGGGACAATAAGAGGCACGCCAGTGCTTACAGATACAGCTTGACAGGAGATGAGGACTTGAAGAGGGAGCTTGCTTTACATACAGATAAATATCAAATCAACATGATGTATGCTCACTGGGTCAATGGAAGTCATAGACGTAAGGCCGTATTTGAAGCCTATTTCCGGAAGCTGCCTTTCGGAAATGGTTTTGCCGTATTTGCAGGTCTGGAGCGAATTGCCGGTTATATTGAGAGCCTGCGTTTTTCCGAGGAGGATATTCGTTATTTATCGGAGCAGGAGGAGAATTATTCACCGGCCTTCTTGGAAGAATTGCTGCAGTTTCATTTCCAAGGCAGTATCCATTCCATGAAAGAGGGCGCCTTAGTATTCCCAGATGAACCGTTAGTGCGCGTTGAAGGAACCATCATGGAAGCGCAGCTCGTAGAGACGGCTATTCTGAACTTTATGAATTTCCAGACGCTGATTGCGACAAAGGCCTCCAGAATCAAGCAAGTAGCAGGTAACGATATCCTCTTGGAGTTCGGTACGCGGCGGGCACAGGAGGCGGATGCGGCGGTCTGGGGTGCACGGGCGGCTTATATCGGAGGTTTTGATGCGACATCTAACATGCTGGCCGGTAAATTATTCGGTATTCCTACGAAAGGGACACATGCCCATTCCTGGGTACAGAGCTTTGCCAGCGAGCAGGAGGCTTTTGATGCCTATGCTAAGGTGATGCCGGACGGTGTGACTCTATTGGTCGATACCTTTGATACGCTGCGGAGCGGTGTACCTAACGCCATTCGTACCGCCAAGAAGATGGAAGCAGAGGGCAAACAGATGAATGGAATTCGTCTGGATAGCGGTGACCTTGCTTATTTATCCATACAGGCGCGCAAGATGCTGGACGCGGCGGGTTTGCAGTATGTCAAGATTGTTGCCTCCAATGATCTGGACGAAAATACAATCATGAACTTAAAGTCACAAGGTGCGGCTATCGATACGTGGGGCGTGGGAACACAGCTGATTACAGCGTCTGATCAACCCTCCCTTGGGGGTGTTTATAAACTGGTGGAGATTGAGTCTGCCACTGGTGAAATGGTACCTACGATCAAAATCTCCTCAAACCCCGAAAAGGTATCCACCCCGGGCAAAAAGGATGTATTCCGTATTATAGGCACCAACGGCAAGGCTTTGGCTGATTATATCAGCTTCCCGGAAGAAGAGGCCCCTCGTAGCGGCAAAAAACTGAAGTTGTTCAATCCACTTCACCCCTATATGCAAAAGCATGTAGACCGTTACGACGCCTTGCCGATGCTGGAGCCCATTTATGTGAACGGGTTCCGTACCTATACGTTACCGGATCTGAATGAAATTCGGCGCTACCATCAGGAACAGCTTGATCTGTTCTGGCCTGAATACTTGCGTAAGCTAAACCCTGAGGTGTTCAGAGTGAATTTAAGTCAGCAGGTATGGACTCGCAAGCAGGAATTGATTGCGGAGCATATGCATCCGGATTCAGATTCGGAGTAAATTTTTTCTTTTATTTTAAAATCTCGTAAAAAGACAGCAGAGCAGCGATTCTCTCGTTACTAGAGAGTCGTTGCTCTGCTTTTTTGGGTCTTAGTGGCTGGACTCTGCCAGTATTCCGTTCCGCAAAACAGTGAAGGTGGCTTAAAGCATTTATTGCTTTCTAGCTTGCAGCCGATCAGTTCCCCGCTCTAGTAGGCCGATTCCTGCGATTCAAATGTAAAAATACACTTGATTCAGCGCTAGTAGGCCGATTCCTGCGATTCAAATGTAAAAATACACTTGATTCAGCCCTAGTAGGCCGATTCCAGCTATTCAAATGTAAGAATACACTTGATTCCGCACCAGTAGGCCATGGCTTTCGGGACATCCTCCTTGTGTGATTTTTATCATGATTAATGTGATAAATTTAACATCTTAATTTTTAATTTTATTGCTAAATTAAGGTTATAGGACAAGCAAAACATCATAAAGAACGCGAAATACACATATCAGACACAAGTAGTCATTTTGATGGCAGGCATTCTTTCATCGAGGTAACGCAACTCTGTAGTGTATAAACAGATCAATAGAATTCAATAAATAATTGTGATTCGTAAAGCACCGAAAATGCAAGATTTGTCACTTCGCGTACCGTGAAATCAAGTTACAATCGTGAAAAAGTCAGTATGGATGTTATTCTAGTTGACATTTAGAAAGGGGCTATGTCGGTGGTGAAGTTGCCAAAAGTGAACGAACTCGGTTTTTTTGAGATTCGTCTAGAGTCTATAGGAGGTCTGGGTGCAAACCTGGCTGGTAAGATGCTTGCAGAAGCGGGTGTCGTTGGCGCAGGGATGAATGGTGTAAGCTTCTCATCCTATGGTTCGGAGAAAAAAGGCTCACCTGTTAAAGCTAATATCCGGTTTTGTGATTTGAACACTCCAATACGGGATACCTCTCCCGTTGAGCAACCGCATGTTGTTGGAGTTTTTCATGAATCATTAGCGAAGACCGTTAACGTAATTAGCGGTATTTATGAACACAGTACCGTGCTGATTAATTCGACCAAGTCGTCTGATGAACTGAAAGAAGTATTGGGTATGAAAGCCGGTACAATTGCTGTAATTGATGCATCGAGCATCGCGTTGAAGGAGAAGAACCGGGTAAACATGGCGATGTTGGGTGCGATGTTCCGTCTGTGTGATTTCCTTGACCCTGAAATAATGAAAGGTGTTATTGAACAGTCACTGGGTAAAAAATACCCGCAAGCTGTTCAATCCGCCCTAACTACTTTTGATCGTGGATATAATGAAGTGAAGTTTCTGCATTATGAGCTTCCGGCAGGGGAAAGCATGCCGCAGTACGTTCGTTCCGATATTTCGTCGCTTGGATATAATACACAACCTATCGGCGGCATCATAACTAATCCGGGTAACAGTTTCCTAAAGAACTTAAGCATCTCCCGTTCCGGAATGCTGCCTGCCTTTGAGAAAGAGTCATGCATTAACTGCGCGCAGTGTGACACGGTTTGTCCGGATCTGTGTTTTGTATGGGAAGAGCGGATAGATAAGAAGGGCCGTTCGCAGATGTATTTAGAAGGCATTGATTATCAATATTGCAAGGGCTGTCTGAAATGCATAGAAGCTTGCCCGACTTCAGCTCTATCCAGTCAGCGTGAAACGGAAGGTTATGCCGACAGCCACACCGTTCACCATCTATTTGATTTGATTACACAGTCTTAATATGGGGAGAAAGGTGGAACACACATGGCTATCGATTATGAAAAAGAAGTAGGCTCTGCCAAGGTAGAGCAGAAATTTCTATATGAATCCGGTAATGAAATGGCAGCCTATGCTGCACATCAGATCAATTATCATGTTATGGGATACTTTCCTATTTCTCCTTCGACGGAGGTTGCCCAGTTTCTCGATACAATGAAAGCTAACGGACAGCATGACATCATGCTGATTCCATCGGACGGCGAGCATAGCTCAGCCGGTATTTGTTACGGAGCTTCTACTGCGGGCGGACGAGTATTCAATGCGACAAGCGCACAAGGTTATATGTTCATGTTGGAGCAAATGCCGGTGCAATCGGGAACACGTATGCCAATGGTTATGAATCTGATCTGCCGTGCAGTATCAGGGCCGCTTAACATTCACGGTGACCATTCTGATTTATATTATGCGCTCAATACAGGCTGGCCGATTCTGATGTGTCGTGATCCCCAGTCCGTGTATGATATGAACCTGATGGCTTTGAAGCTTGCTGAGCATGCTAAGGTCCGTCTTCCAGTAATGGTAGCTTCAGACGGATATTTTACCTCTCACCAAAAACGTCGGGTACAAGCTATCGCGAACCGTGCAGATGTGCAGAAATTTGTTGGAGAACAACCGCCAACAGGTTTTGCAGATACTTTAGACCGCAATAACCCGATTTCTGTAGGGGCTTATATGAATGAGCCGGATACCATCAACAACCGGTATCAACAATCGGTAGCGATGTACAATGCCGGTGATGTTTTTGAGGAAATCGCCAAGGAGTTCGGTGAAATGACCGGGCGTCACTATCCGATGGTTGAACAATATCGCATGGAGGATGCTGATGTAGCTGTATTCCTAATGAATTCTGCTTCAGAGATTATTAAGGATGTAGTAGACCAGCTTCGTCTACAAGGAATAAAGGCTGGTTCCATTTCACCTAACATGATTCGTCCGTTTCCACAGAGACAAATCGCTGAAGCATTGAAGAATGTCAAAGCCATTACTGTTGGTGATCGTGCGGATTCTGTTGGCGGACACGGCGGTAATATGGTAAATGAGATTAAAGCTGCATTGTTCACTTATGGAAATACTACGACCAAAGTCATCAGCCGAATCTACGGACTAGGCGGTAAGGACTTTTACGCAGAGGATGGACATCACTTCTTCCAGTTGGCTTTGGATGCTGTCGCCGCAGGCCGGGTTGAGGTGCCGTTCGATTATTACGGACATCATGCAGGTGCTCTGGAAAAAGCACCTCAGCGAGTACTTAAGCCGATGGACTTTGAATCTCTCAAAACTGGTTTGATTACTGTGAAGCAGGATGAGGTTACAGGAAAGCTGAGCGTGAGGATTCCGCCGCTTCGAAGCTTGACGAAGAAGCCTAAGCGTATATCGCCAGGACATGGCGCATGCCCGGGCTGCGGAATATTCTCGGGGCTGGAGATCTTCTTCAAAGGTATTGAAGGTGATGTCGTAACGTTGTACCATACGGGTTGTGCAATGGTTACTACTACCGGTTATCCGTATTCCTCACATAAATCAACGTTTATCCATAACTTGTTTCAGAACGGTGCAGCTACACTTTCCGGTGTGGTTGAAATGTTCTGGGAGCGTAAACGCCGCGGTGAGCTTGACAATCTTGGATTGCAAGAAGATTTTACATTTGTAATGGTTACCGGAGATGGCGGTATGGACATTGGTATGGGTCCTGCTATCGGTGCTGCTCTGCGCGGCCACAAAATGATCATTATAGAGTACGATAATGAAGGATATATGAATACGGGTGCCCAACAGACGTATTCTACGCCGCTCGGCCACCGTACAACAACCTCCAGCATCGGTAAACATCAGCAAGGTAAAACAACACAGCATAAGGACACCGCGCAAATTATGGCAGCTACGAATATTTCTTATGTCTTTACGGGTTCTGAAGCCTTTCCGCAGGATCTTGTGAAAAAAGCGGCTAAAGCACAATGGTATGCTCAGAATGAGGGTCTGGTTTATGGTAAAATCTTAACCGCCTGTCCGCTTAACTGGATGTCTGATGACAAAGAAGGCACTAATATTGTATCCCTAGCCGTAGAAACCTGCTTCTTCCCGCTGTATGAGGTTGAACAAGGCATTACGACAATAACTTACAATCCGGAAGACAAAGAAAAACGTGTTGATCTGTCCAATTGGCTCAAGACCATGGGCAAAACCCGCCATTTATTGAAGCCTGAGAATGAACCGGCTCTACGCAGTTTTGAGGATGAGGTTCAACGACGTTGGAATCGTCTGAAGGCAAAACATGAGCATCCAGATCTATAACATTCTTTTTTTGAATTTATATATTAATTGTTAGATGTAAAAGCAGACCCGGCAGGTTTCTTCTGTCGGGTTTTTCTTTATCCTTCTAAGCCTACAGAATCTGCACTGCATAGTTTTTCTATTCTCAGACATGCTATACCTATCTGGATCAAAACCGTGAGAAAGAAGGGGTGGCAGGCATGAAACACCGTATAGCAGGTTTGCTGGCTGCTGCAATAACGTTAGGATTAATGTTGACTGGTTGCAGTAATGAACAAATTGAGAAGGAAGCCGGAAGGTATAACATGCAAACTGTACAAGATGGGGTATTGCGGGCACAGTCGCAAGGAAAAGGGCTGAACGGACGTTTTTTGAAGCAAATGCGTCTCGCTTTTGCACGTGAGCAGGTCAATCTAACCCATGAACGTTATTCAGAAGATGCGAGAGGAAATATCAGTTACCAGTATCTTATTAACAGCCAACCTACACAGCTGATTACTATTCATGTGTTTTCAAGTGAACTTGAGCTCCTAAATCGGGTGCCGCACTGGTATGGAACTAATCAGGTTGCGGAGACCTCCACCACATTGACAGAAATCTATAATAAGAACAATGCATCGTTGGTTTATACTTCTATGGGGGAAAATAAGGGGAAGTATTCAGAAAAAATAAAGATTTTATTCACCAGAATACTCGATCGTTTGGATTTTCCTCAGGGGTCTGAGAATAGAGGTCCCCAATTTAAATAATAGTAAATTCTATATATTGTAAACCTAAATAGTGTCGCTAAAATAAATCGTTTTTTTAAGGGTTGTTGCCACTGCCTTTAATTAAAAGCGATTTTTTGGCGTTGTTTAGTCAATGATTGACAACACTCCAAGTTATTTATATACTATGTTTAGGATATTTAAATTAAAGATAAATAAAAATAGGGCAAATACGAATCAAGCCAAAGGAGAATTTGACGGAGGTAGAATCAAGGAACAAAAGCCGATAGGCTTCTCCGGAGAAGGATCGGTAATTACTAGATTATGATCTTAATTCTATTGGGCGTGGGCTCATGCAGAGACAAAGGCAGAACTTGGGCTGCATCCGCATCAAGGATTTGAGATTATGACCTATGGATATCAGGCCAAAGCATGCATAAGGATACACTGGTATGTACGCTTCAATTGGGCAAAAGGCTGATTTATTCAGTCATAAAGATTTTTTGATTTTCCAAACGGAGGATGAGGATGAAATCACTTTCCAAGCAGGTGGAGAGAAGCTCAGAATTGCTCTAATAGAACTGCCCACCAACATCGATTATCCTTTGTATCAGAAGCGTAAATAAGGGGGAAAACATATGATTGAAAGTGAGGCTAACCGTCAGGAGCTAGATTTGAGACTTTTTCGTGTGATTAGAAATATGTCTACAGCCCTGTTTGAAAATATTAAACGCGACATTGACAGTCACGGACTCGGTGTGGAAACCTTTCAAATTCTAGAGCTCATTTATAGCACTGGCGCACAGACCATTCAAAAAATTAGTGAGGGACTTTCCATTCCGAGCGGCAGTATTACCTATGTGGTAGATAAGCTTGAGAATAAAAATCTTGTGAAAAGAACTCCGGCTCTGGGAGATCGGCGGAAGACGGATGTAACGTTAACTGACGAGGGGCGAGCTTATTTCGATGAAATATTTCCGAAGCATGCCCAAACCATATCCAATAATTTATCCTCGGTAACCGATGCGGAGAAGCTTCTCCTTATTGATTTGTTAAAAAAGATAGGTTATGGCGCACTGGAAAATCGACCATGATTCAAAAGTAGAGGGGTGTCCCGCAGACAGGCCAGTTTGTATGGCTTCTGGGATACCCCTTTTCTGTGACTACATACCGTTCACCTGGATTTACATGGTTCTAAGTCCGTTTATATATCTCCCTCATCACGTGGCGCAGTTCGGGAATAATGATCCGGCTCATGGCTAATTTAACAGCTCCCGTTGATCCGGGCATCGAAAAGACAGCGGTACTTCCGATAGTACCCGCTATTGCCCGGCTAAGAATCGCTGCCGAGCCGATATCCTCTGTGAAGCTCAGATAACGAAAAATCTCACCAAAGCCCGGTAATGACTTGTCCAGCAAGGATGCAACGGCTTCATAAGTCGTATCTCGGGGAGAGATACCGGTGCCGCCGGTGAGCAGAACAGCCTCGATGTCAGAATGAACGGATCTTTTATAAACCAGCTCGCGAATCTCTTCATAATCGTCCTTTACAATCGTTCGCCCTTTAATAATATAGCCAGCTTCTTCAAGTAAAGTTTGGACAAGATCCCCACCGGAATCGGTCTCGGGCGTTCGGGTATCAGAAACCGTAATAATATAGCAGGAAACGGATTTAGGCGCTTCCCGTCGATGTTCTTCGACAGATGACAATTCAATCAACTCCTTGGCAGGGATTAGGTATTCGGTATGTTCTCATGATAGGCTATGACTTAGGCAAAGACAAGTTACCCACGGTTGTTAGGTGACAGGTCTGGCGTTAGCAATGAGGTTGCATCCGCATGACTGGATGTAGTACACTCGCTAGCATAAAGATTTATGTTGGGGAGAGATGAGGAATGGAACAGGTTGTACCTGTATATATATTATCTGGTTTTTTGGGGAGCGGCAAAACAACACTGCTGCAGCATTTACTTGAATATTGGAAAGCTCAGGGACTTCGCCCGGCAGTCGTTATGAATGAACTGGGTGAGGTTAACCTGGATGGTTTATTGGTTGAACAATCGGTACCTATGGCGGAGTTACTTGGCGGTTGCATATGCTGTTCCATTCGCGGGGATCTCAGTACTGAGTTGGCTACCCTTGTGAAGAAGGAGTCCCCAGATGTAGTGATTATCGAAGCTACAGGTGCAGCGAATCCGTTAGAGATTGTCGATGGTGTGACCGAAACATCCCTATATCTCAAAGTGGAGCTGAAAAGCCTAATAACGGTCGTTGATGCTGCTCATATCCTGGAGCTTCACCGTTCACAGCAAGGAAAGACCTACAGGCTGATGCAAGAGCAGATCCGCTGCGCTTCGGTGCTGATCCTGAACAAGACCGACCGCGTGACCGAGGATGAAGTGACCGAGGTTTCTGCAGTGCTGCGGAAATGGAATGCTTTTGCACCCATAATGTCTACTGTTCGATGTGAGGTGGATCCCGAGGAACTGCTCAGCAACTCTGGGGGGATTCTACGAGAAGGTGAAGCTGACGCTAAGCAGGAGACCGGCTCCATGCATACCGCACACGATCATGTCATGGCATACACCCATTATTTCAAGCGTCCGGTGGATAGTATGGAATTTGAGGAATTTGTCAAGGAACTGCCACGGGATGTATATAGAGCCAAGGGAATTCTAACCTTCAGCGACACGTCAAGTCGGTTTCTGTTCCAATATGCTTACCGTGAAGCCGATTATATGAAAATCACTCCACAAGGAGAGGTACCTGATGTTGCCGTATTTATCGGGGAGCATTTCTCATCCCGTGAGCTTCGAGATAAACTGCTCCAAATGGAAAAACGGAATCTGGTCCGACCGGGCACGGTGAAAAGAAGTTTATAAATCCATCCAATAATTGTTTGGTTCGCGGCAATTCTAACAGGTTAATACAAAGACATACCCATCAAAAAGCAGGAGGTTAAGGCTATGACCCCAATTCAATATCAGGAGTGCATTGAAGCATGCATCAAGTGTATGAATGCCTGTAATTATAGTTATGTCTCAAGCCTGAAAGAGTACGACCTTGCATTACTGCGGGATACGATTCGTATGGATCGGGAATGTGCTGATATTTGTGGATATGCTATACAGGCTATGACTCGTCAAAGTCCTTTCGTTGCTGAAATTTGCCGCTTATGCGCCGAAATATGTGAAGCCTGTGCAGAGGTATGCAACAGAAATGTACATATACAATGCAAGAACTGCATCCAAGCATGCTTAGATTGTGCGGAAGCTTGCCGCCAGATTAGTGAAGCTGTTGCGGTTTACGCCTAAAGAAAGGTCTGAAAGATTTAGCGTTTCTGTTATAAGGACCAAGCTGGAGCAGGAGTTACTGCTCTCCGGCCTGGTCCTATTTTAATATATAAGAAAACAGGAAAATGGGGTTTACACGGCGAATAATTTGGATGTAGGTTCGTACGATACTTTACAATGTTAGCTGACGGGAGTGACTATGAAGCTTAACAGTGAGAACATCCAATCCCCCTTAATTGAGCTGGAACAAGTAGGGAAAATATACAACGGAGTAACGGTGCTTGATGAGGTTTCTATGAAGATTGAGTCCGGTTCAGCAACGGCAATTATCGGTCGTAACGGCTCTGGTAAAAGCACACTGTTATCCATACTCGCCGGGTTGATTCAGATTTCAAATGGACGGTTACTTCACAAAGACAAGAGAATGAAGATCGGGTATGCACCCGAATTTTTTCCTCCGTTAAAGTTTACACCTGAGGAATTTTTAAGGAGTGTTGGGCGTTTCCAAGGTCTAGCACCGAAAGAGATTGACCATCGGATAACGGAACTGTTAGTCTGTTTTCGCCTGGAAAGCTATCGTACGCGGTCTATGGAGAGTTTCTCAAAGGGCATGCTGCAAAAGGTGAATCTCATGCAAAGCATGCTGAATCGGCCTCCGTTGCTGCTGCTTGATGAGCCCATGTCGGGTTTGGATGCTCACGCACAAGATTCCTTGCTTGAATTTGTACATGAAATGAAGCGCCAAGGGACAGCTTTAGTCTTTTCTGCTCATGAATCGCAATGGATCGAAGCATTAGCGGATGAAGTACATGTTCTGCACGCAGGCCGAACAATACGTACAGTAAACCGAACAGAATTGCATAGCTCAATTTATTATAAAATTGTCTTCAAAGGAGTCTCACAACCTCTTGATACTCCCTTGGAACAGATGCCTGGTTTTCTATCTATGGCCTTATCCAAAGAGCAGCAAGACGCTGATTGTCCCGTAATATCAGTTCAAGCTATAGAGTGTGATACGTTCCTTCGGACAATACTGGGCGCTGGTGGTTCTATCCTCTCGGTGGAGCGAAAAGGAGGACTTTCTGGCCTGGAATTATGGATGAACCCTCAAGAAGCTTCCAAGAGGGGGGCTGCGTCGTGATAGCATTGATTGCTTATCTAATGAGAAGTTACACCCGTTCACAACGGTATTTCGCTTCTTTGTCCGGTATTGTTATAGCGGTATTGGTGTTGTACTCTTACAAGCCTAATCCTATAATGAACAGCTATGCTGCAACGGCTGTAATTTTGTTTATCGGGTGTGCAGCCATGGGGCTTAGCTTTTTGAATCATGAGCAAGCGGTACAGAGACAAGTGGTTATTGTTCATCTGAGGAGCGCTAGAATCTACAACATAGGCGGAATCCTTAGTCTAACCCTCCTTGCTCTATTGTTAGATGTTATGATAGTGGTGTATCCAATGATTACAGGACGATTTCCCGAGCCGGTCGGTATCTACCGATTTCTGCTGGCTTTAATTGGACATGGTCTGCTGGGTCTACTTGGAATCTCTATTTCATTGTTTCTTCAATCGTCTTGGGTAGCTAAAAGGAGTCATGCAGTCGGGCTCATGCTGGCGAGTATCATTTTATCGATCGGTGGAACTCAGATCAGCAGTCTATTAGAGGGGCCACTTATTCCCCTACGATTTCTTCTGCCGCCGGTTGCCCCGGTCATGAATGCCTTGATGAACGGGGACACCTTGTCGACTTCAGGGGTGCTGACTTCGTTTGCTCATGTATCCCTGTACATAGTTCTATTAATAGGTATTTATGTATTTAAATCTGGTACTAAGGATTATTCGAGAATATAATGTATCTTTAATTCATTAAAAAATTTCAGTGGGAGGAAAGATGAAGGACACACAATTACCGGAGAGTGAACATTCCAAAGAGTTATTCGCTTATTTCGGACTGGCTGTTTATTATGGTCAAGCGCTGGAACAGCAGCTGACCAACCTGTTACTGCTAACAAAGCTGTCTCAGGGGAAGACACCGTCGGAAGCGGATCTTGCGGATCTGTATCAGCGTAAACTTGGCAATTCACTCGGCCAGCTCATCAAAGAAATCCAGCATCATTTTCCTTTCTCTGAGGCAGAGACAGCCCAGTTGGAAGAGGTTTGGAAGCAGCGCAACTATATTGTGCATGATTATTTCAAGGAGCGCATTCAGGATACGTTCACCCCTGCCGGGAGAGCCCATATTATCCGTGAGCTAAAGAGATTCAAGAATAAAGCCAGCAGGCTAGAAATCAAATTACAGGGATACTGTACAGAGATGTATACCAAGTTGGGTCTTGAGAGTACTGATGAAGAGGCCCAAAACTGGAATGAGAAGCAGCTTGTACATAGAGGAATGCCTACAGATTCGTTTGAAAGAGAACGAGATTCCTCCTGTTGGAAGAAACAGAAGAAATAGAGAAGGAGTGTTCCGTATGGTAGATATATTCAAACAGACTCCCTTATACAGGTACTTGATGTATTGCAATGAAACTGAAATGGACAAGAACATCTTAGATTGTGGAGCCGGAGGAGACACTCCGCCGTTAGCCTTATTTGCACAATACGGTTACATAACGCATGGCATTGATTGTGATATGGAGCAAATAAACCTGGCGAATACATACGGACAAGAGCATAGTGTGTATCTGGATATCCGTCAGGGAGATATGCGCCAGCTGGCCTTTGATGATGAATCGATCCCTTTTGTGTATTCCTATAATACCGTGTTTCATATGAGAAAAAGTGAAGTCAAACAGTCTGTTGAAGAGATGAAACGCGTATTAAAGCCCAATGGATTAATGTTTGTGAACTTCTTAACGGTTAATGACTTCCGCTGTGGGGAAGGACCGGATTTAGGTGAGAATCAATATGAACAATTTGACGATGATCAGCCTGTTATTCACTCTTATTATAGATCTGATGAACCGGATTCTTTATTCAGTGATATGGAGGTATTGTACAAAGAAGATAGGGTTTTGGAACGGATATTTAATGGAGAGCGGATTCGGCAAGGTTTTGTAGACTATATTGTAAAGAAAATATAACTCCAATAAAAAAAGAAAGCACGGCTCCTAAAATGGAAGCAGTGCTTTTTTGCCATTCACTCTTTTTTTTCTGTAAATTGTAAATCATTATTCGGAGTCACTTAATCCATTTAGTATTTGGCCTTCGATGATGCTGAGAATATCCTCTGAGTTATAGATGTCATTATTAACCTTCCAGACATCACCTTCTTTTAAAAGCGTCATTGTTCCATCCAAGAATAATTTATCTTCTTTGCTATCTCCAAAACGGAGAGTGCCTGTATAGGTAAGATCTATGGATTCTGCTGTTACACTTTTCTCTGTAAAAGATATATAGGTTACTTTAAGCTCATTATTTTTAATTAATGCGACTCTTAAGGCACGTGCATACATACGACTGGCAGATTGAACCTCAAAGAAGACTTTTGTGGTTAAAGGTTTTATTATAGCTTCCTTTTTTGTTATGTCTTCCAGTGTAATCTCATTCGAATGATCGGGTGGAACGGCTTCAAGCTCTTGTTTTTTGTAGGCAATAGCTACACTCATGGCTTTTGAAAGGCCCGACTCCTGCACAATACTTTCTTTACTCGAACAAGACGTTATTACAACGGAACATAAGGCGGTTATTACAATAACCATGGCTATTTTTTTATTCACTTTACTCCCCCAATCCCAAACTACACTCACGCACTGCTATATCCTGGACACTCTTCACAAGCTCCTGTAATCCTGATTTAGTTACGACTTCGGGCAGGAACTGCACGGAGTTTGCTCTCACGCAGCGTGCCAGTGAAATCAGAGCCTCCTTGAGTGCGGCGGTCAGATCCGGGGTTAAGGATTCCTCCGGCTCCCACCACCAGTTGATGATGGTTAATATTCCGCTTTTCTTATCCGTGACCGGCTCAAATCTGCCTACGAATCGATCTCCATAAAGTAGAGGGAGTACATAATACCCGAATTTCCGCTCCGCTGCTGGCTTATATACCTCCCAACGATATTCGAAATTAAAGAGCTGTTTAATGAGCTCGCGGTCCCATAGCAAGTTATCCAAAGGAGCGAGTGCAGCGGCAGAGAATGTGCTTATACAATCTTCGCCTTGTTCATTGGTATCTCGTAAAAGTTCTTCCAGAACAGGAGTATCTATGGTTCTGATATAGAAGGGTAACTTGATTCCTTCTACGTTGACCTCTCTAATCCTATCCGTATGCAGCAACCGCTGAATGGCCATTGTTCTTTCTTTACTCTTCAATCCGTTAATCCCCAGCCAACCATCGCCGGATCTATTCCATTGAAGTCCAATACTGCCGATACGGCGCAGTACGTACCAGTCATAATACTGATCTTCAGTTTGATTAGGGTCTTGCTCATTAAGGATAGTCTCCGGCAGCAATTTGGCTGTAAAGTCATAATATCGGCGGGTATGCACTCGATGATGGACGACGATTTCTCCCCAGAAATACATGCTTTCCAGCGCTGCCCGGGAAAGCCTTGCGGGGGCCCAGGCCCAGTTGATTTTGTCTTTACCCTCCATATCCAGGGAAGAGAGCGGACCACGTTCCGTAAGTTCCTGGCGTACACGGCCAACGGTGGCCATGATTTCACTGTTTCCTCCGTATCGTGTTGCTGCCAGTTCGCGGCTCCGCTGGAAATAAGGCCAATCCTCTGTGCAATAAATAGACATGTTCTTATCCCAGCCATCGACTAATAGCCGATCCTGATACAGGAGCTCCTGCACCAGATCTGGCGTGAAACCGGGGATGCGCGCCTGCAGTACGAGTTCGTGATTATGGCCGGTAATGCTAAGCGGATCATATTGGATACATCCCACATGCCTGATATAATCGTAAATGCTTTGCTTTGACCCTTGTAAGGTGGAAGAACTCAGATGTTGATGTCGCAGTAGAAACAATCTAGCCTGTTGTTTGGATATTAAATAGTTGATCAATGTTTGATCACTCCGCTCGTATGTATTAATTTACATTATACAGAACGAATGTTCCTCTTACAATAATAATAAAACCCTGACTCCATATACTAGGGGGTCAGGGCTATTAGTTCAATTATGTTCTATTAAAAGCTGCCTTCCGGAGAAGGACGGAGAATTGGCGAAAGCTTGTCATTAGCTCCGCTGCTTGCAGTAATGGCACCCACCTGAAGTTGATACATACGGAAGTACCTGCCGCCAAGGGCCATTAGCTCATCATGGTTGCCGCGTTCTACAATTTCACCGTGATGGAGCACTAGAATCTGATCCGCACTGCGAATCGTGGACAGCCGGTGAGCAATGATAAAGGTTGTGCGTCCTTTTTTCAGCACCTCAAGTGCCTCTTGAATGATGCTCTCCGTCTCCGTATCGATATTGGAGGTAGCTTCATCTAGAATAAGGATCGCAGGGTCGAAGGAAAGGGCGCGTGCAAAGGAAATAAGCTGGCGCTGTCCCGCGGAAAGGGTGCTTCCTTTCTCTACGACAGGTTCATCGAACCCAAGCGGTAGATGAGACAGCAATTTATCTGCGCCTACTTCTCGTAAAGCCCGTTCGACTCTTTCGCGTGAAATCCTTTCATCACCAAGACTTACGTTGGAAGCAATCGTACCCGTGAAGAGATAAGGGTCCTGCAGAACAATACCCATATGACTGCGCAGCCACTGCTTCGGCATATCCTGGACCTCTTGACCGTCAATGGAAATTGACCCTTGCTGAGGATCATAGAAACGGAACAGCAGGTTGATGATTGAGCTTTTGCCGGAGCCTGTATGCCCTACAAGTGCGACCGTTTGACCTGGACGGGCCTCGAATGAAATGTCACGCAGGACGAAGTCCTTTTTGTAAGCAAAAGATACATCCTTAAAGACCACATTTCCCTTGTATCGCGGCATGGTGCCGTCTGTCACGGGTTCTCCGGGTTCATCCATAAGTGTAAACAAGCGACCCGCAGATACCATCGAGGTATCCAGGTTAGCCAGCTGATTGACCATCCCTGTAATGGGATGAAACATACGTCCGAGCACATCTACGAAGGCGTAGAGGACACCTAAGGAAACAAAAGTATTGCCACCTAGACTGCCAAAGCCGAAATACCATAACACAAGTACAAAAGAAAAACTGCGTAAGGAATTCACCAAGTTGTGGGAGGTGAAGGCATTCAGGTTAAGCATTTTATTCTGATACTTTAAATAATCATCGTTAAGGTTCTCGAATTCTTCACGACGCTGCTTCTGGCGGCGGAATATACGGATGATCGACATCCCCTGAATGGATTCATTGATAATGGCGTTAATCTCACTTAATCTGGAGCGGATAATCGTATTGTATTTGGTAGCAACTTTACGGTACAGCACGATCCAAATCACCAGAATGGGCACAATGAACAAGCTAACCAAACCAAGTTTCAAATCGAGCAGAAACAAGGCGATATATACACCGATGAGATTGATAATACCCGTGCTGAAATTGGATAGAACCGCAATGAACAGATCCTTAATGGCTTCAGTATCATTGGTTACCCGGGATACCACCTTACCCGCAGGCAGATTGTCAAAAAAGTAAACAGGAAGACGCTGAATATGCGCGTAGACATCGGTTCGCAGCTTCCGAATAACCTGATTGGCTGAAGATTGCAGCCAGTAGGTTTTACCGAATTCAGCAAAGATCGATATGACCAGAAACAGTGCGTACAATCCTACCAGCTCATAAATACCCGGAAGCTCAGGTTTATAAAAGGCAAATAGTTCATCCGCCGATAGTTTGACTGCGGGATAAGTAACCTCAGTCTCACCGCGTACAATATGCAATTCGCCGTCACGGTAAGTTCGCTCGCCTTGAGGGTGTTCTACAGGTTCGTTAATAAAGTAAAAGCTGCGTCCCTCCTGAAGCAGTCGGATTTCTTGGCCTTTGCTCTCACCCGGCTCGAATCGGTCGGCCCGTTTATATAACTTGTCGTTATAAACTGCCGCCTCGTCCGGCGAGTTTGTCTGGAAGTAGGGTTTTTCGATGGCTAACATGTGATTATCGATCATATTTTTGGCGATAAAAGGGCCTGCAAGCTCTGCTCCTACACCGATGGAAAGCAGCAGAAGGGCCGAGATAAATGTTTTCTTAGCAGTTAATGCGTATTGAAGCAGGCGTTTGCCTGTACTTTGTGTCAACGGTGACACCCCCTAAAAGTTTGCTGGATTAGTCATTTGATAAGTTATTCTCCACCTGCTGACGATCATATTGCTCACGGTACCAGCCATTTAGATCTAACAGCTCTTGGTGGGTACCTCGTTCTGTAATAACTCCATTATCCAACACAACAATTTGATCGGCATGCTCAATGGCAGAAAGTCGGTGGGTGGAGATCAGAGTTGTCTTTCCGGCCCGTTGACTGCGGATGTTCTCAATAATACGGGCTTCTGTACGTGCATCGACCGCTGAAAGCGCATCGTCAAGGATCAGAATATCAGGATTGGAGATAAATGCCCGCGAGAGGGAGACACGTTGTTTTTGTCCGCCAGAGAGGGAAACGCCCCGTTCCCCAACTAAAGTATCCAATCCATCGGATAATGTACCGAGATCACTTTGGAAGGCCGCTGTGGTGATGGCTTCCATAATCCGGTCGTCATTGGCATCCTCATAACCAAATTGAATATTCTGACGGACGGTTTTGGAGAAGAGGATCTGCTCCTGAGGTACGTAACCCATCCAGCTATGCAATCGGTCTAGGGTAATATGTTCAATCGGCACACCGGAGATCAATATATCGCCGGAACCTGTCGGATATTCATGAAGCAGCTGCTTCAACAGCGTTGATTTTCCGCTGCCGGTACGGCCTACAATACCAAGCGTCTCGCCCTGGGATAGGGACAAGCTAACATTGCTTAGATTATCAACGGTTGAGGTCGGGTAGCGGAAGGTGACCTGATTCATCTCAATACGGGTTGGGCTAGTAACTTCAGTCGGATGTGCTACATCCATCACGTCGGGTTTGGTGTTTGTTGTGTCATCAATACGCTCGAGTGATGCACCGCCGCGCTGCATAATATTAATCAGCTCACCGATGGCGAACATAGGCCATACAATCATTCCGAGATACATATTGAAGGAAACGAGATCGCCTAACGTAATCTGATTGCGGAAGACGAGGTAAATCCCGTAGGTGAGACCGATGATGTAACTCATCCCGACACATAAGCGAATGGTGGGTTCGAAAAAGGCATCGACACGGGCCACGGCCATATTTTTACGATATACATCTTCCGTAATGTCCGAGAATCGCTTCTCATCCAATCGTTCCTGAACATACGCGCGGATAACACGCACACCCGATACAGATTCGAGTACCTGATCATTCATATCCCCGAAGGCGTCCTGTGCAAGACTATACCGGTCATGAATAGCTCTGCCATAGAAAATCATAGCTACTGCGATTAGCGGAAGAGGCAATACTGCTGCCAGTGTCAGCTTCCAGCTAACTAGAAAACCCATTGCCAGAAGTACGACTGAGAGAAATATGGTGGAGTCCACTAGGGTCAACATACCGAAACCTACGGTAGCTGAAACTGCGCGAATATCATTCGTTGCCCGGGCCATTAAATCACCGGTGCGGTTGCGCTCGAAGAACGAAGGGGTCATCGACATCAAATGATTCATAAACCGGGATCGCAGGAGGCGTTCCACGAGATTGGAGCCGCCGAATAGTTTATGCATCCATATGTACGTGATCCAGTAGATCGTAAGCAGCATGACAACGATCATGACAATATACTTGG
The DNA here is from genome assembly GCF_000757885.1 of Paenibacillus wynnii. NCBI lineage: Bacteria > Bacillati > Bacillota > Bacilli > Caryophanales > Paenibacillaceae > Paenibacillus > Paenibacillus wynnii. Next base: position 1,360,491 of record NZ_JQCR01000003.1, on the reverse strand, counting down.
TTAACGAAACAGCTGTAATCGAACCGCTCACAATTTCGTCTATGGCATTACCTAAGAGACGGGGAGGGAGAAGCTCCAGCACGCCGGCTGCAATTAGTAAGACAAGACCAATAACATAACGTCTTTTTTCCCGGCGAAAGAACCATCCGAGATTTTTCAGAACAGAGAACAAGTAAATCCCTTCTTTCGGATTAATTTTTCATGTGGTTAGCTCTAAGGCATGCAAAAAGGCATATCATCCGAAAACGGACGATATGCCTATAATTAGAGACTATCATGCGCACGGCGCTAAGCAGCACCTGGCATGGAATAAACTTTCATGATCTAAAGTGATGCGATTGAAGTAAATCGCAAGTGCTTCAGGAAGGTTTCACCACATGGGCTGCTTCGGTATTTGGTTGTGTGTAGTTGAGGACAATAGTAAAGTATTGGTTCATTACTGGATTAAACACCGCGCTCACCCTTTCGTTAATTTGGTAATAACTTGAAGACCTAAGTTATGTTCAGAGTTTATCACTGAGTCTGAGATTTTGTCAATTGGAATTTTAGGATGATCTCATTTGGTAAAAATCAATTTTTTAAGTATGATGTAGGGACACAAAGGAGTGGAGAGCCATGAGTATCGATATCAGTAAAGAAGCTGCCTCTTGGTTTAAAAGGGAGGTTGGGGTTACAGACGGAGGTTATATTCGATTATTTCCCCGTTATAGTTCAGGTGGTGGATTGCATCCTGGGTTCTCGCTCGGTATAGCCATAGAACCACCGGCACGTCCGAGAATTGAGACGACGCAAGAAGGCATTGTGTTCTATATAGAGGAGCAGGACCTCTGGTACATGGAGGGTTACGGACTTTCTGTGGTATACTCAGAGGCCGAGGATGATATAGAGTATAAATACGAGGCAAAGACTACTGCCGGCGATTAATTGGATTTACTACAACAATAAAAGCCCTTGCGATAAGCATGGGCTTTCCTAATGTACAGCGCCGAACAGACCACAACGGTTCATTTCTAATGATCGGTGAGAGAGCTGCGTGTGCCTTCTTCCATGGCAAAATCAAAATCATCAATATCGTACACTTGAACGGGAACTTCGCCCTCGATAATACGCTGAATAAGTTCGAACTGATCCGTTAAAATAGGCATTTTCTCGCGCTGAGAGGTCAGCAGAAGCTCTGTTTCAATCGGATCGAACGTTTCCCCGTATTGTGCCGAATCCATGCTGTTGATGATGACCATTTGCGCCTGTCCGCCAAGCAGAATGGTAGCGCTTTTTGCCCAAGGCATGGCTAGACAGCGGTTGATTTTTTTCTTATTCAAAGGCTCTTCGAAGTAATTGATTAGTTCTTTGATTTTACCTTTGACATGTGCATCATCTTCCGGGAAATTCATCAGCGGTTCTTCGCTGTCTTGCAGTTCGTACAGTTCGAGCACACTCGTATATGGCACAATATATTCTACAGGGCTTCGCGGTACAAGAAGCTGGCCGTAAATTGCCATCATGACGGCTTCCGTCACAAATTGTCTGGACATCGTTATCCTCCTGAGGTTACGGTACTACTATAGTCTAAAAGACTTAAAATTATAAAAACACTGTATAGAGCAAAAGTCAATAATTGTTGTGTGCATGGTTCAAGGAAAGGATAGAACAAAACAGTGAAACAATGGAAATCCTATTTTATTTTCGTACGCCCTTACATGAAATTAATTATACTGACACTGTTCATTGGTATGATCAAATTCAGCATTCCGTTAACCCTGCCCATGATTATGAAATATGTGGTGGATGATCTTTTATTGAACCCACAAATGACCGCCCAGGACCGTGTGTCTCAGCTGATGCTCATTTTGGGGGGAGCCCTTATTTTATTTGTAGTTATAAGAGGTCCGGTAGAGTATTACCGCCAGTATTTTGCCCAACTTATCACAAGCAGAGTATTATTCGATATGCGAAATAAGCTTTATGGACATATGCAGCGGTTGTCGTTGCGTTACTACCAGAACACCAAAGTGGGGGAGGCCATCTCCCGGTTCATCAATGACGTGGAGCAGACCAAGAATCTGGTAGAAGTCGGGATGATGAACGTGTGGCTCGATATGTTCACTCTTCTTTTCGCGCTGGCGTTTATGGTTTACCTGAATCCAGTGCTCGCACTCGTCTCGATTGCAATTCTGCCTTTGTATGGGATTGCTGTCAATACTCTGTATAAGCGGCTTAAAATATTGACCAAAGACCGTTCGGCAGCACTTGCTGGCATTCAGGGATATCTGCATGAGCGGATCCAAGGGATAGCTGTCATCCGAAGTTTCACAATGGAACGGGTTGACCAGAAGAAATTTGAAGGCATCAACGGCAACTTTCTGGATAAAGCCATGGCCCAGACACGCTGGAATGCTTTCACCTTCGCAATTATTAACACTCTGACTGATATTGCTCCACTGCTGGTTATCGGTTACGGGGGCTATCAGGTTATCCACGGTAATTTAACTTTGGGGACGTTCATTGCCTTCTTTGGTTACCTGGATAGAATGTATGCGCCTCTACGCCGTTTAATTAACTCTTCAACGGTGTTAACGCAAGCCTCGGCATCTCTGGAACGAGTGCTAGAGCTGTTAGAGGAGCCTTACGATATTGTTGACGAACCAGGGGCAAGACCGCTTGTAGGAGCGACTGGATCCATTGAATTTGAAAATGTATGGTTCAAATATAACGATGAGAACGAATGGGTGCTGAAGAATATTTCTTTGGAAATCAAGCCAGGGCAGACCGTCGCATTTGTGGGCATGAGCGGCGGGGGGAAGTCGTCGCTAATTAGTTTGATTCCGCGATTTTATGACATTCAGGAAGGCAGTCTTAAAATGGATGGACAAGATATTAAAGGCTTGACTCAGGAGAGTCTGCGACGAGCCGTTGGAATGGTTCTGCAGGATAACTTTTTGTTCAGCGGGTCGGTACGCGACAATATACTATTCGGGAATCCGCATGCTTCAGAACAGGAGATCATTTCCGCAGCACAAGCAGCCAACGCTCATGACTTTATTGAGATGCTGCCGCAAGGTTATGATACCGAGGTCGGTGAGCGCGGGGTGAAGCTGTCAGGGGGGCAGAAGCAGCGCGTGGCTATTGCCCGAGTGTTCCTAAAAGATCCGAAGGTGCTTATCTTGGACGAAGCTACTTCAGCATTAGATCTGGAATCGGAGCATCTAATCCAACAATCGCTGCAATCCCTTTCCTCACAGCGTACTACGCTTATTGTAGCTCATCGCTTATCAACGATAACGCATGCAGATCAGATTATTGTCATCGAGAACGGAGAAATAACAGAACAGGGCACGCATGATGAACTAATGTTGTTAAAAGAAGGCAGCTATGCCCGATTATTCAATGTTCAGCGGCTGGATGGTTAAGAGAATCCATCACATTTCGGTGTTTTTAGTTGCACGAAGTACACTTAAACATGACCATGCCTTTGATTTTAGTGAAACGAAGGGGTCATCTCATCCGAGATGATCCATTTTTACGTTCACAGTCTGCCAATCAGTAGCGACAGGATGCCAGCGGCAATTAGCGGACCAACAGGTACTCCTTTGAATAAGGCGACTCCAATGACAGTGCCGATCAGGAGACCTGCCACAATCGTAGGCTGGCTGCCCATCAATACGGCTCCGCGACCGCCGAGATAGGCCACGAGGATGCCGATCGCTATAGCCAAAAGGGACTTCCAGTGAAGGAAGGATTGTCCAACAGTTTGAAGAGAGATTTTACCGCTGGCCAGTGGAGTCATTACCCCAATCGTGAGGATGATAATGCCGATGGTTAGGCCATTCTTTTCGAGCCAAGGAAAAGCCTGCTGCAATCCCAATACACGCAATAGGAGCAGGAACACCATCGCTATCGTTACAGGTGAATTTCTGCTAATAACACCAAGGGCGGCGAGTCCGAGCAATAGTAATGATGTCACGTCCATCTTAGTGATCCATCTCCTTTACCCCGGTCATCTGTTTAGACGCAATATGATCTGCTATCAGCTTGCCGTGACCACGCCCGGATTCAATAAACACTTCGTTCGCATTTCGTCCGGAGGCAATAACCCCAGCCACATAGAGACCCGGAATGTCGCTCTCCATGGTTTCGGGATGAAACGCAGGTTTGTCCATATCATCATCCATGGCGACACCTGCTGAAGTGAGTAGAACCCTACTCGGGCGGAAGCCGGTTAAGGCGAGCACAAAATCATTGTCCAGTGAAGTCTTTGACCCATCCTTTGAGGTGATAATTACAGAGTCCACCGTAATTTCAGTGACCCGTGATTGAAGATGCAGAGTGATTTTATCTTTCTTGACCATACTTTCAAAAATAGGGCGTACCCAAGGCTTGATATTGTCTGAAATTCGATCTCCATGGTACACCATATCCACAGAGGCACCCACACGCATAAGCTCCAATGCTGCATCTACAGCAGAATTGCTGCCTCCAATTACAGTAACCTTCATACCCGTATAAGGATGGGCTTCACCGAAATAGTGGGTCACTTTGGGCAACTCTTCACCGGGAATTCCGATTAGATTAGGCTGGTCAAAATACCCAGTTGCGATAACGACATTTGCTGCATAGTGGACCTTTTGTTCTCCCCGTAAGTTCGAGGTATGTACAGAAAAGCTTCCGTCCTCCTGAGGCTCTACCTTTAACGCTTCCTCATAGGCTGCAATTTCCAGACCATACTGCTGGGCTGCACGGCGATAATAGACCAGCGCTTCGTGACGGAAAGGCTTCTCATTAGGTGAGGTAAAAGGGACGTTGCCGATTTCAAGCAATTCTGTGGTGCTGAAGAATTGCATGTTCGTTGGATACAAATAAATAGAGTGTACAATGAAGTTCTTTTCTATGATAAGGCTGGATAAGCCTTGTCGCTGGCATTCTATAGCGGCGGATAGCCCGCAGGGTCCGGCTCCGATAATGATTACATCTTTCATATGGCTGCATACCTCCCAGTTAAATGGTGTCACTTCCTACTCTGCTGTCGTAAAGGCGTTATAGTAAATCCTACTCCAATTTCGGTTTTTTTTCCAGAATGCCCATATTTGCCGCTGAGCGGTTGTTGAACTATATTAACTATGATAAAATTAGATACATATCTAATCAGTTTAGTTCTGATGTTTCTGCTTAACATCTACTGAAGGAGTGTTCCCTATTGCAGCTTGATAAAATTGTTGCCTACCACAAAGCGTTGGCTGATCCTACGCGGCTGCGTCTCTTATTGCTTCTTTCCAAAGGAGAGATGCACGGTCAGGCGCTTGCTGAACGATTGAGTTTATCCCAGCCAACAGTTACTCACCATGCATCGAGGCTAAGGGAAGCAGCGCTGATTAAGGAGCGGCGAGACAAAAATACGGTGTATTTTATGCTGAATCCAGAATTTATCAAGCAAAACGCTGAGGCATCGCTACAGTTTATTTTTGCTAAAGGAGAAGAGACTATGGAAGAGAAGAACACAGATAATAGTCTGAAGGAAACGGTAACTCGCAATTTTTTCTCTAAAGATGGGAGACTACGGCAAATTCCCGCACAATACAAAAAAAAGCTGATTGCTCTTCAGCATATCGTTGAAAAGCTTGAGCCCGGTGTAGTGTACACCGAAAAAGAAATCAATGAATTCATAAAGCTATTCCATGACGATTTTGCAACCATTCGCCGTGAGTTCATCATGCATCAATTTATGTACCGAGAAAATGAGAAATATGAGCTTAACCCCCGCGAGGTGTGGACTCACTGGCAACATGTCAAATAATGGACTTGAAAATAGGGATTATTTATGACGTTCCAATTAATACTGATTAAAAACTCAGAAAACGAATAAACTGGAATTGTAAGCGTTATCTGAATATACTTCGAAAGGAGACCTTCAGTATGATATTCAAACGTGCCAAAAAGGATCCCGCTCCACAAAATGTAAAGGTCACACTGCCGCAAATCAAGCAGGCGATCAGAAAGTTCGAGGAAGAGATGCCCTCGCCCATAAATCGTACGGTACTCATGCTTGAAGACAAAAGTATAGATCTTAACCGTCTGAAACGTTATCTGGGCGGGGTTTCGGATCAGAAATTCTATATGTCGCGGGAAACCTTTGAGATTTTTGCGGAAGAAGACAAGCTTGTTCCTTATTATCTAGACATGGTTCAATCCGCCGTGGATAACTACATTAATGATACTGGCAAGCTGCCTTTACTGGAAGATGCATGGCTTCCTGAGGTCCATTATCGTCTATTATCCACGGAACGCTATTTGAAGGAGACTCCACCTTTTCCGCTTTATATAACGGATGAGGAAATGATGTTGACGCATAGGAGTGATCATTTTCAATAAGAAATCCATAAGGATACTATCTTCGTTAAAGACTGTCCTGTAAAAGGGGAAGGCAATTTCCTTTTTCCAGAACGGTCTTTTCTTTGTTCCAAAAGGCATAGTACAATAAGTTCTGAGGTTTCAAATTACAGTTCGCATTTAAGGGGAATCAGGGTATGAAGGAAGTACAAGCCTTATTATTTGATCTTGATAATACGTTGATGGATCGCGATTATACCTTTCGCAGCTTCAGCACGCAATTCGTGCAGGATTTATTGGGGCATTTGGAGCCTGAAGCTGCAGGGCAGGTTGTAGAGGAAATGATTCTAAGAGATGCTGACGGTTATCGGGACAAGGATGGGTTCTTCGAGGAGTTGAGTCAGGTCTTGCCTTGGCAGACCCCTGTAACTGCTGCAGATATACGTGCTTATTACGATGAGAAATACGCAGGACACGGAGCCATGATGAAACATGCGGAGACTATTCTCAATTACTGCAGGGATAGAGGCTATATTCTCGGGCTCGTCACGAACGGCAAAAAGGATATTCAGCACGCAAAAATAGATCTGTTAAGTCTTCGTCACCACTTTAAGGATATCGTGATCTCGGCGGAGGTAGGCATCAGTAAACCAGACCCGGAAATTTATCAGCTGGCCCTGGAACGTCTTGGCGTTGATGCTTCACACACCCTTTTCATTGGGGATCATCCGGTCAACGATATTTGGGGGGCTGGAAAGGCTGGGATGGAAGGAATATGGCTTCGCAGGAATCATGTCTGGGATGATCATCTGGATATTCGCCCTTGGAAAATTATTAATGAGCTGGATGAGCTTAAGGAAATATTGTAATGGTATAAAATACATTTGCAGTTGACATCATTCTGTGATCCGTTTATGATGGCATCATAATATTCTGGAAGGAGACGATGTGATATGACAGTTTATACAGGAGCGACCTTATCGGTAATAACTGTTATTAATACGTGTCTTCCGGGGAACAGCGGCTGCAGACTTTAAGGAACGCAGCTTAGCAGGTATGCTCATTTATGCCTTTTAGAGCCGCCGGGGACCGTAGGGTTCCGGCGGCTTTTTTGCATGCATAGATATTCTGCATCCATACTGCAGTTATATCTATGTATGTCTATATCACCATGGGTTCTGATGAAATTTTCAGGACACTAAGGTGTTATTTGCCGCCGGAGCTTGAACTCCGGCGGTTTTTTGTGTGCCCGGAATACGCAGATACAGGGAATGAATGGAATTGCAAGATGGATGAAACAACATTCTAGGAGGGTATTCATTGAGTATAGAACAATATGGCTGGAACCAAAGCTGGTCCAGCAAGTGGAGTCAAATAGAAAGTAATAATAACGAGGATAAAGGCTTGGTACCTGGGCGGATTGTCGGTGACTTCGGCAGTAAATTTCGAGTCATGACCGAAGCTGGAGAGATTTGGGGTGAGTTGGCAGGTAAACTGCGATTTGAGCTAAGTCATTCCGGAGGCTATCCCGCGATTGGCGATTGGGTTGCGCTTACCCTTCTGGATGCGGGCGATCATGCTATCGTCCACTGTGTCGTTCCAAGGCACAGTGTCATTTCCAGGCAAGCCGCAGGGAATGTGACAGCCGAACAGATCATTGCGGCGAACGTCGATACCTTATTTCTAGTCAGCGCTTTGAATGACGATTACAATGTCAGAAGAATGGAAAGATACCTGATCATGGCTTGGAATAGCGGGGCGAGTCCGGTAATACTGCTGACTAAAGCGGATTTATGTCTCGATTCAGAGCGGAAAATTGCTGAAATGGAACGGGTTGCACCCGGGGTAGCTGTTCACGCCGTAAGCGCCTTGGAGGATAATGGACGGGACTCGCTCATGCCTTATATCGGCAAGGGTCAGACCGTAGCTTTAACAGGTTCATCAGGCTGCGGCAAGTCTACGCTGGTGAACTGGCTCTGCGGTAAGCCGGTACAGCGTACTCAAGACGTTAGAGAGGGTGACAGCCGCGGACGTCATACAACAACCCATCGTGAGCTGTTTGTTATGCCGGCAGGAGGCATTATTGTCGATACGCCCGGGATGCGGGAACTGCAGTTATGGAATGATGACGGGGGTCTCGACCTGGCTTTCGGGGATATCATACTCTTGGCATCAGGATGCCGGTTCAGTGACTGCCGTCACGAGCAAGAAGAGGGATGTGCCGTACTGGAAGCCGTGCGAACAGGGGAACTGGAGGAAAAACGCATACTGAACTACCGTAGAACGCAGCGCGAATTGTTGTACCAAAGTGTAAAAGAGGAAAAGGCAAAGCGTAAAAACGTGTCTCAATCCAAGGTAACCGCTTCTCGTTCAGGCAGAAAAGGCTGGCGCAAGGAAATAGAAGAGTTGTAAGGGCCATTAGAATCTAAAAAAACAAGACTTCCCTGATTTCATTAAAGAACGGGAGGTCTTGTTTATTTCCTACCTGATATAAATGGGTACAATCTTAAAATCAGAGGTTGACTTTATGAGCGAACAGAGCGGAGGGTCGGAGGGATTCTGGAGAAACGGCAGTGTTCGCCTTTAAAGCCCGATTTTAACCTATAATTCATTTTACAATCCAGAAATCAGGCTTTAACAGCGATCGCAAGATCCCTCCGAACCCGTAGCGGTTTGTTTCACAAACGGTCAATCACTGATTTTGGTTTTGAGCCAATAAATTTATCGTTTTTAATTCACGTTTAGACGTTTAAAAGAGAAAAAACCCGGTTAAATAGGGGATACATGGAAATAGGAAATCATTTCCTGTAAAAGCCAGTTACTAAAAAGGAGCGATTGATATGTCCATTGACCGGTTTATTATCAAGAAGCTGGATAACTGTCATGAGGAACATACGCGGCTGAATTTAGTGAAGCTTTTCAAATTACGGATTCAAAAGGCGGAAAAAGCGGAGAAGAGCAATCCTAAAACAGGTTAAAATAAACAAAAAAAAGCTACCCCTCTTAATAGAGGGATAGCGCTAATGAATCATTTTCACTATAACTGTGCAATATAGCTTCCGAGCCTTTAATTTCGATACTAATCAGAGAATTCAAACATTTCTTCAGGGCGCTTTTGCCCTTTTGAATTTTGAGATCCAAGGTGCTAGTAAGCAATCGAAGTACTTTTTGAGTGGGCTGTTTATTTTCTGTTGTAAAATACACAGGTACAGACTTGTTCTGAAACGTTATGACCATTCTCATTGAAATCACCTCGCTAAAAGTATTTCATATTCAAATAGTACCCCTCATTTCTTAATTTTACCTTAAAATTAGCTTATGATAACATAAAGATTGCTAGATTAAGGCTGAAGAATAACCGTAGAATAGGGAGGAAGTGTGATTTCTTCTCCATTTAGAGCTGCTGATTTAGATAAATCCTTCAAGATAGCCGTATAATTTCCGTCATTTCCTTTTGCAGTAAGCTTCATATGCTGCTCTTGACCGCTAAGATTGTGAACGACTAATACTCGTTCTTTGGTCGTTAAACGTTCAAAGGCAGTAATACTGGAATTCCCGGAGGCATAATCCCGGATATTTCCATTCTGCAGAGCAGGCACTTCATTCCGAACGGCGATCAAATCTCGATAATTTTGCAGTAGTGATGCTCCCTTGCTATTCTGAATGTCCACACTGCTTGAATCTGAACCCTCGTTGTTGCTTCTGTTTTCCCAAGTGGTTTGCCCCTTACCGGTACCTTCTGCATACCAACCCATAGGTTCCCGAATGCCTTCATCCGGTTTCACACCCAGCATCCCGATTTCTTCTCCATAATAAATGAAAGGATTCCCAGGTAAAGTTAGTAGCAGTGCCGCCGCCATTTTGGCATGGTTAGGGTCGTCGTCCAGTTGGCTCATCACCCGATTCTGATCATGATTCGTTAGAAAAATAGCATCGGTAAAAGCACCGTCTGAAATTTTGGAATACAGCTTGTAGGTTCGCTCCAAGGTATATGCAATGCCGCTGTCCTTTTCACTTTTGGCGGATTGGAGCAGCGATTCTGCCAGTCCAAAGTTGAAGCCGGAATCAAATGCCTGATTCAAATACGCACCAACAGACACGGCTGAATTTTCCCACACCTCACCTACAATATAAGCTTCGGGGTTAACCTCACTCATTGCTTTACGGAAATCCTGCCACCAGGCCACATTTTTGGAGGTTGTGGCTTCACTTTTGTCGCTCGATAGATCTTCATAAATATGCTTGGCTGCATCCAGCCGGAAACCGTCAATGCCTTTTTCCAGCCAAAAACGACCGATATCCTTCATCTCACTGCGTACCTCTGGATTGTCGAAATTAAGATCGGGCATACCGTCCCAAAAAATTCCTAGATAATGGCTCCCCAACACGGAGTGCCATGGATCTCCACTCCCTGATGCGCTGGTTCCCTTTACCGGACGGTTCTGATCTTCTGCCCAAACATACCAATCCCTGAAATCTCCATCCTTGTTTTTGGCAGAGTCTATAAACCATGGATGGGACTTGCTCGTATGATTAACCACTAGGTCCATAATGACCTTAATACCCCGCTTATGTGCTTCCTCAACCAACACCTGTAAATCTTCAAGCGTTCCGTAATCAGGGTTCACTGCGCGATAATCCGTGACATCATATCCGTGATAGCTTGGAGAAGGGTTAATGGGCATCAGCCAAATCCCACCCACGCCAAGATCATTCTTTGTATCTGAATTTCCGTCATTTAAATAATCCAGCTTTTCGGTAATTCCTCGCAGATCACCGATTCCATCTCCATTCGAGTCATAGAAGGAACGGACGAATATCTCATAAAAAACGGTCGACGGCTGTTCATCAATTACACTACTACTGGGCTCGCTTGGTGACTTAGATGTCTCCGCTGGACTTGGTGCAGGTGAGGCACTTTGTGAAGGTAACGGTGATAGACTTGTTGTTGTACCTTCAGAGTCTGAAGAGCAGCCGATTAGAATACTTAATGTTAAAGCGACTGCCGTTAAGGACTGAAGTGGGCGGTATTTATGTATAGTGGATAGGTTGGGCTTCATACAGTGTTTCCTCCTAAGTTTATAAAATGAAGTAAGCGCTTTTTTATTCATCTTACAGGAAAAGAACCTTTTTGTTAAAACGTTTGCACAACTCAAAAATAAGTGAATTAGATGATAATATACGAATTAGGGAGTATATATACATATTTACATTGGTTTCCTTTTAATTACTTTGAAATACTCCTAATTTCGCATATATGATGTAATAGTTAACCTCCAAAGCAAAAAGAATGGGTTGAATTTACGCCAAGAATAGGACAAATCTATGTGCAAACGATTCACTCTCCTGATCTTAACCTTTCTATGGACGTCGGCATATGATTTATAGAGGGTATTGAAAGCTGATGATAAAGGAGAATGAAGGATGAATAGAAGAAGAAAAGCTGCGGTTTTCTTCCTGATGATCGGAATGTGTTTTTCTATTCTTGCGGGCTGCGGCGGGGATTCTACAGTCAAAGTTAAAATCGGTGAGGTCACTCGTTCTGTATTTTATGCGCCTGAATATGTTGCTCTTACGCAGGGCTTCTTCAAGGATGAGGGGTTGGAGGTGGAACTGCAGACGATTCCGGGCGGAGATAAGACTATGACAGCACTGCTGTCAGGTGCGATTGATGTTGCATTGGTAGGCTCCGAAACCTCTATTTATGTATATCAGCAAGGGGCTGATGATCCTGTCATCAATTTTGCACAGCTTACACAAAGAGACGGGACATTCTTGTTCGCCCGAAAAGCGGACGGGACTTTCAACTGGGACCAAGTGAAAGGGTCAACTTTCCTCGGGCAAAGAAAAGGCGGTATGCCGCAGATGGCAGGTGCTTTTACCTTGCTCCAGAAAGGGATCGATCCTGCGAAGGATATAACGCTGATTCAGAATATCGACTTTGCGAATATCGCAGGAGCCTATGCATCGGGAACAGGGGATTACGTCCAGCTTTTCGAGCCGCAGGCTTCGATCTTCGAACGTGAAGGTCGGGGGACGGTCGTAGCTTCCTTCGGGGTAGAGAGCGGCTATTTGCCGTATACGGTATTCATGTCTAAGGACAGCTATATCTCCAAAAACGGGGACACGGTACAAAAGTTCACCAATGCCATTCAACGGGCGCAGCTGTGGGTTAAAGGCCATAGCCCGGAGGAAATTGCTACTGCAATCATGCCATACTTCGAAAAAACGGAGAAAGATATCGTTGTATCGGTTGTAAAACGGTATAAAGATCAGGATACCTATGCTACTAATCCGACAGTGGATGACAAGGAATGGAACAATTTATTGGATGTGATGGATAACGCAGGAGAGTTGAAGGCACGCGTACCGTCCGAAAAAATTGTCAACAACACCTTCGCGGAAAAAGCTCAGAAAGATATTAAGGACGACACTGCAAAGTAAGTCGAACATGAAAACATATTCTCGCAATGATGAGGGAGGAGGAGATGATATGCTTCCAGTTGTCCAATTGAAAGGTATAACTCACGCTTATCTTGGTGATCAGGAAGCTTCTCTGGCCCTGGAAGATCTGAATCTAAGTATTGGCCAAGGGGAATTCGTCAGCTTGGTTGGACCCAGCGGATGCGGGAAAACCACGTTGCTTTCTATTATAGCCGGGCTGCTACAACCTTCTCACGGGGAGGTCTTGCTTAACGGTCAAAGGGTAGAAGGCCCTACTCCTGAGGTAGGGTATATGCTGCAGCAGGATTATCTCTTTCCTTGGCGCAGCATCCTGGATAATGCAGTATTGGGACTTGAGTTGACCGGCAGATTTAATCAAGAAACAAGAGAGAAGACCTTGAGGCTACTGGAGGATATGGGGCTTGCAGGTAAGGGCAACCAGTATCCTTCTCAGCTATCAGGTGGGATGCGGCAGCGGGTCGCCTTGGTCAGAACATTAGCTACGGATCCCAGTTTACTGCTGCTCGATGAACCTTTTTCAGCATTGGATTATCAGATAAAGCTCCAGCTGGAGGATCTTGTATCCGAAACATTCCGGCACCGAGGCACCACTGCTATCCTGGTCACACATGATCTGTCGGAAGCGATCGCGGTAAGCAGCACCGTAATCTTACTGGAACGGAATCCGGGGAAGATTCGCAAGATATTCCCCATACCGTTGGGAATCCGCGAGGCTCCGCCTCTCTATGCACGCAACCAAAAGGGGTTTGTAGAGCTTTTTAATGAAATATGGAGGGAAATGGAGTTGGCAGGAGGGGAGACGAATGAATAAAAGGGGGCCATCCGAGACTTCAGCAGCTTCCCGTGCACAATGGCTGCAAGACATGCATGAAGATTACTCTCGGGGAATTAAGCAGCGAAAGAGAAACGTAATGGTTGTAAGATCCGTTATCATGCTGTTATTCTTTGCGGCTTGGGAAGTGGGTGCCAGATTAGGGTGGATTGATGAACTACTGTTCAGCTACCCTACAAAGGTATTCCAGCAGATATTAGGCGATATGGTCAGCGGCAGCTTGTGGCCCCATCTAGGCATGACTGTGGGTGAGACTGCTGTAGGTTTCGTATTAGGAACATTGCTCGGCACGCTTCTAGCGGTGCTCATCTGGTGGTCTCCTTTTTTATCAGCGGTGCTTGATCCTTATATGGTTGTCTTCAACAGTATGCCGAAGGTGGCGCTTGGGCCGATATTTATTGTAATGTTTGGGGCAGGATTTACGGCGATTGTCGTGACCACTTTATCCATCACTGTCATTGTTACTACGTTGGTAGTGTATAACAGCTTTTGCGGTGTGGATCCCAATCTGGTTAAGGTCGTTAAGTCTTTTGGGGCATCACGGGTTCAGGTGTTTACCAAGGTAATCCTGCCGGCTTCTTTTCCAACGGTTGTCTCCACGCTAAAAGTGAATGTAGGTATGTCTTGGGTGGGTGTAATTGTCGGAGAATTTCTGGTAGCCAAGTCGGGCTTGGGGTATCTGATTATTTACGGGTTTCAGGTGTTTAATTTTACTTTGGTGATGTCGAGTCTGCTCATTATTGCCGCTGTGGCTACAGCGATGTATCAGTTGGTTGTATATGTAGAAAGACTTCTGCTGTCGCATAGGTAAAAAAGATGTCGTATTGTGCCTGTTAAGAAAATCAAGTACCATGATTATACTGTATAAATATGATGGAATTGTTTTAAGGAGAGGTAATGGAATGGGTTTTCGCATTATTAAAACAGCGGCTGCAACGTTAATGTCCATATTGATTGCGGCTGCTGTAGGTATACCCAATGCGCAGAGCGCTGGGCTTTTAGCTATTTTGGGTGTGGAAGTCACCCGTAAAAGGAGTCTCCGGACGATAACTGCTCGGTTTTTAGCCTCGGTTGTGGGTCTCCTTTTCGGGTGCATTCTATTCTGGCTTTTGGGGTTCCACTATTGGGTGCTTGGGGTGTTTGTACTGTTCGGGTTTCCGCTTATTGTCCGATCCGGCTTCAAAGAAGGAATTGTCACAAGCTCGGTTATCGTCTTTCGCGTATTTGGACAAGCTGAGATCTCCCTACATGTACTGCTGCAGCAGGTGGAGCTATTAATTATCGGACTTGGTTCTGCCGGTTTGATTAATTTGATCTACATGCCAAAGACCGAAGGTACAATGTATCGGATTCGCAAAGAGGTAGATGGAGCGTTTTCCGTTATATTCAGTCAGATGGCTCGTACACTTCATGATCCTCATTATGTATGGGATGGTAAAGAGTTGATTACTGCAAATGGGGCTGTACAGCAGGGGTTGAGGGCAGCGGAAAGAGAAATGGAGAATCACGTCATCCATCCCGATGAAGCGTGGAATGTATATTTTTATATGCGAAAAGAGCAGTTGGAATCCATCCAGGTTATGATGCAGCTGTTATCCCAGGTATATCAATGTTTTCCGCACGGGGAAATGGTGGCCGATCTATTCGACCAGCTTAGCGGGGATGTATTGGCAGAGGAATATACAGGGCGGACAGAACATCTGCTGGAGGCGCTTGAAAAAGAGTTTCAAAAGATGGAACTGCCTTCCTCCCGTGAGGAGTTTGAGGTTAGATCTGCTATTCTGCAGCTGTGCCGAGAGCTGGAACTCTATCTGAAAATCGCGAAGCGTTATAAAATGCCCGTCGCGAACAAGACTGCGAATCGAGGCTGGGTTAAGAGAAAAGGTTCCTTATAAAGTGACAGTAGGTGAGAAGGTATGGGAAATAGCAATAAGACGTATATCGGCAAACAGCTTGGATTGGATCTATTCAATGACAAGGGAGTATTTGTTTTACCTGCTATGACCCTGTTAAATACAGAGCATATCCGCTTGCTTGATCAGCATCATATCTTTTTGGACAACCATGATATTATCGAAATAGAAAGCGAAGCCTTCTTTCATATCGCTGTGGATGACTGTACGACTGCCATGGAAATGATCTTTGACCAGATTAAATTTACTAAAAAAGTGCCTATTAATGAACTTCGGTCAGAGGTCATACCTTTTATTAATAAGGTCTCGGAAAAAAATGATTTTTACGGAATGTTATCAGCGCTCCAATCCAAAGATGATTATACATACAGGCACAATATCGCGGTTGGCATCTTATCTACACTTCTCGGTAAATGGCTCAAAATGGATCCCGAAGAGCTGGGTATGCTGACTATTGCCGCAACGCTGCATGATATCGGAAAGATCATGATTCCGGCTGAAATTTTGACCAAACCCGGTCCGTTGTCGGATGAAGAATTCGAATTAATGAAGAGACATACAACTATAGGCTATGAATTAATCAGGGACACGGTGGGGACAGACCATATGCAGGCGCTGGTAGCCCTTCAGCATCATGAAAGAATGGATGGAAGCGGGTATCCGTTTGGGGTACTTGGACATCGAATTACGGACTATAGCAAAATTGTAGCTGTCGCAGATGTGTTCCATGCAATGACCTCAGACCGTTTATATCGTAAAGCATCACCGCTGTATGAGGTACTTAAGCAGATGGGAGATAGTGCCTTCGGCAAGCTTGATCCTTATATTTGCCGAGTCTTTATGGACAAGCTGATGCAGTCGATGATAGGCAATGAGGTAGAACTGACAGACGGCAGGATCGGCCGAATCATCATGATTCTTCCGCATGATCCTATTCGCCCGCTTGTAAATATCGCAGATGATTTTATTGATTTAAGTAAAGAGAGAAAGCTCGGAATCATAAAAGTATTCCCGAAATAGACCTCCGAAGGCTTACCCAAATTTTTTTATACTCTAACAATCAACAAACGCCCATGTCCTGCATACACTTGATAGTGAATGATTGTATGGAGGAGGTTTAAAGATGTCATTGAACCATAAACGTCAAACAAGGGAGATCATTACGAAGGCGATTTGCGGCAAAGGTCGTAAGTTCTCTACCGCAACCCATACCGTAACTCCGCCGCATCATCCGACTAGTATCTTGGGGGCTTGGATTATCAACCACCAATACGAAGCGGTAGCTGCCGGAAGCGGAATCGAAGTCATCGGTACTTATGATGTGAACATCTGGTACTCGTACGACAAAAACAAGCAGACCGAAGTAGCGAAAGAAACGGTCTCCTATGTTGAGCTTATTCCACTCTCGTATTTGGATCCTAGACACCGTGCTTCCACGGTAGAGGTTTCTGCGGATGCAACGCAGGAGCCGAACTGTGTGGAAGCAGGCGTATCTCCCGGCGGAGGAAGTGTTACCCTCCGGGTAGAGCGGGAATTCGAGGCGGAGCTGGTGGCTGAGACCAAGGTCCGCGTGTACGTCAGCGATCAAAGCGATGATCCGGAGGATAAGGACTACGACTTTGACGGTGAGAGCTTCGATTATGAGGATTTGGACCCTGATGCGCTGGATGATGAGCTGTAAGGAAGGTACGCCGCTGGTAACTGATCCTCAATGGGTATGAAACCATTATATGATCAGGGGGCAGCGGCGTAGAGGGCGGATGCCCTCCTTTTTTAAATTTATTTTAGGTCTTGCGTGTATAGGATTTTGATGATCTGCAGGAAACGGTGCCGTCCAATAGGATGGAAAACCGTTTTTTGCTTTCTAAATCTTTATAAGAATAGCGGCGGTCTGGAGGTGGGCGGAAATGAATGAAGGATACCACGTGTTTGATGCTTTGTCGCTGGAGCAAAGACAACAGCGGCTGCTTCGCAGCGGGGTTGAGGCTGCATTAACTCAGCAGAGCAAGCTGATGTTAAGGGATGGTATGGAAGGTGATATCGGATTATCCGCATTGGTTCCTGCAAATGTTATCTCTACGAATGCAAGGCATAGGTTGCGTTATAAAGTATACATATACAATCTGACGGTACTTAGGATCCTTCCGTTTCGGACTGGAGCAGGAATGAAGGGGCTAACTTTCACACCCGGTTCAGACGAGTCTGTTGAACCTCCCGAACGCCGCGGGTTGAACAAGCTGCTCGAGGGTGTGGCTGTCCGTGCTTTGTACAGCGTGGGTCTCGACAGCGGTGAGGTTCTGCTGCTCTCCAAGGGGGACCGCAGGTATGTGGTGGAGGAGATTACTCCGCTTAAGGAGCAATCGGGTGAACCCTTGCCTGAGCCCTACCGCACAGCGGAGCAGACTTTAGAACGGATTCTGGCCCTCGAGCTCCCCGGACGGCCGGGGATGATGATGGGCATGGATCCGGAGTTCCTGCTCCAGCGGGGCGCTGCCGGCCGAGTCGTGCCGGCGTCCCTGTACTTGCCGACGGACGGCGTCGCTGGCTGCGACGCCGGACCTCCGGGAACGCGTGGCACGTTCCCGGTCGCGGAGCTGCGCCCCCGGCCGCGCGGTTCCCCGCGCGCGCTGCTGGCGCAGCTGATGTCCGCCGCAGCCACGGCGGACCGGCTCATCGCCGACCGCTCGCTGGCTTGGCGGGCGGGAGGCATGCCGCTGCGGGGCTGGGCCCTCGGCGGCCACCTGCACTTTAGCGGCGTGACGCTGACGGCGCCGCTGCTGCGCGCGCTCGACAACTACCTCGCGCTGCCCCTACTGCTGCTGGAGGACGCCCGGGCAGCTTCCCGGCGTCCGCGTTACGGCGTGCTCGGCGATTTCCGGTACCAGCCGCATGGCGGCTTCGAGTACCGGACCCTGCCGAGCTTCCTGGTGTCTCCGGTCGTCGCCAAGGGGGCAGTCTATCTAGCTCACCTAATCGTGAGCCGGTATGAAGACCTGCCCCTCCGTCCGCTCGACAGGGAAGACCTGCATGCCGCCTACTATCGCGGCGACAAACCCCCGCTCCGCGCGGCCTTCGCTCCGCTCAAAGGCCAACTGCGAGCCTTAGGCGGCTATGAACTCGCCGCCCGCTACATAGAACCTCTTTTCCGCTATATCGACGAAGGTAAAACATGGAACGAAGCCCGTGACATCCGCGGACTCTGGTGTGCCAAAGAAGCGCCGTGAACAGGCGCTTCTTTGTATTTTTGTCCGCAGTTTCCATTTCGAACTCTAGCGAATACAACGATTATCCAATGCTCGGGGATAACCTTGAACGTCTACTTTCTGCTATAATGGACGATAGCAATGAAATAGGCATGGAGGTTGACCATGGCACAATATACGCCGATGATACAGCAATATTTACGAGTAAAGGAAGGGGCCAAGGATGCCTTTCTCTTTTTCCGTTTGGGAGATTTCTATGAAATGTTCTTTGAAGATGCGATATTGGCCTCCAAAGAGCTTGAAATTACATTGACCGGCCGCGAAGGCGGAACTGAGGACAAGATCCCTATGTGCGGAGTTCCGCATCATGCTGCCGAGGGATATATTCAGCGACTGATTGAAAAAGGATACAAGGTAGCCATCTGTGAGCAACTTGAAGATGCCGCGACGACCAAAGGAATGGTACGGCGGGACATCGTACGTGTGGTTACTCCAGGCACAGTGATGGACGGCAAGATTCTTTCGGAGAAATCCAATAATTATCTGGTATGTGTTACTGAAACTGATGGCATGATGGCGCTGACAGCCTGCGATTTAACCACAGGTGAGCTATATGTAACATCAGTACTCTCGGGGGCGGAATGGCTCCGCGATGAGATTGGCATTTATGAGCCTGCAGAGATTATCGGGGATGCAGCTTTATTGGACAGTATTCGCGGTGAAGCTCTATTTGGAGCAAAGCCCGTTGTATATACACCTTGGGAGAAACGGGATGAGGAGTCTGCACGGCGGCAATTTGGAGAAGCGGCTTGGGTACGGCTAGAGAAAGAGCGGGGCCAATGCTTAGCGCTTTTAATCTCCTATTTGGGTGAAACGCAGCGCCGATCACTGGGACAATTAAGCCAGATTTCTCCTTATGAGCCGGGGAACTATATGATTCTCGATCCGTTTACCCGCCGCAATTTAGAGCTTACTGAAACCGTTCGTGAGCGTTCCAAAAAAGGTTCACTGCTCTGGCTGCTGGATCGCACAGAAACCTCAATGGGAGCACGTCTGCTCCGCCGGAGAATCGATAAGCCTTTGCTGCAACGTTCTCCTATTGAACGGCGGCTGGAAGCTGTCGACTATTTATATAACCAATTTATCGTTCGTGAAGATCTTCGGCTCGCACTGAAGGAAATTTATGATCTGGAACGACTAACCGGACGTATTGCCTTCGGCAGTGCTAATGGTCGGGATATGAATGCCCTGAAGCTGTCTCTGGCCCAGATTCCAACCTTGAAAGAGATGTGTATGGGCTCGGGTTCAGCTACGTTGAAAGAGATTGGTTCATCCATGGATGAATGTGCCGAGCTGCGTGAGGATATTGAGCGGGCTATCGTTGAAGAAGCTCCAGTTTCTATACGGGATGGCGGGATCATTCGGGCAGGCTACCATGCACGATTGGACGAGCTGAGAGAAGCGAGCAGTAACGGAAAACGCTGGATTGCCGAGCTTGAGGCGAAGGAACGTCTGGCAACCGGCATCAAGTCCCTCAAAATCGGCTACAACAAAATCTTCGGATATTATATAGAAATAACCCGTTCTCATCTCGCCTCTTTACCGGAAGGCAGGTATGAACGCAAGCAGACATTGGCGAATGCGGAGCGGTTTGTTACCCCTGAGCTGAAGGAGAAGGAAGCTCTAATTCTGGAAGCGCAGGATAAAATGACGGACTTGGAATATTCGCTTTTTACAGAGCTAAGAGATCGTTTGAGCGCTCAAATTCCACGCTTACAGAATTTAGCCGAAAAGGTAGCTGAAATCGATGTTTACCAATGCCTCGCAGCTGTAAGTGCCGAGTATCGATTTGTGAAACCTAAGCTGTCGGACGGTTACGATTTGGCCATTGAAAACGGACGCCATCCCGTTGTTGAGGCCGTTCTTAAGGACTCCGCCTTTATCGCGAATGGAAGTACCCTTAGTAAAGGCGAAGGGAACATTCTACTGATTACCGGTCCGAACATGGCTGGTAAAAGCACTTATATGCGTCAGGTTGCGCTAATTACCATCTTGGCGCAAATCGGTTGTTTTGTTCCTGCGGCAAGTGCGGAGATCCCGCTGATTGACCGGATTTTCACCCGTATCGGAGCAGCAGATGATCTCATTGGCGGACAAAGCACCTTCATGGTGGAGATGGCTGACATACAAGTCATGACCGAAAAAGCCACTCCGAGAAGCCTCATCATTATTGATGAGCTGGGGCGCGGTACCTCAACAAGCGAGGGAATGGCTATTGCTCAGGCAGTCATTGAATACGTTCATGATACGATTGCTTGCAAGGCGCTAGTTTCGACTCATTTCCATGAGTTGGCTCATTTGGAAGAAAGTTTAACTGGGTTGCGCAATTATTCGATGGCCGTACAAGAGAGCGGCGACAAGGTGAATTTCCTGCGTAAACTTGTACCCGGGGCCGCAGACAGCAGCTATGGTATCTACTGTGCCCGTCTGGCTGGGCTGCCTGAAGGGATTATTGATCGTGCTTACGGTCTACTGCAGGAAATCGAGCATGCATCTCCTGTGGGTGCTGGACCTCGAGTTTATACTGAAGGACAAGAGCGAAAGTCAGTGATGTCAGAAACATTCCCATCCGTTCCATACGGTCGATCCGTTCAGGAAGCTGCAGGCTCCTCAACAGGTCTGATAAACGAAGAAGTTAGTACGATAATAGAGTCCGCAGCAAAAGCGGCTTATGCAGAAGCAGCGGCAGCTTCGCATCCCTCACTTCCATCCACTATAGAGGATGAGGGACTCGGAGTGGTTCAACTCTCTATATTTGGAGAAGAGGAGCCGCGCAGAAACCGCAAAGGCGGTGCAATTACACCTGCTTCTACTGCTGCACACGAGTCCGCTGTTGTTCAAGAGAATCCATTCATGAAACAGATCATCGCCGCAGTAAAAGACGCAGATCTCATGAACATGACACCCCTACAGGCCATGGGTTTGCTGAATGACCTCAAGATGAAGGCAAGAGATTTATAAGGTTAATTGCTATTGTTAGTTTAATGCTATTGCTAGGTTAATTCCTAAGTACCTTTGATTTGCTCAAATTGCTTGTAATCGTGAATTTAATTGTAAAAGTGCACTTGATTCAGCGCCCGATTTATTCTATTTAATATTGTCAAACAGCGAGGTGAATGAAATGGCTAAAATTCATATATTGGACGAGCATATTGCCAACCAGATTGCAGCTGGTGAAGTGGTCGAGCGTCCAGCTTCGGTCGTAAAGGAATTGGTGGAGAACGCGATTGATGCTAAGAGTACTGTTATTGAGGTCTCTGTGGAGGAAGGTGGTCTACAGAGTATCCGTGTGAAGGATAATGGTTCGGGGATAGAGGCGGATGATTGCGAGACTGCTTTTTATCGACATGCCACAAGTAAAATCGCGAATGGACGCGATCTGTTCCTGATTACAAGCCTGGGCTTCCGCGGGGAGGCTTTACCCAGTATTGCCGCCGTATCCAAGGTCTCGCTGTTGACAGCTAGTGCGGATGATGGAAAGGGCAGGCTGATCAAGATTGAGGGCGGCAAGCTGATTTGTAATGAAGATGCTCCTTCCGGGCAAGGAACCGACTTTGAGGTACGGGAGTTATTCTTCAATACACCGGCAAGATTGAAATATATGAAAAGCGTTCAGACGGAGCTGGGGCATATTTCGGATGCCATGTACCGGATGGCGCTGGCACATCCAGACATCTCCTTCAGGTTCCAGCATAACGGCAACCAGCTCCTCCATACTTTGGGTAAAGGGGATTTGCTGCAGGTGATTGCCGCAGTATACGGAACTTCAGCAGCGAAGGCCATGTTGCCAATCACAGCCGAAGATCCCGACTACCGGATTTCCGGTTATATCAGCCGTCCCGATTGGACACGTTCAAATCGCAATGCAGTAACAACAATAGTAGGTGGGCGTTATATTCGAAGCAACGGATTGAACGCAGCGGTGATGCGTGCGTATCATACCTTATTGCCAATTAACCGCTATCCATTGCTTGTTATGAAGCTGGACATGCATCCTTCTCTAGTTGACGTTAACGTTCATCCAGCCAAACTGGAGGTCCGATTCAGCAAGGAAGTGGAATTGTACAAGTTCGTTGAAGAGGAGACCCGAAAGGTATTATTAGGTCAGACTCTAATTCCCCGACCAGGCAGAGAAACGATCGGCCCTAAGGGAAGCTCATCTTTTATACAGGAGCAATTCGCTTTTCAGAAGGGTTCAAAAGAGGCGTTGAAAGAGAGCCCAATAGAGCAGCTTGAACGTGCGAAATACACGGACTCAAACCTGAATAAAGGACTCATGACAGGGTCACCAGCTTTTTCACAACAGGAAAAACAAAGTGAAAGAGAACCCTTCAAATCAGAACCATATAAACCATCCCAAGCTGCTTCGCAAATTCGCGAAGCAGGGAAAAACAACAGCTATCGTGCTCCTCAGTCCACTTACAATGCGCGCGAAGTGGCTGCGGGAATTGAAGAACTGTTGGCACCTCCTGCCGGTGGAGGCACGGGACTTCCGGTATTCCCAGAACTGAATTATATCGGACAGCATCACGGGACCTATATTATCGCCCAGAATGAGGAAGGCTTATATTTAATAGATCAGCATGCCGCTCATGAACGAATTAATTATGAATTTTATTATGAGCAATTTGGACGGCCGGCAGATGCGTCTCAAGAGCTTTTATTGCCGATAACACTTGAGTTCACTCCATCTGAAAGCCGCCAACTTGGAGAACGTTTGCATTGGTTTGAGCAGGCCGGTGTGTACTTGGAGCATTTCGGGGGTCAGACGTTTCTTGTCCGTTCCTTGCCTTATTGGTTCCCTCAAGGAGAGGAGAAGGCGATTATCGAAGAAATGGCAGAGTGGGTGCTTAGTGAGAAAACCATCGATCTGGCCAAGCTTCGTGAAAAGTCATCTATACTATGCTCCTGTAAAGCATCCATTAAAGCAAATCACAAGCTCACAGAACAGGAAGTAGACAGTTTATTAACCCGATTGTCTGCTTGCAGGCAGCCCTATACTTGTCCGCATGGACGTCCGATTCTGATTTCTTTCTCTGCCTATGATCTGGAAAAATTATTCAAGCGGGTCATGTGATCAACGAAGCAAAAATGTATACGGCAACTAGTCAGGAGGCAACATGATTATATCTACGGGTAGTAACCCGATACCGGAAATTGTGGAACGTGCGCAGTCACTTGCGGATCGGTTAGAAGTTGAATATAAACCGCGCGGAACCCTTTCCTTAACCAAGCTGGTAGAACGTTATCAGGACCAGGAGGTGCTGGTTGTGCTGCAAGAAGCTGTGCGGCTTCTGCGGCCTGGAATGCCACCTATGCAATTTCACCCGAGTATGGGGTTTGTTCGGGCAAAACGGGTAATAAAAGGCGAACGTGACCCAATGCTAGATGCAGCCGGTATGGAGCCGGGAGATAGTGTGCTGGACTGCACGGCTGGCCTCGGAACGGATTCTCTTCTGTTTGCCGTTTATGGCGGTGAAGCCTCTGAGGTTACCGCTATCGAGAGTTCACTTCCGCTTTATGGACTCTTGTTGGAAGGGATGAGCCATTATATTACCGGGAATGAGAAAGTGAATGCTGCTTTTCGCCGGATCAACCTTGTACATAGTGATCATTTGGACTATTTGAGATCACAGCCGGACAACAGTGTGGACATTGTCTATTTTGATCCGATGTTCCGCCAGCCTTTAACGGATTCAGCGGCTATTTCTCCTTTACGTCAGTTTGCTAATGGTGCTGCTTTGTCCCCTGAGAGTGTGTCTGAAGCCGTGAGAATTGCCCGTAAAGCAGTGCTGTTGAAGGAAAAAAGTCTAAGCGGTGAATTTATAAGGCTGGGTTTTTCCGAGCTGCTGCGCAGTAATTCCAAAACTTCGTACGGGGTGATACAAATTGACAACTGAAGTAAAACCTAAGCTGCTGGTACTTTTGGGACCCACTGCTGTTGGTAAGACGAGACTGAGCTTAGAGCTTGCAGCCGCATACGATGCTGAGATTATCTCAGGTGATTCGATGCAGGTGTACCGTGAAATGGATATAGGAACAGCCAAAATCACTCCCGAGGAGATGCAAGGGATTCCGCATCATTTAATGGATATTCATGATCCGCAGGATTCCTACTCGGCGGCTGAATTTCAGGATCAGGCAACCAAAGCCATTGAAGATATCCGAGCAAGAGGGAAGCTCCCCTTTATTGTTGGAGGTACCGGACTTTATATTGAGTCCTTATGTTACGGATTCCGTTTCTCGGAAGCAGTGGCAGATGAGGCCTTTCGTAAGGAGCAGGACGAATACGCGGAGGAGCACGGAGCTCTTGCTTTACACGCCCGATTAGAAGCTGTTGAC
Source organism: Paenibacillus wynnii (assembly GCF_000757885.1). Lineage (NCBI taxonomy): Bacteria > Bacillati > Bacillota > Bacilli > Caryophanales > Paenibacillaceae > Paenibacillus > Paenibacillus wynnii. The sequence goes on along the minus strand of NZ_JQCR01000003.1, from coordinate 1,335,355 downwards.
CCGATCAGTGCGGCCCGTCTGCACCCAAATGACCGCCGTAGAATCATACGTGCTCTAGAGATTCACCATCAGACAGATACGACACTTTCATCCTCTCATGCTGCCCAAAAGAAGGAGTCTCCGTACGAGCTGTGCATCATCGGTTTGACAATGGACCGGAAAATGCTATATAAACGTATTGAAGACCGAATTGATCAAATGCTGGAAGATGGACTTGTAGATGAAGTGAGAACTCTGCTTGAACGCGGCTACGGCAGGGGGCTTGTGTCCATGCAGGGACTGGGCTACAAGGAAATTGCGGCATACCTCGAGGGCGAAACTACCTATGAGGAGGCTGTGACACTTCTTAAACGCGATACTCGCCGATTCGCCAAAAGACAGCTGTCATGGTTTCGTCACATGAAGGAAATTGAGTGGATCGATGTTGGTGAAGAGCAAAACTTTTCTGGGAATTTTGAAAAAATACGTGATATAATAGCAGGAAAGTTTCTCTCAGGTCTTGAATATACTTCTGAACAATCTAATTGAACCATTGGGGGTACGGCATATGAACAAGTCCATTAACATCCAAGATACGTTCTTGAACCAACTGCGTAAAGAGAATATCCCTGCTACAGTATATTTAACCAACGGCTTCCAGATCCGGGGGATTATTAAAGCGTTCGATAATTTTACAATTGTTATTGATAGTGACGGACGCCAGCAAATGGTGTACAAGCATGCCATTTCAACATTTACTCCGCAACGCAGTGTATCTTTGATGCAGGACAGCGGGAATAACGAGTAATTGGCATTAACCATTTGGAGAGAAATCTTTTAACCTGGAAGATAAACATGCTTGAAGTGAAACCTTTTTGTTTATAATGCGTTTTATAGAATGAAAGAGAGCAACCTGAGAAGGTTGTTCTTTTCATTCAGGGGTAGACTATAAATTATTTTTTCCACAAGGGAGTCAGGAGGCACCATGTCTAGAGACGATATTACAAGACCAAACCGAAACAGAGACAGAGAGCAGCCCAAACCTAAAAAGAAAAAGAAAAAACTGCTAACTAAAAAACGTGTATTATGGACTTTATTTTTTGCCACAGCGCTGGCTATTTTTTGCGCCTTAGGCGGTTATCTGTTCATTATGCTAAACGGTGAGAAGCTCCTTAAGGAAAATGCAGGGAAGCTGACTGTTAACCCTACTACTAAAGTTTATGATCGGAATGCAAACCTCATTGGAGAGTTATCGCTGGAAAAAAGTGATCCGGTCGAACATGACAAAATCCCGGAACTGCTTATTAACGCTTTTGTAGCCACAGAGGACAAACGCTTTTTTGAACACAAAGGTGTCGATTTCTGGTCCATCGGGCGTGCCGCTGTTAAGGACATTGCAGCCCGTAGCATGGTTGAGGGTGGTAGTACGATCACTCAGCAGCTGGCTAAAAACATATTTTTGACGCGTGATAAAACTTTTTTCCGTAAAGCAACAGAAGTCTCTATTGCCGTAGCTTTAGAGAATGATAACACCAAAGACGAAATTATTACGATGTATTTGAATAGAATTAACTTTGGAGGCACGATTTATGGTATTAAGGCTGCCTCTGAACGTTATTTTGGCAAAAGCAATCTTGAAGATCTTGAAATTTGGCAAATGGCAACATTGGCTGCAATGCCGAAAGGCCCTTCCCGCTATAATCCACTTCGTAATCCCGAGCTTTCGAAGGAACGCCGTGGAATTGTGCTGACACTTATGCATGATCAGGGGTACATCACGGAACAAGAGATGATTAATGCCAAAGCTGTTGACTACACATATAAACCGCCTGCAAGCAAGCAGCGGTATCAAGCATTCATAGACTATGCTGTGGATGAGGCTGAAGAGAAGTTCGGACTCTCTGAGGATGACTTGAACATTGGTGGATACAAAATCTACACTACGATGGATAAACATGCTCAGCAAACGGTGGAGGATGCATTCGCCGATGCGGATAATTTTGAGGAAAGTGTAGATGATGAACTGGTCCAAGGATCCATGGTCATTATGAACCAAGAGAACGGCAGTATTATGGCTTTACTGGGCGGACGTAATTATGAGAAAAAAGGTTACAGCCGTGTATCGGCAAGCCGGCGTTCACCGGGATCGGCCTTCAAGCCCATCGTATCTTATGCTCCTGCGTTGGAGTCTGGAAAGTTCATGGTTGATTCACAGTTGAGTAATGAGAAACAATGTTTTGGCAAATATTGCCCGAATAACCTTCATGGATATTCCTCGACCATCAGTATGAGTGACGCACTGCAGAAATCAGAGAATATTCCTTCTGTGTGGCTGCTGAACGAAATTGGTGTGAAAACGGGATTTCTATTTGCTAAGAAAATGGGCATCTCCCTTGCAGATGAGGATAAGAATTTATCACTGGCACTTGGGGGGATGAGTAAAGGTACCAATACCTTAGAGATGGCTCAGGCATACAGCGCTTTTGCGAATGGCGGAGAATTGAGAGAGGCCTATGCCATTAAATCCATTGCCGATAGCGAAGACAAGACTGTTTTTAAAGCCGATACATCATCGGAACGAGTCATGTCGGAAACCACTGCCTATCAGATGACGCAAATGATGCAGAAGGTAGTAGAAAGCGGTACAGGTAAAAAAGCACGGATTAACCGACCAGTAGCTGGTAAGACAGGTACCACACAGAGTGGATATACTGGAATAAGCTCAAATAGGGATGTATGGTTTGTAGGTTATACTCCGGAATGGACAGCTGCGGTTTGGATGGGCTACGATGAGCCTGACAAAAAACATTTGCTTAAGAACAGCAGTCCGCTGGCTGCTGCATTCTGGGGTAAAGTCATGGAAGAAGCTCTGAAGGATTATCCGGTGAAGCCGTTCCCGGACTCAGGGAATCTTGATCTTCCTGAAGCTACCGAGGATCCAGCTACCAACCAGACGATCACAGATTTGTCAGCTGAATATGACCCTTCAACCATGACGGTAAATATGAGCTGGACGGGACTGCCTACTGAGGGTGTCGAGTATCGTATATATCGTAGAGAAACATCAGAAGCGGACTTTACTCCATTGTTAAGCTCACTGTCATCCAGTGCGGCTGATATAAGTGCGATGCCAGGCTTGATTTATGAGTACTATGTAACAGCTTATTATTCCGATAAAGGTATAGAGAGTGAGCCTTCTAATCTAGTGAACGTTTCTGTTCAAGATACCCCGCCTTCCGAAGAACCCATTCCTACTTTAGATCCAGTGCTTCCTACGGATTCACCAGGAAATGGAGCTAACAATGGTTCAAACCAAGGTGGAAACGGCAATGGAAACGGCAATGGAAACGGTAATGGGAATGGAAAAGATGAGGGTGGAGTCTCTCCGGGGGCGACAGCAACTCCTGCTCTTCCTACAGCGACTCCCGTGCCTACAGCCTCGCCAAGTGTAGATCCGGGCACCGGAGGAGGAACGGGTACCGAAGCTACGGCTAGTCCAAATCCTGAAGTCGGGTTTACGGAATCCTCCAAAGATAAACCTGAGAAAAAATAAAACCTCTGCCCTGATCACTCTAAGGATCCGTCTAGATCGGATATTAGAGGATCAGGGTTTCTTTTTGAGTGTAAACCCTAAATGTGGTAAGCTGAAGTCACCATACTGGAGAGGGTAATTTATATGAAACGTAAATTCGGAGACCGGGCCAACTGGCGCCGGATTACGCGCCGCCATTTTGCCTGCCGCTATGTGGAAAGCAGGGAATTCAATGGTTTCATCACGCTTTACACAATCTACGGGCTTAAAGAACCGTTGTGGAAGAGCTATGGCAGGCATACATACCGCATTGCAGACAAAGGGTATTCGTGGCTGCAGTATTTCCCTAAAGACAGTCATTATATTGTGACTGCTATGTTCGATGATAAGCAAAATATTATTCAGTGGTACATTGATACCTGTAAGGTACAGGGGGTCACAGATCAAGGCGTTCCTTGGTTTGATGATCTATACCTCGATGTGGTGGTGCTTTGGAACGGAGAGGTATTTCTGTTGGACGAGGATGAGCTGGACGAGGCGCTGGAGCATAGCGACATTACAGATAGCGAGTACAATCTTGCCTGGGCTACTGCTAACACCTTGTTACGGAGTATCGATGCCCATGCCTTTCCTTATTTCTCTCTTTCCTTGAAGCACCGGGCCGAATTGTTCCATAATGGAGATTTCAGGAGGAAATGAAAATGGAATGGCAGGGTGGTAGCGGATCTTCCCCGATCCGGATAATGTCCAGAAAACGAAGATTTAGATCCATGCGTGGGGTGAAAATTACATTCGTTGCTTTGCTGATTGTTGGACTTCTCTGGTGTGCATTCTCTTTTTGGAATATCAACCGGACAGTGACTACAACTCCCATGACAGGTGGTGATGTCGGTATCGTACTTGGCATGTCGATGTGGGGGGATGAGCCGAGTCCCGGTTTGAAGGAAAGGCTGGATTACGGCCTTAAGCTTTATAAAGAGGGTAAATTCCCTCGGTTTATCGTTACAGGCGGATTAGATAAACCGGATCTTAAGTATACTGAAGCTCAAGGAATGCGAAATTACCTCGTTCAGCAGGGAGTGCCGGAAGATCGCATTTATGTGGAGAACAAGGCCACCAGTACTTATGAAAACTTATTATTCAGTAAAGAAATTATGGCTCGTGAAGGTTGGTCCAGTGCTGTAATCATTACGCATACGTATCATGGACGGCGCTCGCAGGAGATTGCAGCTGAACTTGGCTATGCCAAAACGGAGCTAGGTTTGACTGATTCAAAAATTATGTCCATGGCTTGGCATAAATCCCGGGAGATACTGGCCTACACCAAATGGAAAGGTAAGCAGTTTACCTTGCAGTTTGGCAGTTAAAATCTCGAATCTGCTAATAACACCTCATCTATAAGAATAGACTGGAGTAGAGTAGTCAGCCTGTATAGATGAGGTGAATTCATGAATGGACACATAGCTGCGACAAGCGGGCGGGAGGAAAGCAGACCGTCAAGACAAATAAATATTGTATTGCGGAATCAAGAGCCTCCAATCGTGAGCAGTCCATCTGGAGATAATGAGACTGCACCGCCGAAGGGGCATAGTCACAGCGGGCTTTTCCAGGAAATTAGCCGTGAACTGGACGCCCTGGTAGGACTGGATAATATCAAGGAATTGGTCTTTGAAATTTACGCCTTGCTGCAGATTGCTCAAATGCGCAGTGAAGCGGGACTTGCCAGTGGAGGGCAGGCTTATCATATGGTTTTCAAAGGAAACCCAGGAACAGGGAAGACAACAGTTGCCCGCATTGTCGCTAAGCTGTTTCAGCGAATGGGAGTACTGTCCAAGGGGCATTTGATTGAGGTGGAACGAGCGGATCTTGTAGGGGAATACATTGGTCATACCGCACAGAAGACACGAGATCTTGTCAAGAAAGCGCTTGGTGGGATTCTTTTTATTGATGAAGCTTACAGTCTTGCGCGTGGCGGAGAAAAGGACTTTGGTAAAGAAGCAATAGATACTCTTGTTAAATCTATGGAAGATCATCGCAGTCAATTTGTACTCATACTGGCGGGTTACTCCGGAGAGATTGATTATTTTTTGATGAGTAATCCCGGGCTTCCTTCACGCTTTCCGATCCAGGTTGAATTTCCCGATTACACGATCGATCAGCTGCTGCAAATTGCCGAATTGATGGCTAAGGAACGAGATTATATTTTGATGCCTCAGGCTATACTCAAACTAAAGCAATACTTATTGCAGGAGAAAACGGAGAGTATCCATGCTTTCAGTAATGCCCGCTATGTGCGAAATTCAATTGAGAAGGCTGTTCGCAACCAGGCTGTGCGTATACTGACTCAGTTTGAGAACAGCAGTCCTGGTAAGCAAGAACTGATGTCGCTACGTACAGAGGATTTTAGGCTGTAAGTCATCACGGCTAGAATAACAATATTACCGTCATAAGGAGCATGTCATAAATGGCAATAACAACACATGATACAACTACAGATATACAGGATAGAGCAATACTGGTCAGTCTGGTTACAGATAAAATTAAGCGAACGGGGATCGATCCAGAGCTTTCTCTACAGGAACTGGTTCAATTGGCCGAAACAGCGGGTGTAGAGGTGCTGGATGTACTGCGCCAAAACAAAGAAACTCCGGATTCAAAATGGTTTATCGGCAAAGGTAAGGTTGAGGAGCTGCGAATGGCTGCTGACGGATTAGGAGCCACCACCGCAATATTTGATCAGGAGTTGTCTGGTGCCCAAGTACGGAATCTAGAGGAAACCCTTGATTTGAAAATCATCGACCGGACTCAGCTAATCCTGGACATCTTTGCAGGCCGTGCAAAGACCCGTGAGGGTATTATTCAGGTGGAGCTGGCCCAGTTGTCTTATTTGCTGCCCCGGCTTTCGGGACAGGGGAAGAACCTTTCGAGACTTGGCGGCGGTATAGGTACGAGAGGTCCTGGTGAGAGTAAGCTTGAAATGGATCGACGTCATATCCGTGACCGGATTACTGAACTGAAACGCCAGCTTGATGAGGTTATTAAGACCCGTGAATTGCATCGTGAGCGTCGCCGTAAGAGTGGGGCTATTCAAGTTGCTTTGGTTGGTTATACCAATGCTGGCAAGTCGACTCTCCTGAAGCAATTGACCGATGCGGATGTATATATCGAGAATCAGTTGTTCGCAACTCTGGACCCTACTTCACGCGTTCTTGCACTTCCTGGCGGTAAAGATGTAGTTCTTACGGATACTGTAGGTTTTATTCAGAATCTCCCGCATCATCTGGTAGCTGCTTTCCGCTCTACACTGGAGGAAGTTAATGAGGCGAATCTGGTGCTGCATGTGGTAGACTCCTCGTCACCGATGCGTGCGGAACAGATGGATGTTGTTCAATCCATCCTTCAGGATTTGGGAGCCGCTGGTAAACCGCAAATTACATTGTTTAATAAAATAGACCTTTGTCAGCCTGAAGAGAAGGAAATGCTGCCATCGGACACCCGCCACTTAAAGGTCAGCGCTTATAATCCGGAGGATTTAGAGCGGATTACGAATGTGATACAGGATGAACTCGCCGGTGATACGTTGATCTTTAGGATTCCGGGTGACCGTGGAGATCTTTCTTCACTGCTCTATAGAGTAGGAGAAGTATTAGAACAAACCTATGATGAGAACGATGTTCTCTACAATGTCCGTCTAAATAAAGAGGATTATGTGAAATGGGGATATATGCTTACTGATTTTGTGGATCAACCAGAGGTTGGTGTCATTAAGGACGAAACGCAGTTTTAGAAGGTAGGAAGAGTTTTTATAAGCTGCATAACTGACAGGGAGCTACCGTTCCCTGTCACTATTATGAGAAGTGGATGTTAGGAGAGATATTAAAGGCATGGCAGTATTTGCAGAAGATCTAATACAGGCAGCTGAGGCTGCGGAAATTGAAATTGAAAGTGCTGTAAATCAACTGAACCGAATTGTGGACCAGAATCAATGGAAAGTTATTGAAGCCTTTCAAAAACATCAGGTCAGTGACTTCCATTTTGCCGGCTCTACAGGTTATGCCTATAATGACCGTGGGCGCGAGGTGCTTGAGCTTGTGTATGCTGATGTTTTTGGGGCTGAGGCGGCTTTGGTGCGCCCTCATTTTGCTTCAGGCACGCATACCATCTCTACAGCCTTATTTGGTGTGCTGCGGCCCGGGGATGAGCTGCTCTATATTACTGGACGGCCTTATGATACCCTTCACAAAGTGGTGGGTAAGCCGGGGGACGGGACAGGCTCCCTCGCCGATTTCGGAATATCATACCGTGAGGTTGCTTTAACTGATGATGGCAAGGTGGACTGGGATGAAGTCTCCCTCGCTATTCATTCTAAAACCAAAGTGATAGGGATACAGCGCTCGCGCGGATACGACTGGCGCTCGTCTTTTACAGTCTCTGAAATTGGTGAAATGACGAACAAAGTGAAGGCTTTAAAAGCAGATGTTATCGTATTCGTAGACAATTGTTATGGTGAATTTACTGAGGAACTGGAACCGCCGCAGGTCGGCGCTGATCTGGTAGCCGGCTCGTTGATTAAGAATCCGGGAGGCGGAATTGCGGAGACTGGCGGTTATATCTGCGGTAAGAAGGAACTGGTAGAATTGGCTGCGTACCGCTTGACTGCTCCGGGTATTGGTGGGGAAGTAGGCGCTATGTTGGGTACCACTCGAGGGATTTACCAAGGACTTTTTATGGCTCCGCATACAGTAGGACAAGCTGTTAAAGGAAGCATATTTGCCGCATCCGTATTCGGGCGATGCGGATTCCGGACTAGGCCGGCTTGGAATGATTACCGGACGGATCTGATTCAGGCTGTGGCATTTGACGGCCCTGAGCATCTCATAGCATTCGTTCAGGGGATTCAACGAGCAGCTGCTGTCGATAGTCATGTTGTACCTGAGCCATGGGATATGCCCGGATATGAGCATCCTGTCATAATGGCGGCAGGTACATTTATACAAGGTGGAAGCTTGGAGTTATCTGCTGACGCGCCTATTCGTGCGCCTTATATTGGGTATATGCAAGGTGGATTGACCTACTCTCACGTTAAGTACGGGGTACTTATGGCGCTGCAAACTATGCGAGATCGTAATTTATTGTAAGAATATCTTACACACCATTGACACGCCAAATTAGGAAATGTACAATGAGATGAGAAAAAGATCATTGGAAGGTTGGATGAGTCATGGGTGATGAAATCCGCAGAAATATGGCATTATTTCCTATAGGTATCGTAATGAAGCTTACGGATTTATCTGCAAGACAAATCCGTTATTATGAGCAGCACAGCCTGATCGTACCTGCTCGTACTTCGGGGAACCAGCGTTTATTTTCATTTAATGATGTTGAACGTCTGCTAGAGATCAAAGCATTGATAGAGAAAGGTGTTAACATTGCCGGCATTAAGCAGGTAATGAACCCTGTCACCAAGGAATCTGAGGAAGCTACAGTGATTACCCCAGATACAGAGGTAAGGCGCAGAGAGTTGTCCGATTCCCAGCTTCACCGTTTATTGAAGCAGGAACTGGTCTCAGGTAAAAGACCGGGCCAAGTATCGCTAATTCAAGGAGAATTATCCCGGTTTTTTAATAAATAATATAAAGAGCGTAAGGGAGAGGGTAAAGTGAGCTTTTCTAAAGAGGATATTATAAGAATTGCCAAGGAAGAGAATGTCCGTTTTATTCGTCTGCAATTTACCGATCTGCTTGGAACAATTAAAAATGTGGAAATTCCTTACAGTCAACTCGAAAAGGCACTGGATAATAAGATGATGTTCGATGGATCTTCTATCGAAGGTTATGTTCGTATCGAAGAGTCTGATATGTATCTGTATCCAGATCTGAGCACATGGGTTATTTTCCCATGGGTAACGGATAGCCGTGTGGCACGTCTGATCTGTGACGTGTACATGCCGGATGGCACACCTTTTGCTGGAGACCCGCGCGGTATCCTCAAACGTTGTTTGAAGGAAGCAGAAGAAATGGGCTTTACTGCCATGAATGTTGGACCGGAACCTGAGTTTTTCTTGTTCAAAACGGACGAGAGAGGTAATCCTACAACTGAATTGAACGATCAAGGTGGATATTTTGATTTGGCGCCGATGGATCTTGGGGAAAACTGCCGTCGCGAAATCGTATTGACACTTGAGGAAATGGGATTTGAAGTTGAAGCATCCCATCATGAAGTGGCTTCTGGCCAGCATGAGATCGACTTCAAGTATGCTGACGCTATCAAAGCAGCTGATCAGATTCAAACTTTCAAGCTCGTTGTGAAGACGGTTGCCCGTCAACACGGCCTGCATGCAACTTTTATGCCTAAACCACTATTTGGTATGAACGGATCCGGTATGCACGCTCACCAATCCTTGTTCAAAGGCAGCGAGAACATGTTCTACGATGAAAGCGACAAGCTGGGACTCAGCAAAACCGCACGTTACTACATGGCTGGTATTTTGAAGCATGCACGTGCTTTTGCAGCGATTACCAATCCGACGGTGAACTCTTACAAACGTCTTGTACCTGGTTATGAAGCACCTTGCTATGTAGCTTGGTCAGCAAGTAACCGTAGTCCAATGATCCGTATCCCGGCATCTAGAGGCTTGAGTACTCGTGTTGAGGTTCGTAATCCGGACCCTGCAGCTAACCCTTACCTTGCGCTTGCTGTAATGTTGAAGGCTGGACTCGACGGTATCAAGCGTCAGCTTGAACTTCCTGCTCCAATTGACCGTAACATTTACATTATGTCTGAGGAAGAGCGTATTGAAGAAGGCATCCCTAGCTTGCCATCCGATTTGAAGGAAGCTCTAAGCGAATTGATCCGCAGTCAAGTAATTACTGATGCTCTCGGCGAACATGCCCTTGCTCATTTCTATGAGTTGAAAGAAATTGAATGGGATATCTACCGGACCCAAGTGCACGAGTGGGAACGTAATCAGTACATGACTCTTTACTAGAATCCAGAACCCTTGACGCGTTAAGCGTTGAGGGTTTTTTTATTTGTGGCAAAGTTAAGTTATAGTTAGTATTCTGCATAAGGAAGGACCTGTGGCATTAAGCCAACAGGTCCCTTTGTTATTTATCAGTTTTTTGCTGTATGAGATTGTTGTACGTGTTCAGCATATCATCAAGTAGTTGACTTGCTTTTATTACCTCCGGGTCGGATAGGCGTTTATATGCGGATATCCAATACCATCCGGTTTGAAGTGGTTGACCAGATCCGCATCGGGTCTCTAAGTTGGTTGCAAATTTGCTTCTATTATTTGATTGATGCAGAGGGGAAATAACACACATTTATCAAATATTACCGAACCACACAAGCGTTTAAGTGATTTTCTGCATCTCATACACTATCAAAAGTAAAGAGGTGATAGAATATGACTGCTGCGAAACGTGCGAGAATTCAAAGAGCTTTAAATGCTTTACGGGTGCAGAGAGCTGTGTTGTTAGAAAGACTTGAGGAAATTAATGAGAACCTTCGTAGATTCCCTGTTGGAAGCCGGGGAAGACGGGAGTTGCTGGCTGCAAGAGTTTCGATTAGAGAAGCCCTTCGTTTAAATGCAATTGCGATTCGAAATTTAAGAGCCGTGTTATAGTTTTAGGGATAAGATGTAGTGATTTAAGATTTCTAGTATACGAAATAGAAGGTCAGGATTTTCCTGCCTTCTATTTTTTTGAGGCTGTATGGTTCTAATAATCAGTAAATATATCTTTTCAATTTATTTTGAGATTCGGAGTCGTCATTAAATTCAGAAAATGTAACGATCGATTTTAATGTTTGATACAGAAGAAGAGCTTCGGAATAAATTTGGGGATAACGGGAGTCCGATGGTTTGAGGGCGAACTGTTTTGGTAGGAGAGAGATGTGAAGGATCTGTGTAGTTAAGGCTTGGATGTAAATTATAAGTGTTAGCTCAGTTATTTCTTCGGTATGAATTGTCGCTGGTTTAACCTCTGTATGATCTGCAACTCTCCGGTTGATTAGACTTGTTTTAGAAACCTTGGTAATAGTTAAAGCGTTTTCAATAATTTCACAGCCTAGAATTTGATCGAAAGAATAAAGGTTGGCTATGGCTTTTTTCTGCGAACTATAAGGAAAGGTTCCTATGGCTATTTTTCTTAAATTCTCATTATACGCAACGATACAGGATTTATTGGAAGCGATAAGCTGTCTAGGGAATTTCATTCTAAAAGAAGAGACTGCAGCAATTAACTTGTGGTGGTCAGTTATCGGAAACATTAAGATAAGCTTTATCATTGCCGCAATACATAACAAAGAAGCTCCGATGAAAGTAAATAGGTACATTAAAAAGATGAGCATAACAATACCCCCTATAACCTATGATTCAATGGTAACCTTTTGGTTAAAGCTCACTATTAATAAATATGTACTCTTTCTTGAAAGATACGTAATACAAATAGAAAAAACTCCCCCTTTATAGAAGGGGAGTCACAGGTGGCGCTAAATTAAAGCGATGGCTAACAACGTGAACAGGCTCAGCGTTAAGATTTGGTTACTATAAGGATTTCCATATGGATAGGGATAAAAGGCCGAGGTTTTAACGCGTCCACCTTGCTCCGGTTTGAGATAAACATTATTTCTGTCGACATCCATGATAACTCCCACATGTTGCTGACCATCCACAGTTAAAATACGCACCTTTTTGTTCTTACAGTGCAAGCAATTGTAATATGCATCCATAGATACAACCCTCCTCCTTTTCCTTATTAACTTATGGAGAATCGGATTGATGGTAACGGCAGAGTTGCTTAAATTTAAATTAATGTCCTTACGAGTCTAATCACGTCAGTTCCTTATTGTAACTCTTGTTCCTACATTAACCTTGCTTGCTAGTTCGAGCACGTCCGCATTATACATACGAATACAGCCTTGCGATACTCTCTTGCCGATAGATGAGGGGTTATTAGTGCCGTGAATGCCGTAGTGCGGCTTAGATAGCCCCATCCAGAAAGCTCCGAAAGGACCGCCGGGATTGAGCTGTTTGTTGATAATTGTGTATTCACCTTCGGGAGATCGGTTGAGTATCGTTCCAATTCCGACAGGAAATCCTCGGACGACTATATCATCTTCTAAAAGATATAACATGCGTTGAGACAAATCGACGATGATACGAATAGTTGGCATAATCATCAGCACTCCTTTCGATGTAGAATATGTTCCAACAGCCTAGGATGTTCAGAGTTGAAAGTCACAGCAGCGAACAGTGTAATAGGGTTTGTACAACAAAAAGGCTGATTTCGCAACATGATGCGAATCAGCCTTTTTGTTGTGCTCTGAAAAAATAAATAAGGAAATTAATGAATATCTCGGAACAATCCAATAACTCTGCCTAATATCGTTACGCGGTTAAGGCGTAAGGGTTCATAGGCCGGGTTCTCAGGCTGCAGGCGAATATGATCACGTTCTTTATAGAATGTCTTAACCGTTGCTTCATCTTCATCAGTCATAGCAACTACGATATCACCGTTGTCAGCCGTTTGCTGCTGCCGAACAATAACATAGTCTCCATTCATTATTCCTGCTTCAACCATACTGTCACCGAGAACGGACAGCATAAATACTTTGTTATCCCCTACAAAGTGAGAGGGTAGCGGAAAGTAATCCTCAATATTCTCTGTTGCTGTGATCGGTAGACCTGCAGTTACCTTACCTACAACCGGAACACGGGTGATCGTCTGTGCAAATTGATGAACGTTATCAGAATCTTCTTGACCCAGAAGTTCGATCGCGCGTGGCTTCGTGGGGTCACGGCGGATAAGTCCCTTCTTCTCCAGGCGGTCTAGATGACCATGAACAGTGGAACTGGATGCAAGTCCTACAGCTTCACCTATTTCACGAACGGAAGGTGGATAACCCTTGCTGCGGACTTCGCTACGTATAAACTCCAGAATCGCCAATTGACGACTTGAAATCTTGGACATCGGAATCAACCCCATATAGTAATGTTTGGGAAAATTATAACATAGAACTACCGTTCGTACAAACATAAGTTCTAAAACTAAAGAAAAGGGAACAATTGTTCGAAAATAGTATTGATTCAAACACATGTTCGTGTTATATTATTTTTGAAAGTAAGAACAAGTGTTTGGAGGGTGATATTTCATGTTAAAATATAGCACATACCGCAGCATTTATAAAGAGACACCGAGGGTTGATCCTATAGAAAATCGTTTTTCATCCGTTCGTATGATTTCGTCTTTATTTATGACCAAAGCATTCCGGCAGGCAAATTTGATTAAGGTCTTGATGATTCTCATGCTCGTAGTTTCCGGGTTTACAGTAGTAGGTAATGTCTTCGCCAGTTCTATTGCTCAGGTTAAACATCAGGAGAAAATAGTAGTCGTTGAACGTGGTGATACGCTTTGGAGTATTGCATTGAAGAATAAACCGTCTGACATGAGAACAGTCGTATATATAGAAGGAATTAAACAATACAGTGGGTTAGAGAACAGTAGTATTCAGGCAGGAGATATCTTATCTCTTCCTATTTATTAAGATTTAAGGAAGTGTGAATTACATATCGAAGAGCTTGCAGGGGGTAGACCTTGACAAGCTCTTTTTCTCATGGCAAAGTTAGTATGAATTTATAAGGGAGGGAAGAGCAGTGGATATCGATAAACTGGTCGCGCGGATTAACGAATTAGCACGCAAACAGAAGTCCGTTGGCCTGAATGAAGAAGAACTGGCAGAACGAGCGAAGCTTCGTGAAATCTATCTGGGCAACATACGGAATAATTTCCGTACTCAGTTGAACACTATTGAGATTGTAGATAATGATAAGCATGATAAAGGTAACAAGGGACTGTTACATTAATTCCTTTTTCCTTTTCATAGATATTACAGAACGACTAGGGGGAAATCACATGGCCCGTTCTTGGGAAAGAATGGTTCAACGCAACTCGCAAAAAATCAACCAGCAAAGAAAGAAAGCAGGCAAAGATTCAATTCATGCTTCCACTGTATCCACAAAAAGCGGAGATGTGTATAGAGGACGTAATATTGTTCTGCCTGTAGTACTGATAGGACTTGGAATTATGTACTGGATGGTCGGAACCTTAGATGAAGTAAAGGGCAATGGTTCTCTGATGAATTGGCTTGGGATCGTTCTTTATTTTGCTTTGGCAGCACTTCTTTTTTTCCGTCGTCCATACCTGAAGGTGGAACGTGCAAGACTCTCGACCTTCAAGTTTAACCGTGAACGCTTTCTTGGAGCGGCGGATATTGAGAAAATCGTTCTCTCCCGCGGTTCTGTAATCATTAAGCATAAGGGTAAGCGGATGAAATGGATTTTCTCCAAGTTAATCAATCGTTATGATACTGCAGTCATGGGAGAACGTTTGGAGCAGTTTGCCACAGCTAATAACATCACAATAGAACGCGAGTAGAATCACGCATCATGATTATTGAGGAAGAGGGAGAAATCTAATGCCGATTACCGCCGTACTGTTTGATCTGGACGACACGCTGCTCTGGGATGAACGCAGCATTGAGGAAGCATTTGAATTTACTTGTAAAGCAGCGGGAGATTCCGTTAACCCTCAGGAACTGGAGGAAGCGGTGCGCAAGGAAGCAAGAGGTCTATACGAATCCTACGAGACCTTCCCTTTTACTCAGATGATCGGGATTAATCCTTTTGAAGCTCTATGGGGGAATTTTACCGCAGGAGAGCAAAATGAATTTCGTCAAATGGAAAAGCTGGCTCCACTGTACCGCAAGGAGTCATGGCGCCGGGGACTTGCTGCTCTTGGCATCAATGATGAGGATCTGGCTCAGTCACTTTCGGAGACGTTTGCAGCTGAACGAAGAAGCAGACCTTATATTTATGAAGAGACCTTCCAGATTCTTAATCAGCTCCGCGGAAAAGTGAAGCTGCTGCTTCTGACGAATGGCTGTCCGGCTCTTCAACAAGAGAAGCTGGATGGAGTACCAGAATTAATACCCTATTTTGATCATGTCGTGATTTCGGGAAGCTTTGGCAAAGGGAAGCCGGATAAGGATATTTTCTTACATGCTCTTAATTTGCTGGAAATTACTCCGGAGCAGGGGGTAATGGTTGGCGACAAATTAACGACAGATATCCGCGGTGGACTGGCCGCCGGCCTGACCACGGTTTGGATTAACCGTACCGGAAAAGAACCAAATCCCGAGATCCAACCTCATTTTGAAATAGAGCATCTGGCAGATCTTATTCCATTAGTAGAGTCCTTATAAGTTCTATAAGATAGGTGTCCTATCAACCATCAACATGGTTGTTGGGGCATCTTTTTTTAATATATAAGGAAGTATAAGTTTTCAGTATACTTTGGACGGCAAAGCCGTTTCTTCTTGGATTTCGGTCGAAAATGTGATATATGTCACAAAATTGTGAACATCATTCGACAGGTGAGCCGTAATGAAAGAATTTTTGTGTGTATAATAAGACTTATAGATATAAAAAACCTTACTATGAATGAATACTTATAATGCAGAGTGGAAAGGAAGGCTTTTCGAATTCCCTATATTCTGCTAAACTTACTCTAATGTTTTACTGGGGGGATACTAAATTGGCTAAAATCACACTTGCTGAAAGCTTACAAAAACGAATATTAATTCTTGATGGCGCGATGGGCACCATGATCCAACAGGTCCCACTTACGGATGCAGACTTTGGCGGAGAGGAACTCGACGGATGTAATGAAATGTTGGTTCTAACTCGACCAGAGGTTATTCAGACCATACACGAGCAGTATCTCGAAGCAGGTGCTGATCTGATAGAGACCAATACATTCGGTGCAACCTCGGTTGTACTGGCGGAATATGATATACCTGAAAAAGCGCGCGAGATTAATCTGGTAGCCGCTGAGCTTGCCCGTAAAGCGGCAGACAAATATGATACGCCGGAACATCCGCGTTACGTTGTGGGGGCAATGGGCCCGACGACAAAGACTTTATCAGTCACCGGAGGTGTAACGTTCAAGGGGCTTGTTGAGAGTTATGAAGAGCAGGCTATAGCTCTAATAGAAGGCCGTGTGGATGCACTGCTGCTAGAGACTTCACAGGACACACTGAATGTTAAAGCTGGAAGCATCGGGATCCGAAATGCTTTTGAGAAGACAGGAATTACTCTACCGGTAATGATCTCAGGAACGATTGAGCCGATGGGAACAACACTCGCCGGACAGAATATCGAAGCCTTCTATATTTCATTAGAGCATCTGAACCCGGTATCGATTGGTTTGAACTGTGCAACTGGGCCGGAATTTATGCGGGATCACATTCGTTCATTGTCAGCGATTTCCTCGGCGGCTGTAAGCTGCTATCCAAATGCAGGCCTGCCTGATGAGAACGGGAACTACCACGAATCACCGGAATCTTTAGCCCGCAAGATCGGTGCTTTTGCCGAAAAGGGCTGGTTAAATATCGCTGGGGGCTGCTGCGGTACCACACCTGAGCACATTCGTGCGATGGCTGATGAATTGGCACAGTATCCACCGCGTCCATTGGAAGGAAATCACCCGCCGGCGCTTTCCGGAATTGAACCTATTTATATCGAGAGTGAGAATCGTCCATACATGGTTGGAGAGCGGACGAATGTTCTGGGCTCACGGAAATTTAAGCGTCTAATTGTTGAAGGTAAATATGAGGAAGCCTCAGAAATTGCCCGTGCACAGGTCAAGAGCGGTGCTCAGGTCATTGATGTCTGCGTACAGGACCCTGACCGGGATGAGAGCGAGGATATCAAGATTTTTCTGGAGTTGGTTGGCAAGAAGGTTAAAGTTCCCTTGATGATTGATACCACCGACCCTAAGGTTATAGATTTGGCACTTCAATATTGCCAAGGTAAGGCAATTATTAACTCCATTAATCTTGAAGATGGTGAAGAAAAATTCGAGCAGGTAACGCCGCTGATTCATAAGTATGGTGCTGCGATAGTGGTAGGTACAATTGATGAGACCGGACAGGCTATCCTGGCTTCTGATAAGCTTGAGGTTGCCAAACGTTCCTATGATCTGCTCGTGAACAAGTACGGCCTGAACCCAGAGGATATTATTTTTGATACATTAGTATTCCCAGTGGGTACAGGAGATGAGCAATATATCGGCTCTGCTAAGGAAACCATTGACGGAATCCGTTTGATAAAAGAAGCACTCCCTGCGGTTCATACGATCCTGGGAATCAGTAATGTCTCTTTTGGACTTCCTGAAGCAGGACGTGAAGTACTGAACTCCGTCTTTTTATATGAGTGTACAAAGGCTGGGCTTGATTATGCTATCGTTAACACGGAGAAGGTGGAGCGTTATGCATCTATTCCCGAAGATGAGCGGAATCTTGCCATGGAACTAATCTACAACACAAATGATGCGACGCTTTCCGCATTTGTTGCCGCTTTCCGAGAAAAGAAAGTAGAGAAGAAAGAGAAAATCTCCAATCTTTCGCTCGAAGAACGGTTGGCTTCTTATGTGGTGGAAGGAACGAAGGAAGGCTTAATACCCGATTTGAACGAAGCATTAACCAAAAGCGGCCCTCTTGAAATTATCAATGGACCTCTTATGGCAGGAATGTCAGAAGTCGGCCGGTTATTTAATAATAATGAATTGATTGTTGCGGAGGTTCTCCAAAGTGCTGAAGTGATGAAAGCCTCGGTAAATCATCTGGAGCAGTTCATGAAGAAGGACGAGACCTCAGTTAAGGGTAAAATCATGCTCGCTACCGTTAAAGGGGATGTGCATGACATCGGCAAAAATTTGGTTGAGATCATCCTGTCCAATAATGGTTACCAAATTATAAATTTGGGTATAAAAGTACCACCAGAGAACATTATTGAAGCGTTCCGGCGTGAAAAAGCGGATGCGATTGGACTGTCCGGGCTGCTCGTGAAATCTGCCCAGCAGATGGTACTGACCGCGCAAGATCTGCGTACGGCAGGAATAGATGTTCCGATTCTAGTCGGAGGAGCAGCATTGACGCGCAAGTTTACCAAAACTCGTATTCGTCCTGAATATGACGGGATGGTGCTCTATGCCAAGGATGCTATGGATGGTTTGGATATCGCCAACCGGTTGATGAACCCGAATGAACGGGCTAAAATGCAGGAAGAAATCCGCGAGGAAGCGGAAGCGGCAGTAGCGGTTGCCCCTTCACCGGAGCTGCCTAAGCTGACAAGAGCTGTCCGATCTCATATTTCACCGGATGCTCCCGTCTTTCTTCCTCCGGATTTGGACCGTCACGTGCTGCGCAACTATCCATTGGGTCATGTAATTCCTTATGTGAATATGCAGATGCTGTTAGGCCATCACTTAGGTCTGAAGGGTTCAGTAGAGGCTCAGCTTGCTGCACGGGATCCACGTACAGTAGAATTAAAAGAAACCGTGGACGATATCCTGCAGCAGGCGATAATGGACGGTACGATTACACCGCACGCCATTTATCAATTTTTCCCTGCTCAATCCCGCGGGAATGATATTCTCGTATATGATCCGCAGGATGTGAACAAGGTGCTTCACACCTTCACCTTCCCACGTCAGGCGGTTGAACCTTATCTGTGCCTAGCTGATTTTCTGAAGCCTGTAGACAGCGGCATAATGGATTATGTAGGTTTCTTGGTGGTAACTGCAGGACATGGAGTTAGAGAACTCTCCACAGAGCTTAAAGATAAAGGGGATTATTTACGCTCACATGCACTTCAGGCGGTTGCTCTTGAGATAGCAGAAGGTCTGGCTGAGCGTGTCCATCATATGATGCGTGATATTTGGGGCTTTCCCGATAGCGCGGATATGACGATGAAGCAAAGACACGGTGCCCGTTACCAGGGGATCCGAGTATCCTTTGGTTATCCTGCCTGTCCCGATTTGGAGGATCAAGGACCACTTTTCAAGCTATTGCTGCCGGAGGACATCGGTGTTCACTTAACAGAAGGTTTCATGATGGAGCCTGAAGCCTCTGTATCCGCAATGGTCTTTGCTCATCCTGAGGCACAGTATTTCAATGTTGAGAAGGTATAGTTGTAAGCCAATTATATAATCCCGGACTGAATGAAAAATTTTCATTTCAGCGGAACCTCCCGGTTACGGGAGGTTTTTTGCTGGGAATACTAGAACGATAAAACTTACAAAGTACGGCGCAGCTGTTTTGATTTTTGAATACAGTATAGAAAAGATAGGAGGGCAGCTATGGAATTATATTTCTTAGGGACAAATGCCGGTATCCCCACATTGCAACGAAATGTAACTTCTATTGTCTTGCGTTTGCTTGAGGAACGCCGCAGCTACTGGATGTTTGATTGCGGGGAAGGTACTCAACAGCAGGTGCTTAAGTCTCCGCTTCGGCTTGGTAAATTGGAGAAGTTATTTATTACCCATATGCATGGTGATCATCTGTTCGGCCTGCCAGGGCTTATTTCCAGTCGGGGTTATCAGGGAGGAACAAGTCCCCTTACGGTCTACGGACCTCCAGGTATCAAGGCTTATCTGGAAACCTCCCTTTCACTGAGCCAATCCCGTATCCCTTACAAGCTTGAAATCATAGAGCATACCGGTGGACTTATCTTTGAGGATGAAGGCTTTAAGGTGGAGGCCGGATTATTGGAGCACCGTATTGACAGCTACGGATACCGCATTGTTGAAAAAGACAGTCCAGGCAGTCTTAACACGGAGCTGCTTAAGGCCAAAGGGCTGAAGCCGGGACCGTTATACGGAAAACTCAAAAAGGGTTTCGATGTGATGACGGAGGAAGGCGAGACTATACACGCTACCGATGTACTAAGCAAGCCTAAGCGAGGACGGGTGATCACTATTTTGGGCGATACAAGACCTTGTCCAGGTGCACTCCACCTTTCCTTGGATGCCGATTTATTGCTGCATGAAGCTACCTTTTCTCAAGATCTAACGGATATGGCTTATCAGTATTATCATAGTACAGCACTTCAAGCTGCTGAGTGTGCCAAGGAAGCAGGAGCACGCAGGCTTTTACTGACACATTTCAGCTCCCGCTACAGCTCTTTTGATGAGCTCGTTCCACTGCTGGAGGAAGCGCGGTCGGTATTCCCGGAGACACAGTTAGCGGAGGAATTTACAGCCTTTCCGATCTATCGGAGGTAAGCGGGAAATGAATTATTTTCCGGGAAAGCGCAGGAAGTGACAGAGTTGTGGCAAATATCGCGGAAACCGCATCATCTTCGATTCTGTTCGACTTTCTTATAGGCTATAGACGGATATCTTGAGTTTTATCGTATTAACTATTAATGGCATGAATTAATTAAAAACGCCAAAAGAGGAGCCTTCATGGACAATATAGAAGGAATTTTGATAGATCTGGATGGAACGCTGTATCATGGCCGACACAGAATTCCGGGTGCGGACGATCTAATAAAAGGCCTTCGGGATGCGGGGATTCCTTTTTTATTCGTCACGAATAATTCTTCACGGACACCGGAGAGTGTAGCGGAGCATCTGCGAGGAATGGGCATAGAAGCTAGGGCTGAAGAGGTATGTACCTCCTCTCTTGCAGCAGCGAAATATATGTCCGAGGAAACACCGGGAGCAACGGTAGCGATATTCGGGGAAGAAGGTTTACATCAGGCATGTATGGATGTGGGGCTTACACTTGTAACCGAAGCTCCGCAATATGTTGTCCAAGGGATAGATCGCTCTTTTACATATAACTCTTTGGCTCAAGCCTCTAGGTGGATTATGGAGGGTGCCGTCTCCGTGCTCACTAATCCTGACCTCATGTTACCGTCGGATGACGGCGTGATGCCCGGCGCGGGTACGATTGGTGCAGCTATTGAAGCAGCAAGCGGAGTAGCTCCGATTGTCATCGGCAAGCCGGAGAGACACCTGATGACTTACGCAACCGCATTGCTTAACATTAATCCCGAGAATGCAATTGTAGTAGGTGACAACATGAGGACGGATATCGCTGCTGGTGCAGGGGCGGGTTGTCGTACGGTTCTTGTGCTGACAGGTTTAACTACAGAAAATAATTTGGAGCACTATAAGACCGTTACCGGACTAACTCCGGATTATATTTGTGCTGATTTAACTGAACTAATGGCGCTGCTCGGGTTATAATAGCAGAATCGCTATATTTCACCAACGTAGAAGGGAAGATGAGACATGCCGGAATTACCGGAAATGGAGAATTACAGGAGGCTGCTGAGCCAGCATATTATAAATGTGCCAATTACGGGAGTAACCGTGAACCGAGAGAAAACCATCAATGTAGAAACGAACGTCTTTGCCGAGGCGTTGCTCGGAGCACGGGTGGTCTTTGTTGAACGGAGAGCCAAATATATTTTGTTCCATCTGTACGATGGCCGACGTCTCTTGCTGCATCTGATGCTGGGCGGAATGCTGTTCTATGGAACGGAGGAGGAAAGACCGGAACGCAGCACGCAGGTGGAGCTGGCCTTCGGGGATCATATTTTGTATTTCATTGGGCTGCGTCTTGGATATTTGCATCTGGTATCCGTCAAGGAAGGCGAAGCACTAATGGGTAAGCTGGGACCTGAACTGCTGGATCGCCGGATGACTTTGGAACGCTTTGAGGAATTGCTGAAAAAAAGACGCGGGGCGCTTAAGACAACACTCGTGAATCAACATGTGTTTGCAGGTATCGGTAATTGTTATGCGGATGAAATTGCCTATGAGGCCAAACTGTTGCCGACGGTACTAATTCAGACATTGACGAAGGACTCTATCGCCCGTCTGTATGAGGCAGTTCGTAAGGTTCTAACAGAAGCTACCGATACTGGCGGATATATGGAAATCCCCTTTATGACGGGTGATACGGTGACTGGTGCGTACAATGATCAATGCAAAGTGTATGACAGGGAAGGCGAACCTTGCCTTCGTGGTGGGGGAACCATTGTTAAAGTAGAGCTGTCTGGGCGTAAAGTGTTCTATTGCCCTGACTGCCAACATGAACAGTAAACCTGCAATCGGAAGTCATGTCAGCATCCGCGGTGGTTTCGGGAAAGCAGCCCGATTTGCCTGGGAGAGCGGTGCGACAGGCTTTCAATATTTCCCTAAGAATCCCCGAAGCTTAAAAATCAAACCTGTGAATAGGCGGGATGCAGAGGATTGTGCAGTTTTTTGCCGGGAGAAGGGGTTGAAGTCTATTGCTCACACCCCTTATCCAACCAATATGGGGGCGAATAGTAATGGCCGATCTATCACCGTATTATCACTAAGGAATGATCTTGAGATTGCGGAAGCGTGCGGTTCACTTGGAATTGTGGTTCATTTTGGACATTTTCAGGGTACTGAGCCGTTACAAGGGTATCAAAATATTATACAATGTATGAATGAAACGTTAGATTCCTGGGAAGGCCGAGCGAAGCTGCTCATCGAGAATCAAGCTGGCACTAGCGGATCGACAGGAACAACTCTGGAAGAACTGGTAAAGGTGCGTGAGCTTAGCCGTTATCCTGAAAAAATCGGATTTTGTTTCGATACTTGTCATGCATTTGCCGCAGGGATTTGGAATCCATCAGACACCGGGGAGTTAATTAAACGGGGGCAGGCGCTGGGCTACTGGGATGATCTTGAGGCTGTTCATTTGAATGATTCATTGCATCCGTTTGCCTCTGGGCGGGATCGCCATGCAGTAATTGGTAAGGGCTATATTGGTAATGAGGGATTGAGAAGTCTGTTGACCGCAGAACAGCTTTGTCCTGAAATAATGGTTATGGAGACCGAAACAGGAGCGGATGGAACTTATCGGAACGAAATGGATACCGTGAATTCCTGGTATTGATTGATCGGAGGTTAGGATCATGATTAATGTCTATATGGATGACTTTAGAAAGGTACCGCAAGGGTTCATGCTGGCTCGCACTACGGAGGAGTGTCTGTTGCTACTGCGTAATTATGAGGTTGGAGTTCTGTCACTCGACCATGATATGGGACCTGTTGACGATACTGGAAGCGAAGTAGCAAGGCTTATCGTACTGGAAGGACTATTCCCGCAAGAAGTTTATTTTCATACCTCGAGCCTATGGGGCAGGAAAGAGATGTACGAGATGCTCTACGCCGCCAAACCCGAAGGGATGCTTATTCACAACGGACCTATGCCACAAGACAAGCTGCTGGCTATAGCTTCTGGTGACTCCAACGAATGAAGGATATGAAGGAAGTACAGCTTCTGGAGATTTTGGAACAGGAAGGCAGACCGTTGGCAGTGTTTTTCTATACACCTCTTTGTGGAACCTGCAATGCAGCTCGGCGAATGTTGGAGGTTGCGGAACATATGCTGCCGCCCGACCTTATCGTGGCTTCCGCTAATGTTAATATGATGCCCGGTTTAGTAGCCCAATATCGTATTTCCAGTGTGCCTGCGTTAATGGTAGCTTCTGCGGACCGAAACACAGACCCGGATATTTATTATGCGATGGTTTCTGTAGAAAGAGTGCTGGAGTACATAAGGAGTGTGACCTCATAAATGATTTCATTACAGCATCTTACCCTTCGCAGGGAAGAAAGTCTAATTCTCGATGACGTTTCACTTGAGATCGGACCCGGTGAGAATTGGGTGATTCTCGGTCGTAATGGCTCCGGTAAAACTACCTTACTGGAGATGATGACAGGGTATCTTTTTCCCAGCAAGGGATCAATAGAGGTACTTGGCTATAAATACGGACAATGTGATGTGCGTGAGGTCCGTAAGGAAATCGGTTATATCAGCCCGAACTTGATGGAGAAGCTGTCACTTTCAGACCCGGTATGGGAAGTTGTAGCGACAGGGGCGTACGCTTATTTACGGTTCTATCAGACCATCCCGAGTACCGTGAAAGAGCGAGCAATTGAACTGTTGGAGGAAATGAATCTAGGATCACTGGCCTTTCAACCGCTGGGAACTTTATCGCAGGGTGAACGCAAAAAAGCGATGTTGGCTCGTTGCTTAATGGCTGATCCCAAGCTTCTCATCTTGGACGAGCCTTGTGCAGGTCTTGACTTGTATGAACGGGAAAAAATGCTGGCAGAAGTGGATAGGCTGCGTCAGCGAAACATTGCGGTTGTCTATGTCACCCATCATGTCGAGGAAATTGTTCCACTGTTCACACATGTTGCTCTTATTCGCGGAGGTAAGCTGGCGGGCTCCGGCCGCAAGGAAGATGTATTAACTAAGGAAATGCTTATGGCTACCTACGATATTCCTATTGATGTTGAATGGGACGGAGGTCGGCCTTGGATTAAAATAAGATCTGGAGGCTCAACCATTTGAACGATTTCATTGAAGACCCTGAGGGGCAAACTCCCCAAGCGGAAGAACCGGTTAGTTCACGTTATATATGTACGGCTAATCACGGTTTTGCACCCTTTGCTCAAGAGGAACTTCGCCGTCTGTTCGGCGCAGTAAAAAGCACGCTGTTGGTGCCGGGTGAGATATTCTTAGCTACGCTGCAAGTCGAACCGGAAGAGGTCACACAACTTCTTTTGAATAATCTGCCTATCTTTCTGCGCCACATTCAACCTGTTCAGTTCCAGGATGAAGCTGGATTACCTGCACTAGGACGGTTGGCAACCTATTTAAATAGTCTGAGTCATCTTCAAGGACAAACTATTGCACTGCATGTCCGTAAGGGTGGGAATTCATTCTGGCAAGAAAGCCCCGGAGAACTAAGGGAGTGGCTGCAGGAGGAAGTAAAAGGTCTTGGGGCCGAATTCTCTGTGCATGAACCCGCTTGGGTAATTTCAGTTTACGCCGATGATGATGCACTGTATGCAGGTGTATGCCGTCCGGAAGAGAACCTGTCCAGTTGGAACGGAGGGGCTATCCGCTTCCGCAAGGAGGAAAGTCAAATTTCCAGAGCCAAGTTCAAGCTTATCGAAGCGGAAAAAGAGTTTGGTATTCCCTTCAACAGCTTCCGACGGGGACTGGATATTGGGGCTGCACCGGGTGGGTGGACTTCATTTTTGCTGGAGCATGGGGTACAGGTGACAGCAGTGGATCCGGCCCACATGCATGAGTCGCTTAAGAATTATCCAGGACTTAAGATCTTGCGGAAGAACGCCAATGAGCTCAAATTCCGCGAAAATGAGTTTGATGTCATTGTCTGTGATATGAGCTGGAGCCCTAAGCTGATGGCGAAAATGGTTACAGGTTTACTACACAGTCTTGTTCCGGGAGGAACAGCTGTGGTAACTGTGAAGCTGATGCACAAGAAACCGCTAGCCATGATCAAGGAGATTATTGAGATCTTCGAAGCGGAGCGGATGCAGATCCAACGAGCCAAGCAATTGTTCCATAATCGAGATGAAATCACGCTGTATATGATAAAATACTAAATAAACAGCAACACTATAATGTAAAAAACAGGGAAAGCATCCCGTTTACAATGACCGGTAAAAACCGGAGCATTGAACGGATGCTTTCTTTTTTTTATGTTATAAGTTGAACAAAAGAAAATAACAAAAAGCGAAAAGGAACGATAGGGAAATTTGGATACAACAGCGGCCGGAAGTCCAAATCTTCACGGTAGTGACGTCTGAGCCTTAAGTCAATATCTTAAGTTCAACTTAAATAGAAGGAGGAGAATGGAATGCGTTATCAATCTAAACTTTCAGCCGGAAAAATATGGGATGGACGTTATGCCATTACACAGATTATCGGCTCCGGGGGTATGAGTCATGTTCATTTGGCTGAAGATTTACGCCTGCCGGGAAAGAAATGGGCGATTAAAGAATGTGTTACCACGGGACTGACCTACGGCAGTTTGCAGGCTGAGGCTGAGCTGTTAATTTCATTGAACCACCGCAGATTGCCGCGGATTGTTGATTTTTACCCTCCGGACAATGAAGGCTATTCTTACCTGGTGATGGATTACATCGAAGGTATAACTCTGGGAAGTTACATGAGTTCAAAAGCAGGAGTGATGTCGGGTACAATGATTTTAGGGTTTGCCAGGCAGCTGCTAGAAGTTTTGCAATATTTACACGGTCATAATCCGCCTATTGTATATCGTGATCTGAAGCCATCCAATATTATGATTACTGCACAAAACGAATTAATGCTGATTGACTTCGGCATTGCCCGCAGCTATAGAAACGGTGGAACAGAGGATACAGAGAAGCTGGGTACTGTTGGTTTTGCCGCCCCGGAGCAATACGGAGGAGGGCAGAGTGGACCGTTGTCTGATTTGTATGGACTGGGTGCTCTATTACTCTATATGGCAACAGGGGGTAGATATAGTCAATGGCAGAGTGGAATGGATCGTCATTTGAACGGCAGTGTTCCGACAAAACTAATCCCTGTGATTCAGCGTTTGCTTCGTCACCATCCAGAAGATCGCTATCGAGATGCCCAGTCGGTATGGAGTGCATTAGCAGGTATTGGTGATGAGGATGATAATTCAGTAGCCGAACTTCAGCCGACATCGGTCCGGAATAAACC